>JAUNLQ010000002.1 GCA_030532225.1 Bacillota bacterium
AAAATATCTGTAAGGGGATATTTTTCTATCCCCCCACAGATATTATAGAACCTTTCTAATTACTTATTATTGATATTTATAGTGGTAAGTTAATCTTTCTCCACGTTTTCTTTGGCTATCAAAGTCATCAAATAGTTCCTTAGCTTCTGATAACAATATAAACAAACCAATTACATTTGGTATTACCATTAAACCATTAAACATGTCTGTAAGTTCCCAAACAAGGTCAACTTTTTGAACTGAACCTACAACTATAAAGAATAGTACGATTATTTGATAAACTCTTAGGGCTGTTTTTGATTTGAATAAATACTTAATATTAGTTTCACCAAAATAGTACCAGCCTACAATTGTTGTAAAGGCGAAGAATACTAAAGCTATAGCCAAGAATTGAGCTCCGATTTCTCCAAAGGCAATTCTAAAGCCTTCCATAGTAATCATTACCCCTTCTTTTCCAGAGTTGTTAGCTCCTGTGGCAAGGATAACTAAAGATGTTGCTGTACAAACTACTATAGTGTCAATTAGTACACCAACCATAGCTACTGTACCTTGAACTGCAGGATGCAAAACTTGTGCTACTGCGTGAGAGTTTGGAGTTGAACCCATACCAGCTTCATTAGAGAATAATCCTCTAGCAACACCATATCTAATAGCAGTTTTTATAGATACACCTATAGCTCCACCAAGCATAGCCTGGCCAGTAAAAGCAGCTGAGAAAATAGCCTTGAATACAGGGCCAATCATATTAGCATATTTTATTAATACAATTATTGCACCAATAATATAAAGAGCTGCCATAAAAGGAACTACATATTCTGCGAATTTTCCTATACGTTTAATTCCACCTATAAAAATAAAGGCTGCTAAAATTGCAATTATTATACCAACTATTAATGGATTAATGCTAAAAGCTTCAGTTATTGCAGTTGAAATAGAGTTAGATTGAACCATATTTCCTATAAATCCAAGGGCCAAAACAATTAGTACTGCGAAGATTGCTGCTAAGGCCTTGCCTAAGCCTTCCTTGTTCCTGTTTTTTAAGCCATTACTTAAATAATAAGCTGGTCCACCAACTAATTGGTCACCACTTTTTTCTCTATATTTTTGTGCCAACATTGCTTCTACTGATATAGTAGACATACCTAGAATTGCAGTAACCCACATCCAGAAAACAGCACCTGGTCCACCAGAAACTATAGCTCCAGCTACACCACCGATATTTCCTGTTCCAACTTGGGCAGCTATAGCAGTTGCTAGTGCTTGGAAAGATGACAGTGAGCCTTCGTCAGCTTCAGATCTTTCGCTTTTCTTAAATAGCTTTCCAAAAGTTTCGTTCCATCCATAACCTAGTTTTGTAAACTGAGGGAACTTAAGATAAATTGAAGATACTAAACCGAAACCTACAAGTAGTATCATCATAGGAGGTCCCCATAACAAACCGTTAATACTTACGACAACTTGAGTTAGATTTTCTAACATAATAGTCATCTCCTTTTTAAAAATTTTCTTGGACCAAAATTTACAAATTTATAAATTCCCTACACACTTTTAAAAACTTATGGCAAAATCTATAAATACTAATTTTGTCTCGAAAATTATAATTTACTTTTAAGAATAATCTAGATTAGTTTTGTTTTACCATAGTTATTTTATTTTTCACAAAGTATGTAAAAAATATATTGCACCAAATTTTTCCAATCTACTTGGTGGTATGATACAAATTTATAAATATGTCCAAATTATATGAGTCTTCTATCAACTAGGTAAAAGGATAGATATCCTAAAAGGATATCTATCTTTTCAGACTAAATATAGCCTTTGTTTTCTAGTATTTCTTTTGCTTTTTCGATGTTTCCATCGCTTACCATTACCATAGGTCCTGTACATCCCATGGCTGATTCTGCGTAAATTTTTTCTGCCCAAAGGGCTTGTACTGCATTTTCAATTTCCAATATATCAATTCCGCCAATAGCTTGAGTTACTATTTCCTTTTCTGGCATTGGAGCTAGAACTTGGTTGTCGCTGGCTTTTTCATCTAAAGATGCTAAGATTTCATCTAAATTAGCCTTTCTGGCTGCTTCATAACAAGATTTAGAAATATCTACTAAGCCACCTTTTACACTGTCATAAGCATAAGATATGGCATTTCTTATTACTGGAGCACCTGAAGCTCTTGAAACTATGAAAACTGCCTTGTCATAGTTTTGGCCTACACTAGGTCCATAACCATAACCAGTAGTTTCATAGAAGCCACCTGAATTATAAGATGCAAAGGTCTTAACTAAAACATTACCTGTTAGAGAGTCACAAACTAAAATGTGTGGAACTCCAGCTACAAGGTCATTACCTCTTAATAAAGATCCTCCGTCAGATCTTTTTGAAGATGCAAAGTTTATGTCAAAGCCATTTTCCTTTAGCTGTCTTAGTTTTTTCTCAACTGTAACAGCTCCTTCAATGTTTAATATACCAAGGGTTGGATTTTCTACGCCATTGGCCTTGGCTACAATAATACCGTTTATGGCATTTAAAATCATAGCCTTTTCTCTTTTTGCATGAGTTGTTCCTGTTGTAGTTGCCAAATAAATTTCATTTCCGAAGGCAGGAGTAATTATTTTTCCTACAGTTGAAACACCAATAGGGAATGGATAGTGCATAGTAACTGCAGCTTGGATTTCTCCCCTATTAAATAGATCTTCTAGAACTTTAGCAACTTGGTCATCACCACAAGCTTCATAAGATTCAAATCCTTCTAAAGGAGTTCCTACTACAACTATATCAAACAAAGGTGATTTAGCCATTAGTATAGCATCATTAACATTGTCTACTCCAAGTTCAGAGCCGAAATTTGTAACTGCAATTTTTATATTATCTTTTAGTACGCCACTTTCTAAAGAGTCTGCTATATTCATAATTGAATGAGCTATTTTCTTTTTGTCCATGGTTTATTCCTCATCTTCTAAAATTTGTTCAGCTACTTGTTTCATAGCAGATGCTACAACTTTTCTCACTAGGTCTTCTTGGTTAGAAGTTGATTCTTCTTCAACAACACCTGAGTTTCTTTCAGCAACAATTGAAACTCCATCAAATAGGTTAGTAAGTCTACCTAAGAATAAGGATCCCTTACCTATTAACATAGCCCTGTTATAATCACCTGTAGTTAAGTCAGTAATCATATGACCACAATAAGGAACTGCTGATGGAATATGACCTTGAGTTGGTGCCCATCCTGGATAACCTTTATTTTCAACAAAGTCTTTTAATTCTTTTCTGTCAATTTCCTTTTCCATTACAGCCAAAGCGCCTATCATCTTGTAGTTAGCTTCTGGAACATTACCTGCTCCTGCTGGTTTTGTAATGTCAGGGTTTTGCATTTCTGGTGAATATTTATCAACATCTGTAATCTTTAGGCCATTTCTCTTTAGTGGTTCTAAAACTAAAGAAGTAATAACTGCTTGTGGGCTTGAGCCTGTATCAACAGTGTGTTTGCCTATAACGTCAGTTCTTAAAATTGGGCTTTTGCCGTCATTTTCAGAAATAATTACACCAAAACTTGCAACAGCGTCTTCTAGAATTGGTAGGTCCTTTTTCATATGGTCTCTAGCATTCATTCCAAGTTTGGCTGTAGAGCCACCTGCTACTACTAGAACATTTTTGAAAATACCTGCTTTTACCATAGCTGTAGCATGGATAATAGCATGAACTGGAGCAGCACAGAAAGATCTAACGTCAGATCCTGTTGCATTTTTTATGCCTACAGTTTCTGCTATAGCCTTGGCAAAGTTGCCTCCACCTCTTTGGTTAATGTCACCACAAGCTTCTTCTGAACACTCAATTACATAGTCGATTTCATCTCTTGTAACATCAGAATGGTTGAAAGTTTCAATAGCTGCAATAACTGCACTAGCCTTTGAAACTAAGTTTTCAAACATAGTGTGAGCATTTAGGTTAACGTCAGTGTCGTGGGCTTGACGAACATAACCAATTAGGTCGCCATCAATATAAAGTCCCATAGCCTTTTCATTGGCTATAAGGTCTTGGCCCTTAGAAATATCTCCAGCAACTAATTTGCCAAAAGATTTTTCTAATTCTGGAAATCGTTTTTCAACTTGGTCCTTATACTTGTTAACATAGTCTTCTGAAAGAATTACTAAATCGAATTCATCACAGTATTTCATTACTCCAATAAATTCTTCTTCCCTTACCATAGAGCCCATTTTTCCCATAACTTGGTCAGACTTATAGTCTATTTGGCAGTATGGTAGTTTGTAATCATTTAATTTTTCTGGTCTTTCATTACCTATATAAATTTGGTTTGGTAAATAACTAACAAATTCATCAAAAGATCTGATGTGTTTATTTGCATTCTTTAATAAATCTGAATCAGGGTTTAAGATCTTTTCAGTAGTGAAAGTACTCCCGGCATTCACAACCATGTCGGGAGTATTCACTAGTACATACCCTGCAGATTTCAAAACAGGAAAACTCAATTAAATTTGCCTCCTTAGTCTTCGAAAACTGTTTGTTCTTGTACTTCTGTTTCTAAAGCTTTTAGAGCTTTTTCTACTAAATTATATCTTAACTTATATTCTTCTTCCTCAGTTAAGGCAGGATCACCTAGTGGGTGAGGAATAGCAATTGCTGGTACTATTCTGTTAGCTCCAACTGTCATTGAAATTGGAGTAATAGTACAAACGTGAACAACTGGGAATCCAGCTTTTTCTATTTCTTTAACCATTGTTGCACCGCAACGTGTACAGGTACCTCAAGTAGAGGTTAGAATAACGGCGTCAACTTTGTCTTCTTTTAGATAGTCAGCAATTTCGCTACCGAATTGTTTTGCTGAAAGTATAGCTGTACCATTTCCTACTGTTGCATACCAATAGTCATGTAGGGAACCGATTTTTCCTTCTTTAACCATGTCTTTTAGTACGTCTATAGGAAGAACTCTGTCTGCATTTTCGTTGGCATAAACTGGGTCATAGCCACCATGAGCAGTTTCAGAATTTTCTGGTGTTAAATCATCAATGTCAGCTAGGCTATATCTGCCGTATTTTGATGCAGATGATGATTCAATATGGTCTGGGTTTCCTTTTGGAACAATACCACCTGATGTTACTAAAGCTATTCTAGCCTTAGAAAGATCTTTTATTGCTGGCATTGGGTCTACCCTATCAAATTCAGGCATTGGATATTCTGTCTTGAATTCTTCGCCATTGATTTTCTTAAGAAGCATATTAACTGCTCTTCTAGATCCAGTTTCTTCTGTGAAGAAGTTTACTCTTCTACCTTGTGGCATATAGCCTTCTACTTCTGGATCACCAATTTCTTCGCCTTTTGCATACTTGTTAGCAAAAGCACTTATAGCCTTAATGGCCTTTCTCATTCCTGCTGCACTGTCAGCTGTTTCGATGATGTAAACATTTTTCTTAAACATGTCTGCACCAGGGTTTTCAACATACATAGCTGTCATAGCTGGAATATTTAATTCTTCTTTTACTGCTGCAGTAATAGTACCGCAAGCAACACCATATCTACCTGCATTAAATGCTGGTCCTGCTATAAAAAAGTCAGGTTCAAAACTCTTAATAAAGCCTAGGACTTCTGCTTTCGCTTCTTCCATATTTTCGTTAAAGTAAGTGTCACCGCAAACAACAGTTCCAACTACTTCAAAGTCATCACCAAGTTTTTGTCCAAATTGAACACTTAGTGGTGGTAGGGTTTCGGCTATATGAGGTTTTGTATCGGCTTTGTCTTCTCCACCAATACCTGCATAAAATTGGTTGACATAATGAACAACTTTAATTTTTGCCATTTGTTACCCCTTTATTATCCTAACAAATCCTCTCTGATTTCTTGCATTTCTTCTACAATTTCATCAACGTCTAGAACCATTTCCATCATTCCAATTTGTTCGTCATAAACATCTGGATCAAATAGTTCTTTCATTTCGTCTTCAACTACGTGGTAGCAATCTAAACCTAGTGCAACACCAGCAAGTGGTCCTGCAAATGTTGGGTCTCCTGCTATACATGTCTCAGCTGCAAGACCTGCAGCCTCTGCCTCAGCTCCACCTAAAATAACAACAATGTTTTCTGCTCCGTATTGTTCTGCGAAGTCTTTAACTCTTTGTTGGTTTTCTAGGTCCATAGCTCCGGCACTAGTTCAGACAAAACATTCTGTAGCTGAAAATATAACTTCTGTGTTGTCTACAGTATCAACACAAGCTTGAATAGCTGGTCCAGGTATACCGTCACGGTCACCTATGATCACTATTTTTTTGTTTTCTAGTAAATTCATAGTTCCTCTCTTTTCTATTAAACAGTTCTTGCTGATTGTTTAGTAAATCCAGTTTCGTTAGTAGCTCCAGTTATAGCTTGAAGCTCAACTTCAATGGTTCCGTCTTCTCTTAGAGACTTGTCGTTACCACCAGCAATAATATTTACATATTGGATGTCTCCAATAACTTTATCAAGTTTTGGTAATACAATAACTTCGTTAGCATTTCCTGCAGTTACACAAGCATTAGCAAGTGGGTCAGCATCTGCCAAAGATTGGCTTAGACCGTCTTGGCCAGCATATTCGTCAGTTATAATTACTGTCTTGATATTCTTTTTCTCAATCTTCTTGCAGTTCATTATTAAGTCTGTATCTGGATTACCAAATCCTTCTTGAGAAATAATAACAGCATCTGCACCTAAGAATTCTACTAACTTAGCAGTAGTATCTGATGATCTTTGTTTGTCCATTAGATATACGTTTTCGTTAGTAACTACAACTCCTAGGAAGTTCAAAGTTTTTCCGTGTTCTTCATAAAGTGACTTAATTACATCATTGTTTAAATGAACATAAGTTGGGTTTTTGTCACAAGCTGATACACAGTTACCAGAGATTACTGCACCATCCATAATTTCTGTTGGGTATAAATATGTTGGGATAATCTTCTTGGCATCTACTCCATAAACATAAGTGTCATGTAGTAGACCTTGAGTTTGTAGCATATAAACATAAATTACCTTTGGAAGATCTGGGTATTCTTGAACTTGTTCAAGAAGAGGCTTAGTTTCATAAACCTTAACGTTTTCAGGTTCATGGTCCTTAGCTAGGCTTCCAATAAATCTTGTAACCTTTAATCCGATCATTCTTACAGAGTGTTCGTGATTATGTTGTTTTACACCTTCTTTTGGGTTTGTAATTACAACTAATGATACAAGCTTAGAAAATGGAGTATATTCTGCTCCTGGTCCTGTCATGTCGATAATTCCTTCTTGGAAACCAACAATTTTACCAGTAGTCATTACTGCCATATCCTTTAAACAAATAGTCTTACCTGATCCTACGGTATCAACTTTTCCTAGTACTCCTGGGAAAAATTCTCCGCCTTCAACCTTATACCTTGGTTCAAGAACATCTTTTACAGGTGTGATTCTTACACTTTCTCCTGGATGAACAATATCGAAGTCTATGTCTTCAAGATATTCGTCATCTTCAAAGCCTGATTCTCGAACAAGGTCTTCTTTATTAAGGTAAAGGATGCCATCTTCAAGTTTTGATTCTTGGGCAAACTTAATATCCTTAATAAAGATTTCACCTAATTCTAGACGCATGGGTCCTCCTTATACTAATAATATTTTTTGATCATAGCTTCTATATTTTCTATAGTAGCTGAGTCTGCATCTATGGCGTCAATTTTTTCGCCATCTTTAAACATAAGCATATTTGGTAGGCCTAAAACTCCGCATTTAATAGCTGCCCTTCTAGCCTTGGTTATATCTAAAGAAGCAAATTTAATCTTGTCACCATATTTTTCTGCAAGTTCATGAACTTTTGGCATTAAAGCCTTACAAGGTTCACATGATTCAGACCAAAAGTCTACGAATACATAGCCTTCTGAATCATAAACAACTTCGTCAAAATTTTTCTTGTCTAGTTCTAACATTTTTCCTCCTTTACTTCAATGTTTGCAATTCTTTTTCTATAGAAACAGCTGCTATTGATCCATCGCTAGCTGCTGTAACCACCTGTCTTAGTGGAGTGTTTCTAACATCTCCTATAGCATAAACTAATGGAAGATTAGTTCTCATCAGTTCATCAGTGATAATATATCCATTATCAGTCATGTCAACTTGGCCTTTGAAGATTTCTGATTGAGGGTCAGTACCTACAAATACAAATACTCCCATTAAGCCATCGTCTTCATCAGCAAGGTATTCTGTTTCTTCTCCTGTTTTGTTGTCAACAAGAATTAGTTTGTTTACCAGTGGATCACCATGGATTTCTTTGATAGAGGTGTTATACATGAAATTAAGATCCTTAAGATCTTCAGCTTGTTCTTTAACAATAGCATCACATCTTAAAACATCTCTTCTTACTACTATAGTAACCTTTCTAGCAAATTTCTTTAGATACATAGCTTCTTCTACAGCAGAGTTACCTCCACCTACAACAAAGACTTCAAAGTCTTCAAAGAAGTTAGCATCACATGTTGCACAGTAAGAAACTCCCTTGCCAGCAAATTCTTTTTCACCTGGTACATTAAGTTTTCTTGGACTAGCACCAGTAGCAATAATTACTGCCTTAGCTTCAACTACATCACCAGATTGAAGGGTGATTTTCTTTGGTTGGCTTTTAAGATTAACTTCTACAACATCATCAAAAACAAATTCACAACCAAAATGTTCAGCTTGTTGTCTCATTCTTTCAGTAAGAGTTTTTCCAGATTCATGTTCTCCTACTAAGGATCCTGGGTAGTTTTCAATAGAGTCAGTAACTCCAATTTGGCCACCAATTGAACCCTTTTCAATAATAAGAGTGTTTAGTCTGGCCCTACCTGCATAAAGGCCAGCTGAAAGTCCTCCTGGACCTCCTCCAATAATTACTATATCGTACATGATAATTACCTCCTCAAAGTATAATATTGTCTAGAGTTTCACTGATTAAAGTATAATCAATAAAGGCTAGATCTTTTTCAATAGCTTCGGTTATTTCTTTGGCTTTGTCTTTTTTTATAATCCTCTCAACCTTAGAAATAGAATTTTCTATTAGCTCTAGTGATTGAAAATCTAGGTGATCACCTTCTTCTATAACCAAAGTTCTGAAAAAGGTTGTAGTTGGTGGAATATTCCCATAAAGGGGATGAGTTATAAGCTTGTGGTTTTTGTGAACGTAATCCCTTACCTTAATAAACACATCTAAATATGAACCATCAACATATTCTACTGGGACTTTTTTATAAGTCAAAAAACTTTTATTGTTAGTTATTATTTTCAAATGTCTTCTATCCTTTAATAATATTTAAAAAAAAACGACAAAGAAAAGCTTTGCCTTTTCTCTGTCGTCATCTTCAGAGTTTCATCAATTGTAAATGTTTGGACCTGAGAATTTCAGTTGGAATCGGCATCCCCACCTTGTCCCTTCGGTTTTCTCTTAGAGAAATCTCTTTACAATATCACTTGAACTAATTAATTTATTCACCTATAATCTTATTATATATAAGAGCAAAAATAAATCAAGCTAATTTATAGACCTATTTCTAGTTTTTTGTATATCTATAGAATTTCTCTATAAATGCTAACGTTTTTAAAGGAGTTTATATGACTAATAAATATAGGAAAATTCCACAGGTTAACGATGTTTTAACCTATTTTGAAAGCAAAAATATAGAAGTTTCTAAGGAACTTGTTAAATATGTATCTATCAGTATTTTTAATAATTTCCGCAATGAAATCAAAGAAAATCCTGACTTTGATTTTGAAAAGGAAGACATTTATAGACAAATAGAAACTGTCTTAGAAAAAGGAGATTTCTATTCCTTTAAAACTACTATTAATGCCACTGGCGTGGTTTTGCACACAAATTTAGGCAGGGCCCTTCTATCTAAAAAGGCCCAAGAAAGATTGGTCCAAATTTCTTCGTCTTATTCTAATTTAGAATACGACTTAGACCAGGGCCAAAGAGGATCTAGATACAAGCAGCTAGTAGATATTATTAAAACTTTAACTGGCGCAGAAGATGCAATAATAGTTAACAACAATGCTGCTGCAGTATTCTTAATGCTAAACACCCTAGCCTATGACAAGGAAACTATAGTCAGCCGAGGAGAGCTAGTAGAAATCGGCGACTCCTTTAGGGTATCTGAAATAATGGAAAGATCTGGAACAAGACTTATAGAAGTTGGTGCCACTAACAGGACCCACCTTAAGGACTACACAGATCATATAAACGAAAATACCAAGGTCTTAATGAAGGTTCACACTTCTAACTTTAAGGTCCTAGGCTTCCACAAGGAAGTTTCAGCTCCAGAGCTAAAGGACCTGGCCCAAGGAAAAGACCTTTTGGTCTTAGAGGACCTTGGTAGTGGATCCTTACTTGACCTTAGTAAGTATGGCCTGTCTCAGGAAAGAACTGTGTCCAAGTGTCTCAAAGAAGGCATAGACCTAGTTAGCTTTTCCTGTGATAAACTTTTAGGCGGACCTCAAGGAGGAATAATTGTTGGTAGAAAGGACTTAATAGACCAAATTAAGAAAAACCAACTTCTAAGGGCCTTTAGAGTTGGCAAGCTTACCCTGGCAGCCCTAGAAGCAACCTTGTTTGAGTATTTAGATGAAGAAGAACTAATAAAAAATAATCCTACTATTAATATGATAGCCATGACCTTAGAAGAAATTACTGCCAAGGCTGAAGACTTAAGGGACCAAATCTTGGCCCAACTTCCAAACATAGACCTAAGTCTTGAAGATTCCTATTCCCTTGTTGGTGGTGGAGCCTATCCAGAGGAAAAACTTCCGTCTAAGAAACTTTCACTAAAGGCCAAGGACAAGGCAACAGATTTAGAAAGATTCTTGCGCCTATCTAGGTACCATATAATAACAAGTGTTTATGACGACCAAGTCCACCTGGACCTTAGAACCATAAAAAGAGAAGATTTCCCAAAAATCCTCTCAGTATTAAAGGAGTACTATAAAGATTAATGAAATATATAATTTTAGGCACAGCTGGCCACATTGACCATGGAAAAACAACTTTAATAAAAGCCCTAACAGGTAGAAACACAGACCAGCTAGAAGAAGAACAAAGAAGGGGCATTTCCATTAACCTAGGCTTTACCTATTTCGACCTGCCTAGTGGCAAGAGAGTTGGCATTATAGATGCTCCTGGCCATGAACGTTTTGTAAAAAATATGATGTCTGGTGCAGTAGGCATTGATATTGTCCTAATGGTTGTAGCAGCAGATGATGGAGTAATGCCACAGACCCTAGAACATGCAGAAATCTTAACCTATATGGGCGTAGAGTCTTCAATAATCGTCCTTACTAAGGCAGATGCAGTTGACCAGGATATGCTAGACCTAGTTGAACTAGATGTAAGAGAATCTTTAAAGGACACCATCTTAAAGGACTCCCCTATTGTTAAGGTAGACTCTGTTTCAGGCAGAGGCCTAGACGACCTTATTGGTCTAATAGAAAAACTTTATGCCCAAGTAGAAGCAAATGACCAAGAAGAAAAGCTAGCCACAAGACTTAATGTGGATAGGTCCTTTTCCTTAAAGGGCCTAGGCACAGTTGTTACAGGTACTCTTTTAGAAGGAGAAATTACCACTGACCAAACTTATGAACTTTATCCATCAAGAAAAGAAGTAAAAATAAGGTCTATACAAGTCCATGGCGAAAATGTAGAAAAAGCCTATAGAGGCCAAAGGACAGCCTTAAATATTTCCTCCCTTAGCAAGGATGACATTGAAAGAGGAGACACTATAGCCTCTAAGGATTCCCTTATAGAAACTAATATAATAGATGGAAAAATCAGTCTTTCAAAACATACAGACCTAGTTTTAGAACACTGGTCTAGGCTAAGGGTCTTTTTAGGAACTCGAGAAGTCCTAGCTCGCCTTGTTCCCCTTAACGAAAAATATATAAAAGCTGGAGATGAAGCCTTTGTCCAACTAAGACTAGAAGAACCAGTATATTGTAAGATCAACGACCCCTTTGTCCTAAGGTCCTACTCACCTGTTGCAACCATAGGAGGAGGAAGAGTCTTAGAAACAGTATCTGACAAATACAACATAAAAGATACAGACCACCTAAGGGCCCTTTTAGAAAAAGAAAAATTTAACCTTACAGATATGGTCTATGACTATGTAGACAGAGGAGAATTTGGAACTTCCTTTGCTGACCTTTATGCCTATACAGGCCACCTGGAAAAAGATATAGAAAATAGCATAAAAGATTTGGAAAAAGAAAACAGAATCTACAAGATCAATGACCTTTATTTTTCCCAAAGATTTTTAACAGACCTGGCCACAAAAATGGAAAAAGTATTAAAGACCTACCACAAAGACAATCCTTTAGTAGCAGGACTAAAAAAAGAAGAATTGCGAGAAAAAGTTGGCAAAAAAATAAATCCAAAAGACTTTAATTCCATTCTAGAAAATCCTCTTCTTCAAGAAAAAGTAAAGACCCAAGAAGTCTATGTAAGCCTAAAAGACTTTGAAATAAAAATGTCTGACAGCCACTCAAAAATCGCCAAAGATATATTAGCCAGAATGGAAGCAGCTGAGCCAGACCTATTAAAAGACTCAGACTTCTCCTCTACTAAAGAAGAGAAAAAGACCCTAAGCTTCTTATTGAAAAATGACGTAAAAAAAGTAGACAACTTTGTCTTGAGAGCTGACTACTATGCTGCTATTAAAGAAAAACTAATTTCCTATTTACAAGCCAACAAGGAAATTACTATAGCAGAATTTAGGGACCTAATTGGCATATCTAGGAAGATGGCCCTGGCCCTATTAGAAAACTTTGACCAAGAAAAAATCACAAAAAGAGCTGAAGATAAGAGAACCCTGTACTAAAAATGTACAGGGTCTTCTTTAAATTAACCTATATTAAGAAAATTTTCCCTAGCTAGTCAAACTTGGTAAAAAAAGGAAGATAGAATTTCATAATTTTTTAAAAGTCTAGGTCCTTAGCTAAAATTAAAAACTAACTCTTCTCCATTAAAATCAAAAATTAACTTTTCACCTTGACTATCAGGGTCTAATAGAAAGCTTACTGATCCATTTTTGCTCTGGTCTTTTTTTAGCCTTAATAAATGACTATCCTCAAAATTAATAAAGGACTGGTATTCTTTTCCCTTGTCATCTATTAAGCTAACATTTAAGATTTTGTCTGCAATGTCAGATCCATTATTTCTTACACTAACAAAAATATTATTCATTAAAGAGTTTTCAGAAATATTTATTTGGTCGTCAAGTTCTATTCCATCTTTTTTATTTAGCTTAATTACTTCATGTTTTAGAATATTAATTTGAATGTTTTCTAAACTTATCTGGCCTAAATCCTTTTGGTCTTTTATAGTTTCAGCAGAAAAAAACTCTGACAAATCATATACTTCCCCTTTTGTTTCTCCTTCTATATTTACTATAGCCTCATCTCCAGGGTTTATTTTTTCTATTAAATTGTTTTCGCCAACATTTATTTCTAGATTTTCATTTTCCTTAGGGCTAAAAAATAACTTTACTATAACTAAGAGAATTATTATAGCCCCAATAACAATTACAAGAGAATTCTTTTTCATATTATCATCCTTTCTGTCTTCTTATTTTAATAGTATACTATAATTGAGAAAAAAACAGGAAATTGATTTCCTATTGTGGAGGTTTTGATGGAAAGTAAACTTTATAAAAGAAGAAAACTACTTGGTTTGACCCAGTTAGATCTTGCATTATTAAGTGGAGTAAGTGATAGGACAATTAGAAATCTAGAGTACAAAAACACCCAAGCTAATCAAGAAACTATTGAAGCCCTGACTTTAGGATATAAATTAAGTCCCAAGGATTTATATAGGATTCATAATTATTATGATTTAGAATTTGGATTAGCAAAATTAGATCAAATGATAATCAGCAAATATAATGATATAACTAGTTCTGACACTAAAGACTTTGTTGATGAATTAGAAAAGAAGGTTCAAAATTTAAATGAAAACACCTTTGAGTATTATTATTCCAACCAGCACTTATATTTTTTTAAGGGCGTTATAGAATATTATTCCCAAAATTATCAGCAAGCTTATTCTTATTATATTAAGGCTCTTAGATTTACTTTAAAAGATTTTTCCATGAAGAATATTTTTTATTATTTAGATTATGCTGAGGTTCTATCTAGGTTAGAAATTAGAATAATTTATGACTTGGCTTCCATCTGTCATAATTTAGGCGATAGTGAATTAAGCTTAAAAATAATTAATATTTTAGTTGAAAAGGTTGATACTAACTGGAACTTTTACTGTGAAATCCTTTCTCACAAGGCCATAAGTGAATACAGGAATGAAAACTATAAAGAGGCTTTAAGCTATATTAATAAGGCCTTAAAGTCTGCACAAAAACTTTCTCACTATAAAAACCTACCCTTGTATTACTACAACCGAGCAGCTATTAAAATTCGTCTAGATGACAAATCCTATATTGAAGATAAAAATACAGCCTTAGATTTATGTGACTATATGGGACTTGATAATTTGAAAAAGTATATTTTAAAAAAAGTTTTTAAATGGGAATAAAATCCAAAGATCCAAAACCCTTTACTAATAGAAAATTCCCCTAAGGCTAAAAATAATTTTAAAGCTTAGGGGCCTATTTATTAAAATATAGTGTTTTTTTACTTGTCATAGGGATATTTCTTATGAATTTTATTTACTAAAAAATTTAAGACAGGACAAAACTCCATTTGTGCCAAAAAAAGGCTTTTCCATTTCTTCGTAACTCTATGACTGGATGGATAAAAGTTATTTCTTAAATAGAATTAAAACATATAAATCCTAACATTAAGTTTTTTTCCAATAGATAATAATATCTTAAAATGTTTTTTTAGAAATTATAGACTCATACAAGTCCTCTAAGGTTCTAAATGGCTTTTCAATATCCAGAATATTAATTTTATTTTCAACTAAGAACAAAATCATAGTCTGTAAATTTTCACTGGCTACTGCCACTTGAAAATAGTCTTTCTTTTCAGGATCTGAACTAGGTTCTGCTAGAAAGCCCTTGCTTTTTATAAGGTCAAGGGCAGCTGTATTGTTGCTAGTTTTTATTAGATAAGTTTTGGTATATTTAAGGTCTCCTATATAACTGTCTAAAACTAGCTTGCCACCTTCTATCATCACAATCCTATCAGCAACTTTTTCTATTTCTGCCAACTGGTGAGAAGATAATAAAACTGCACAGCCTTCATTCCTTAAGTCTTCTAGTTCCTTTCTCAGTTCTATAACTCCATCTGGATCTAAGCCGTTCATAGGTTCATCAAGCATAATTAATTTTGGTTTTGCCATTAATACCATGGCCAGCATCAACCTCATTTTCATACCCAAGGAATAAGTAGCAACCTTGTAGTTAATTTTATGACCCAGGCCACTATAGTCAACCATTTCCTTAACTCTTTCCTTGCTAGAATTTGTCCACATTCAGATTCCTTTTCTATGGTCAAAGCATTTTCTCAAGACAATAGTAGCTATTATAAACAGGATTTATTATAAAACAAGTGACTAATCATTTTTGTTTTTCCTCTGTTCTATTAACTTTCCAATAAAATAAATTAAAAGATTTATACTTGTTATTAAGACAATACTAATCATCATGTTATGAAAATTCATTTTCTTGGTCAGTAGAGAATAGAGGACAAAGAACCCTAAAATTTCAACTACAAGTTTTATGATATTTTTAGGATTATCTTTATTAATAAGAACAAAGATAATAAGAGCCAAAACGCCATTAATATAATACGGGTTTATCTTTAGTAAAATTTGTGAGAGATTTCCAATAAATACCATTTTCCAAATCCTTCATATTCATCGTATTGATATCTTTGCTTGGTGTATATTTTAAATCCGTGAAGAATATCACTAGCTGATAACCCCGACAAAATTAAACTAGCTATATTAACAACGGCAAACAAAGTTCCTAAGCCCATGTTAGTAACTATATATTTAGCTAATGCATCTTCGGATACACGATTTTTTATAAAAGCGACAGCAGATATGCCACCTATCCAACCAAAATATCTAGCCAGTTCATCAAAATCAAAGGTATAGGTAAGGTATCGAATTTGACCATCATAAGAATATGTAGTGAAAATCCTATTATTTTCTTTATTGGTGTTTGTAAATTCTTTCATATGGAAAACCTGTGTAATTCCACTAGCCTCAGCTAGTTTTTCTGGCAACTTTAAATCTATACCCATTTGATTTGCTTCTTTCTGATATAAGGCTATCATTTCTTCTATAGTAAAGTCAAATTCTTTTAGTTTTTCATAGTAACTATCATAACTATAAACACTTGAATACGAGTTTGTTTTGTAATACGCTGATATCAAAACAGGATTAAAAGCTGCGATAATAATATTAATTGCTATAAATATACTCAAAAATCTTTTTTTCAATTTATTCCTCCGATAAAATTTTCACTTTGAAATATGCTTAATTCATTTTTATTAAACTAAAATTCCATAAATTTTACCACAAACACTAGTTATCTTTTCTCATAATAATCAATATAATATTTCGGTAATGTTTTTTTAGCATAATAATAAAAATATTTAATACTTTGAGTTTAAATCCATACTTCTTAAGAATTCTAACTATGTTCTTAAAGTAAACTTAAAAAATATGACTAAAGTTTAATAATAAATTTTCTTTCCCTTGATAGAAAATATCCTTCATTATAATTTTTTTGCTCATAGTAATCCTCTTGGTCAGCAAGGCGAATTAGCCTATCATTTCTTTGTCCTAGGCTAAAAAATATACAAGCTATGAGTAATGTAAGGGTTGCTTTCTTCTTCACATTACACCTCCTTTCATGTTATTATGGTAGTAGAAATTCTTTTTATTTTAAAGTGTAAACAATTACACTTTACTTCTCCAAGGAGGGATGATATATTAATAATTTATCACAGGCTTTAATAAAAAGAAGGCAAGAATTAAATTTATCTTTGAAAGATTTAGAGGAAATTTCTGGCGTAACTAAAAAAACTATTATTAGAATAGAAAAAGATGGCCATATTCCATCTGTTGAAACTATCCTGGCCCTATCTACTGCCTTGAAAACTGATCTTTTAAAAACTCTAAGTCCTACTTGGCTAGAAAATATTTTTGATATGTCTAATCTTTCTGAGCTCAAATATATGGTCGAGAAAATGTTAGATGATAACCAATTTTCAAATTTGCCAGATATTCTTGAGATGCTTAATAATATTTTTGATAATTTAGTCGACCAGGACTTATCTTTATACTTGTACCAAATTATTTTATTTTTAGATGGAATTTTTTTAGATACTAAGGAAAGGGATTTTAAGTTAGCTTCTGAAAATTTTTTAGAGGCCTTAGCTTTAACTGTAAGGGGTTTTGATATAAATCATTTTGAATCTTTCCCTTATAACTACTTTGAGTCGAGAATTCTTATGAACGCTGCCTTGTCTTTGAACAAGTTAGGGGAATTTGAGTTTTCTAAGAAAATCTTTTTATTTTTATTGAAGATTGTTGATAAGAAGTCCCAAATTTATATTTCCATACTCCATAACTTATCTATTTTCAAAGCTAGAGAAAAACAATACAAACAGTCCTTGACTCTAATTAACAGGGCTATAGATTTTTCTAACAAATTTAGGAATTTTTCTAAGCTTCATACTTCTTATTATCACAGGGGAATTATTGAATACAATTTAGGTCTGGAAAATTTTAGAAACTCTTTTGAGCTAAGCAAGTCCTTGGCAACTGCCTATGGCTATGATGATTTTTTAAAGTTTTTGGAAGAAAAGATGAAAAAATATATATAGATTTTAAGAAAAGAAATAGAGTGTCTGGCTAGTAGACACTCTTAGTTTTTATATTATTTGAATTTGGCAAACTTCCATGGCTGCAAGGGCTCTTTTGTGGCTTTCAGGGCTTACTCCTGCACAAGCGCCTTCTACTACTTTTATTGGTACTTCTGGCAAAAAGGCCTTTAGGGCTAGGGCATTGGAGATTACACAAATATCTGTACATAGGCCTGCCAAGGTAATGGATTTTATTCCTTGGTCCTTGTTTACTCCTTCTAAGATTTCAATTAGGTCTCTAGATCCAAAGGTTACCTTGTCTACTACATTTTCTCCTACATAGCCTTTTAGTTGGTCAATTATTTCCCAGCCTGGGGTATTTTTTATGCAGTGTTCTACTGGCAGGTTCTTCCCTTCTTGGGTCTTTAAATAGTCTGGCCCATGGCTGTCCCTTGTAAAATAAATATCCCCTTGGAAATTTTCCACTAGGTCTACAAGAGGACCTACAATTTTCTTGGCTTCATCAGTGCCAAGACTTCCACTTACAAAGTCATTTTGCATGTCTACAACAACTAAGATATCTTTCATATTGGCTCCTTTGCTTTTTATTTTTCCTTAAAACTACTTTGATTATAACATTTCCAAGAAAAAAACCAACTAGGAGCAAGTCTCTTAGTTGGCTTAGTTTACTATTAAATTTATGGCGGAGACGAGTGGGAATCGAACCCACCCGAGAAGAACTCTTCTCACAACGGTTTTGAAGACCGCAGAGCACACCAGAAACTCATTCGCCTCCCCAATTTTAAATTTTTATAGCATATTCTTTTATAAGAAAGTCTAAGAAGGCCTTGGCTAGTATAGACATATATTTTTCCCTTTGGCAGGTAATGTAAAACTGTCTTTTCTTGTCCCTATTAAGTGGACAAGTTAATAGCAGGTCTTCATAGTTTAGGGCATAAACTACCTTAGAGGAAATAATAGACACTCCCAGGCCTAGTCTTACTGATTCAAGGATAGACAGTGGATCTGACATGGATGCCACTATGTTCAAGTCTTTTAGCGAAACTTTTGAAGATGAAAAATATTTTAAGATTTCATTTCTAGTTCCTGATTGGTCTTCTCTCATTATAAAAGGCTTTGCTAATACTTCTTTTAGAGGGTTGTCAGCTGTCATAATCTTTTTGTACTGGTCCTCTTTAGGCATTATAAACAAAAGTTCATCTTCTGTAAAGGGTATAAATTGAAGATTATAGTCATTGACTTTTGTTCCCACTAGGCCAATTTCTAAAAGGCCGTCATTGACCTTGTTTATTATGTCCAAGGAATCTGAATTTGTAATTTCAAACTTCACACCTGGCATGGCTTGGTGAAATTTTTTTATAAGCACTGGTAGGTCTGACATGGAAATTGCTGAGGATGATCCAATTTTTATTAAATCTCCCCTGGCCCCTAAAAGAGACTCATTTATTTTATCTTTTAGGTTTAAAATCTTCAAGGCATAGTCATAAAGTTCTTGGCCTGCTTCTGTTACTTCAAATTCTTTGGTAGTTCTTTTTATAAGCTGAACCTTAAATTCTCTTTCTAAGGCATTTACATGGGCAGATACTGTTGGCTGTGTTAGGTAGAGATTTTCTGCTGCCTTAGAAAAATTTTTTGATTCTACTACTTCTACAAAGGTTTCTAGTTGTCTAATGTCCATTTTTTACCCCCTATCTATTCTATACATATTTATAGATTTTTTCAATATATAAATGAAATTATAGGTCTTTTTCTATTAGAATCTATTTTTTTAAGATGCTATACTTTAAATACTTGTTATTTTAATCTTTATTTTTGGAGGTAGTTTGAAAAAAGTTGTTATAGCCTTTGCCACTACCAGTGATGCAATGGCAATGGAATTTTTTTGTAAGAAAAATAATGTTAGTGGAAGGCTTATTGCCATTCCCAAGGAATTGTCTGCTGGCTGTGGCCTAGCCTGGCAATTTGATTGGCAAAGTGAGGAAGAGGCCCTAGACTTTTTGGCTACAAATGGTCTGGCCTGGGAAAAGATGAAGTTATTGGATTTTTAGTTTTGAGGTAAGAATGAATTATATTGGAATTGATATTGGCTCTACTGCTGCCAAGGTCTGTCTCCTTAAGGGTGATGAAAAAGTTTTCTTTAAACTGCCTACTGGTTGGTCCAGTTTGGAAACTGCAAATTTAATTAAGGAAAAGCTTAAAACTTTTGGAGTTGATCTTTCTAAGGATGACAGCAGAGTTGTGGCTACTGGTTATGGCAGGGTTGCTGTTGACTATGCAGACTTTGTTATTACAGAAATCACCTGTCATGGCAGAGGGGGCAGACAGCTTGCTGGAGACAATATTGGAATTATAGACCTTGGTGGTCAAGATACCAAGGCTATTTTATTGGAAAATGGCCTGGTCAAAGATTTTTTGATGAATGACAAGTGTTCAGCTGGAACTGGAAAGTTTTTAGAGGTTATGGCCAACAAGTTAGTTGTAAGTATAGACCAACTTTTTAAGCTGGCCCAAGTTGGTCAGGTTCTGCCTATTAGTAGCCTGTGTACAGTTTTTGCTGAATCTGAAATTATTTCTTATATTGGCCAAGGCCAAAAGAGAGAAGATATTGCTGCAGGTGTTGTTGACTCTGTGGCAGCAAAGGTAAGCCAGCTGGCTAGAAGATTGGATTTGCCCAAGGATATTATCCTAACTGGTGGCCTTAGTGGCATTGACTATTTTGCCCAGGTCCTGTCTGAAAAGTTAGAGGCCAATGTTAGAACAACTGAAAATGGTATTTATGCCGGTGCCCTAGGTGCCGCCCTACTTGCAAAGGAGAAGAAAAAAAGATGAAATTAGTTAAAGATTTGCCTGAAGTTTTTGAAAGTTTTGCTGACCAAAGAAAAAATTCTTTTTTAGCTGTAAAAGAGTTTAAGGACAAGGATATTCCTGTTGTTGGCTCTTATTGTACATATTTCCCTAAGGAAATAGCCCAAGCTGCTGGTGCAGCCACTGTGTCTTTGTGTTCTACTTCTGACGAAACTATAGGAGAAGCAGAAAAGGACCTACCAAAAAACCTTTGTCCTTTAATTAAGTCTAGCTATGGCTTTGCCAAAACTGACAAGTGCCCATTCTTTTATTTTTCTGACGTTGTTGTCGGAGAAACTACCTGTGATGGCAAGAAGAAAATGTATGAACTAATGGCTGACATTAAGCCAGTTTATATTATGGAACTACCTAACTCCCAATCTGACCTGGCCCTAGACCTTTGGACCAAGGAGATTATTAAGTTTAAGGAATTTTTAGAAGACAAGTTTCAAGTTGAAATTACTGACCAAAAACTTTTACAGGCCATTAAAACAGAAAATAATATTAGAAGGTCCTTGAAAAAACTTAGTGCAGTAATGGAAAATGACCCTACTCCAATGTCAGGCTACGACTTTTTTAAGGTTTTATACGGGTCTACCTTTAGGTTTGACAGGGAAAATCTAGCAGAAGAAATTTCTAACTTAGCTGATGAAATTATGAAAGCCTATGACCCTGACCAAGAAAAGAAGCCAAGAATTTTAATAACTGGCTGCCCTATTGGTGGCGCCACTGAAAAGGTTATAAAGGCCATTGAAGACAATGGAGCTGTTGTTGTGTCCTACGAAAACTGTACTGGCGAGAAAAACTTTGACAACTATGTTGAAGAAGATACAGAAGATCTTTATGGAGCCTTGGCCAAGAGATATTTGGATATTGGCTGCTCTGTTATGACTCCAGATACAAACAGATTTAAACTATTAGGCAAATTAATCGACCAATTTAAGGTTGATGGTGTAATAGAAATGGACCTTCAAGCCTGCCACACCTATGCTATAGAAACTCATAGCATAAGAAAATTTGTAAATGAAGAAAAGAACATCCCTTATATGGCCTTAGAAACTGACTATTCTTCTGCTGATATTGGCCAACTAAACACTAGAATTTCTGCCTTTATTGAAATGTTATAGGAAAAACTTTCTTGTTTTGTGTTATATTAAGTCTATAAGTGAGGCGATTTTATGAAAGATTTAGAATTAGAAGTTTGTGGAGGTTGTAATGCAAAAATCCCTGCAGGCTCTCTTGATGAAATTTTAAAAACCATACCCCTACTAAAAAGACCTGATGTCCTAGTAGGCTTTGATTCCAAAGATGACGCAGCAGTTATAGAAATTTCTGAAGATATTGCTGCCATTTTGACCTTGGATTTCTTCCCTTCTATGGTAAGAGACCCCTATATTTTTGGCCAAATTGCTGCTGCCAATGCCCTGTCTGATATTTATGCCATGGGTGGCAATCCAGTTTGTGGACTGAATATTGTGGCCTTTCCTGAAGAAGGAGATGTTAAGGTCCTAGAGGAAATCCTAAGAGGTGGAGCAGAAAAAGTTAAGGAAGCTGGGGCAACCCTAGTTGGTGGCCACTCTATCCACGACCCTAAGGTGAAATACGGTCTTAGCGTTTTAGGAACTGTTAATCCTAAAAAAATTTGGCAAAACAATACGCCAAAAGAAGGAGACCTGTTAATTTTAACTAAGGCCCTTGGTGTTACCCTTATCACCAATGGTTACAGTGTTGGCATAGTTGGAGACCAAGAATTTAATAAGGCCTTAGAGTCTATGACTTTTTTAAACAAGTATGCCAAGGATATTTTTTCCAACTACCAAGTTTCCTCTGCTACAGATGTAACTGGTTTTGGATTTTTAGGCCACTTGGGAGAAATTATTGCAGGCAACTTTACTGCTGTAATTGAAGCTGATAAGCTACCCCTTTTAGATGGAGCAAGAAAGTGTGCTGAAGAATTTGTCTTTACTAAGGGGGCCCAAAGAAACAGGTCCTTTATGGAAGACAGAGTTGAGTTTCAAGTTGAAGACTTTGCCTTAGAAGAAGTCCTTTATGATCCTCAAACTTCTGGTGGACTACTAGTTTCCCTTAGTCCAGACCAGGCAGAAGAGGCCTTAGAAGATTTAAAGAAGGCCAATATTCCAGCTAGTATTGTAGGCCAAATCCACAAGAGATTTGACAAGGATATAATTATTATTTAAGGAGCGAAAGATGAAAACTATTGATGCACTAGGAATTGAATGTCCAATGCCAGTTATTATGGCAAAAAGAGTTATTAAAGAAGGAGAAGAAAAGTTTCTTGTCCTAGTTGACAATGAAGTTGCAACAGAAAACCTAAGAAAAATAGCAAAACAAACAGGCTTTGATGTGGCCATAGACAAGGTAGAAGAAAATAGATTTGAAGTAACCTTTACTAAGGGCCAGACTGCTGAAAAAGATGAGACCAAGAACAAGGCCTACATTGTAGTTCTTGATTCTAACATGGTAGGCCAAGGTGAAGAAGCCTTCTCTAAAAAATTAATGGAAAGTTTCCTTGTGGCCTTAACTGAACAAGACCAATATCCAGAATATGTAATTTGCTACAACTTAGGTGTTGAGCTTACAACTATAAATGACCATGCTGTTGAGGACTTAGAAAAACTAGCCCTAGCTGGAGTTGAAGTTTTATCTTGTGGTCTTTGCTTAGACAATTACAATTTGAAAGACAAATTAAGAGTTGGAGAAATTACCAATATGTACAGGATCTGTGAGCTAATGACTCAATACAGGGTGGTACAACCTTAATGGACTACTGCCTTTATACCTTTTCTTCTAGCTCCCAGGCCATGAAGGCTGAAATGCTTTTGCAAGAAGCTAAGATTAAGGCAAGACTAGTTCCCCTGCTTCCTGAAATCGATGCAGGCTGTGGACTGGCCCTGCGTTTTTCCATAGAAGATTATAAGGAAGTTGACAAAATTTTTTCAGAAAAAAACTTTGCCTATGAAAATCGCTATGTCCTGACCTATGTTGAGGGCAAGAGAAAACCTGAGGTGAAAAACTATGATTTATCTTGACAATGGAGCTACTTCTCTAAGAAAGCCTAAGATTGTAGCTGAAACCCTTTATCATGCTATAGCCTCTGAAGACTATGGCAACCCATCAAGGGGGTCCTATGACCAAAGTCTAAATAGCCTAAGGGCCCTAATGAAAGTTAGGATGACCCTAGCAGATTACTTTGGCCTTGAGGATCCTTTAAGGGTGGTCTTAAGTCCCAATATTACCTATGGCCTAAACTTTATGATCAAGGGTCTTTTTGGACCTGGCGACCATATAATAAGTTCTGTATCTGAGCACAACTCAGTTTTAAGACCTCTTTTTGAACTTGAAAGGTCTGGAGGATCCCTGTCCCTACTTGGTCTTAATGAGGATTTTTCTATAAAAATTGAAGACATTGAAAAAAATCTTAGGCCATCTACTAAGGCCATAGTTATTACTGCAGCCTCAAATGTTTCTGGAAAACTTACTGACCTAAAAAAGGTCCATGAGATAGCAAGAAAGAACGATTTAATCTTAGTTATAGATGGAGCCCAAATTGGTGGCTGCCTAGAATTTTCTATGAAGGACTTTGATCAGACTATTTTTGCCTTTACTGGCCACAAGTCCCTGCACGGTCCCCAAGGCACTGGGGGTGTTTTGATCAAGGGAGACTTTGACTTTAAGCAGGTCTTTTCTGGAGGCTCTGGCTTTGATTCTTTTTCGCCCTTCCAACCTAAGGCCCTGCCAGAACTATTTGAACCTGGAACTGCCAACCTGCCTTCTTTCTTAGGCTTAGAGGCAGCCATAGGAGAGCTAATAAAAAATCCTCCCTACCAAAGAATCCAGGACCTAACTAGGCTCTTGTACACAGAGCTAAAGAAAAATGAAAATTTAGAATTTTATACAAACTTTACAGAAAAAAATGCCCCTGTAGTTTCTATTAACATAAAGGACCAAGACGCCAATGAAATTGGCCAAAGGCTTTTTGATGACTATGAAATTTGTGTGCGAACAGGCAGCCACTGTGCTCCCCTTTTCCACCAAGCTGTAGGCACCAAGGACAGAGGCATAGTAAGACTGTCCCTATCTTCTTATAATACAGAAGAAGAAATTCTTGCAGCTGTAAGGGCCATAGAAGAAATATCAAAAAATTAGAGCTGGTTTTCAGTCCAGCTCTTTTTTTCTTAAAATATTTTTTTCATCCAAAGATGGGGAATAGTGTTAAAGTCAAAAACTTCAGAAATTCCCTTGTAACCCAATTTTTCATAAAGGCCTTGGGCGCTAACTCTACCTTGGAGGATGGCCTCCTTGTAGCCCTGGTCCCTAATTTTTTCTTCAACAAAGTTCATAAGAAACTTGCCATAGCCTAGGCCCCTATATTTTTCATCCACAATAAGAGCCTTGACTTGGGCAGTTTCATCGTTTAAATCCTTATAAAAAACTGTGCCCATAAGTCTATCATCTATGTAGGCTCCATACATGTGCAGGTCTGCATCTCCACTTAGGTCTTCGTCTCTAATGTTTAGGCCTTGAGGTTTTCTAAAATATTCATTTCTAAGGTCTATAGTTTCTTCGTAGGCCTGACTGCCATAAACAATTTCTCTGATTTCCATTTCAGCCTCCTTAAATAAAATTTAATTGTTACTCTTTATTAACATTTTTACCCTAATATATCTGTTATAATAGCAAGGAGGTGACTTATGAAATTAATTATTGAAGATATACACAAGGCCTTTGATACTAACCAAGTATTAAAAGGTTCTAGCCAAGTTTTCCAAGCAGGACAAATTTATGCCCTTCTAGGCAGAAATGGTTCTGGAAAAACCACACTTTTTGATATAATTGCCAACAACAAGGCTGCTGACCAAGGACAAATTTTCCTAGACCTAGACGGCCAACAAAGGCCCCTAGTCCAAGAAGATCTTTTCTATATGGTGGCCAATCCCCTTTTGCCAAACTTTTTAACTGGTAGAGAATTTCTACAATTTTTTATAGATGTTAACAATAACAGAGTCAAGGAAACAAGGTCTTTAGATGAGCTTTTTGATTGGATAGACTTTGATAGCCTTGAAAGGGACTATCTGATCCAAACCTACTCCCTAGGAACTAGGAACAAGTTACAAATGCTAATGTTTCTCCTTATAAAACCAAAGGTTATTTTAATGGACGAGCCTTTAACCTCCCTGGATGTGGTGGTCCAATTGCAAATAAAAAAACTCCTTAAGTCTATGGAAGAAGACCATATTATTCTTTTTTCCACCCATATACTTCAACTGGCCACAGACCTATGTGACCAGCTAGTTATTCTTTCTGACGGCAAGTTGTACAAGCTTCCTGAAGAAAAACTAAGGGACCCTAACTTTGAAGATGAAATTATTAGAATCCTATCAAAGGCAGGACCAAAGGGCCAAGAATCTAATATGGATGAAATTCTGAATCAAGACAAAAGTCCTATGGAAGACTTAGACCAAAAAGACCAAGGAGCTGAAGACCATGCTTAATTTTTTCTTAAAGTCTGCAGAATATGACATTAGGACTGTAGTTAATATGGTTCTTTTCTATTTTAGGAAGATACCAGTTTTAAATTGGCTGGCTCCAGGGTCCTCTTATAAGAATGAAAAACTGAAGAGGTTTTTAATCTTTATATCCCCCTTGGCCATGGTAGTAATGACTCTAATCAGGTCTTTATTTGCTCTGGCTATTTTGGCAGCTGTAAGTACTTTTTTTTGGACTGTTAGTAAGATCTTTGTAGAAATATCTTACAGCCAAGTGTTTTTAAGTCTGGCCCTAATCTTCTATCTCTTAGACTTTGCCGATTTTTATTTTATTGACAAGAAAGAAAAGGCCTTGATTTATTTTGAACTTTTTAAGGTAAATCCTAAGACCATCTTCTTGGCTAATTTATTTATTAATACGCCTATAAGAATCCTAGGCAGGTTTTTGGCCTTGGTCTTAATTGGTCTAATGGCAAATTTTCCAGTTAAGGACGCCTTTTATATAGCTGTACTTTCTTATTTTACCTATGCAATTTATAACTATATAAATGGCAGGCTTTTAGAAAAGAAGATTTTAAGTGAAACTTCTATTATGGTTTTAGGCTTTGTATCTTTGCTCCTTATGGCCCTGGCCTATGTCCTTATGATTGCCTTTAATATAACTTATACTATTATTTTGACTAATTTCTATTTTAAATTGGTCCTTGTAATTTTAGGAATCTTGGCCCTTGTTGGCCTTAGCAGATTTAAAGGCTATGGTTTAATCTTAAGTAGGCTAGGCCAAGACTATGAAAGCCTTAATACTAAGACCAAGAAAAAACAAGCCATAGAAAAGGCCAACCAAATAAAAGTTGAGGACCTTGAAAGCTCTAAGGCCCACTTAAAAAAGGATCTGGCTGGCTACAAGCTTTTAAACGAACTGTTCTTCCAAAGACACAGAAGACATATTCTAAAGCCTATAATAATCAAGTCTATTATTTTAGCTATCGTAGTCCTAGTTATCGTCCTTATACCTTTACTGCCTATAGAATCCTTGCAAGAAGAAC
Organism: Bacillota bacterium; assembly: GCA_030532225.1. Lineage (GTDB taxonomy): Bacteria > Bacillota > Clostridia > Tissierellales > Peptoniphilaceae > Neofamilia. The sequence goes on from JAUNLQ010000002.1 coordinate 27,217, forward strand.
TTCCTGCTGACTATGGACAAATTCTTATAAAAAGCCTTACTGGCTTTATACCTTTCGCCTGCTACATCGTCTTTTATAACGAGGCCATTACTAGGATTATGTTTGCCAACTGCGACCAGGCCCTAATGCAATATGGTTTTTATACAAGACCTAAGGACCTTTTGGAAATGTTCTTCCTTAGACTAAAGAAACTTGGTTTTTGGAATGCCTTAAGTATTTTGCCCTTTGGTATTTTCTTGGTCCTAATGAAATCCATCCATGGAGCAGCCTTAGAAGATGTAATTATTTTAGGTCTCCAATACTTGGCCCTGTGGGTTTTCTTTTCAGTCCACACCCTATTTGTCTATTATATTTTTCAGCCTTATAACTCTGCCCAGGAACCTAAGAGTCCAGTTTATTTTATAATTAATTTAGCTGTTTACTATGTTTCCTGGTTCACCATGCAATTAGGTTTAAAGGGACCTTTAATCGCCCCTATTTTCATTGGAGCCTCTATTGTATATTCAGTTCTAGCCTTAGTGGCTGTCTATTATTTGGCACCAAAAACTTTTAAGGTTAGGGTTGGCAGATCTTAAGTTTTTTAGAGAAGGTTTCTTCCTTCTCTTTTTTTTGAGAATTTTTTAAAATCATAATAATTTTTTCTAAATTGTCTTTGACTGAAAAGGTTTTCTAGCTTATAATATTTAAGATGGAGGTTGATTCAAATTGAAAAAATTTAAAGATATTATTGTAGTTGGCTTTGCTCTCTTTGCCATCTTTTTAGGTGCAGGAAATCTAATCTTCCCGCCTACTTTAGGGTTAATGGCAGGTAAGTCTTGGCTAGCCACTATGTTTGGTTTTATGCTAACTGGAGTTGGCCTACCTGTTTTAGGGGTTATTGCAACAGGCAAGGCTGGTGGTAATACTACTGACGTTTTCAAACCCCTTGGCAACAAGGCCGCTAAGCTAATGACCTTTTTAATCCTTTTAGCCATTGGGCCCCTACTAGCCATTCCTAGAACTGCTGCTGTAACTTACGAAATTGGAGTTAGACCTAATTTTAATGTAAGCCCAGTTATTTCAGCTATAGTCTTCTTCGCAATAGTTTTATATTTTACCTTAAATGCTATGGCTGTTGTTGACAAAATTGGCTCGATTTTAACTCCTTTACTTTTAGTAGTTTTGTCTGTTTTGATTATTGCTGGAATTTCCAATCCAATTGGCCAGCCTATAGTAACTGAAAATAGCAGACACTTTTTGAGAGGCTTTGAAGAAGGTTACCAAACTATGGACGGACTTGGTTCCTTGGTTCTAGCCACTATAATAATCCAGTCCATTGTCCAAAAGGGCTATACTGACCAAAAAGAAAAGTTCCAACTTACAGTTTTTGCAGGTCTTATTGCAGCCTTTGGTTTATTTTTAGTTTATGGAGGTTTTATCTACCTAGGAGCCACTGCTTCAGGTGTCCTTTCCAATGATCTTTCTAGGGCTGACTTGCTTATAGCCTTAGTAAATAGCATACTTGGAGACTGGGGCAATATTATTTTAGGCCTGGCTATATCTCTGGCCTGTTTGACTACAGCTGTTGGTCTTACTGCCACTGCAGGCAACTTTTTTTCTGAAGCCTTCCATGACAAGATTTCCTACAAGGGAGTTGTGTATTTTGTCTGTGCCTTCTCAGCTTTTTCTGCTATTAATGGTGTAGACACTTTAATTAACTTTGCAGTTCCTATACTAACAGTCCTTTATCCTGTTACTATTGTCTTAATCGTTATGTCTATGTTTGATGGATTTATTAAGCACAAGGCTGCCTACAAGGGCGCCTGCCTAGGAGCCTTAATAATTTCCCTAAGTCAAAATATTTTAAATGCAGAAGACAAGATCAACTACCTTTTAGAAAGAATTAGTCTTAGTCCTTTCTTTGCAAACATTACACCAACAAGGGTAAACTTTGATACGCCAATTGCAGTTATTGAATCTCTGCCTCTATCTTCCAAGGGCTTTGCTTGGATAGTGCCAGCCATTGTTCTTGGCCTAGTTTTTGCCCTAGTAGAAAGAGGAAAAGACCACAAATAAGATCTACAAAATAGCCAAGGCTTTTGTCCTGGCTATTTTTTTGTTTATAATATTTTCATCTCTTAAAGTTTACAAAAACAAAAGACCTCTAAAGAAAAAGTTCTTAGAGGTCCTTACTTTGCAATTTTATTTTATCCAAATAATAACCAAACAATAGGTCCAGCAATTACTATAGAAAGAATAACTCTTTCAATCCAAATAATTATATAATCTGAAAACTTAACTGGAATTTCAGTACCCATTATACATGGAATAGATGCTGAGAAGAAAAGAACTTCAGATACTGAAACTATGGCTACTAACATCTTAGTAACAAGTGGGAAGCCTTGGCCAGCAACTATTGGTGCTGGAAGAAGCATCTCTGCTATAGATAGGGCTAGGGCCTTGGCAGTAATCATAGGTTCAGGAATCCTTGTAAGCAAGGTGAATGGATAGAAAATATAGCCAATTATATCAAAGACTGGAGTATAGGTGGCTAGAATTAGGCCAATCATTCCTATAGCTAAAAGTGATGGAGCAATATTCAAAGACATTTTAAAACCATCTATAAAGTTAGACTTTACAACTTCAGGAACTGACTTGGAATTTTTAAAGGCATTCATTCCAGCATCTAAGGCATCTGAGAACTTAACCTTTTTCTTAACGTCTTCTTCTTTTACCTTGCCAGAATAATAAACTTCAGGTTTTTTAGCAAGTGGATAGATTCTAGAAGTAATAGCAGTAACAAGGAAAGTTACAAAAAGAGTTATCCAGAAATAAGCTAGCCAGTGTTCCATTAAATCTAAGGTGTTGGCAACAATAACCATAAAGGTTGCTGAAACTGTAGAGAAACCAGTGGCAATAATAGCTGCTTCCTTGGTAGTATAAGTATCTTCCTTATAAACTCTATTGGTAATCAAAAGAGCAAGGGAATAAGAACCAACGAAGGATGCAACAGCGTCTACTGCTGACTTACCAGGAGTCTTAAAGATTGGTCTCATAACAGGTTCCATAAATACTCCAATAAATTCCATAAGGCCAAAGCCAGTTAAGAAGGCCAAGAAAACAGATCCAATAGGAACAATAGTAGTTACTGAAACCATAATTCCGTTCCAAATAAGTGGTAGCATGTCTCCTTCAAAAAATCTAGCTGGGCCTATTTTTGTTAAAAACATAAATAAGAAAATAACACTAGTAAGTTTTAGGCCAAAGAAAACAGCATTTAAGCTTGAGCCCTTCCAACCCTTGGTCTTAATAGCATAAATTAGTCCTGCTGTAACAATGAAAACTCCAAAAACTGTATTGTAATTTGGAATCTTCTTTACAAAATTCGTTATGTGGTCTATAGGAATAGTGCTTTTTCCGCCAATGCTTATAGGTACAAAGAACATAAAAATGCCAAATAGTGCATAAGCAACAAAGACAAGTATATCCTTAGAAGTATAATTCTTCTTTCTTGAATTTTCCATAACATATCTCCTTTTAAAATATTGACTTGGCTTTTCCAAGCCTGTTTTATATTATACTACTTTTCTATAGAAAAATAAAACGATTTCATAAAGTTTAATTTTTATCAAAACTAGACCTGGAAACTTTTCTATAGTCTTAGATTTTATAAGGTCCCAAGGCTTTTCTTTCCAAAAAAATAGCCAGGATTTAATTCCTAGCTATTTGTCAAATTTATTTTTCTATGCTTTTCAAAAAGTCAGCTACTAAAGGCCAATACAGATCTGGGTGCTTAAAAGGCCCTTGTACATGGATAGTGTCTTTAAATATATGTTTCTTATTTGGAGCTGTCATTAGACTTTCAATTTTATTTACATTTTCCCAAGGAACAAAGGAGTCCTTGTCACCATGGATCAAAAGACCTGGCAGTTTGGTATTTTTTATGCCTTGGCTAGCGTCAACATCTCCTAGGAAGTAGCCTCCCCTTATTTTGGTTACTAAAGATGCTGCTGGCAGGACCAGAAACTTTGGTAGGCCATAAAGTTTTTTTAGTTGGTAGGCAAACATATCTAAAAGATTAATGTAGCCTGAATCTTCAATAAAGCCTATAACATTTTCTGGCAGACCCTTGCCTAAAGAATTTAAGACAGTGGCCGCCCCCATAGACATACCAAAGAGAACTATCTGACAGCCTGGATAATCCTTGGCCAAGTTTTCTGCCCAAAGAACCAAGTCGTCAGAGTCATAACCTCCCATGGAAATTGTATTGCCTTGGGACTTGCCATGGCCAACTAAGTCTGGAACTAATACATTGTAGCCTAGATCATAAAAGTTCTTGGCATAAAGGGACATGGCCCTAGCCTCTAAAAGATAACCATGGACTGCAATAACCCACTTGTTGGATTCTGGATTTATAAACTTATAGCCGTGAACCTGGTCTCCCCTAGCAGAAGTCATAAAAACTTCCTGGCCCTGGCTGTCAAACCAGCCAATTTCGTTAACATACTCATCGAAGCCATTGGCCTGTCTGTTGCCTTCCATAACTGCTGTCTTGTCAGTTTTTGCATTTAAGGAAATATTATAAAAATAAAGTCCTATAAGCAAATAGACCAAAGCCAGCCCTAAAAAAACATATAAGCCTATCATTTACCAGTCTCCATTAAAGACATACTTGTCTAATCTATCAAAGGCTTCTACTAAAAGATCATGAGGCAGGGCTAGGTTAATTCTAATAGTGTGGTCAACCATAAAAGGCCTACCGTCTTGCCAAATTACCCCATGTTCTACTCCCCTTCTCAAGACTTGGTCGTGGGTCTTCTTGTGGGCTTCTTCCCATTCTTTTGTAGAAACATAGATTACATAAGTTCCTTGAGGCTTAGATAGCTTAACTCCCTTGAAGTTTTTATTTATAAAGTCATAGGCATAGTCCTTGTTTTTTGAAAGAACTTTTCTTAGCTCATCAACATAGGCTGCACCTTGGTCCTTGTAGGCTCCAATAATGCCAGCACAAGAAAGGACATTTTGGCGATTATAGGCAGATTTTTCCAACTCAAATTCTATACGCTTTCTTAAATAAGGATTGAAGACTAGGTGGTAGGCTCCAATTAGGCCTGCTATATTAAAGGTCTTAGATGGAGCATAGGTTGTTATAGTTCTCATTTTTGCATCTTCATTTATAGACCAAGTTGGTATATGAACATTGTCATCTAAAATTAAGTCTGACCAAACTTCATCAGCAATTACATAAACGTCATTTCTCTTAAAGATTTCATAGGCCTTTTCAATTTCTTCCCTTTCCCAAACCCTGCCTGATGGGTTGTGAGGTGAACAGAAAATTGCTGTTTGGATATTATTTTCTTGGATCTTCTTTTCCATGTCTTCATAGTCCATTCTCCACACATTTTCTTCATCTAAATAAAGATTGGAAAATACTGGATGATAGCCATTGGCTGTTAGGGCCTTAATAAAGCCAACATAAGAAGGAGCGTGAACAAGAATGTTTTGGCCAGGGCTGGCTAAAACCTTAGCTATGGAAACTACTCCACCAAGAACACCATTTTCATAGGCTATATTTTCTCTTTCTATGTCTACTCCATTTCTAGTCTTGTGCCAGTTAATAATAGAATCAAAATATTCATCAGGAGTAACAAAGTAACCAAAAATTGGATGTTCTAGTCTTTTTTGGATTTCTTCTATTACACTTGGAGCTGTAGGAAAGCTCATGTCTGCAACCCACATAGGAATTTTAGAAAAACCTTCCTTGTAGTCAATGTCCTCAAAGGGAATGGCCTCTAAGGACCTGGCATGGGACTTGGATCTGTCAATAATAGTTTCAAAATCAAATTTTGTCATTTTCTTCTTCCTTTCTCTATAAAAATTTTATGCAAAAAATAAATTGTTATGTCTTCCAGAAACTTGGCTTAGTCTTCTTAGTTTCTCAGCTATGGCCTCAGTCAAGGCTCCTTCTTCCATCCTCCAAGTCCAGTTGTCTCCAAGGCTGCCTGGAGTATTCATCCTAGCTGTAGCTCCTAGATTCAAAAGGTCTTGGGCTTGAATTATAGCCAACTTAGATGGACCAGTTAAAAGGCCCCTAATAAGTTGCCAATTTAGATTTTCTTCTGTCCTTAGGTTAAAGTAATCCTTGAAAAAATCTTTTTCTTCTTGACTGGCTCCTTCATACCAAGCCCTAAGGGTGGTGTTGTCATGGGTGCCAATATAGCTTACTGAATTTTTTTCACAGTTGTGAGGCAGGTACTTGTTGGATCCTTGAGGGTCATAGGAAAATTCTAGGACCTTCATTGTAGGAAAAGCAGTTTCCCTAACAAAGTCTTCAACTTCCTTAGTTAAAAGTCCTAAATCTTCAGCAATAAGACCAACTTGGCCCAGGTCCTTTTCAACTTGCTGAAAAAAGTCCATGGCAGGACCCTTGACCCAGGTTCCATTTATGGCTGTGTCTTGTCCAAAGGGAATTTGCCAAAAAGATTCAAAGCCCCTAAAATGATCAATCCTTAAAAGATCATAGATCTTCAAGCTATAGCCTATCCTATCTATCCACCACTTATAAGCAGTCTCCTTTAAAAAATCCCACTTATAAATAGGGTTGCCCCAAAGCTGCCCAGTTTGGGAAAAATAATCAGGTGGAACACCAGCTACATAGATAGGATCTAAGTTCTCATCAAAGTGAAAAATCTCTGGATGGGCCCAGGCATCTGCTGAGTCCATGGCCACATAAAAGGGCAGGTCGCCAATTAAGTCAATGTCCAAGGTCTTTAAATATTTTTTCAGATCCCAAAGCTGGGAAAAAAATAAAAACTGAACAAAGGAATAAAATTCTATTAACTGGCTGTTGGCTTTTATAAAATTTTCTAGGGCCTGAGTCTGTCTAAACTTTAGGCCAGGCTCCCATTGATACCAAGGCTTTTGGTCCCTTGTCTCTTTTATAGCCATAAACAAGCTATAATCCTCAAGCCAAAAGGAATTTTCTTTTACAAAGTCTTGGTAGGCACAAGTCTTAGAAAAATTTTCAAAGGCCATTTTTAGAATACCCAACCTCTCCCTACTTAATCGACTATAGTCTACCTTGTTAGGTTTCCAGCCTTCCTTGTGAAAGGCCAAGTCTTCTTCCCTTAGTAGACCAGCTTCAAGAAGACTGTCTAAGTCAATAAAGTAAGGGTTGCCAGCAAAGCTGGAAAAAGACTGATAAGGCGAGTCCCCAAAGCCAGTTGGCCCTAAGGGCAAGACCTGCCAGTATTTTTGGCCACTGGCATACAAAAATTTTCCAAAGTCCCTGGCAGCCCTTCCAAAGGAACCAATGCCATAAGGTCCAGGCAAGGAAGAAATATGCATTAGGACTCCACTATATCTTTTATTAGTAAACTTTTCTCTTTTTTCCATTTCTGCTCCTTTTCGTCTCATATATTATATAATATCTAAATTTATTTTTCATTAGCAGGACTTAAAGAAATACTTAAATATTTCTTGAATATTTGACAAGCTTTAAATTTATAAATTAGACCTATAAATCTATTAAAAAAATACCGGCAATCATTTTCCCTAAGCCTTGAATTGTAAATTTTTCTGATGTATAATGATTTCGTGAGAAAAAAAACAAACACAAAATTTTGTTTAAGAAAAGGTTTTAGGTTACCTGAAAACCTAAAAAAGTTTTAAGGAGATGCATAAATGAAAAGAATCATGATTACTGGAGCCCTAGGCCAAATAGGATCTGAGCTTACTAACTACCTTGCTGACATTTATGGCAAGGACAACATTCTGGCAACTAACCGTTCAGAAAACAACTTAGAATCTATTGGAGACATACGTTTTGAAAAATTAGACGTTACTGATGGTCAAAGACTTTTCGACCTATCAAAAGATTTTAAGGCAGATACAATTATTAACTTAGCTGCAATCCTATCAGCCAAGGGAGAAACTATGCCACAGGCAACTTGGAACATTAATATTAATGGTATTATAAACTCCCTAGAAGCAGCTAGAGAACTAGGTGCCCAAGTTTTTGTACCTTCTTCAATAGCAGCCTTTGGTGAAGGAACACCCCTAGACAATACTCCACAAACTACTATCCAAAGACCTAACACTATGTATGGTGTAACTAAGGTAGCAGGAGAAATTCTATGTGACTATTACTTCCACAAATTTGGAGTAGATGCAAGAGGAGTTCGTTATCCTGGAATTATTTCCCACAAGACCCTACCAGGCCAAGGAACAACTGACTATGCTGTTCACATTTACTATGATGCAGTAAAGAAAGGCGCCTACACTTCTTATATAGCTGAAGGAACTCAAATGGACATGCTTTATATGCCAGACGCTTTAAAGGCTGTAGTTGACCTAATGGAAGCAGACCCTGCCAAGTTAATTCACAGAAACGCCTTTAACATCACTGCCATGAGTCTAACTCCAGAAATTCTAGACGCAAGTATTAAAAAATATATGCCAGACTTTAAACTAGACTATGACATAGACCCAGTAAGACAAGCCATAGCTGAAAGCTGGCCAAACTCTCTTGACGATTCAGCTGCCAAGGAAGAATGGGGCTGGAATCCAGAATATGACTTAGACAAAATGACTAAGGACATGTTAGAAAACCTAGAAAAGAAATTAAAATAAATAAAAATAAAAGGGAGGCTTTAAAATGAGCATACACGATTTAAAATTCTTAGAAGAAAAAGTTGAACAACTTAAAAAAGACGGAGTTTTCCGTATCCTACCAGTACTAGAAGGCCACAACGCTTCTACAATTGTACTTGACGGAAAAGAAATGGTTAACCTATCTTCAAACAACTATTTAGGACTTGCAACTAACCCTAAACTAAAAGAAGCAGCTAAACAAGCTGTAGACAAATATGGAGTTGGAGCAGGTGCTGTTAGAACAATTATTGGTAACATGGACATCCATGAAGAACTAGAAAAGAAACTAGCAGAATTCAAACACACAGAAAGAGTATTCCTATACCAATCAGGCTATGACTGTAACGTAGGAACTATCCAAGCCATAGTTGAAAAAGGAGACCTAGTAATCTCTGACGAACTAAACCACGCATCTATTATAGACGGTATTAGAATGACTAAGGCTGACAAGGCCATCTTCAAACACTCTGACATGGAAGACCTTGAAAGAGTTCTAAAAGAAAACCATGGCAAATACAAGACAATGCTAATTATTACTGACGGTGTATTCTCAATGGACGGAGACCTAGCAAAACTTCCAGAAATAGTTGACCTAGCAGAAAAATATGACGCCCTAACTTATGTAGACGATGCTCACGGATCAGGAGTAATGGGTAGCCACGGTAGAGGAACTGTTGACCACTTTGGCCTACATGACAGAGTTGACTTTGTTATAGGAACTTTATCCAAGGCTATAGGAGTAAAGGGCGGCTATGTAGCTTGTAACGAAGCTGCTTACCAATGGCTAAACCACAGAGCTAGACCAGTTCTATTCTCTACTACCCTTTCACCTGCAGACACAGCAGCTTGTATGGCATCAATAGACCTATTAATGGAAACTGATGAACTACAAAAGAAACTTTGGGACAATGCTAAATACTTTAAAGAAAAATTAGGTACCCTAGGCTTTAACACTGGCCATTCAGAAACTCCAATTACACCAGTAATTATTGGTGACGAAGCCCAAACAATGGAATTTTCTAAGAAGCTTAGAGAATATGGAGTATTCGGATCAGCAATTGTATTCCCTACAGTTCCAAAAGGAACAGGTAGAGTTCGTTGTATGATTTCAGCAGCTCACAGCAAGGAAGAATTGGACAAGGCAGTAGCAGCCTTTGAACAAGCTGGCAAAGACATGGGAATAATCTAAGAAAGATTTTTCAAAGAGAGACTTTTGATTTAGTCTCTCTTTTTTTGTTTAACATATTCTGGGTATATTATATATAAGAAAATTAAAAAGGAGCTTTTATGAAAAATTTTAAAGCTAAACCAGAACTTATTGTATATATTATTCAATATGTTCTTGCAGGAATTTTTATTAATATGACCTATACTGTTATAGAGAAAAAAGGTGTGCCTAAGGCTATCTTTGTCCTTGGTCCAATTATTATTCTCTTAAGTCTTTATACTAGTTTTAAAAAAGATAATTCCCTACCAAGTCTAAACAAAATTTTATGGATAGTTATGGATATTGCCATAATATTTATTTTGTTTGTAAGCTATAAGTTTGCCATGTAAAAATTGCCCCTAGGAAAATAAACCTATAAATTTAATTTTAAAGAGAGACTTTTAATCTAGTCTCTCTTTTTTATTTTTCAAAAATTTTGTCACATTTGGTCAACTTGTCCGTTATATATATAAGAGGATAAAAACAAAGCCAACTCTCGGCTAAAAATATTCTATAACTTGGCCTTAGTTTACTTGGTCTCTATGTTAGAATATTTAATAGGAGGTTTTTATGCTATTAATGTTTTTTAGTCTAGACCAGGCAGACAGGGACCTGGTTGAAGACCTTTATATAAATTTTAGCCAGAAGTTTTTCAACTATGGCCTAAGCCTAGTAAAAAATAAAGAAGATGCAGAAGAAGCCCTATCTTTAACCTACATAAAAATAATGGAAAACCTAGAAAAAATTAGGTCTTTGCCAGAGGAGAAGATAGAAAGCTATTGTTTTGTCATCTACCACAACAAGCTTATGGACATAATCCGCTACAAAAATAAACTTAGTCCCATAGAGGAAATTGAAAAAATTATGGATGATACTAATCCCTCTCCCTATGACCAAGTAGAGAAGAAACTTTTCTTAGAAGACCTAGACAAGCACTTACAAGACCTGGACCAAACAGACAGAAATCTTCTAGCCTTTCGCTACAAGTACAGCCTAGGCTACAAGGAAATTGCCCTACTATTAAATATAAGTCCAGAAGCAGCCAGAAAGAGAAAAGAAAGACTAATAAAGTCCCTGGAAATAAGAATGAAAGGAGGAAAATAAAATGACAGAAAGTTCCAAGCTAATAAATCAAGTCTTAGACAAGTTAATAGGCTACCAAATTAGGACTGCCTACGAAAAAAATATTCAAGTATCTCAAGGCGCCCTAGCCCCTGCAGACCTAGAAAAACTAGTCCAAGTCCTAAAAGCCCTGCCAGAAGAACTAAGGACCCTAGTCTTAGTCAACCACTACTTCCACCAAGGCCCAAGTTCAGCCAAGGAAGTCTTTGCCATAGACCAGGCCAAGGAAAAATACGCCTGGACTAGACAAGTTCTATCCCAGTCCCTAGGCCTTGAAGACAGACTAATAAAAGATGAGGACCTGGCCCTCGCCTGCCAAAGACTAATGGCAGAGGAAAAAGAAAAATTGAAAAAGCTTCCTCAAGTAGCCTTTAAACCATCAAAGACCTTTAAAAATAAAATGAAACTTTTAGGAATAAAGATCCAAAGACCAAGAATACAAATCCTAAAAAGAGTTGCAGTGATTTTCTTAGTCCTCTTTGGCTCTGCTTCCATATTTTTTATAACAAACACAGCAGCCAGGACCAAGGTCTACGACTGGATAATAAAAGACTATGGCAGCCACTCAACCTTTACCTTTGAACAATTAGAGGAAACAGACGAAGAAATCCTAGGCCTAGATGACTTGCAAATTTCTTATATACCTGAAAGCTTTAAACTTTATAAAACACAGACAAGTAATGATTACAAAAGGCTAACTTATGCCCACAAAAAAAATGAAAAAACTGTCTTTACAATAAGAATGAAAAAAATATCAGCTAATAATAACTTAAGTGCCTATAAGACCTCATTTGCAGAAGTTAATGAAATATACGTTAATGATTATAATGGATATTATTGGCACAATGACTTAAATTATCTACTATGGCAACAAAACGGACTTGAAATCTTAATTTCAGGACCAATCTCAAAAGAAGAACTTATAAAAATTGCAGAAAATATTTATAATTGAAAGGAGCATTTATGAAGAAATTTATTATAATTATTTTAGTCCTAGGGCTTCTAGTAAGCTGTCAAAGCCCAACATCAAATCCTAAACAGGATTCAAATTATTCAATTAATGAAGACATCTTAGCCACTGAAATTTCCTTCCAAGACTTTAAAGATGAGTATAGGGAAGATTTTATTCTAGAAAAAACTGGCTTTGAAAATAAGGAAATAATCTCTACCTTAAATGATGATAGCAAAATTTACAAGGAAGTCTGTCAAAGACATTATGGAGACTTGGTGGATGTTTTCCTTACTGCCTACTTTACTGATAAGGATGCTAGGCAACCCTTTTATGTCCTAACTGATTTTTCTGACAAAACTAAGCTAGATTTTGAGCTTAGGCCTGGCAAACTAGTGTTTTTAGATGATAAAAACTCTGACTATGTTTATTATAACTACAACTTAGCCAACAAAAATCCAGCTGAAGATGATGATATAAGAGACAAGTTAATTGCCCTTGGTTTTATGGAAGACGAAAAATTGAAAGGCTACTTTTACATTAATGAAAAGCTTTATCTTTTTGAAAAAGAAAAATAATTTTTTAGATTTTACTATATGTAAATGTAAAAAACCTCAAAATCTATTTTTAGATCTTGAGGTTTTGTTTTTATAGGTTTTCTTTTGCAAGTTCTACTAATTGGGCAAAAGCTTTTTCATCATGGATGGCTATTTCAGATAGCATTTTTCTGTTGATTTCAACATTAGCTTTCTTTAGGCCAGAGATGAATCTTGAATAGCTTAGGCCATTAATTCTTGCTGCTGCGTTAATTCTTTGGATCCAAAGTTTTCTAAAGTCTCTTTTTCTTTGTTTTCTTCCTACGTATGAGTAGTTTAGTGACTTCATTACTGCTTGGTTAGCAGTTTTAAATAGTTTGGATTTTCCTCCAAAGTAACCTTTTGCTAATTTTAATATTTTTTTATGTTTTTTTCTTGCATTTACTGCTCTTTTAATTCTTGCCATTTCTTTCGCCTCCTACTTTCTTGGTAACATGTGGTCGATTCTCTTTAAGTCGCCACTGCTAACAAGTGTTGATTTTCTTAATTTTCTTTTTCTTTTAGGAGACATCTTTCCAGTCATGTGAGTTACTCCCATTTGCATCCTAGCTAGTTTTCCGCTACCAGTTCTTTTGAATCTTTTAGCAGAACCTCTATGAGTTTTCATTTTACCCATTTTTCTTTCCTCCTATTTGTCATTAGGCATTAAATACATAGTCATATTTCTGCCTTCCATTTTTGGTTTTTTTTCTACTACTGCCCTATCCCCAAGGATCTCTAGGAAATCGTCTAAGACTACTCGCCCTTGGTCTGTGTGTCCTAGTTCACGTCCTCTAAATCTAACAGATACTTTTACCTTGTCTCCGTTAGATAAAAACTTTTCAGCTTGTTTAGCTTTTACGTTTAGGTCGTGTTCTTCAATATTTGGAGTCATTCTGACTTCTTTAATATTAATAACTTTTTGGGCCTTTTTTGCTTCTTTGGCTTTTTTCATTTGATCATATCTGTATTTGCCATAGTCTAGTATTTTGCATACAGCTGGTTTTGCGTTTGGAGAAACACATACTAAATCCAGTCCTGCTTGGCTAGCAAGTTCTTGAGCCTTACCATTTGGGATAATACCTAATTGTTCGCCGTCAGCGCCAATTAGTCTGACTTCCTTGTCCCTGATTTCCTGATTAATTTTTAATTCCTTTATGTTTACACCCCCGGAAATAAATAAATGCGGATACCATAAAAGTACCCGCAAAAAAATTACTATCCTAAAATAATAAATTGTAACCTATAGGCGCCAGCCACGAGGTGAGAAGCGGTACTTCTACTTGTCTTACCTTTAATATTAAAACATATTTGCTTATATTTGTCAAATATTATTTAAACTTTTTTGTTTTTTTGTAAAAATTTTTATTTTTCTTCTTGGTCATAGGCCTTTCTAAGCATAAAGTCCTTGGCCACTTCTTGGTCCATTTTGATTTTTAGAATTTGTTGAGGATGAGGGGCAACTTCTAGTGGATTTCCCTCTTCATCTGTCATGTATTCTATTTTTTGGCTAAAGTGGTCTTGGCCTGGGCCGAAGATTTCGATTTGGTCTCCTAAGAACATCCTGTTTCTTTGTTCTACTGTGGCAATTTTACTTGCTGGATCATAGTCTAAAACTAGGCCTGCAAAGTCATAGCCTCTTATATAGGAGTTACTTGTATATACTTGGGCATCGTTTTTGGCCTGACCATAATAAAAGCCTGTTGTAAAATCTCTGTGACTTACTTTTTTGATTTCTTCTAAATATTTTGGATTGAATTTATAGTTTTTTGGGTCCTTATAATAGTCATCTAAGGCCATCCTATAAGATCTTATTACTGTTGCCAGATAATAAACTGTTTTCATTCTGCCTTCGATTTTTAGTGAATCAATTCCTGCTTCTATAAGGTCTTCTATGTTTTGGATCATACATAGGTCCTTGGAATTCATTATAAAGGTTCCCTGTTCGTCTTCAAAGACTGGGAAATATTCTCCTGGTCTTGTTTCTTCTACAAGATTGTATTTATATCTACATGGTTGGGCACAATCTCCCCTGTTAGCATCTCTGCCTATCATATAGTTAGAGATTAGGCACCTACCTGAATAAGACATACACATGGCTCCATGGACAAAGGTCTCTATGGTCATGTCCTCTGGAATGTTTGCTGTAATATGTTTTATTTCTTCTAGGGACAACTCTCTAGCCAAAACTATTCTTCTGGCTCCTTGTTGGTACCAGAATAAGGCTGTTTCCAAGTTAGTTACATTGGCCTGGGTGGAAATGTGGATTTCCATATTGGGAGCTGTTGTTTTCACTTTCATAAACATACCTGGGTCTGCTACTAAAACTGCATCTACTCCAATTCTGTCTAAGTCTCTAATATAGTCTTCTACTCCAGTCATGTCATCTTGGTGGGGAATAATATTTAAGGTTACATAAACCTTAACTCCCCTTTGGTGGGCGAAGTTCACCCCTTCTTCTATTTGGTCAACTGTAAAGTTCTTGGCTCTTTTTCTAAGGCCAAAGGCTTCTCCTCCCAAATATACTGCGTCAGCTCCATATAG
Source organism: Bacillota bacterium (assembly GCA_030532225.1). GTDB lineage: Bacteria > Bacillota > Clostridia > Tissierellales > Peptoniphilaceae > Neofamilia. The sequence goes on from JAUNLQ010000002.1 coordinate 42,245, forward strand.
AACTGCCATTTTTAGTTTTTCTAAATCACCAGCTGGTGCTAATAATTCTGCTTTTTTCATTTAATCCTCACTGCTACTAATAATCCGTCTCCCATTGGAAGCAAAGACGATTCAAAGTCTTCTAGGTTAATAACTTCCTTTATAAAGGCTCTAAGTCTTTTTACTATGGTTTTCTTTCTCCTAATTACTAGGTCGTCTGTGGCCACCATGCCCTTATAAAGTACGTTGTCACATACTATAAGGCCTCCTGGATTTAGCATCTTTCTAATTTCATTAAAGTATTCCTGGTAGTGGCCCTTGGCTGCATCTATAAAGACAAAGTCAAAGGTGTCTCCCAGGTTCTTTAAAACTTCTAAGCCGTCACCAACAATAAGCTGGACCCTAGAATCTTGTCCTGCTTTTTTAAAGTTTTCCTTGGCTATGGCTGCTGTCTCTTCATTTATTTCTATTGTTACTAATTTTTCTATTTCCTGGGAAACATCTAACATTAAAAGGCCTGAATAGCCTACTGCTGTTCCAACTTCCAAAATCCTTTTAGGTTTTTTGCTGGCCAAAAGAAATCTTAAAAATTGCCCTACTTCAGGGCTAATAATAGGAACGTGATTTTCCAGGGCCTCTTTTTCCAAGGCCTCTAAAAAATCACTTTTCTTTTTAATATTGTCGTATAAAAAATTTTCTATATACTCTTTGTTTATTTCGTTCATTATACTTCCATTATTATTGGTAGAATCATAGGTTTTCTTTGGATTTCCCTAGAGATATAGTTTTTAAGGTCGTCTTTTATTTCTGTCTTTAGGTGGTTCCAATCTGAATTGCCTTGTTTTTCTAGTCTTTCTAAGGTCTTGGAAACAACTCCCCTAGCCTCGTCCATTAGGTCTCCAGATTCTCTTACATAGACAAAACCTCTAGAGATAATATCTGGTCCTGATAAAACTTTTTTAGTCTTCTTAGATAGGGTTACTACTACTATTATTAGGCCGTCTTCTGATAGCCATTTTCTGTCTCTAAGGACTATGTTGCCAACATCTCCAATGCCTAAACCATCAACTAAAACTGCCCCAGCTTGGACTGATGAGCTAACTTCTATGCCCTTGTAGTCTAATTCTAATACGTCTCCATTTTCTACCATTAGTATGTTTTTGTCTGGTATTCCCATTTTTTGGGCAACTTTTTCGTGGGCCTTCATTTGCATCATTTCACCATGGAAAGGCAAAATATATTTTGGTTTAGTTAGGCTCATCATTAGCTTAAGCTCTTCTTGGCAGGCATGGCCTGAAACGTGAATTTCTGATAGGGCTTCATAAACTACCTCTGTTCCCCTAGACATAAGATTGTTTATTACTGTTCCTATGGCTAGCTCGTTGCCTGGTATAGAAGATGCTGATAGGATTACTACGTCATTTTTTGTAACATGAATTTTCTTGTGGTCGCCGTTGGAAATTCTAGTTAAAGCTGAGAAAGGTTCTCCTTGGGATCCTGTTGTAATTAGGGTTACCTTGTGGTCAGCATACTTGTGAATTTCATTTATATCTATAAGAGTGTCCTTCTTTATTTTTAAAAGTCCTAACTCTTGGGCTGTTTTCACTGTTGTAATCATAGACCTACCTGAAAGGGCTACTTTTCTTTCGTGGGCCTCTGCTGCTGAAATAATTTGTTGGACCCTGTGAACATTAGAGGCAAAGGTTGCAACGATTATTCTCTTCCTAGAATATTTTGCAAATAGGTTGTTTAGAGTTTGGCCTACTACTCTTTCACTCATTGTATAGCCTTTTCTGTGGGCATTTGTTGAGTCAGAAATCAGTAGCTCAACGCCTTCTTCTCCATATTGGGCCAGTCTATTTAAGTCTATTGGTCCTCCATCTATTGGGGTAAAGTCTACCTTAAAGTCTCCTGTGTGAACAATGTTACCTTGAGGAGTTTTTATGGCTATGGCAGATGATTGGGGAATTGAATGGGTTGTTTGGATAAATTCAACTTCCATTTTGCCTAGCTTTATTGTGTCTCCTGCATCAACTCTGTGGAGTTTGGCATCTGATAGCTTGTGTTCTTGTAGCTTGTTTTTTAAAAGTCCTAGGGTCAGGTCTCTGCCGTATATATCTATGTTTCCTACTTCTTTAATAAAGTATGGAATGGCTCCAATATGGTCTTCGTGACCATGGGTTAAAACCATTCCTTTAATCTTCTTCTTGTTTTCTTTTAAATAAGAAAAGTCTGGAATTACTACGTCAATTCCTAGCATGGATTCTTCTGGGAAAGTTATTCCACAGTCGATTATAATAATATCGTCTCTATATTCGACTACGAACATATTCTTTCCGATTTCGTTCATTCCTCCTAGGGGTATTAATCTTACTTTGTTATTGTTCTTCATCATCGCTCCTTGTATTTTTACTTGCACTTGGAACAATAGCCATAGAATTTCAGGTCATGGTCTACAATTTTAAAGTCGTGTTCCTGTTCAATTTCTACTTCTAAGGCTCCAAGCAAGTCTTCTTTTACTTCTATTAATTTATTGCAATTTAAACATACAAGATGGTGGTGTTGGTGGGCATCTTCCCTAAGTTCAGCATATTCGTATCTGCCTACGCCGTCATCAAGGGTCAGTTTTGTAACAATATTTAGCTCCTCAAATAACTGCATATTTCTGTATATTGTGGCTATGCCCATGTTAGGGTGGTCTGTAGATAACCTATCATAAATTTCGTCACAGGATAGGTGTTTGTTTTTGTCCTTATCTAAAAACTCTAACAAAACCCTTCTTGGTTCTGTGGTCTTATAGCCTTTTTCTGCTAATATTTTGAATGCCTTGTCCATTCTATTCATGGTGTCCACCTCATTGCATGTTCTGATTTCTTACCTTTTCATAGGCCTTGCTAACTTCTTTAAGTTCTTCGTCATCAATGCCTACAAATACTTCGTTTCCATTATCGTCCATTTCAATTTTTAATATATAAGTTGGTGATTGAATTTCATCAACTGGAAGTATAGCTATATACTTTGAATAGCCTATGTTAAACTGAGCTTTTACTATAAAATCTACATATTGTCCTTGGTCGTCTTCAAAGGCTAATTTTTGCATAATACCATCCTTTCATCTAGAATCTAGAATCTAAAAAGGCTTGTAGAATAAAAACTGCTGCGATTTTGTCTATGTGGGTCTTCCTGTTTTCTCTCCTGACACCAGCTTCAATCAAAACTCTTTCAGCACTCATAGTGGTCATTCTTTCGTCTTGGTAAATTATTTGGACCTGGTACTTGTTTCTAAGCTTTTCAGCAAACTTTTTTGCTCTGTCAGCAGAAGGGCCTAGGCTTCCATTCATATTATAGGGAAGGCCTACAACTAGGCTTTCAATCTTATAGTAGTCAATATATTCCTTAACCCTTTCATAGTCTTCCTTGTTGCTTGTTCTTTTTATTGTTGTGACAGCTTGGGCTGTTATGCCTAAAGGGTCGCTAACAGCTAAGCCAATAGTCTTTTCTCCAACATCTAATCCTAAAAATCTTTCCATTAATATACCTTTATATAAAAATCTGGACAAACAGAGGCACAATAAGAACAAAGGATGCACTTATCCTTGTTAATTACTGCCTTGCCCTCTATTATTTCTATGGCTTGGGACTTGCATTTTTCAGCACATCTGCCACAGCCAACACAGTATTCTTCTACATCTATAGTCCTGTTTCTCTTTATAAGTTGATCTGCCAGGTCTTTTTCTAGGACTTGGCCACTTATAAGTTTAGCATTTGCCAGGACTTCTTCTTGGCTTTGCATGCCTAAAGCTATAGAATCAAAATCCCTTTGGTCTACTGCCCACTTAATTGCCTCTTGGCTTTTGGACCTAAGATGGCCACCGCCTAAAACCTTCATGGCATAAATTCCAATACCTGCCTCCTTGGCTCGGTGAATCTCAGCCATCATTTGGTCAATGGTCCCATCTAAAATCCCTAAACCTTGCATATTGGTCATTGGGTGAATTATATCTATTTCCTTAAAATCTCTAGCTGCCTTAACAGCCCTGATTTTGTGGGTGGAAATTCCTATAGCTTTTATATACCCTTTTTCCTTTAACTTCCACAGTTCTTCTAAGGCTTCATAATGGCCTCTTAAGGTGTGTTCACTTTCTTGTTCATGGAGCAAAAATATATCAGCATAGTCAGTTTTTAGTTCCTTTAAATATTTTTCCAAAGACTGTCTGGCTCCTTCTTTTGAATAAGCGTAGGTCTTAGATGTAATAACTAGGTCTTGTCTTTTTACATATTTAAAGACTTGTCTAATAAGGTCATAGTTGTCATAAAGTTCTGCTGTATCTATAAAATTTACTCCCTGGTCATAAGCAAAGGCTAAAAGTTCGCCTGCTTGGTCCTTGGATAAATTGGCCTGAGACTTGGTCATAGTAAGGGACCCAAAACAAAGTCTAGACACTTTTATATTAGTTTTTCCTAAGTTTCTATATTCCATAAAGCAAAAAATTAGGTAGTCATATCCTCAAGGAAAAATGACTACCTAAACCTCTTAATTATCTTCTTTTAAATATTCCTTCAAAAGTTCTTCCAATAATTTTTCTCTTTCAACTTCACGAATTAATTTTCTTGCGTTGTTGTAAGAAGTAATATAGGTAGGATCTCCTGAAAGAATATAGCCAATAATCTGATCATAAGGTTCATAGCCCTTTTCTTCTAAGGCCTTATAAACCTCTCTTAAAATAGTCTTAATGGATACTAAGTCATTTAATTTTGAAAATTTTTGAGTTTCGAACATATTCTTATCAGTCATTTTCTCACTCTCTTTTCTTTACAGTAAATTCTCTACTATATGGTACACTGAATCCAATGCTTCGTCAAGTTTTTCAGCATCTTTTCCACCTGCTGTAGCCATATCTGGACGGCCGCCACCTCCACCTTTGGTAATGGCAGCAACTTCTTTTATTATCTTGCCTGCATTTAATTTCTTAGGGATTAAATCCTTAGAAACTGTTACTACAAAGTTTACCTTGCCTTCATTTTCTGTTCCCAAAACTACTACTGCTGAACCTAGCTTGTCCCTAATTTCATCTGCCAAATCTCTTAAGCTGTTAACATCTTGGCCATCAATTCTAGCCTTAAGAACTTTAAAGCCAGCTACTTCCTTGTAAGAATTTAAGATGTCGTCTATGCCCTTTCTAGCACTTTGTCTCTTAAGGTCTTCTAAGTCCTTGTTTAGGTTTTTATTTTCTTCTACTAGGCCTTGGGCTTTTTCTAAAAGGTTGCCCTTGTTGGCCTTTAGTATGTCAATAAGCTTTTCTTCTTTGCCTTCTAAGTCTTTCAAAATTTTATAAACATTTGAGCCTGTTGTAGCTTCTATTCTCCTAACTCCAGAGGCAATTCCTGCTTCTGACAGGATCTTAAAGATACCAATATCTGAGGTCTTTTTAACATGGGTTCCGCCACAAAGTTCCTTAGACACTCCTGGGAAGGAAACAATTCTTACCTTGTCCTTGTACTTGTCTTCAAAAATTCCAATGGCCCCTTCATCATAGGCTTCAGTTATGGACTTTTCATAAATTTCAGACTCAATTTCTTGGTAGATAAATTGATTTACCAGGTCTTCAATTTCCCTAACTTGGTCCTTAGAAAGTCCTTCATAGTGGGAGAAGTCAAATCTAAAGGCCTTGTCTGTTACTTCAGAGCCTGCTTGGTTTACATGGTCTCCTAAAACTTTTTTTAAGGCTGCATTTAAAAGGTGGGTAGCTGAATGGTTTCTAGCTATAGCCCTTCTTCTGCCTTGGTCTACTAGGGTTTGAGCCTGGTCTCCTAGGCTTATTTTCCCTGACTCAAGCTTGCCTAGGTGAAGGATAATTCCACTTTTAGTTTTCTTTGTGTCTTCAACTACAAAGCTAAAGTTTTCGTTGGAAATTAGTCCCTTGTCTCCAATTTGCCCTCCTCCTTCTGGATAGAAAGAAGATGCATCTAGGATTAAGGCTCCTTTTTGGCCTTGGTCTAGGGAATTAACTTGAGCTCCGTCTTTTAAGATTTGTACAATCTTTCCTGAGCCTTCAGTGCCTTGGTAGCCTAAAAAGCTAGTTTCTGAGCCTTGGATTTCCATTTGACTATCTTGGGCTGACCAGCCTACATTCTCTCCAGCTTGGGAGGCAGATCTGGCCATTTCCCTTTGTCTTTCCATTTCTTTTTTAAAGCCTGCTTCATCGACTTGAAGATTTTCTTCTATTAAAATTTCCTTGGTCAAGTCTAGAGGGAAACCATAGGTGTCATAAAGTTTAAAGGCGTCTGAGCCTTGGAGAATGGTTTCGCCTTCTTTTTTAAGGTCTTCTATATATGAAGATAGGATTTCTATACCCTTGTCTAAAGTTTCGGCGAATTTTTCTTCTTCTGTTCTAATTACTGAAAGGATCTTGTTTTCTTTTTCCTTTAGTTCTTTATAAGAAACTGACCAAGAGTCTATAACAACTTGGGCCAAGTCTGTTAAGAATAAGTCTTCTATACCTAGAAGTTTTCCATGTCTAGCTGCCCTTCTAATAATTCTTCTCATAACATAGCCTCTGCCTTCGTTAGAAGGAATAACCATGTCTGAAGCCAAGAAGGTCATGGCCCTAATATGGTCAGTTATAACCCTTACTGACATGTCTTTTTCTTGGTTGCTGCCATATTTGTAGGCAGAAATTTCTTCAATTTTCTTGATAATATCTTGGATAGCCTCGATTTCAAAAATATTGTCTGCTCCTTCTAGGACTGCAGTAATTCTTTCTAGGCCCATACCTGTATCTATATTTGGATTAGCAAGGGGATGGTAGTTGCCCTCTGCATCCTTATCAAATTGTGTAAATACAAGGTTCCATACTTCTAAGAACCTGTCTCCTTCTCCACCTGGTTGAGTATCGTCTCCATATTTTGGTCCTCTGTCTATGTGGATTTCAGAACATGGTCCTGATGGTCCAACTTCCAATTCCCAGAAGTTGTCTTCCTTGCCAAGTCTAACTATTCTCTCCTTAGGCAGGCCAATTTCCTTTTCCCAAATTTCATAGGCTTCATCGTCATCAAGATAAACAGTAACCCAAAGTAGGTCCTTGTCAATTTCTAGCCTTTCAGTTAAAAATTCCCAAGCCCAATGAATAGCTTCTTTTTTAAAGTAGTCACCAAAAGAAAAGTTTCCTAGCATTTCAAAAAATGTTGCGTGACGGGCTGTAACTCCAACATTTTCCAAGTCTCCTGTTCTCATGCATTTTTGGCAGGTGGACATTCTAGCCTTTGGTGGCACAAGTTCCCCTGTAAAATACTTTTTCAAAGGCGCCATACCTGCACCTATTAACAAAAGAGACTTGTCATTTACTGGAACAAGTGAATAAGAGTCGTGGACCAAGTGGCCCTTTTCCTCAAAAAAATCTAAAAATTCTTTTCTAACTTGGTGAAGTCCTAATTTTCTCATTTTCTATTATTTACATCCTTTTCTTCTTTTTTTGCCTTCAATTTATTTCTAAAAAATTCTATTAATACTAAGCCAGTGGCTGCAAGTGGAACAGACACAACCATTCCCCAAACACCAAAGATTCCACCTCCAATAACAATGGATAGGAAGATAAATAGGGGATTTAGCCCCATAGAATTACCTATAATTTTTGGTGCTAAAATATTATTTTCTGCCCATTGGATAATTACATAGAACATAGCCACTATTAAAGCCTTAAAAGGAGATTGGATTAAAGCAAATAAGAAGGCTGGTATAAATCCAAGTAAAGGTCCAATATAAGGAATAATATCAGCTATACAGGTAATAATTCCAATAACAATGGCAAAGTCTATTCTTAAAATTAAAAGTAAGATAGCAGTAAAGGCACCAACAAAAACTGCCAGTATAATTCTGCCTCTAATAAACTCACTTAAAATCTTGTTTATACGGTCACTTAAATATCTAATGTCATCATTAAAGCGACTAGGAATTAGTTGTTTTACTTTTTCTTTGTACCTAATTTTATCTACAAGGAAATAATAGGTCATAATCATAATTAAAGCCAAAGAAAATAAAACTGAAATTATATTTTGTACTGAATGACTGACTATTGTTGTTATAGATGATGCTGAATCAGAAATCCAATCCATTAGATTTTGAATTATTCTGTTATAAGATTTGTTTAAAGAATCAATTACAGCCTTATAGGCTTCAGAGTCTTCAAAAACTGGAGTCATTTGGGCTATAGAAGAAAATCTCTTGGCCAAATAATCTGCATACTTAGGCAAATCTAAAACTAGGTTTCTAAGCTCTAAGGTAATTTGTGGTACAACAACTATAAAGAGAATAATTATAAGTAAGAATATAGACAAATAAACAATACCAACACTAAGACCCCTTCTACCTATTCTGTCTTCTAACTTATTTACTAGGGGATTTAAAATATAAGCTAGAATAGCAGAAATAATAGCCGAGGTAAGTACCTTGCCTAAAATTGGATTCTTTCTTAAGATAAAAATAGAAATAAATAAAATAAGCAAATCTCTAAAAATTCGCTTTATTAAAACAAAATCAATTTTTATTCTCTTGGATCTTTCCACATATCTGTTTCCAATGTTAACTAAATAATATCCTGCTAAGAAAATAAAAATTATTACAGCTAGCCAGCTAATATTTCCAATATAAATTTGTGTTTTGCCTACTTTTAGCATTTCATCCATAATAGTCCTCCAGCTTTAATTATATGATATAAACTAGCAAAAATCCATATATGGCAGAAATTTTATATAACATATTTCTTGCTAGGACAAGTTTGTTGGCCTAGGTCTAAGTATATAAAAAGGGAGCCTACTTGGCTCCCAAAAAAATTCTTTTTATTTGTCTAATAGGCTGTCAATTCTTGCCTTGTCGAAACCAACGATTTCTTCGTTGTCGATTATTACTACAGGAACGCCAGTGTGGCCTTTAGCCATAAGTTCTTCTCTAGCTTCCCTAGATGTAGAAATATTTCTTTCTTCAAATTCTACACCCTTTTCGTTTAAATAGTCTTTTGCAAGTGTGCAATAAGGACAAGTTGAACTGCTATATACGATAACATTTTTCATAATAAAAACTCCTTTTCATAAATAATTTTTTCTTTACTATTGTAAATTTACCCAAATAGAATTTACTTAAACAAGTTGAAACTTTTAGATGAAAAGTTTGTAAATTATCTATAAAAAAATTTTTTTAGTCATGAACTACATGGTCTAAGCCTGCAGTTAAAAGTCCTACAACATGGTCGTCATCAAGACTATAGAATACTTCCCTACCAATTTTTTTAGCCTTTACAAGTTTTAGAGTTTTTAGCTTTTTCAGTTGGTGAGAGGTTGCAGATTGTTCCATTTCTATTTCCTCACAAATTTTAGAAACATTTTTTTCTCCATCTAAAAGAGACTTAATGATTTTTAACCTAGTTGGATCACTAAGACACTTAAATATTTCTGCTAATTTAATTAGTATATCTTGGTCAAACATCTTTACCTCCATTTTTTATTAATTCTCTGCTTAATTGTAAATATTCTTCTAAAGAAATATTTTCTGCCCTATAAGTTGTAGGAATTTCTAAACTATTTAGGACTGCTTCAATTTGAGATTTTTCTAGACCTAAACCCTTGGACAAGGAGTTTAATATGGTTTTTCTCCTTTGACCAAAGGCAGCTCTTAGAATCTTTTCCAAGGCTCCTATGTTAACATCTTTATTTTTATTGTCAATCTTTATTTTTATTACTGCTGAATCTACCTTAGGTTTTGGCATAAAAACTGTATTTGGTACAGTCATTAAAATTTCAGCTTGGCCAAAGTAGGCTATGAAAACTGAAATAGATCCATAATCTTTTTTCGATTGGTCAGCAACAATTCTTTGGGCCACTTCTTTTTGCATCATAACTATGATTTCAGAAATATTGGCCTGGGATTTTAAAAGATAAATTAATATAGGACTGGTTATATAATAAGGAAGGTTGGCTACAACTTTAAAAGGCTGGTCACCAAAGTATTCCTGGGCTAACTTTTCTATATCTGTTTTTAAAACATCTGCAAAGTGAACTTTCACATTGGAAAATTCTCCAAGGGTGTAGGCCAAAATATCCTTAAGGCTTTGGTCTACTTCTATGGCCAAGACTTTTTTTGCCTTTTGGGCAATTGAATAGGTCATGGTACCTATGCCTGGTCCTATTTCCAGAACATTTTCTCCTTCAATTTGTCCCTGTCTGATTATTTTGTCTACTATATTTTGGTCAATTAAAAAGTTTTGGCCTAAGGACTTGGTAAAGGAAAAGCCATATTGGTCTAACAAATTTTTTAATTCTCTTGCTGATGTTAAATTCATAGGTCAATTTCCTCCAAGACTTTTTCCAATTCTTCCCTTGTTACTTGAAAGGAATTTAGGATCCTTAAAAATTGCTTGCCATTGCCATAGTCTATGTTAAGCCTGGCTGCTACTTGTTCTCTTATTTGTTTAGAGTTAGGTCTGCCACTTAGGCCATACTTGTTTAGGTCTGCTTGGACAAAGTTTCCTTGGCTGTTTCTTTCTTGGGGCTTGGCCTTTTCTATGGCCCTTCTTACGTCCTCTGGGCTGGCATTTTCCACTCCTATGTCCTCTCCCTTAATGGCCTTGCCCCTTGGGAGAAAGGCGTGTTTGGCTCCTGGAATTTTTTCTGCCAGGTCCTTTCTAATTTTTTTGCCTACATAGTCTGGGTCAGTGAAAATTATTAGGCCCCTGGTCTGGTCTAATTTTTTTAGCTTTTCTATTAGGCCCTTGCCATAGGCATAGCCATGGGTTTGGATTACGTCAGCTTCCACTGCCCTTTTTACTACTTGTTCGTCATCTCTGCCTTCTACTACAATAACTTCTTTAATCATTAGTCAACCTATAAAATCTTAGGGTGTTAGCATCAGTTGCTTTCACCAGGTCTTCCAGATCCATGCCCCTAAGGTCAGCGATTTTTTCTGCTGTATAGGCCACATACTTAGGCTGGTTTCTCTTGCCCCTAAATGGTTCTGGAGTCAAATATGGACAGTCTGTTTCTAAAAGTAGTCTGTCTAGGGGTACGTCAACTGCAACTTCTTTTGGCTTTTTGGCGTTTTTAAAGGTAGTTACTCCTCCAAGGCTTATATAAAAACCTAGTTTCATATACTCTCTCATAAGCTCTACTGATCCTGAGTAGCAGTGAAGAAGGGCAGAAAAGTTTTGGTACTTTTCTTTGTAGGCCTTTAGTATATCAAAGGTCTTTTGGTCAGCCTCCCTAGTGTGAATTACAACTGGCAAGTCTAAGTCTACAGCCAAATCCAGCTGGGCCCTAAAGGCTTTCTCTTGATCTTCAGGGCTTGGGCTGTCGTCATAGTGGTTGTCTAGGCCTATTTCTCCTATGGCTACAACTTTTTCCTTCTTAGTCATTGCTTGAATTTTTTCTAAGGCTTCTTGAGAAAATTCATCAGCATCTAGGGGATGGATGCCAACTATGGCATAAACATTGTCATATTTTTCTGAAAAATCTACTGCCATTTGAGAAGCTTCTAGGTTAGACCCACAATTAAAGAAATAGTCTACTCCATCTGCCTTTAAGTTGGCTAGGATTTCATGTCTATCTTGGTCAAAGGCCTGGTCTTCTAAGTGGCCATGTGCATCTATCATTATTCTACTTTTGCTCCATTTCTAAGTTCTTCATCTACAGTTAAAAGAGCCAGCTTTCCATCTCCATCTTCTGCTGCCAAAAGCATGCCTTCAGAGTCTATGCCCCTAAAGTTGTGAGGCTTTAAGTTGTAAAGGACAAAAAGCTTTCTGCCTTCCATTTCTTCTATGGAATACTTAGACTTTAAGTTTGTTACTATAGTAATATCCTTGTGGCCAAGGTCTACAGTTAGGACATAAAGTCTGTCAGCATTTGGATGGTCTATACACTTTTTAACTGTACCCATTCTTATATCTAATTTTTCTAAATCATCTAGGGTAATTTCTGGTTTTTTGTCGTCTGCTATTTGGTCCTTTAGGTCTTGGGATTTCTTTTCTTCTTCCCTGGCCTTAATAAGGGCCTCATTTTTGTCAACCATGGCTTCCATTTCCACCTTCACATCAAGTCTTGGGAAGATAATTTCAGATTTCTTAACCCTAGTTCCTGGTTTGGTCATGGCCCAGACCTTGGCATCTTCTATTTTTGGAAGGTCTTCTAGGCCTAGTTGGTGTCTTATCTTTAAGGAAGTTTCTGTTAAGAATGGATATAGCAAGTTGGAAATTATCCTTAAGGACTCACTTAGGTTATATAGAATGGTGTTTATTCTCGTCTTGTCTTCGTCCTTGGCTGCTATCCATGGTTCTGTTTCGTCTACATACTTGTTGGTCCTTCTAATTAAGGTCCAAATATCTTCAAAGGCTCCTGAAAAATCATAGTCTTCCATTTTTTCATTAACCTTGTCTAAAATGGTAAGGGCAACAGCCTTCAAGTCCTCATCTACTTCATTATAAGTTCTAGCCTCTGGAATTAGGCCATCAGTATATTTTTCTATCATAGAAACAGTTCTAGATACTAGGTTACCTAAGTCGTTGGCCAGGTCAGAGTTTAGTCTGTTAATAAATTTTTCCCTAGTAAAAGATCCATCTTGGCCAAAGGAAAATTCACGAAGCAAGAAGTATTTCAAGGCATCAACTCCATAAGTTTGGATAATTGGCTCTGGATAGAAAATATTCTTCTTAGACTTGGACATTTTTTCATTGTCAAATAGTACCCAACCATGGCCAAAAACTTGTTTAGGAAGTTCTAGGCCCAAGGCCATTAAAATCGCTGGCCAAATGATGGTGTGAAATCTCATAATTTCCTTGCCCACAAAGTGGGTTGATGCTGGCCACAGTCTTTCAAATCTTTCTTGGTCATAGCCATAGCCTGCTGCTGTTAAATAACAAGACAAGGCATCAATCCATACATAGACAACGTGTTTTGGATCAAAAGGCACCTTAACTCCCCAAGAAAAACTAGACCTGGTAACACTAAGGTCTTCTAAGCCGTCTTTAAGGAAGTTATTGATCATTTCATGTTCCCTGGACTTTGGCATAATAAAACTTGGGTTGTCCTTGTAGTGTTGAAGTAGTCTTTCTCTGTACTTAGATAATCTAAAGAAATAAGTTTCTTCTTTTTGGATTTGAACTGGTCTGCCACAGTCTGGACAAAGATGGTCTTCTCCAACTTGGGTTTCAGTCCAGAAAGACTCACAAGGTGTACAATAGTAGCCTTCATAGTCTCCCTTGTAAATATCTCCTTGGTCATAAAGTTTTTGGAAAATAGCTTGAACATTTTTTTCGTGTTGAGGGTCTGTAGACCTAATAAAGGCGTCATAGTGAATGTCCAGGCTTTCCCATAGCTTTTTAGTTGAAGCTACAATTGGGTCTATATAGTCTAGGGGATTGTCATAGCCATTGGCTGCTGCATTGTCCTCTAGCTTTTGTCCATGTTCGTCTGTTCCTGTTGTGAAGAACACGTCATAACCTTGGTAGGTCTTAAATTTTTTGTAAGTGTCTACTGCTATTGTGCAGTAAGTGTGACCAATGTGGAGGAAGTCATTGGGATAATAAATTGGTGTTGTAACATACAGTGATTTCTTAGTCATTATTTTCTCCTTCGTATAGTCTTAAATTCAGCATAAAAAAACTCCGTCAACAAAGAGACGAAGTTATCCGCGGTTCCACTCTACTTATCTAATATAGATCAACTTTGACTTTTAACGCAAGTAAGACGGCCAAAAGCAAAAATGGAATCATCTTCAACGAAAACTTCTACTAGCTCCCACCAGCCGCCAGCTCTCTGTTAGTAAATTTTAGCCTACTCTTTCCATATAATCTTTATTAAAGTATATAATAGATTTAATTTTTTGTAAAGATAAAGTAGATCGTCCTCTTTCAAGAAAGTTCTTACATAAAAAACAAAGCCCAAACTTTTCTTTTTTATTTTCTCCTTTATTTTAAACATAAAAATCCTAGGCAAAACTTCTGCCTAGGACTTAAATTTATTTTTCCCCTGCTATTTCTTTTAATACTTGAAGATTATCTGCAAGGAACTTGTCTATCATTGCTTCTGTGTGGGCATCTGATAGGAAGATGGCTTCAAATTGAGCTGGAGCTACAATGTAGCCTCTTTCTAACATCTTCTTAAAGTAAAGCTTGTAAGTTTCTGTGTCGGCATTTTTTACATCTTCATAGGATTTTATTTGGTCAAAGTCTCCAAAGAAAAGACTAAGCATTGACTTGTACCTAGAAACTTTTCCCTTAACTCCACTTATTTCTAGATTTTTGTTAAATCCTGCTTCTAATTTGCTAGCCAGTTTGTCTAGTTTGTCGTAGATTTCTTGGTGGTCTTCAAGGTAGTGTAAAACGTCTAGACCCATTTTCATAGCAAGAGGGTTGCCTGACAAGGTTCCTGCCTGGTAGACTCCACCTGTAGGTGAAAGTTTTTCCATTATTTCTCTTTTGCCAGCAAAGGCTCCTACTGGTAGGCCTCCTCCTATGATTTTTCCAAAGCAATAAAGGTCTGCTTCTATTCCAAAGTCTTTAGCAATAGATCCAAAGCTGGTCCTAAAACCAGTTATTACTTCGTCAAAAATTAAAACTATGCCAGCTTCTTCTGTAACTTTTCTCAATTCTTGGATAAAGTCTTGATCTGGAACAACTACGCCCATGTTGCCTGCTATTGGTTCTATTATTACACAGGCTATTTGGTCCTTGTTAGCTGCAATTTGTTCCTTTACATCTTCAATCTTGTTGTACTGACAAACAATAGTGTCCTTAATTACTTCTTCTGGCACTCCCAAAGATGTTGGCGCCTTGTAGGTTAGGGTTCCTGATCCAGATTTTACTAAGAGGGCATCTGAATGGCCATGATAACAGCCTTCAAATTTTATTAATTTGTTTCTGCCAGTATAACCTCTAGCCAGTCTAATGGCTGACATGGTAGCTTCTGTTCCAGAGTTTACCATTCTAACCATGTCTGTATTTGTGGCCTTGGTTAAATATTCTGCCATTTCAACTTCAACTTCAGTTGGCAGTCCAAAGGTTAGCCCTTGGTCCAAATAGGCCTTGGCCTTGTCTATAAGGTCTTCTCTGCCGTGGCCTAAGATCATTGGTCCCCAGGAACAAACAAAGTCTACATATTCCTTGCCATCAACATCAAAAACATAGGGCCCCTTGGCATAGTTAAAAAACACTGGTTCCATTCCCACTGAACCAAAGGCCCTTACAGGTGAATTAACTCCACCTGGCATTACCTCTATGGCTCTATGATAAAGTTTCAATATCTTCCCTCCTTAAGCCACTTGGCCACTTCCTTGGCATGGTAAGAGATTATAAGTTTGGCCCCTGCCCTTTTCATGGCTATTAAACTTTCGTAAATTACATCTTCATTTAAAAGTCCAGCTTCAATGGCCTTTTTTAGCATAGAATATTCTCCAGAAACATTGTAGGCAACTAGGGGGATATTAAAGGTAAAGCTGGCTTCCTTTATAACATCTAGGTAGGCTAAGGCTGGCTTTATAATTATAAAGTCTGCATCTTCGTCTAGGTCTAGTTGGATTTCTCTCATGGCTTCGTCACCATTGTGGAAGTCCATTTGATAAGACTTTCTGTCTCCAAATTGTGGGGCAGATTGGGCAGCCTCTCTAAAAGGTCCATAGTAAGATGAGGCATACTTAGCTGAGTAGGCCATTATTGGAATATTTTCAAAAGCATTTTCATCTAGTTCTTGGCGAATTCTTTTTACCCTAAAGTCCATCATGTCAGATGGGGCAATTATGTCGGCTCCTGCTTGGGCATGGGACAGGGCAATTTTTGCTAAATATTCTAGGGTTTGGTCATTTACAACTTGGCCTTCTTGGTCTAAGATACCACAGTGGCCATGGTCTGTATATTCACACATGCAAAGATCAGTTACTACTAAAATCTTGGCACTTAAATCTTTTATTTTCCTTATGGCCTTTTGGATAATGCCATCTGGGTCATAGGCTCCTGATCCACAAGAGTCCTTGTGGTCTGGAATACCAAAAAGGATTACAGCCTTTATGCCTAAGTCTTCTAATTCTCTTATTTCATCTTCTAACATGTCTACTGAGAAATGATAAACTCCTGGTAGAGATGAAATTTCTTCCTTGATCCCCTGGCCTTCAACTAGAAAAAGGGGATAAATAAAATCACTTGTTTCTAGGCTAGTTTCCTTAATCATTTGTCTAATAAGGGGGTTGTTCCTAGTTCTTCTCATTCTCATTTTCTACATCCTCCTTTAAAAATTCTATTAACGAGTCAATAGTAGCTTCCTTGCTTTGGCCATAAAGGTCTAAGCCTTGGTCTTTAATGGTCTTAGATGTTATGTCTCCAATTGAAACTACTTTGGCTCCTGCTAAACTTTCTTTTCCATATAACTTTAAATAATTTTCCACTGTTGATGATGAGGTGAATAGACCATAGTCAACTTCTCCAAAGTCTACCCTTTCCTCTGGCAAGGTGTTTTCATAAACTACAAAGGCATCTAGCTGACCTAGGTCCCTGTAGCCTTGAAGCAAGTCTTGTCTACTTAAGTTAGAATGGGCCAAGAAGATTTTCTTTTCCTCTGTTGAGTCTGCCTTAATGGCAGCAAGTAGGTCTTCTCCAACAAAGTTTTCAGGCTCAATGTCTGGCCTTAGGCCATAAGACCTGATTAGCTTACTAGTCATCTTGCCAATGGAACAAATTTTTACTCCTGCTAAGTCCCTTAGGTCCCTGTATTTTAAAAAGTGCTTAAAGAAAATTTCTCCACCATTTACTGAATGGATAACCAAGTGGCTGTAGGCCCTTTTATCAAAGTCCTTGATGGCTGCAATAAAGTCTGGATTTTCCACTTCCTTTATTTCTATACATGGAGCTTCAATAACTTGGGCTCCCAGATTTTCTAATTTCTCTCTTAAGCTTGAAGCCTGGGACCTGGCCCTAGTAACTAAGACTTTTTTTGAAAATAAGGGCAGGTTCTCGTAGAAGTTTAGTTGGTCTCTTAAGTTTATAACATCACCAACTACTATTAGGGCTGGTGAACCAAAGCCCTTGCCTTGGATATCTGAGTAAATATTTTCAATAGTAGAAACTTGGACCCTTTGGTCTGGGTAGCCTCCATGCATAATTACAGCTGCTGGCCTGTCCTTGTCCATACCTGCAGCAATTAAGTCTGAACTTAGTTGGTCTAAGTTATTTAGGCCCATATAAAAAACCAGGGTGCCCTCAAGGTCTGCATATTGGGAGAAGTTGGCCTCTGTGCCCTGGCTCCTGTGGCCAGTTATAAAGCTAATAGAGGTGGCTATGTCTCTAAAGGTTGCTGGAATACCTGCATACATTAAAGATAAGACACCTGATGTTATACCTGGAATTACTTCAAAGTCCACTCCATTTTCCAAAAGATGTAAGGCTTCTTCTCCACCTCTACCGAAAATATAAGGGTCTCCCCCCTTAAGTCTGACTACAGTCTTTCCTTCCTTGGCCTTTTCCAAGATCAAGTCATTGATTTGGTCCTGGGTCAGATAGTGGTCTCCTGCAGTTTTTCCTGCATAGTACATTTCCTTCTTGCCAAGATAAGGTTTAATTATATTTTCATTAAGGAGCCTGTCATAGACAATAACATCACAATCATCTAAGGCTTTTTTGGCCCTTATAGTTAACATGTCTGCTGGGCCTATGCCAGCTCCAGTTATTTTAACGATTCCCTTGTTCATAAACAGCCTCTTTCACTTGGTCAGCTAGCCTTCTAGCCAGGTCAACTCTTTTATTTATGTCCCCTTCAATTTCACGTCTTACTAGGATGTTTTTTTCTCCGTCACCAAAGCAGGCAAGTATCTTACAAGTAGACCTAGTAAAAGATGAATACAAGCCTATTGGACTATGGCAATCTGCATCTAATTCCTTTTGGTAGGCCCTTTCTGTTTGGTATCTTAGAGTGGTGAAGGGATCAGAAATTTCTGCTAAAAATTTTATAACTTGGCTGTCTTCCCTGTATTGGAGGGCCAAAATTCCCTGACAAGGTGATGGGATTATTTCTCTTGGGGAAAAGGTGTAGGAAATCCTATCTTGGTAGCCAGCTCTCAAAAGGCCAGCCTTAGCTAGGATTACTCCATCTAGGTTTTCACTTTCAATTTTTCCCATCCTAGTTTCAATGTTGCCTCTAATTGGTTGAGTTTGGATATTTTTCAACAGTCTTTCTAGCTGCATCTTCCTTCTGGCTGAGCCAGTTCCAATTAAAAAGCCTTCCATTTGGTCTAGGCTTTCAATTTTATCCTTTGCAACTAAAATATCCCTTGGATCTTCTCCCTTAGGAGGGTTGGCAAAGACTAGGCCCTCAGGACTTTTTCCTGGCATGTCCTTCATTGAGTGAACAGCTAGGTCAATTTCTCCATCTATTAGAGCCCTTTCAATTTCCTTGACAAAGACTCCCTTGTCGCCAATTTTAGAAATTTCCCTGTCTAGGATTTTATCTCCTGTAGTGTGAATTATTTTTATGTCTACTTGGACTTGGGGAAATCTTTCTTCCAAAAGTTTTTTTACGTGTTTTGTTTGTATAAGGGCCAGATTAGACCCTCTTGAACCAATTGTTATTTGCAATTTTCTTCTCCGTATTTTTTTATGTCTGCCAGGGGCTTTTTATACAGGTCGACTATTATTGAGCCTATGTTTTTTTCCCCTTGGTCTTTTAGTTTTTGTCTCAGGTCGTTTAAGGCTGAAATCTTTTCTTGGTCTATATTCCTTATAAGCTCTTCTAAGTCCTTGGCTATTATTCCTAAAAGGGCTGGATTTTTCCCTCCACTTGATAGGCTAATGGTCAGGTCCTCACTGGCCACAAGCTTGGTCATAATAAAGTCTGAGTTTTCAGATTTAGAAGCATTTAGAAAAGGAATCTTCTTTTCCCTTGCCTTAGCTTCTAGGATTTCATTGGCTGTCTTAGAGTCTGTAGCTATAAGCAAATAGTCGTATGAATCTAAGACAAAGTCTGAGTCAACTTTTTTCCAAATAAAGCTTAGCCTTGGATTGGCTTGCAGGTTTTTAAAGTCGTCTATAAAGCTTGAAGAAACTATGTCTATAGAAAATTCTGTTGGCAAAAGACTTTTTACCTTTCTATAGGCCACCTGGCCACCGCCAACTACAAGGATTTTTTTGTCCCTAGTGTCTATACTTACTGGCAAATATCTCATAGGTCAAAAACCTCTTTCAAAACCTTAATGGCTATATTTTTTTCCTCTGTTGACTCCATGTTCTTTAAGGCAACTAAAGGCTCTCTCATGGCCCTTCTAATTGAGGCTCTAACGATTTTTTCCACCTTGCCCTTTTCCCTGTGACTTAAGTGAGTTTTTCTAAAAATATAATTTAAGGTCACATCTGCAATTTCCTTGCACCTTTGGTCAGCAGATTCCATAATGGGATCCACCTTGGTCTGAGTCCACCATCTGGTAATTTCAGAAATTTTTTCTTGGATTTCAGGTTGGAACTTGTCTAAAAGGTCTTTTTTCTTTTTTAGATTTTCGTCTGAAAGTTCCTTTAGATTGTCTATGTCATAAAGGTGAACATGGTCCATGTCTCCAACACTAGCCTCAACATCTCTAGGTAGGCCTAGGTCCATTATATAAAGGTCCTCAGTCCTAGGCTCAATGTTTTTTTCCTTGATTATAGTGTGAGGAGATGAAGTAGCAGTAATTAAAATTTTGCAGTCTAAAATAGCCTGGTCTAAGTCTTTGTAGTGGACTATGTCCAGGCCACCAAGGTCCTTTGAAACTTTTACAGAATTTTCATAGGTCCTGTTGGCAACTATAACTTGGGCTCCCCTTTCAACTAAATACATGGCAGCAAGTTTGCCCATGTCTCCTAGGCCAATAACCAAGGCCTTTTCATTTTCTAGTCTTAGGGCCTCTTCAATTTTCCTAATGCCCATATAAGAAATAGAAACTGGTATGGCAGAAACCCCTGACTGGGTCTTGGTCCACTTGGCAAAGGTTATAGCCTCTCTAAAGACCTTGTTAAGATACTTGCCAGCTGAGCCAACTTCAATGGCCAAAATCTGGGCATCAGTAATCTGACCTAGAATCTGATCCTCTCCTATAATCAAAGACTCTAGGCCTATGGCTGTGTTGAAAAGGTGTCTTAAGGCCTCTTCATTATATAATTTAATTAGCTGCCTACCTTCCAGGTCTACTTGGAAAAAGTCCTTTAAGTAACCTTCAATATTGGCAGCTGCCTGGTCTATATTTTCTCCTACAAAATATATTTCCGTTCTATTACATGTAGATAAAATCAAAGCTTCTTCTACAAAGTTTTCTGAAAAATAACTTAGGCTTTCAATTTTATCCTTGTCATAAAAGTGTATTTTCTCCCTAATTTCTATGGGAGTTTCCTTATGGTTTAAACCTATAAGTCCAAAATTCTTTAACAAGATTTTTCCTCTTTCTGATAAAATTTTTCTAGCACCCTAGATATTTCCCTCTCTATAAGTATTATAAGGTTTTGGTCTGCTAATTTTCAAGTTTATTTATCTATCTAGTGGCTAGTAGCTAGAGAAAGGGCATAGACCCTGGCTGCTCCTGCTGCCTTTAAGACCTTGGCACATTCCTCTATAGTAGATCCAGTAGTAATCATATCGTCTAATAACAAAATGTTTTTGTCCTTGATTTTTTCAGGCTGGAAAACTTGAAAAGAATCTATAAGATTAGTCTGCCTAGCAAACATATCAAGTCTAGCCTGCTCCTGGGTCATTTTTATTTTAATAAGATTGTTTGTTTGTAGCTTTATTTTTGTGTCCTTGCATATTTGGTCAGCTATAAGTTCCACTTGGTTGTAGCCTCTTTTAGCTAGGGTGTTTTTGTGAATAGGCACTGGCAGCAATAAGTCCACTTTTTTATTAAGACCTAGGGAAAAAATTTTGTCTATAAGAATTTCTCCAAACAAATAAGCCAAATATCTTTTTTGAGCAAACTTAAATAATCTAATAGTCTCCTTTAAAAGAGAACCATAATAAAAGCAGGAGTAAGCCTCATCTACATAAGTGAAACTTCTAGTAACTCTTTCTGCCTTGGGAGAAAAAAGTTCCAAACAAGAATCACATATATAGGTGAAAGACTGGGTCTGCCTATTACAAATTAAACATATTTTTCTTGCCGTCACCTATAACCACCCTATTAAAATCTTTGATTTTTTCTCTTAGGCCTGTAAACCTTTCATTAACATAGGTATTGTCTATCATAGTCTTAAGTCTTTGTTCCTTGCCTACTAGGACTACTAGTTTTTTTGCCCTAGTTATGGCAGTATAAATTAAATTCCTATTAGCCAAAAGTTCAGGAGCATAGTGGATTGGAATAATCACAACTGGAAACTCTGAACCTTGGGACTTGTGAATAGTAATGGCATAGGCCAAGGTCAAATCCTTTAAGTCCTCTTCTGTATATGAAACTTCCCTGCCATCAAAATCTACAACTAAGGTCCTAGATAAACTATTGACTTTTTTTATAAAGCCTATGTCTCCATTATAAATTCCAGAACCAGAATCATAAACAATCCTATCTTCTGTATAGGCCTCCCATTCCATTTGGTAGTTGTTTTTAGTTTGCATCACCTTGTCTCCTAGTCTAAAGACACAAGCTCCAAAGACCAGTTCGTCCTTGGAAAAATCTGGAGGATTCAAGGAATTTTGCAATTCAAAATTTAAATTTTCAACGCCAACTAGGCCCTTTTTCATAGGAGTCATAATTTGGATGTCTTTTTTTGGATCAAAGCCATAAAAATTTTTCAACCTAGTTGCCACTAAGCTTTTAATATTATTTACTGTTTCAACTTCAGACTTAGAAGCAATCATAAAAAAGTCACTGCCCTTTTCATTTAATAAGGGTAGATAACCTTGGTTAATCCTGTGGGCATTGTCTACAATCTTAGACCCTCCTTCTTGTCTGAAAATTTTCTTCAATTCTACAATTGGAAGCAAGGAAGAGCCAATTAAGTCTTTTAAAATGTTGCCTGGGCCTACAGATGGAATTTGGTTCACATCTCCCAATAAAATTAGCCTAGACCTAGAGCCCATGGCCCTTAATAAATCTGTTAGTAGTTGGGTGTCTACCATAGACATTTCATCTACAATAACCATTTCTTGGTCCAAGAGATTTTCTTCATTTTTCCCAAAGACCATATGAGAGCCATTAAATTGGTATTCTAACAGTCTGTGTATAGTTTTGGATTCCTGTCCTGTAGCCTCTTCCATCCTCTTGGCTGCCCTGCCTGTTGGAGCTGCCAAACAGTAACTTATACCCAATTCTTCTGCAATATGCAAAATTGCCTTTAAGGTAGTAGTCTTTCCAGTTCCAGGTCCTCCAGTTATAATTAGGACCCTGTTTTTAAAGGCTGACTTTATAGCCTCTTTCTGCTGAGGGGCAAAGTTTATATTTTCCAAAGATTCAATCATAGAAATCTTAGAATCAATAGAAGCCAGTGGACAATATAGGCCAGTTTTGTTTAGCTTGTTAATCTTTAAGGCTATATAGTTTTCACAAGAATATAACTTGCTAAGATAGGCTTTAACAATTCTGCCTTCTTGGACCAAGGAAATATTTCTGTTAGTAGCAAAGTTTTTTTCGCTATTTTCTATGTCCTTGTCCTCTAATCTTAGAAAATCCTTAGTTCGTAACTTTAAATCTTCATAAGGCAAGTAAGAAGACCCTTCGTTGCTAGCTGCCTTTAATAAATAAACCATAGCAGCTTCAATTCTATTAGGGTCATTTTCTTTTACGCCAGCTTCCTTGGCTATTTGGTCAGCAGTTCTAAAAGAAATCCCATCAACAGCATCAATTAAAAGATAAGGATTTTTCTTAATTACTTCTAAGACTCCATCGCCATACTTTTGGAAAAGTTTTTCTCCCAAGTTTTTGCTAATGCCATAATTTGATAGCTCAATCATCAGGTCTCTAAGGTCTACTTGGTCATTAAAAGAGTCCATGATTTTTTTATAGGTCTTCTTGCCTATGCCAGGGACTTCCATTAGTTTTTCTGGTGTGTTTTTGAAAATGTCATAGGTCTGGTCCCCAAACTGGTCTATAATTCTTTCAGCCAAAGTTGGGCCAATATAGTCTATGGCTCCAGATCTTAAATAAGCCTCCATAGAATTGGAAAAAGTAGCAGTCTTGGATAAAAGTCTCTTTACCTTAAACTGCTCTCCATACTTGTCATGGTAGATCATTTCTCCAGAGGCTTTTATACTAGCTCCTATAGGTTGGTAGGGAAAATAACCGACAATAGTAAGCATACCATCCTCAGTTGCAAGTCTAGCTACAGTATAGGAATTTTTTTCGCTTCTATAAACGATACTTTCAACAAGGCCCTCAATAACTAACATAGGACTTAATCAATGTTTTTTAAAAGTTCTTTTAGTTCTAACAATTCTTCCTTGGACAAAGTTATGCCCTTGGACATTTTTTGGTGGTCTGGATCCCACTCACGAATGTCATACTTGGCAGGAAAATCGTTATAGGCAACTAAGTTTAGTTCCTTGGTCCAACCATTTTCCTTTTGACCAATAACTCCAAATTTTTTTACAATTTCAAATTTAAATGCAGCCATTTTTTCACTCCTTAAATTTATTTTGTCTCCTTATAGAATACAACAAAGTAAAAATTTTTTCATCATTTTATGGCGACAAAAAAACAAGAGCCTAGGCCCTTGTTTGACTTTCTTATATTAATTTTGGTAAAAGATATACTATCATGGCTAGGAAGAACATTAATAAAGCTCCTAGTAGGCCTTGGGAAAAGTCATACTTGTTAAAGGCAAACTTGTCTCTCATAGTCTGTCTGCCTACTATTACATCTAGGAAGCCAAAAATTGGGAAGGCTATTAAGACTGCTCTAACTGATACTCCTAATTCAAAGAACCTAAAGAAGGTCAATATACTTACCATCATTGCCAGAATCATAAGGTAAGGACTCTTTAGTCTATCAAACCATATTAAGGCTAGGACTAGGATTACTGAAAGTATAAATAATACATTGTTGACCTTGTGCCAGAAGTTCATTGAGGAAATTTTTTCTCCGTCATAAATTTCTAGAACATTTACATACATGCCAGACTCATTAAAGCTTTGGGTTTCTGAGGCATTAATATATTCACCGTCAGTAAAGTTGTCTACTCTTGAGTTAGTTAAAAACACTGAAACTTTAGAAAGTTCTACTCCTTCGTCATAGACCAGTCTTTTTGGTTCATAAGTTATTCTAAACTTATAATTTTTTACAGCTTCTGCCAAAGGCACCCTAATTTCTGAAGTTGAAACAAACTTGTAGTTTTCTACATTTTTGTGTAGGTCTCCATAGTTTAATTTTTCGTCAAAAATCAAGTTGTTTATTTTGTCATATTCCCCTTTTAAGGTGGCCTTAGAGTGTTTTGGTACTACTGTGTCGCCAAAAAAACTTTGTTCAGCAGTTTTGCCAAGGATTCTCATTGATGAATCTACTCCTGTGTACTCAAATTCCACGTCATAGGAGATTAAATCATTTAAAAGTCCTTCTGTTTCAGACCTTCTAATTTTTAAGTTGGCTACATTGGTGGGAATATCGAAGTAAATTCCTGCAAAGGGAATGGTCTTGTTATACTTTTCCTTCCATAAAATCTCCTTGCCAAATAAGGGAGATAGGCTGGATAGGAATAATATAAGTAATAAAATTAAATACAATACTAGGTTCTTTACCTTCTTATTCATCATACTATCTTCTCCATTTTACTTGTTATTATTCTAGTTTTTTTGCTGCCTCTTCATCTATTATTATAGTCAAATTTTGGTGTAATTGTAAAATACTTGATGGAACTTCAGGACTTATTGGTCCCTTTATAGTCTTGTAAATAGCATCAGCCTTAGATTGTCCGTTGGCTATTAGGATAATCTTTCTGGCATTTAAAATTGATTTCATGCCCATAGTTATTGCTTGTTTAGGTACATCTTCAATTTTTTCAAAAAATCTAGAGTTAGCCTTTATAGTTTCTTCACTTAAGTCAATCTTGTGAGTTGGTCCAACAAAGGCTGGTCCAGGTTCGTTAAAGCCTATGTGGCCATTTATTCCAATGCCTAAAATTTGTAGGTCAATGCCTCCAGCTTCTAGGATTTTTTGGTCATATTCAAGGCCACTTTTTTCTGGGTCCTTGGTCATAGCTGGAGGTACAAAAGTATTTTCTCTTTTTATGTTTACCTTTGAGAACAGGTGCTTGTTCATAAAGTACCTGTAAGACTGGTCATTGTCTTCTTCTAAGCCTAGGTAGTCATCTAGGTTAAAAGATTTTACTTTAGAAAAGTCTAGTTTTCCTTCTTGGTACATTTTTACTAAAATACTGTACATGCCTTCTGGGGTGGACCCTGTTGCCAGGCCTAGAACAATCTCGTCCTTGGCTTGCATTTCTTGGGCTACTAGGTCTGCTGCCATTTGGCTTAATTCTTCATAATTTTTTACTACAATTACCTTCATGTAGGTTTCTCCTTGTTTATAACAAATTTCAATAATTCTTTCTTTTTTTACTTAAAAATATTACCATAAAATTCTTAATTTTACACGAAAAAATTTTCTAACCTACTGATTTTCTATCATTATTAGTTCCATTAATCTATTCTTAATTTCTAAAAGGGAATCAGAATATTCTGAATAATTTTTCTTTATAAAGTCTTGGTCAAAGTCTTTGTTTTCTTGGTTTTGGTAGGCATCCATTAGGTCCAAAACTTCTTTTAAGGACTTGTCTAAGGATTCTTTTAGGTCTATGCCATAGTCCTGGTCTATAGAGACTTTGTTGGCTGTGTTTCCAATTTCTACAATTTCTCCTGGACATGGAATTTCAGCCTCTATATTAAACCTTTGTTTTATTTCAGCCTTCATGTTTTCTTGGGCCTCTAATTCTCCATGAACTAGGAAGATTTTCTTTGGCTTGTGTTTTATGGCTCCTAGCCAATCTAAAAGCATATTCTTATCTGCATGGGCAGATAGGCCTTGGAGCTCTTTTATTTCAGCCCTAATTTGGATTTCTTCACCTAGGAGTCTGATTTCTTTGGCTCCATCTAAAATTTTTCTACCTGTAGATCCATTGGCTTGGTAGCCTACAAAAAGAATCGTATTCTTTGGATCCCAAATATGGTGCTTTAAGTGGTGTCTTATCCTACCTGCATCTGCCATTCCTGATGCAGAGATTACTACCTTAGGGAAGTTAGATTTATTTAGGGACATAGATTCTTCAACTGTCTTTACAAATCTTAGATTAGGAAAGGAAAATGGATTGTCTCCAGCTAAAATCTGTTCCTTGGTTTGGTCATTGAAAAGGTCTGAGTTTTTTTGGTAGGCTTCTGTTGCTTCAAAGGCCATAGGTGAGTCTACATAAATTGGTATGCGCTTATATTCTTCAAAGCCTTCCTTGTCGTAGTAGTTATTAAGTTGATAAATCAGCTCTTGGGTCCTGCCTACTGCAAAGGATGGAATAATTACAGACCCTCCCCTAGCTGCTGTTTCTTCTATAATTTCTATTAGCTTGTCTTCAGAGGCCTTGTAAGGTTCGTGGACCCTGTCACCGTAAGTTGCTTCCATTAAAAGTATGTCTGCTGATTCTACAAGGTCTGGCTTTCTAATTAAGGCCTTTTCATTAACTCCCAAGTCTCCAGAATAAACTAGCTTGGTGTTTTTGTCTGCTTCTTTTATCCAAAGTTCAACTATTGATGAGCCTATAATATGGCCAGCATCTAAAAATCTTAGGGTAAAAGTTTCGTCAATTTCAATATAGTGGCCACCATAATATTCTTCAAAATAATTAAAGGACCTAATAGCATCATCTACAGTATATAGGGGCTCAATTAATTCCTTGCCAGCCCTTTCTCTTTTTCTATTCTCCCATTCAGCATCTGACTCTTGGATATGGGCAGAGTCTTGTAACATGATTTTTGCCAAGTCCATAGTAGCCTTGGTAATAAAAATTCTGCCCTGGAATCCTTCTTTTACAAGTTTTGGTATCCTGCCTATGTGATCTATGTGGGCATGGGAAACTATTAAATAATCAATTTGGCCTGGGTCATAGGGAAAATCTGCATAGTTTAAAAGATCTTCTTCCTTGCCTCCTTGGAATAGGCCACAATCTAATAGTAATTTCTTTCCTCCTGCCTCTATTAAGTAATTGGATCCAGTAACTTGTCTGGCTGCTCCATAAAATTTTATCTTCATTACATCACCTCTATGTCTATTATACCCTATTGCACGAATTTATGTAAAAAAACCAGCTAGACTGGCTAACTGGTTAAAAAATTTTTTAGTTGGCATTAGTAACTTCTGTCCAAATTTTATCGTAAGTAGACAAAATTGTAGAGTCGTTCTTGTAGATCTCTCCATTCTCTAAATCTTTTCCATCTGGATAGGCAACCTTGGAATTTTTAATTTCATCTGGTAGTAGTTCTATGGCTGCATCAATTGGTGAAGAAAAACCTACAGAGTATTCAGCATTTACTGCTGCATTTTCTGGGTCGCACATAAAGTTTATAAACTTAAGGGCTGCCTCATAGTTTTGGTGGCCCTTTGGTATAACCATGGCATCAAACCAAATGTTTGGCCCTTCTTTTGGTAAAACATATTGCAGGTCAGGATTTTGTTCCATCATCATTAGGGCATCGCCTGAATACATAAAGCCAATATGGCCGTCACCTGAAACAATGGTATCCCTACCTTCGTCTGCTTGGTAGGCTAGAACGTGAGGTTTTTGTTCTAACAACAAGTTCTTGGCTGCTTCTAACTCAGCTGGGTCTGTAGAGTTCATTGAGTAACCTAGAGCCTTTAGGGCAACTGCAATAGAGTCTCTTGAAGAGTTATACATAATTATTTTGCCAGAATATTTTTCGTTAAAAAGATCTGTCCAAGAATCAATTGGATCTGTAATTTCTTTGGCATTATAAATTATGCCCCCTGTTCCCCAAAAGTATGACACAGAGTACTTGTTTTCAGGGTCGAATTCTGGATTTTTTAGTTTTTCATTAACATTGGCAAAGTTAGGTAGCTTGCTTAAGTCGATTTCTTCTAGCATATCTTCTTGGATCATCCTTTCAATCATATAGTCTGATGGAACTAGAATGTCATAAGAGTCTATGCCTTGTTTTACTTTAATATACATGTCTTCATTAGAAGAAAAGGTGTCATAAACTACCTTGATGCCAGTTTCTTCTTCAAACTTTGTTATAAGACTTTCGTCAATATAGTCTCCCCAGTTGTAAACATTTAATACTTCCTGGCTTTCATTTGAGCCACAGCCTGTTAAAAGGGCCAGGCAAAGTCCTAATAAGACAATTATTTTTTTATTCATTTTCTTTTTCTCCTTGGCTAGATTTATTTATTACCAAAACTAAAATTAGCATGGTTGCAAACATTAAGGTGGACAAGGCGTTAATAGATGGGTTGACCCCCTTCTTTGCCATTGAATAAATCAATATGGACAGGTTGGAAAAACCATGGCCAGTATTGAAATAAGATATTATAAAGTCGTCAATAGACAGGGTAAAGGCCATTAAGGCCCCAGTTAAGATTCCTGTTTTGATTTGAGGAATAATAACATTGACCATGGAATAAAAGGGCGTAGCCCCTAGGTCCATTGATGCATCTAAAAGATTTTTGTCTAATTGGTTCAGCTTAGGCAAAACATTTAAGATTACATAGGGTACAGAAAATACCACATGGGATATAAGCATAGTTGAGAAGCCAAACTTTACACTAAAAAACTTAAAAAGAGACATCATGGCCACTGCTGTAACAATATCTGGATTTATTACAGGTATATAGTTTAGATTTAAAATCAAATCTTTTTGTTTGCCCCTAAGTTGATAAATTCCTATGGCAGAAAAAGTTCCCAGTACAGTAGAAATCCCAGTGGAAGCTAGGGCAACTAAAAGGGTGTTGGACAGAGCTTGCATAATGGCCCTGTCTGTAAATAACTTTTGGTACCAAACTAGGCTAAAGGATTCAAAGGACCCTCTTAACCTAGAAGAATTAAAGGAAAAAACAATTAGGACGATTATAGGCAAATACAAAAACAAATAGACTAAGAATAGGTATAATTTATTTTTAAAATTCTTTACCATAAGCCTCCCTCACTTTCCCTATCAACATTGAGCTTAGAAGAAACTAAGACCCAAATAAACATTAAAAATACCAAGATCATGGAAATGGCAGAACCAAAGTGCCAGTCTCCAGTAAACCTAAATTGTTGTTCAATAACATTACCAATTAGCATGGCCTTGTTGCCTCCTAAAAGTGAGGAGATAACAAAGGTAGACAAGGCTGGTATAAAGACCATAATTATCCCTGAAGTAATCCCTGGTATAGAAAGAGGGAAAATTACCTTGGACACAACTTCCCTTTCACTGGCTCCCAAGTCTCTAGCAGCCTCAACTAAACTTTGGTCCAGCTTATTTAAAACTGTATAAATTGGCAGAACCATAAAAGGTAGGAAGTTATAAACCATGCCTAACAAAATGGCCTTGTTGTTATAAATAATGTCGAAAGGCCCAAGACCAAAAATCCCAAAGAACTTATTAATCAAACCGTTATTACCAAGAAGACTTAGCCAGGCATAGGTCCTTAATAAAAAGTTCATCCACATAGGAATAACAAAAAGCAGGATTAAAATATTTTGTCTTCTCTCTGGCTGCCTAGAAATAATAAAGGCAGCAGGATAACCTATAATAAGGCAAAGAACAGTAGAAACTGTAGCCAATAAAATGGAATTTCCTAAAATATTTAGATAGGTCTTTTCAAAAAACCTAACAAAATTATCAAAGGAAAACTTAAAAGTAGACAGATTCATCATGTCCCCTTGGCTAAAGGCCATTAAGGCAATTAAAACCAAAGGCAAGACTACAAAGATTAGTAGCCAGAAAAAGTAGGGGATTGAATATTTTTTCATGGCATTTTCCTCATAATATGAATATTTTCAGGAATTACCCTTATGCCAACTCTGTCATCAACTTCCTTGGCTATAGTAGATTGGGCCAACCAGGAAAATTCCTCTCCCTTAATTACCATTTCATAGTGAACTCCCTTAAAGACAACAGATTCAACAACACCTGTTAACATTCCATCTTCTACTTTTACAATTTCCACATCCTCAGGTCTAACTACAACATCAACAGGCTCGTCTTTGTCAAAGCCCTTGTCAACACAAGGAAAAATCTTTCCGAACATTTCTAGGACAAAGTCTTCTTTCATAATGCCAGAATCAATATTAGACTCACCAATAAAATCTGCAACAAAGGCATTTTTAGGCTCATTATAAATATCAATTGGCTTGCCAATTTGTTGAATCTTGCCTTCATTTAAGACAACAATAGTATCAGACATAGTAAGGGCTTCTTCTTGGTCATGGGTTACATAGATGAAAGTAATACCAACTGACTGTTGGATAGCCTTTAACTCTACCTGCATTTCCTTTCTTAGCTTTAAGTCCAAGGCTCCTAAAGGTTCATCTAAAAGCAAAACCTTAGGTTGATTTACCAAGGCCCTGGCTATGGCAATTCTTTGTTGTTGGCCACCAGAAAGAGAGCTGATATTTCTATTTTCATAACCAGAAAGTCCAACTAATCTTAAGACCTCTCTTCTTCTTTCTTCAATTTCCTTAGGGGGAACTTTTTTTAATTTAAGACCAAAGTCGATGTTGCCTCCAACAGTTAAGTGCGGGAAAAGAGCATACTTTTGAAAAACAGTATTAATTTCCCTTTTATAAGGAGGCAAATTGTTGATATTTTCTCCCTCAAAGAAAACTTCCCCTTGGTCAGCCTTTTCAAAGCCACCAATAATTCTCAAAGTTGTAGTCTTGCCACAACCTGAAGGACCTAAAAGGGTCAAGAATTCATTTTCGTAAATTTTTAGATTTAAGTTGTCTAATACCTGGTTGTCTCCATAGGATTTGGAAACATTTTTTAAGTCAATTGTTATTTTCTTTTCCATTTTAACTCCTTAAAAACTTGGTGGACTTGAGATCCAAATAATTTTAGCAGCCTTCTTACCTTTGTTAACTAACTTGTGATTTTTCTTAGCTGAAAAATAAAAACTTTGGCCAGATTGAACTTTAAAAGTTTTGTTGCCATAAATTAGGTCAATTTGGCCCTCAATAACATAGCCAAACTCTTCCCCATCAAAGGGGTCTAGGTCTAAGGAAGAACCTCCTGGTTGAATTTCAATTAAGGTTGGTTCCATATGGTTTTTTTGAGAATTGGGAACCAGCCAATTAATAACATAACCATTTTCTTCATCAACATATTCAGAAAACTCCTCATCCTTAAAGACGATTTTCTCTTCCTTGTCATCAAAAAACTTTGAGGGACTAGTACCTAGGGCATCTAAAATATCTATAAAAGAAGTAATAGATGGAGATGCTAGGTTGTTTTCCACCTGGGAAATAAAGCCCTTGGTCAGTTCACACCTTTGGGCCAGCTCTTCTTGGGTCAAGCCTTGGGCCAGTCTTAAATCTTTAATTTTTTCTCCAAAATTCATGCAATCCCTCCTTTGTTAAGTATTTTGTTTATTATCACTAAACTATTCTAGCATTTCCTTTTCTAATGTCAATAGGTTTTTTAAAATCTTACAAAAAAATTACTCTAACTAAACAAAATCTGTTAAGAGATAAGAATTTATCTCCTAACAGATGTTAAAATGAACAAAAAAATATGTTAGGTGATATTTTACTATCCCCTAACATACAGTTAGTTGTCTTTATCTAAAATCGTCAAGTTGTATAATCTTGGCTTTTTTGTCTTTGTCGCTCTCCTGCTCTTGAATAAATTCTCCTATTGGACTAAGCTCATAGAAAACTTCTCCTTGGTGGCTTTTTTCTATTATTATGTTTAGAACTTTTAGGACTTTGATTATGTCTTCTTCTTTTTTGTCTTTGCCAAAGTTGTAGAAGTTGTTGGTCTTTATGGCTTCCATAGTTTTGTTAAAGGTTTCTTGGCCAGTTTTTTCAGCCTTGCCTAGGTAGTGGATAAAGGTTTCTTTTCTAAATAGTCCCTTTAAAATATTTGCCAAGGCCAAAACTAGGTCGTCATCTAAGAAAAAATTCAACCTATCTGTTGGATATATTTGATTCTTTTCAAGGACAATTACCAAATTATTGGCAAATAATATTGAAAAAGCCAGGTCCAATAAAATTCTCAGTTCTTCAAAGTTTTCTTGATTTCCATTTTTATAATCTGCAAAATATTCAGATAAAATTTCTTTTATAGAATTTAAATGTATGTGGTCTTTCATAGTAAGTTTTAGCTGGCCATAGCTGGCTAAAATTTCCATAAAAAACTTGACCATAACTAATTTATTCACTTGATCAGAATCTTTGGCTACAATAAAATCTATAAGGTCTATAGTATCATAGTCAGTGAAAGAGTAGTTCTTTACAAGATCTTGTCTCAAGGAAAAAATATTGTCCTGGGCTCTTTCCAGGTGGGCCTTGGCTCCTAGTTCATAGCCAAGGTCTTCACTGGCCAAATCCATAATAAAGCTCATAATTTCTATAAAGGATTCTAGGTCTCCTTCTACTACAAAGTTGCCTGCCTGGCACTGGTCTTGCAAAAACTTATAGTAGTCTAGTTCATAAAGGTCTCCATCTACGCCAGCAGAAAAAATATATTTTGCCAAGCTTTGGAGATGGTTAAAGAATCTAGTCAACTCGTCTGGTGGAAAGTTTAGGACTAGGTCACGGTCGTAACTTGCTACTAGATCTTCTATTTTTAATAAAAAGGATTTTAAAAGCCTGCCTACCATAATTAGCTCTACAAAAATTTCTTTTTCGTCTTTAGAAGGAAAGTCTAATAGGATATCAGATATATTGTCCACTTCATCATCAAATACTGGAACAAAGTTTTTGTCTATAAAAAATTCTCCTTCTTCAAAAAAAGTCATGGCAAATACAAGTTGGCCTTCAGGAAAATTTTGCTGAGATTTTTTCTTATACCTTTTTATGGAAGATGACTGGATGTTTTCAAGGGTAATTGATTTTTCAGTTTGGGAAATCACCTTAAAAAAACCAAAGTTAAGGGTCAAGAAAGTTAGGGGCAAAATTTCTTCGTAGTTAAAGTCCTCATAAGCTTTTCTTACAACTAGACTTTGGACTAAAAAATCCTTGATTACAATAAATTCAAATAGGCTTTTTTGGTCTTTTGGAATTAGTTTTAATTTCTCCTGAGAAAATCCCAATTCAAAGAATATCTTGTTGATTAGTCCCTCTCTATTGGCTTCAATAAAGTTTTCAAAGTCTTCAAAGCTAAGAATTTTTTCTATGTCCTTATAATTTAATAGTTTTATGACAATCACCTCTTAATTTAAGTATATAATAAATTTTTCTTATGGCAAGATTAATTTGCGGCTAACAAATTGTAAACAATTCGTTAACATTTTCCTTTTTAGGGTATATTTATTATAACTTAAATATAGGTGAAAAACCTAGGAGGTACATTATGAAATTTAATTACACAGGAAGAAACCTACAAGTTAGCGAAGATATGAAGATGCAAACAGAAGCAGCCCTAGGAAAATTAGACAAGTACTTCGATACAGATGTAAACTGCAATGTAGTATTTTCACACTTTAAGGACAATCTGATTATAGAAGTAACTATTAACCTACCAGGTGCCTTTATACGTTCAGAAGAATCTGACAAGGATCTTAGAACTGCCTTGGACAGAGTAAGTGAAGTCCTAACTAGACAAGTTGTTAAACACAAGGCCAAGCTACAAAAGAAATATCGTGGCAAGGATACAATTAGAATTGAAAACATTCCTGACATGGCAGAAGCTAGTCCAGCCTATGACGAGGAAGAAGAAAAAATTGTGAAAACTAAGACCTATGACCTAAGACCAATGATGGAAGAAGAAGCTATCTTACAAATGGAATTAGTTGGCCACAACTTCTACGTCTTTAACAATGCTGAAACTAACGAAGTTAATGTTATTTATAAGAGAAACAAGGGTGGCTACGGCATCTTAGTTCCAAAAGCATAAATATTAAAAGACCTAGGTCTTTATAAATAAAAATTTCCCTCTTAAGTGGTTATTCCACCTAAGAGGGTTTCTTTTTGTCTAGTCTAAGACCTCTATTTTATAAATTTGGCCTAGGCTGGCTGGAATAGAGCTTTCTGGCTCAGCATTGTTGATTCGGCCATCAAAATATACTTCTAGGCTCTTTCCTTCTAGGCCCTTTGTTGTTACATGACCATTTTCGCTGTAATCCAAGTTATCAATTTCCAGTCTTACAGGCTTGTTAAGATCCTTCAAATGAAATTCTTCTGGGATTTCACTAGGCTGGACTAAGAGACTAGCTTGATCCGTTTCAATAACCTTGGCTGTAAAATGAGCCACCATTGGAGGAATAGACCTAGCATCAATGGCCATATCCATAAAGATAATCCATTCCCCATCAATTTTTACATTTAAATAAGGGTCTTCCCAAAATTGGTATTCATAGCCAAGGCCAAAGTTTCCTTGGTCGTTTTTTTCTAAGGATTGGTTAGACTCTACTGTAGATGTGATTTCTCCATCTGCAGTGCCACATGTGACTAGAGAATTTACATAAGCAGTTGATATGTAAACTCGGTCATCGACCCTGACCATTGGAGGCAGGGCTGAGGGAATTTCTCCTGCTTCTTGGTTCTCCTGGCTTTCATTAGTCTTTGGCTCTTCCATTACTGGTCCTTCTTCTTTTTTGCAAGCAACTAAAGAAAAAACTAAGAGAAACAATATTAATATTTTTTTCATTTGGACCTCCTTGGGATTTTTAGTTTGTAACAGTGTTTTGTGCTAGTGTTTTTTTTTTTTTATGATATCATATAATTAAGATGAAGGAAAGCCTTTGCATGTTTTGTTTTATATAGGAGACGATAAAATGAAAAGAAAATTTTTGTTAGTTTTGTCCTTAGTTCTTGGCCTTAGTCTTATTTTGATGGCTTGTTCTAAAGAAGGTCAAGACAGTCAGGCAAATCTCAATCAAGTAAAGCTGGAAGAAAGTGCTTTTAGACAAGAAATTGAAGCTAGGCTGGCTGAAGAAGCAGAATGGAATATAAAAAAAGATTTTGCAGTAGTAGCTGGTACTAGACAGGTGGCAGAAGTTCTAAAAGATCTTGGCTATGACAATGTAGTAGCAGTTCCTGAAGATAGTCTAGACCTTTTTCCAGATGCGAAAAGTATTGGAGATTCAAAGGACCCAGACTTTTCAGATTTAAAGTATTCTGAAGTTGACCTGTTTATATCTGACTCTGCTGAAGAATACTTAAGTGTAGTTGAAAAAGAACACTCTAATTTCTATTATAATTTTTATAACTTCCAAGAAGAAAGAGTAGAGGACACTATTATTTCAATAGCCAGGTCCTTGGGCATGGAAAATGTAGCCAAAGAAGTATATGGCCTATAATAATAAGCAAATTAAAACCAAGCTAGCTTATCTACCTAGCTTGGTTTTTATGTAGGCTCTTAATAGGCATTTTGTAGGGCCAAGGATACTATTATTGCCGAATCAATTTGGTTCATTCTTCTTTGGTCAAATCTTCCTATTTTGTCCTTTATTCTTTGTTTGTCTATGGTCCTAATTTGTTCCAGAAGGACTACTGAATCCTTTGGTAGGCCATATTTTTCGCTGGCGTTAATCTTTACGTGAGTTGGTAAATCTACCTTGTTAGTCCTTGATGTTATAGGAGCAATTATTATTGTTGGTGAATACTTGTTGCCAACGTCATTTTGGATTACTACTACTGGCCTAAGTCCTCCCTGTTCAGATCCTAATACAGGGCTTAAGTTTGCGTAAAAAAGATCTCCCCTATTTACTATCATAAAATCACCTCTCTTCAAATTTCTTAAATACTATATCTAAACCGTCAATAAGGTCTCCTGCTAGCATAGAAGCCTTGGACTTGCGTCTAGCTGCTACTAGGCCTGCTAGGGAATGGATTTCAGTCCCTAAGACAGCTGCTGTATAAGCCTCATAGCCTTGGGCCAATAGGGATGTTATAATGCCTGCCAAAACATCTCCTGAACCTGCTGTTGCTAGGCCTGAGTTTTCTCTGTTTATAAAATGTGTCCTGTGACCATCTGTTATAAGGCTTACAGAATCTTTTAGCACCAAAACTACTTTGTAGGTCTTGGCAAAGTCTATGGCCCTTTGGTATAGTCTTTCCCCTGGTGGAATTACTTCTTTTATTAGTCTTGAAAATTCTAAGATATGGGGACTTAGAATTAGCTGGGCTTTTTTTGCATATACTTGGTCTAGGTTTTCTGCTAGCATGTTTATGCCATCAGCATCTACCACTAACTTATGGTCTCCTAAGAGCAACTGTCTTAGGACCTCTCTTTTGTTTCTAGATATAGCAAGACCAGGACCAAATAATATTCCGTCCATTTTTTCAGCATCTTCTACAATTTTTCCTTGTTTAACAATAACTTCATCGTGCTTAATTGAAAGAGGCAAAAAGATTTGGTCTTCTTCAAAAACATAGTGATAGGAATAGCCACAACCACTTTTTAAGGCTGCTAAAGCTGAAAGATAGCCTGCTCCTAACATGGTCTTTGATGAGCCTACAACCATGGCCTTGCCAAAGGTCCCCTTGTGAGACTTATCAGGTCTTTTTTTGTAAAGTTCATATAGGGAATCTTCTAAGCTAAGGTCTAAAAATTCATCTGATCCTTTCATTTGGCCAACAGTAACTACATAGTCTCCGTCATGGGATGATGATATGTAAAATTCCTTGCCCTTGGCCAGTCCATAGGGTCTGCCTAAGTGGTCGTGACGAATTTCTATATCCTTAAAGCTTAAGTCTTTTCCAAAACCTGTTCCCAAACACTTGGCTATTGTTTCTTTAAAAGAAAACATGCCAGCTATAGTTTGGTCCTTAGAGCCTTGTTTTTTTATATATGCAATTTCATCTTCATTAAAACATTTGTCTAAAAATTTTTCGCCAAACTTATAGGACAAGTCCCTTATGCGTCTAATTTTTACTATGTCTATTCCTAGATTAGCTGTATGCAAAATATCACCAGTTTTATTATACTACATTTTCAAACTTTTGTAAGTAATTTAAAATATTTTGCCAGCTTTAATTTTTTTCTTTACTAAGATTTATTGTTTTTAAAAGTAACTTGTCCTTGTTTTAATATTTGAATTTATATAAAAGTAAAATGGTTTTTATAGCAAAAACAGATTTTTTTTATGTTATAATAAATTTATTGATTGTAGGAGGTTAATTATGAAATATACAAATTTTACTAAAGATAAAGTTAAAGTTTCTCGCCTAGGTTTCGGCCTAATGAGATTACCGATTATTGACAATGATAACTCCCTTATTGATTATAAAAAATCTATGGAACTAATAAACTTGGCCTTAGAAAATGGCATTACTTATTTTGATACTGCCTATGTTTATCATAGCAAGCAAAGTGAAATCTTCGCTGGCCAGGCCTTAAAAGATGTTAGAAAAGATATTAAATTAGCCACCAAATGTCCTGTTTGGCTTATAGAAAAAGAAGAAGACCTAGACTATCTATTAGATGTGGAATTACAAAAGCTACAAACTGACTATATAGACTTCTACCTTCTTCACACCCTTGATAGAGAAAAGTTTGAAAATGTAAAGAAGCACAATGTTTATGAAAGGGCCATGAAGGCCAAGGAAGCTGGCAAGATTAGACAGCTAGGTTTTTCTTTCCATGACAACTTAGACCTATTTAAGGAAATTATTGATACTTATGATTTTGATTTTTGTCAAATTCAACTTAACTACCTAGATGAAGACTACCAAGCTGGCCTAGAAGGCCTTAGATATGCCAAGGCCAAGGGCCTGTCTGTTGTTATTATGGAACCACTTAGAGGTGGCCAACTAGCCAATCTTCCAAAGTCTATGACAGATAAGTTAGAGGGTCAGACTCCTGCTAGTCTAGGCTTTTCTTATCTTTTAGACAATGACCTAGTTGATGTAGTTCTGTCTGGTATGAACCACAAGGACCAACTTCTAGAAAACATTAAAGTCTTCTCTGAAGTTGAGCCTAATTCCTTAGATGACCAAACTAAGGGCAAGATCGACTACCTTAAAAATGAAATGAAGTCTAGAATTAGAATAAATTGTACTGGCTGCAACTACTGTATGCCTTGTCCAGCTGGAGTTGAAATCCCAGAAATCTTCAGGGCCTACAACAACAAATATATTTTTGAAGATGAAAAAAAATCTGTAGATACTTACGCAAGGATTGCTAAGAGAAATGGCAGCCAAGAAGCTTGTGTTGAATGTGGCCAATGTGAAAGCCAATGTCCACAAAGCCTTCCTATTATTGAAGGCCTTAAAGCAGCCCACCAAGACTTAAGTGGAGGAATTAATGAAAAATAAATTTCTTATACTAGTCCTAGGTCTAAGTCTTATCCTAAGTGGATGTAAAAAAGACCCAGGGTCAGAAGGAAATCCTCAAGAAAAACTTCCTGATGACAAGGCCCAAGTGACTATAGAAACACCTGAAGACCTTCCAGATCCTGACCAAGAAAGTCCACAAGAAAAGGAAGAAGGTCAAGAAAATCCAGAAGACCAAATAGAAGAAGAAAATCCAGAAGAAGATCCAGAAGCTGAAGAAGTGGCCCAAAGTCTAGAAGAAGAAATAAAGGCCCTAGCTGAAAATTCTGACTATATTTCCATTATTAAAATGTCCCAAACTGGACCTAATGGCAAGGAAATCCAGGTTATTGAAGACCTAAAGGGGTCTTTGAAAAATATAGTTCTGCCAGAAATTCCTAATATGCAGGCTAATTACAACTATATTATTTTTTTAATGGATTCAGAAACTGGAGATATAACCTTAACTGACGCCAATAGAGGTCTTATTCTAATAGAAAATGATACTGACCAAAGACTTTTAATTTTAAAAGACCTGGTAACAGTTGATGAAAACAAGGAAGAAAATTAAAGGAGGTAAAATTGCCAAAAAATTCTTATAGCAACAGTGAATTGTGGAAGAGATTTTTGCCCTATTTTAAAAAGTACAAGGGCTTAGTGTTTTTGGACCTGTTTTGTGCAGGTCTTACTACTTTAAACGAACTGGCCTTCCCAATTATTTTAAGAAAACTTACTGACACAGCTACATCAAATTTTCAAATGCTAACTATGTCCTTTATCCTTAGGATAACCAGTTTGTATGTGCTGTTAAAAGTTATAGATATTATAGCCTATTATTTTATGAACAATGTAGGCCATGTTACAGGAGCTAGAATAGAAACAGATATGAGAAAGGATATATTCTCCCATCTGCAACAAATGTCTACTTCCTTCTACAACGAAAACAAGGTTGGGAAACTAATGTCTAGGATTACCCACGACCTTTTCGATGTAACAGAGTTTGCCCACCATTGTCCAGAGGAGTTTTTTATAGGTGGAATAAAGCTTTTAGTTTCCTTTGTAATCCTAGTTAGAATTAATATTCCCCTAACCCTAATCCTATTTTTAATTATTCCTGTTATGATCTTGGCCATGTCCAAGAAAAACAGGGCAGTTAGGTCTACTATGGCTGCCCAAAGGTCCCATATTGGAGAACTAAACTCCTCTATTGAAGACTCACTTTTGGGAATGAACGTTGTTAAGTCCTTTACTAACGAAGACTATGAAATTTTTAAATTTGAAGAAGACAACCTGGCCTTTTTGGACATAAAAAAATTCATGTACAAAAACCTGTCTGTCTTCCATGCTATTTCCAGGTCCTTCGATGCCCTTATGTATATAATTATTATTCTCTTTGGGGGAATATTTATGTTAAGGGGCAGTCTAAGTCCTGCAGACCTAGTGGTCTTTGTCCTTTATGCCAATATGCTAACTGCAACTATAAGACGAATAGTTGAGTTTTCAGAACAGTTCCACAGGGGCATGTCTGGTATTGAAAAGTTTGTAGAAGTAATGGACACTGGCATAGAAATCTTCGACGACGAAGATGCTGTTGACCTAAATAATGTAAAGGGCCAAGTCGATCTTGACCATGTAAGCTTTAGATACAAAAAAGATGAAGACTTTGTCCTAAAAGACCTGTCCCTATCAGTAAAACCTGGAGAAAATATAGCCATAGTTGGTCCATCTGGAGCTGGGAAAACTACAATTATAAACCTAATTCCAAGATTTTATGATATTAACTCTGGATCCATTAAAATCGATGGCCAAGATATTAGAAAGATAAAACTAAATTCTCTAAGGGGAAATATTGGTATAGTCCAACAAGATGTTTATCTTTTCAATGACACTATCTTAGAAAATATTAGATATGGTAAGCCAGATGCTACAGATGAAGAAATTATCAGAGCAGCCAAAATGGCAGGAGCCGATGAATTTATAGACCAAATGCCTCAAGGCTACAAAACTCCAGTAGGAGAAAGAGGAGTTAGGTTATCAGGTGGCCAAAAACAAAGAATCTCCATAGCCAGAGTATTTTTGAAAAATCCACCAATCCTAATCTTAGACGAAGCTACTTCTGCCTTAGACAACAGAAGCGAAAAACTAGTTCAAGCTTCTCTAGACCACTTGTCCAATGGTAGGACTACAATTACCATAGCCCACAGGCTATCTACAATCTTAAATGCAGACAAGATTATAGTTCTAACAGAAGATGGCATCCAAGAACAAGGCAACCACCAACAACTAATGGAAAACAAGGGCTTGTATTACAGCCTTTACACCCAAGGCCAATCATCCTTTGATGAAGAGTCCTTTGACAAGTTAATAGGCAAAGAATAAATTTAAGACCTAGAAGGATTTTTCCCTCTAGGTCTTTTTCTTAAGAGATACTTTTATAATTTTCATAGTAGGCAGAATACAAATCCTTGTAGGTCTTTGATCCTTCCATGGCTGCCTCATGGGATGGATATATTTCTAGGTTTTTGTCATCTACAAACCAAATTTCATCTGCCCAATGGACTGCTGTCAACCTATGGGAGATTAAAAATACCATATAGTCTTTTTTCAACTTTTCAAAGGTCTTATAAAAGTCCCTTTCCTTTTCTATGTCAATTGCTGATGTAGGCTCATCTAAAATTATTAGGTCCCTGTCCCTATAAAGGGCCCTTAAGGAGGCAACTTGTTGGGCCTGGCCTCCAGAAAGGTCTACATTTTCTTCACTAAGATTTGCCCCTAGGGTCTTTTCTAGGTCAAAGTTTATCTTCCAGCCTAATAAATTTATGGAGTCAGAAACCTTGGTCTTAGAAATATTTTCTCTAGTAGAGGCAATATTTTCATAAGAAGTAAAATCATTTAATAAAGTGAAATCTTGAAAAATTGGACTTATATGCTTATAAGATAAATCACATGTATCTATGGTCTTATAAGTAAGCCCGCCCCTACTTGGCCTATAGACACCTGAAATTAACTTTACTAAGGTTGACTTTCCAGATCCATTTTTCCCAATTATAACTACCAACTTATTTCCTTGGGCCTTGAAATTTATATTTTCTAAAATTGGATTTTGAGAATAAGAAAAATCCAGGTCCCTGGCCTCTAATATTTTTTCTGTCTTAGGCAGGTCTTTTTCCTTAGAATCTCCATTTGGAAGACTTAGAAAGTCAATAATAGGCTGAGAAAATCTAGCATACCTCCAAAAATCAACTGTAGCCTCAGTAATAGAGTTAAGAGCCTCTATGGCCTTTAAAGTTCCAAGGGTTATCATAGTAAAGGCCTCGATTTCAAAGTTCCCCTTAGAAAGATTTATTGCCCCACTTATAAGGACAGCAATAAAAACTAAGGTGTTTAAAAAATCTGAAAGAGAGGAACTTAAACCTATTCTTTTATAAAAGTCCTTAAAGAGATTATTAGTAGAATCAATCTGGCCCCTATAAGAAGAAATAATTTTTTCTTCCATAGAGTTTGCCTTTATATCCAGGAGCCTGTCCTTGTTAAAGGGCAAAAACTGATAAAACCAGATCCA
The DNA here is from genome assembly GCA_030532225.1 of Bacillota bacterium. Taxonomy (GTDB): domain Bacteria; phylum Bacillota; class Clostridia; order Tissierellales; family Peptoniphilaceae; genus Neofamilia. The sequence continues at coordinate 84,152 of JAUNLQ010000002.1, forward strand.
ATTGTTGATTGGAGCCAGGTCCTTATAAAAGTTGTCGTCTTTTTTGGAATAATAAATTTTTCCATAAAAATTTAAGGCTAGCAAGGCTAAGATTATAAGTCCTAAGCCAAGGGAAAGACTGGATAGGACCAAGGCTGTAATTACAATTCTAATTATTCCCTCTAAAAAATTTATAATGGCCTCGATTAAGTTTTCTACTGCATACTGGTTCCTAAGGGAAAACTTGGCAGACCTGAGAAGCTTGTAGTAGGCTGGGTCCTCTAGACGGTCATAAGAAATACTTAGAGACTTGTCTAGGAGTTCTTCTTCCAAGGCATAGATAAATTCATTTCCCGCCTTTACAAGGACAATCTTTAAATAAGCACCAACAAAGTTTAGGATTGCCAAGCTGGTAAAAACAAATACTACAGACCCTATCGGTCCAGGGCTTGTTAAAAATCCTGTTAGCCTTTGGATAAAGAATAAAAAGGCCAAGGACTTCAAACTTAGGACTAAGGCATTTATGATTAAAAATCTTAAAAACCTTTTGTTTTTCTTACTGGCCAGCTTTATAAGTAAAAAAGCCGTTTTAATGCTCTGAGCCATAGGTCCCACCTCCTAAAAGTTCTTCTGAAATCTCTAAAACCTTTCTATAATAAGGAGACTTATCCTTAAGGGTCTTAGAATCTCCCAATGCTTCTACAGTTTTTGATCCTATGACTATGACCTTGTCTACAATATTAGAAACTGACAGCCTGTGGGAAATAATAATATAGCCCCTGTCTTTTATTGCAGTCAAAGATTTATAAAAACTAAGTTCCTTTTCAATATCTAAGGCAGAAGTAGGTTCATCAAAAACATACATTGGCCTAGGACTAAGTAGGGTCCTTAAAATTACTAAAAGCTGTTCTTGGCCCCCAGAAGGAGTAAAGGCCTTAGGGAAAAATTCCCTGCCAATTTTATCATCTAGAGAAAGACCTCTTCCCCTGTCCTTGTTAACTATTCCATTGGCAGATAAAAATTCTTCAATCCTAGGCTCATTAAGGTCCTTAGGATCCATATACAACAAATTGTCCCTAAGACTGGCTGGAAAAAGCCTAGAGCCTTGAAAAGAGCTGGCAAAGTATTTTAATCTTTGGTCGCCTCTTAAGTTTTTGCCATTTATTAAAATCTGGCCCTTAGTAGGCTCAAAAAGTCCAATTAATAACTTTATAAAGGTGGACTTGCCTCCTCCATTTTCTCCAAGGATTCCAATTTTTTCAGCAGATGAAAAACTTACATTTACATCTTTTAAGGCAAAGTCATCGGAACCAGGATATTTATACCATACATTTACAAAATCCACAGTGAAAATCCCATCATCAATCTTATAAGAATAGTCTTGGAGGTTCTCATTTAAAATATCATCATAAGTTTCATACAAGCTGAAGTTCTTTTTCAATTCTCCAAAGAGGTCAAAGGCCTTTAAGATAGATGAGGAAAATAAAAAATACATAGAAAGAATAAAGACTAGGCTACTTGCTTCTAGAGACCCTCTATTTTGAATTAGATCAAAGAGCAAAATCCCATCATTTACAATATATAAAAGAGCAAGGGGCAGTTTCACCTTAAAGGCAAGCTTGGTCTTTGAAGAAAAAACTTCAAAAATCTCCCCTGCCAGCTGCCTGTACCTTTGTAAAATCATATCCTTTAGGCCAAAGGCCCTAATGTCCTTGGCGTACTTTGTGTCAGTAGTAAGACTTTGGTAGTACTCTAGCCTATTTTCAATATCCCCCAGGTCCTCATCTTCCAAAAGGTCAAAATCATTTAGCTGGTCCTTAAGAGGAAAGGCTAGAAGATTAATAAGAAAACTAAGGCCTAAGAGAAAAAGAGAAAATCTTCCTAAGAAATATCCAGAAAAAACCACAAGGACAAAAAGAGGAACAAGCTCAATAAAACCAGCTAGAGAAGCCTGATAGCCTTGGTTGTCAGAAGAAAAAAAGTTTATGGCCCTTCTAAGCTTGCTAGTAAAGCCTTGGTCTTCAAAAGATTCATAGGTCTTGTTCAAAGATCTTTTAGTAAAATCAAAAAGGCGGTTCATTCTAGATTGAAAAATTAAAAATGATAGGCTGTTATGAAAAATATTAAGTAGGACCTTAGACCCAACCATTAAAAGACCTACAATTATAATTGTTCCTATAAGTCTCTGGCTAGGAAGGCTGCCTTCAATGAGTTTTAAAATATATGTTAGGGCATAAGAATCTAAGAAAAACACAAAAATATAGGCAAGTATGTAGACTAGTATTAGGCCAAAATGTTTTGACACAAAATTTTTAATTTCTTCTTTCATTTTCTTCTCCAACTTTTATAATCTTTTCGGCTTTCAAACAATATAAATTTTATCATAAAAATCAAAAAAAACATTCCAATGAACATAAGTCCATATTGATTGTTTTTCCTTCAAGACCACTATTTTACAAGGAGCCTAATAAAAAATTTGACCTAGAAGGACTTTCCCCTCTAGGTCTTATTTCTTTTAAATTCATTTAGTGTCTAAAGTGTCTGGTCTTTGTAAAAATCAAAGTCATGTCATACTTGTCGCAAAGGTCGATTACTGCCTGGTCTTTTATAGATCCTCCTGGGCTAATCATGGCCTTTACTCCTGCCTCATGAAGGGCTTCTACTGTGTCTTCAAAGAAGAAGGCATCTGATCCTAGAACTGTTCCTTGGATCTTTTCTCCTGCCCTTTCTATGGCTTCTTCTACTGCCCAGGACCTTCTAACTTCTCCTTGGCCAATGCCAACTGTGGCGCCGTCCTTGGCTAGGACTACTCCATTTGAGGCTACGTTTTTCACACAAAGCCAAGCAAATTTCAAGTCTGCTAGTTCTTTTTCTGTTGCCTGTCTCTTGGTCACTGTTTCAAAGTCAAAGTCTTTTTCTTTTTCAGAAAAATAATCTTGGTCTTGGTAGACTATGCCTGATAAAACTTGTTTAAAGGTCATCTTGTTTAGGCTAAAGTCATTTAGGTCTTTGATTTCTATTAATCTAAGGTTTTTCTTCTTAGTAAGTATTTCTAAGGCCTGGTCTGAAAATCCTGGGGCTATTATTACTTCTAAGAAATAAGATGCCATGTGGTCGGCAGTTTTTTCGTCTACTGGTCTATTTAAGGCAAAGATGCCACCAAAAATTGATGTTGGGTCACATTCATAGGCCCTCATGTAAGCTTCGTATATGCTTTCTCCCACTCCAATACCTGATGGGTTAGTGTGTTTTACTCCAACTGCTGCAGGTTGAGAAAATTCTTTTACTGCCTTTACTGTTGAGAATATGTCATTTAAGTTGTTGTAGGATAGTTCCTTGCCATGAAGTTGTTTTATTTCTATGCCTAAGTCATCAAAGGCGTCCTTGTAGAAGGCTGCTCCTTGGTGAGGGTTTTCGCCATAGCGAAGTTGGTCTACCTTGTCATAGGTTAGGGTTAGCTTTTCTGGATAGTCTATGCCTAAGTGTCTATTAAAGTAGGCAGCAATTAGGCCATCATATTGGGCTGTGTAAGAAAAGGCCTTTCTAGCTAAGTCTGCCTTAAGGTCCAGGGATGGGTCTCCCTTTTCTAGTTCTTCCAATACTTCTTGGTAGTCAGCTGGGTCTGTTAGGATAAGAACGTCCTTGTAGTTCTTGGCTGCAGCCCTAATCATTGATGGGCCGCCAATGTCTATGTTCTCAATCATTTCTTCATGGTCTGCTCCAGCCTTTAGTTTTTGGGAAAATGGATAAAGGTTGTTGACTACCATGTCTATAGATCCTATATTATGGTCCTTTATTATTTGGACATGGTCTTCATGGTCTCTTCTATAAAGGATTCCTCCATGGATCAATGGGTTTAGGGTTTTTACCCTGCCGTCTAAGATTTCTGGAAACTTGGTTACTTCAGATATTTCTATTGGCTCTAGGCCATTTTCCTTTAGGTGCTTGTAGGTGCCTCCTGTGGAAATTATTTGCCAACCAAGTTGGTCTAGACCCTTGGCCAGGTCTAGGATATTTGTCTTGTCAAATACAGAGATAAGCGCTCTTTTTTTCATCTTCTACCTCACTTTAACTATTCTTCCTTGAATTTGTAATTTGTCGTCACAATAGTCTTTAACTGTCTTGACTAATAGTTTGTGTTCTTCTTTTATAATTCGCTTTTGCAAGTCTTCTGCCTGGTCTCCATCTAAAACTGGAACTGCCACCTGGTATATTATTGGTCCAGCGTCAGCAACTGGGCTAACGAAATGGGTTGTGGCTCCTGAAAGTTTGACTCCATAGTCAAGGGCTGCCTGGTGGACCTTTAGGCCATAGTAGCCTTGGCCACAAAAGGCAGGTATCAAAGATGGGTGGATGTTTATTATCTTGTTTTCATAGGCAGAGATAAAGTCTGGCCCTAGGATTTTCAAAAAGCCTGCTAGGACTACAAAGTCAATGTCCCTTTCCTTTAAAATATTTAAAAGTTCTTGGTCATAGTCCTCTACACTTTTGTCGTCTCCTCTTAGGTAGATGGCTTCAATGCCATGGATCTTGGCCCTTTCTAGACCAAAGGCAGCTTTCCTGTTACATACAACAAGGCTTAGGTTCCCCTTGATTTGGCCTTGGGCACAGGCATCGATTAGGGCTTGAAGGTTGGACCCTCCTCCTGAGACTAGAACTGCGAATTTTTTTAAATCTCTACACATAGGTCGCCTTCAGTAACTTGGCCTAGCTTATAAATTTTTAGGTCTTCATTTTCTAGAAGTTTTTTTCCTTCTGCTTCAGAAAGAATTAGAATCATACCTAGACCCATATTAAAGGTTCCATACATTTCTTTTAGGTCAACATTGCCCCATTCTTGTAGGAGCTTAAAGATTTTTGGAACTTCTACTACTGTCATATCTACATTTGCTCCTAAACCTTGTGGCAGGATTCTTGGTAGGTTTTCATAAATTCCCCCACCTGTTATATGACAAAGTCCCTTAATATCATATTTTTCTATTAAAGGATAAACATCTTCTACATAGATCTTTGTTGGTTTTAGTAGGGCTTGGCCTAAAGTCATGTCTAAGTCGTCAATATAGTCTCCTAGGTCCATGTTTTTGTGGTCAAAGACTATTTTTCTAACTAAAGAATAGCCATTAGAATGGATGCCAGAAGATGGAAGGCCTAAAAGCAGGTCTCCTTCACTAATCTTAGACCCATCTATAATCTTGTCCTTTTCCACAACTCCAACTGCAAAGCCTGCTAGGTCGTAGTCATTTTCCTTATAAATGCCAGGCATTTCTGCAGTTTCTCCACCTAAAAGGGCAGCTTGGGCTTTCTTGCAACCTGAGGCTACTCCTTCAACTATGGCCGCCATTTTTTCTGGGACCAACTTGCCTGTGGCTATATAGTCTAAGAAGAAAATTGGTTTGGCTCCTTGGCACAAGATGTCGTTGACACACATGGCCACACAGTCTTCTCCAACTGTGTTGTGAACATCCATCATTTGGGCGATTTGAACCTTGGAACCTACTCCATCTGTTCCTGAAACTAAAACTGGATTTTCCATTTTCAGCTTGCTAAGTTCAAACATTCCTGCAAAGCCGCCAATGTCGTTTAAGACTCCATCTATATGAGTTTCTTTTACTGTATCTTTTATTAATTTTACTTGCTTGTAGCCAGCTTCCTTGTCTACGCCAGCGTCTTTATAAGTGATTGCCATTTTCCACCTCTATTGGATATTTTCCATCAAAACAATGCTTACAGAATTTATTGCCACCACAAACATAAATTAGGCTGTCTAGGCTTAAGTAGGCCAAGGAGTCAGCTCCAATTTCTTTGCAGGTTTCTTCTACTGTTAGGTTGGCACCGATTAAATATTTTTCGTCTGGGGTGTCAACACACAAGTCACAAGAGTGTTTTACTGGTGGACAGGCTATACGGACGTGGACTTCAATTGCTCCAGCATCTCTTAACATTTGTACTGTGGATTTTATAGTTGTTCCCCTAACAATTGAGTCGTCTACTAGGATAACTCTCTTCCCTTCTAGGTTTTTTCTTAGGGGGTTCATCTTTATTTTTACTGCCTTTTCCCTCATTCTTTGGTCAGGAAGAATAAAACTTCTGCCAACGTATCTGTTTTTCAAAATTCCTTCTTTGTAGGGAATCCTAGATTCATGAGAATAACCAAGGGCTGCAATTATTCCTGAGTCTGGAGCACCAACAATTAGGTCTCCATTTACTGGAGCTTCTTCTGCCAGCCTTCTACCCATGTTGTACCTGGCTTCATAAACAGACTTGCCTCCCATAAAGGAGTCTTGTCTGGCTATATATACAAACTCAAAAATACAGCCTTGTTCATTTCTTTGGTCTACACATTGGGAAGTCATTCCATCCTTGGTAAAGGTAACAATTTCTCCAGGTAGTAGGTCTCTTACATACTCTGCTCCAATTGAGTCAATGGCAGCAGTTTCAGAAGCCACTACATAGGACTGGTCATACTTGCCGATTACTAGGCTCTTGATCCCCCAAGGGTCTCTAATGGCAATCATCCTGTCCTTGTTAATGTGAATAATTGAATAGGCTCCCTTTAGGTTTTTAATTTTTTCTGCCAGGTCTTCTTCATCACACAAAAAGTCTGCTATATGTTGTCTACTAAGGGCCTTTTCCAAGAAGTTTCCATCTATAGAAAGTAGGGCTTCACAGTCCTTACATGGAAAGACTTCAGGCAAGTAGGCCTTGTTAGTGTCTTCATCTTGGAAGGCGTATTTTACATGGGCTGCCCCCTTGTTACCCTTAATAGAATTAATTACTTCTTCTTCATAAATATCAGAAACCAAACCCTGGCCTCTAAGTTGACTTATTTCACAATCATCTATAACAACAAGACCGCTTCCAACTTCTCCCCTATGTTGCAAGGCATAAAGGGACCAGTGGAGGAGGGGGGCTACATTAATATCTTCATCCCCAAAAATTCCAATATGTCCGCTCAATCTCTTCTCCTTTTGAAATTATAAGTCTAAGTCCTTGTCAGCTTGGACTACATCAGCTTCAAGTTTTTCCCTATAGGCTTCAAGTTTTTCTCTTAAAGCTGGATCTTCAATGGCCAACATGGAAATTGCAACAAGGGCTGCATTTTCGCCTCCATCAATGGCAACTGTAGCAACTGGGATGCCCTTTGGCATTTGAACAGTTGAAAGAAGGGAGTCTAGGCCGTCCATAGTTGAGGACTTCACTGGGATACCGATTACTGGTTTTACTGTCATGCCAGCAATAACCCCAGCTAGGTGGGCTGCCTTTCCAGCCATGGCTATGAAAATCTTGTTGTCAGTTGTAGCCACATAGTCTTGTAAAACCTTTAGGGCCCTGTGGGCAGAAATAACTTTCACTTCATAAGGAATATCAAATTCCTTTAAAATCTTTACTACCTTTTCTCCTATGGCCTTGTCAGAAGCTGACCCCATAATTACACTAATCATTGTTTGCCTCCTAAATTAAATAAGCGTGGATTTCTAATGGAGATAGTTTTTGATCTCCCTTGTAAACTCTCATTGACCCACCAGAAATTTCGTCTATAAGCATAATTTCTCCTTGGTCATCTCTGGCAAATTCAAACTTTAAATCATAAAGTTCTAGACCCTTATCTGCTAAAATATCCTTTACAATTTTTGCAATTTCCTTGGTCATAGAAATAATAAGCTTGTATTCTTCCTTAGTTAAGATGCCTAGCATTTCAAGGCCTTCGTCTGTAATAAGAGGGTCCTTTCTCTCATCGTCCTTCAAAGTTATCTCTGCATAAGCATCAAGTGGCGCCCCGTCTTCAATATACATTCCATATCTACGAATAAAGGATCCAACTGCCCTAAACCTACAAATAGCCTCTAAGCCATTACCAAACATGTTGGCCTTTTTCACTTCCATAGTGTTTTCTTCTATGTTAGAAGAAATATAGTGGGTCTTTATGCCCTTGTCATTTAATAGCTCGTAGAAGAACTTGGTGATTTTTAGAGCTTCCCTACCAGCACCCTCAATCTTTAGGCCAACTTGGTTTTCACCTGGATCGAAAACTCCATCTTTTCCAGTAACATCGTCTTTAAATTTTAGGCAAATATTGCCATTGTCCATTTGGTAAACGTCCTTAGTTTTACCAGTATAAAGTTTTTCCATTAAAATCCTCCCAGTCAAAAAAATAAAGCCCAAAAGGGTAGGTATTCGAAACCTACCCCTCTGGGCTTTTGTCCCTTAGGTGTAATGCTAAAACCTTAGCACCTATGTCGCTCGGTTCATTAGGTCTTATCCTCGAATCCCTAGACATACTTTCTAAATATAGCTTTCATTCAATCTAATACTAGCAAGTATAAAAGTTTTTGTCAACAAGTTCTAGATTTATTAAAAAAAATTTACAGAGGGGAAATATTGAAAATAAAAACCTCCAAATCTCTAACTTTTTTCTCGCCTAAAAATTTACAACTTATTATAATAAGCCTATGGATACTTATAGATAATAAGATAAGAATTATTTGCAAAAATTATAAAACTCCTTGTTATACTTGTCCTATAGGTGTAAGATAATACATAGAAGTAGTGAACTATAACAAAGCATTCTCTACATAAGAAATTTGACTTAAAACTTAAGTTCCTACTTTATAACTTTAATAGATTTCAAGGAGGTTTGTTATGAAGAAAAAACTTACAAGCCTAGAAGGCTTACTTATTATTTTAACTCTTATTTTATCTCTCTGTCTAAGTCCTAGCCATATTTTCGCCCAAGAACTTGAAGGCAATAGATTAGGAATCCAAGATGAACCTAGCTTAGAAGCAGAATCTCTAACAGCTGGAGGTCTTGAACTTGGAGAAAATCTAGTAGGACCAGCCTTAAGAGGTAATAAAAAAGAGATTCACATTAGAACAAATGAGGAATTGATTGCCCTTTTAAACAGCGAATATAAATCCTACGAGTTTCAAAATGATGAATGGCGTTATATGGTAAGAAATACCAATATTTATTTGGAAGACGATTTTGTCATTTCCTCTGATGATATTAATGATCAATTTCTTGAAAATACTGCCCATGAAAAATATGAGCATGCTTTTTGCTTAGCAAACAGTAATTTTTATGGCCAGGGCCATACCATCACCATCAATCAAGGCCATCGTGATATGTATTCCCTTTTTGGTAAGTTGGAAATTGGCGGCGATGATACAGTCAATGAAATTAAAGACTTAAAGCTGGTTTATAAGGGGGACGTCCGTGGCACAGGCTTTGCCCAAACAACTTCTTCTAACGGGACTGGCATCTTTAAGTTTTCAAACATTGATATTACCGTGGATGGAAATATTTTACCCCTACTAAGAAAAGGAAAAAATATCCAAGTTAATGAGACTAGGGCAGAAGCAGCGGGCTTTATGTTGGGCCTATCATTTGCAGAAGTAGATGGGGTAAAGATCCATGTGACTGGCAATATTGGGTCTGAACAAGCAGAACAATCTCTCGAATCTGACACAGATATTATTTATGGTCGTAGCGCCGGATTTATCTTAGATCCGTCACAGGTCTCTGACATTGATGTTAGGAATCAATATAAAGGGATGGAAAATCTAGATATTGCAGTAGACGGGTCTATTGTAGCTACAAGTAAACGAAGACAGGCAGAAGCCACTGGCCTAGGCTATAACTTGCAGTATAAGCTTTTTAAAGGTGTGAAAGTAGCGGTTGGCGGCGATATTAAGGCTATAACCTCAGAGAAACTTGATTCCAGGACTTATGCAGGCAACAGATACCTACCCAATATTGCTGCCGGCGCAGGCAAGGACCTCCGTCATTTATCGAATGTAACCATCAATATAGGTGGGTCGATTATGGCTGAAAATGATGGTGACGGCAAGTATAGTACGGCAGCCTTGGGGATTGGTTTTTGGGATTATTGGAATGGTTTAGGAAATGATGAAGACCGTAAAGCCCTGCCCTTAACCATTAAGGGTGTGAATCTCAATGTAGGAGGAAATATTAGTGCCAAATCCAACCATAACTACTATAAGTTTTCAGAGTTATCCTCCTTTGTGCCAGAAACCATAGCAGTCTTGGGCTTTGACAACGATAGAACCGATGCCTTTATTTACCAAGAGTTTTTTGAAGATAACAAACTAATAGCCCAGGGTGACCTGATAGCTGAGGGGAAAGACGGCACGTCCCATGCCTATCTTTGGGGCAATTTTAGGGGTAAAAATAACCAGCTATCTGCCAATAGCCTGCAAGCTACCAACGAAACAGGGGAAGTCTTTGTGGCGCCTTATATGCATTTCCTTTCAGGGACTGGGAATAGCGTAACTCTTGAGGCGAATATGGTTGCCAAGGGTAAGGGAGGTAATCTGGCAGGCTTTGCCAATACGGTTACCCTCTTTGATGGGAAAAAAGACGGCAATAAAATCAAGATCAAAGGCTTTCAAGCTGAGGGCATTAAGCGATTTGGTGGCTTTGCCAATTATGCCAAAAAGCACGAGAACCAGCCCAATATGGAAATTGAGGTTAAAAATGTAGATCTTTATTTAGAGGATATTGTCATTAAGAACCCAGCGAAAGGAGCCCTTATTGGTGGCTTTATTTCCTCCAATGGGAATAAAATCAGTGGAGCCAGGGTATATGGTAAAGATTTCACGGTCGATAATAGTCAAGCTTCCTATATTGGTGGTTTCCTTGCCAACAACCGTAAGAACATGCAAATAGAAGATACCTCTGTCAGCTTTGAGAACCTGAAGGTCAATGGCTATGGTGATGTAGGTGGCTATGTAGGCTATAACTCAGGTGACATAACTGCTAGCGATGTTCAGTTCAATAGTATGAGCATCGTAGGAGACCCTGCCAGCCAAGATACCAATCACTTTAACCTAGGGGGTTTTGAAGGCTATGGCTATGGGGGGACCATTAAGAATTCCAGTGCCCTTATTGTGGATGGCCTGACCACCACAAATGGCAACTATGTAAATCTGGGTAGCTTTACAGGCATCAGTTATGATCCTACCTATGTTAATGATGCTGCCCAAGTAGGTGAAAATTTAACCTCTACTAACAACCTAGGGGTAAATAATATAGGTGGCTTTGCCGGTAAATTGCTAGCCTATGGGGATACTGCCACCGTGGACAAATCAACGGCTTTGGTCTTTGGTGATATGTCTGGAGAAACAACCGTTTCTGGTTATTCTAACTATGTAGGAGGTTTTATTGGTGACTTTAGAGGAAAAACTGACGAAGAAAACCAAACCTATATTAAAGATTCTGCTTCCTATGTGGGAGGAGACCTGTCCATGACTGCCCAAAAACCTATCTATAGTTATGGCTTAGGACTTATTCAGAACGCAACTTTACAAGGATTTGCTATTTTAGATAGTCTTGGAGATGACCCAGCAAAAGATAAGGAAGTTATCGACAAGTATCTTGGAGCTGCGGGAGGAAAATTTAACTTTACTAACAATTATCTTGTAGAAGTAGTTGAAGGTAAGCGTACTGCCTTCCCTATTAGCTTAAGTGATGATGGCCAATTCCAAAAAGGTGCAGAACTTGGCTCTATCACTATTGCTGGCCGTAAATTACAAAACAAGTATTGGGGAGCAGAAGCTGATAGTAGTCTAGGTGAATATAAAGATTTTAAATATGTGAAAGAAAATGAAAGCAACATTGCTTTTACTCCAATTGCAACAGGTTCAAGAGATATTTCTATATCACCATTTGAAAAAGCAAGCCTAGCTAACTTTGGTCTTCGTCACCTATCCTTATCGGGCGAAAATGGTCCAATTTTTGATATTTTAGGTATTCCTGCTGGTGAAGCAGATGATGAATTTGAAGGCGGTATGGGTGGAGGCATTGATGAAGAGGCTGGCGGTATAGGCGGACCTTTTGATTTTAATCCTTTATTCTTCCTAACTGGCCCTGTCTTAAATACTGATGACCACTACCAATATATGACTGGCTATGAGGACCAGACCTTCCGTCCTAATCGCAATATTAGTCGTGAGGAAGTTACAGCCATGTTCTCTCGTCTTCTAAATGAAAGACCAGAAAAAAATAAGGTTTATGACTATGATTTTTCTGATGTGGAAGTAAGTCGTTGGTCCATTACACCTATTAGCTATATGTCTTCTATTGCCATGATAAAAGGCTATCCAGACGGAAGCTTCCAACCTGGAAAAAGCATTAGTCGTGCAGAGTTCGCTGCAATGGCTACTCGCTTTGCTGACTTAGATGAAGGCGAAGCTACATTTACTGATGTGGACTCTGACCACTGGGCCTATTCAGCCATAGCCAAGGCTGCAAGTGCAGGCTGGGTTTCTGGCTATCCTGATGGAACCTTTAAACCAAATCAAGCCATTACTCGTGCAGAAGTAGTTTCTGTTACTAACCGTATGCTTAGCCGTTATGCTGACCAAGCCTATATAAGGAAATATGACCAAGAAATTATGTACTTTTCTGATATGACACCTGACCACTGGGCCTACTATCCAATTGTGGAAGCTACAAATGGCCATGACTATAGTCGAGAACACGGAAGGCTTAGAGAGTACTGGAAAAACCTTAATAACAAATCCTTTGTTTATGACAGGTAGACCTAATAATCCAAGCAGAGATAGACAGCTGTCTCTGCTTTTTTAGTTTCAACTTCTTATTCTTATAAGTATTCAAAATATTTTTTCCATTTGCAAGTTTTTGGCCCTAATACAATTTATTTACAAGCTTGAGTCTTTAAGCTATGATAGGTGTATAAGTTCAGTTTTATTAAGTTCTAAAAATAATTTAACCCTTAGTAGTTTTAAAGTTCTCAATGGTCCTTGGAGGTAATTATGAGTAAGGAAATAGGTGTAAATATAAAGGAAAAACAAAAAAAAGAAATTTTTATTAGGTCATCTGCTGCTGAATATTTGACTTTTATTGCAGCCAATGGAAATGACCAGGAAGCCATTGAAATTAGATATGAAGATGAAAATATTTGGCTTAGTCAAAAGATGATGGCCAGTCTTTATGGTGTCAGCACTGCAACAATAAATGAACATTTAAAAAATATATTTGAAGACAAGGAATTGCAAGAAGAAGCAACTATTAGGAAATTCCTAATAGTTCAAAAAGAAGGTTCTAGAAATGTTTCTAGAGAAACTAAACATTATAACCTACAAGCCATTATTGCAGTAGGTTTTAAAGTTAATAACCAACGTGCCGTCCAATTTAGAAAGTGGGCAAACCAGATTGTAAAAGATTATACAATCAAGGGTTGGGCAATAGATGATGAAAGACTTAAAAATTCTGGGACCAAACTTACTAAGGATTATTTTGATAAATTACTGGTACAAATCCGTGAAATACGATTATCTGAGAGAAGGTTCTACCAAAAAATCACAGATATTTATGCCACCTCCTTAGACTATGATCCATCTGCAAAGGCAACAAGAAGATTTTTTGCTGCAATACAAAATAAACTCCATTATGCCATTCATGGAAAAACTGCAGCTGAGTTAATTGTAGATAGGGCCAACCACAAAAATAAAAATATGGGCCTTACAACTTGGGAAGGCTCACCAGACTCAAAAATTCATAAATATGATGTAGTCGTTGCAAAAAATTATCTCAACGAGGAAGAATTAAATCAAATGCAAAGAATTGTTTCTGCTTACTTAGATATGGCAGAACTCCAAGCCCAAAGACATATTCCAATGACTATGGAAGATTGGGAAAAAAGATTAAATGGATTTCTTGAACTTTGGGATAAGGACATCCTAAAGGATGCAGGGAAAGTCTCAGCAGAACTTGCTAAAGACCATGCAGAAAGTGAATTTGAAAAATATAGGATTGTCCAAGATAAACTTTATAAAAGTGATTTTGATAAGTTTTTGGAACTTGAAAATGAAAGTATAATCTTGGATAAATAAAATCAACCCTCCTAGTGCTTGTCCACCAAGGAGGGTTTTATTATTCTTAGCTATATTCTCTTTTTTATATTTTCTACTATCATTTCTATGGCAATTTTGTTTTCGCCGCCTCTTGGTATTATTATATCTGCATATTTTTTTGAGGGCTCTACAAATTGGTCGTGCATAGGCTTTACTGTTGTTTCGTATTGGTCCAGGATTGATTCTAGGGACCTGCCTCTTTCTATGGCGTCTCTTCTAATTCTTCTTACTAGTCTTTCGTCATCGTCTGTTTCTACAAATATTTTAATATCCATTAGGTCCCTTAGTTCTTGGTTGTCCAAGACCAGGATGCCATCTACTACTATAACCTTTTTGGCTTGTACTATTACTTCTTCACTGGACCTGTCGTGGATAGTGTAGTCGTAAACTGGCCTTTTTATAGTTTCTCCTTTGATCAAGGCCTTTAAGTGGTCGATCATAATGTTAGTATCAAAGGCATTGGGATGGTCATAATTAAGCTTGGCCCTTTCTTCTAGGCGCAAGTTAGTATGGGACTTATAATAGTAGTCGTGGCATAGGACTACTATGTCGTTTTCAAAATTTTTTCTCAGTTCGTTTACTATTGTAGTTTTTCCTGAAGCTGATCCTCCAGCTACTCCAATTACTGTAACTTTTTCCATTTTCCACCTCTATTTCTAAAAATAGCATAGCTTATTTTCAAAAATTTTGCAAAAGATTTTAGCTTACTAGGGTCTGGGCCCTAGCTGCTCTAAGCCTGTCTCTTTGGACCTTGGCTTGTCTTTTCTTTACTAAATATCCTATGGCTATAAAGATAAGAGTTGGTATATTAATTATTATTAAGCTAAGTAAGCTAGTAAAAAACAGTTGGACCTTGGAAAAGTCTGGTAGGGCCAATATGTTAAAAAACATTAGCAGAGAAAAAATCAGGTTAGCTCCTGGCAAAATCAAGGCCAAAAGCTTGGTCTTAAAGGCTGATAAAAAGCCTTGTAAAAGTAAAAGTCCAAAGATTAGATATAGTAGTTCCATTATTTTTCCTCCTTTGTCTTTTCATATTGGTCAATTAAGATGCTGGCTGTTTGCAGGTCAATTTTTTCTGCAAGGGCCAAGTCCTTAATTAAGTCTATGTAACTGTCCCTGGTCTGCTCATCTCCCAGCTCAACTTTGGCTATTAGTCTGTCTAGTCTAAGCCTTATTGTTGGATAGCTAACTTGGTAGTCCTTGGCCAGGTCTTTCAGTGAACCTGAGGCTAAAATGAACTTTTTTATAAAATTCATTTCATCTTGATCCAAGTTTTTTAGCCATGGAGAAATAAATTCTTTATTCATTTTTCACCTCTTTATCATAGTATAAGCTTTAACTTTATTAAAGTCAATCTTAATTTTTATTTTAGTTTTATTTAGCTTTTCTTTAATTTTATTAAAGTTTAAGGCAAAAAAATAGGCCTGAGTATTCAAGCCTAGTTTTGTTTTTATGAATTTTTCAACTGGTCTATTATTTGTGCCAGGTCTGGATTTGGATCAATTTCGTAGGCAATTTCAAAGTTGCCTAGGGCTGCTTCCTTGTGGCCTTCTTGGTAGAAGATGCTAGCTAAGTTGTAGTTTAAGAAATAATCTGGTCCAAAGCTGTCAATGGCCTCTTCTATTTCTTTCTTGGCCAGGTCTGGTCTGCCAAGTTGCTGGTAGCTTATGGCTACTTGGTTTCTATAAATCTTAGAGTCTTCTATTTCTATGGCTTTTTTTATGGCAGCTAGGCTGTCTTCATATAGGCCTAAATAATAGTAGGCCAAACTTAGCTGATAAAAATAATAGTCATCTCTTTTTTCTAAGTTTACTTCTAAAAGCTTTTTCAAAGCCTGGTCATAGGCTCCTACTTCTAGGTCCAAGGCTGCTTCTTCCTTGTTTATATCTGATTGTATATCTTCTAAAAGAATCCTGGCCTCTTGGAGGCGGAAGTCGTTTTTGTCTAGTTTTAGGAACTTTTCTATTACTAACTTGGCCTTTAAAAATTGACCAAAGTCTCTGTATATATAGGCTAGCTTGTAATAGGCCAAGGAAAAGTCTGGGTCCTGATTAAGGACTCTTTCGTATATGTTCATAAGTTCTATAGCATAGGCGTTTTTTTCTTGGTCTGACAAAATTGAAATGTCTAAGTTTTCCAGGCCTTGACCTAGGCTAAATAAAATTTTTCCATCTGCCAGGTCTTTTTCTACTAGAAAGTTAAGATAAATTACTCCGTCTAAAAAGTTTTCATCTGCCATATATTCTAGGGCTGCCTTAAAGACAAAGCCCTTGGCGTCCTTGGAGGCTGATTTTATAAAATCAAAGTAAGTGTCCTTGTACTTGTCATCTTGGCCTAAGGATATATAGTAGACCATACCTTCTACAAAGTAGGCTATAGGAATTTGGTCCAGGTCTTTTTGGACCAAGTTTACAAGTCTTGATGACAGAATTGGTAGAGGCAAATAGCCCTGGTAGCTTTGGCCATCTAGGTCTATTTTAGCTCCTTCTTTTAGTTCTAAAATCGCCAGGTCCTCTAGTCTTTTAGATATTAGCTTATGGTAAATCATTTCCATGCCCCCATGTATTTTCTCTTACGCATTGAGGAATTTCTAGTTGCCTTAAATAAGACAGCCCTAAAAACTATATAAAAGCCTAGGAGCAAAGTCATCACTATGACTGTAGTATTAAAAACAGGGAAGGAAAAGTATAGGCTTAAAGGGTTAGAGAATAAGAAAAATGGGGCATAATGATAACTTATTATTAAATAAGCTAGGGTATGAGGCAGCCAAATATACCAGTTGTCCTTTAAATATTCAAAGGCATAGGCAATAGCTGCAAGGCCATAGCGATTACTTAAATAAATAGCCTCACCTAGGGGATTTAGGACAATAAAAATTAAAATTCCAATGGCCTGTCTATCTAAGACCCTGCCCATTAAAAGGCTGGCCAAATAGAAAATAAATTTTACTGCATAAATAGATCTCCAGTACCTAGTAAGAGAATTATCTATTACTAGACTAAATCTCTTATAGTGAATAGTGTCGTCTAAATAGCTAAAATAAGCTGACAGCAAAAAGGCTTCTAACAAGGCTATAATTAAACCAGTTAACAAACCTCGTCCTGGTATTATGGACCCAACAAGTCCAACACTGTAATAAAGGACAAGATTTATAAAAGAAAATCCCAAAGGTAATAAAATTATATAGGGAACCTTTTTTATTACCTGGCCTGTTTCCTTTAAGGCGTCTCTGTAAACTGCTGATAAGTCATTAATGTATTCCATAAACAATCCTTTCATAATCTTTCGTTATATCTACTATATTTGTACCCAAAGGCCCATAGAAAAATCCAAGGACTTTTTCTTGATTCTTTGAATCTACAAATTTTTGGAAGACAAAGTCTTTGACTAATTTTTTTGTAGTTTGGTCCATACTTAGGCCAAAAGATTTTCGTAAAGCTTGGTCTTTTAATAGGTCGTGATAAATATTTGCAGCCACAGCTTTTGGGTTCAAAAACTTTTTCGGAAATGCCTTGTTGTTGGCCAAAAAGTCGTATCTTAGCTTTTCAATGATCCTGTCTGCGTTTTCGCCATAGTTTTTTCTAATGAAAGTAGCAAAGATTTCATAAAGGGCCTGTCTTGAATGCTTTAGGTTTTGGAAAGAAGATTCTTCCCAAAAGTCAGCCAGGTCTTGGAAAAATTCAAAGGGATTTTCAGGATCCACCAAGGCCTCTATAGTTCTTGCAAAGTAGCCTTCGTTATAATATTTTTCTACTACATCTTCAAATATCTTCAATTTTCTTATTTCCAGTGGAGTCAAATAAGGGGTCTTTATTATTTCATAGGTTGGATACTTAGAAAATATAAGGCCATACTTGTCAGCTTCAAGTCTAAGCTTAGACCCTCTTAAAAGTTTCAGAAAGCCTATTTGTAGCTTGTCTGCCCCTAAGGATGCTGCGTAGTTAAAGGACCTTTTAAAAGACTTATAGTCTTCATAAGGCAGGCCTACGATTAAGTCTACATGCTGGTGGATGTTGCCATAGGACTTAATAGTCTTTACCACATGGCCTAGCCTATCTAAGTCAGCTAGCCTGTCTATAGCCTCAAGGGTCTGAAGATTGGAAGATTGGATGCCTATTTCAAATTGGAAAAGTCCCTTGGGCATCTTTTCTAAAAACTTTAAAAATTCATCTGAAATTAAGTGGGCCATTAGTTCCATATGAAAGCACATACCTTTCCTAGCATGGTCTAGGATAAAGTCCATAATCTCCATGGAAAATTTTTCGTTGGCATTAAAGGTTCTGTCTACTAACTTTATAGTGTCTGCCCCTGAGGCAATTAAGGCCAGAAGGTCTTTTTTTATTCTAGGAGTAGAAAATCTTCTAAGGCCTGGCACTATTGAAGACAGGCAGTAGGCACACTTAAAGGGACAGCCTCTGGACATTTCATAGTAAACCATCTTCCCTGAAGGAGCCTGGTAGTTTTCAAAAGGCGACGGTAGGCTGTCTAAGTCCTTAATCAAAGGCCTGTCTGGATTAATCAGAATCTGACCTTGGTGTCTAAAGCTAATGCCTAAGACTTCTTGAAAATCTTTTTTCTCTTCTATGGCCTTAACTAATTCTGCCATAGTCTCTTCTCCTTCGCCTCTAATAATCACATCAAGGGCTGGATTTTCTTCCATTAATTCTTGGTTGTCAAAGGAAACTTCTGGTCCTCCCCAAACTATAAGTAGGTCTTCCTTGGCCTTCTTTAAGTCTGAGCTTAGTCTTTGGACAAAGTCTATATTCCAAATATAAGTGGAAAAGCCAATAAGATCTGGGTCTTCTTTTAATATTTCCCTGTATATGTCATCTAGGTTTTGGTTAATGTTAAAGTCTATTGTCTTAACATTTTCTTTCTTTAAATAATTTTTTATATAGGCTATGGCCAAGTTCTGATGGGAGTACTTGGCATTAATTCCTGCTAATAGTATTTTCAAATCTATCACCTTTTTTTAGTATAGCATAAGATTGGCTTTGAGAAAATATGGCAAAAACAGAAGCAAAAAAATACACCCTGCCTGAGCAAAGTGTATTTTC
The DNA here is from genome assembly GCA_030532225.1 of Bacillota bacterium. Taxonomy (GTDB): domain Bacteria; phylum Bacillota; class Clostridia; order Tissierellales; family Peptoniphilaceae; genus Neofamilia. The sequence continues at coordinate 103,084 of JAUNLQ010000002.1, forward strand.
ATTCTTATCTTGCTTTGTTAATCAATTCTTTAGTTTTCATTAAGCGTGTTATAGTTTCCCTTTCCCCTTCTTCTAATCTCATTCTTATAGACTTAATAGTGTCTTCAAGGTCTGGAATGGTCCTGTATTCTAGGGCATTTACTCTTCTTCTTGTTACTTCTATTTCGTCTGCCATTAGCTGGCTAGTTTTTTCGATTTCAGCTAGTTGCAAAAGCTGGTCTAAAATCTTATCTAGTCTCATAATAGCTTCGTCTAATTCTGAGTTAGTGTGAGTAAATCCATAAGGGAAAATAGATGAGGACTGCTTGCCTTCTTCTAATTCAATTGCATTTTCTTTTATGAATTTCATTTGAGGAATGGCTACGCTCATTACATTTTCGATTTCTATATCTACATAAACTCTTTGTTTTGGCATAGACAAGGCTAGTTCTAGAAAGTCTGGTATAGCCAAGGCTGAAGCCATAGTAAAGTCATTAAAGGACTGGGTTAGCTCCTTTTCTACTTCTTTTCTTAGGGCTTCGTTTTGTCTAATTATTTCAATAAACCTTCTTACTAACTCATCTTGTTTGTCTTTTAAAAGTTTATGGCCTTTTTTTGCTGTCTTAAGCTTCTTTTTTAGCTGGGACAGCTCCATTCTAGTAGGATTGACTTTTAATACTGCCATAAGATCCCACCTATTCTTTATCTTCTAGGGGGTTTTTATCTGATTTTTTTAGTCCTATATATTTTTCAATAAGTCTATCATCAATTCTCTTAAGCTCATATCTTGGAAGCTTATCAAGAAGTTCCCAACCTAGGTCTAGAGTCTCCTCTATAGGTCTGTCAGTATAAAAACCTTGGCCTACATATCTTTCTTCAAATTCTTCAGCAAACTTCATAAAGGCCTTGTCAGTATCTGATAGGGCTGATTCTCCAAGTATAGTTGCTAACTCCTTGGCTTGAACTCCTGAAGTATAGGCTGCATAAATTTGGTTCATAGTGTCAGCATGGTCTTCCCTAGTTTTTCCTTCACCTATACCCTTGTCTTTTAGACGAGATAGAGATGGAGTTACGTCTATAGGAGGAGATATATTTCTCTTGTGTAATTCCTTAGAAAGTAGGATTTGGCCTTCTGTAATATAACCTGTAAGGTCAGGGATTGGATGAGTAATGTCATCTTCAGGCATGGTCAAAATAGGAATTTGGGTAATTGATCCTTCTCTGCCTACTATTCTTCCTGCTCTTTCGTATATGCCTGCTAGGTCTGTGTACAAGTAACCTGGATATCCTCTACGACCTGGTACTTCTTTTCTAGCTGCAGAAACTTCACGAAGGGCTTCTGCATAGTTGGTCATGTCAGTCATTATAACCAAAACGTGCATACCTTTTTCAAAAGCCAAGTATTCTGCTGTTGTAAGGGCCATTTTTGGAGTAGAAATTCTTTCAATGGCTGGGTCATCTGCTAGGTTTATAAATAGAACTGATTGGTCAATGGATCCATGTTCATTAAAGTCGTCAATAAAATATTGGTACTCTTCAAAGGTAATACCTAGGGCTGCAAAAACAATAGCAAACTTAGAGTCTTTTCCCAATACCTTAGCCTGTCTGGCTATTTGGGCTGCCAAGTTGTTGTGAGGCATACCAGAGCCTGAGAAAATCGGCAACTTTTGGCCACGAACTAGGGTGTTTAGGCCATCGATTACTGAAATTCCTGTTTGGATAAATTCGTCTGGATAGTCTCTGGAAACTGGGTTAATAGGTGTTCCGTTAACGTCAAGGTATTTTTCGGCTATAATGTTTGGTCCACCGTCAATTGGATTGCCAAGACCGTCAAATACTCTACCTATCATAGATTCAGAAACTCCGATTTCCAAAGGCTTGCCTAAAAATCTAGTAGAAGTTTCCTTTAAGTTAATTCCAGAAGTTCCTTCATAAATTTGGATCAAGGCCCTATCGTTTTCTACTTCTAGAACCCTACCTCTTCTTTTTTCACCAGTTTGTAGTCTAATGTCAACAAGTTCTTCGAACCTAACTCCTTCTACACCTTCAACTACCATTAGAGGGCCTACTACTTCACTGGCTGTTTTATATTCTTTAAGCATCTAGGACTCCTCCTTCTTCTATTAGTTTATCAAAGTCACTTTCAAGTTCTTTTCTTAATTCTTTTATTTGGTCAGCTGCTTGGTCATTGTTAATATATTTCATTCTTGCAATCTTTTCACGAATGTCTAGACCTGTAATTTCTCTCATATAGATCTTTGCATCTAAGGCCTTTAGACCCTTGTCATAGAAGTCCAAAATAGTTGCAAGCATTTCAGTTTGCTTGTCTATTGGACAGTAGGTGTCTACTTCGTGGAAAGAGTTTTGTTGCAAGAAGTCTTCTCTAATCATCTTAGTAACTTCTAGCTTAAGTTGGTCTTGGTCTGATAGAGAGTCTGCTCCAACTAATCTTACTATTTCTTGTAGGGCTGATTCGTCTTGAAGAAGCTGCATAGCCTTTATTCTGTTCTTAGAAAAATCGTCTCCTTGTAAGTCGTCAAAGTACTTGTCCATCTTGTCTTGGTATAGAGAATAAGACTCTATCCAGTTAATGGCTGGGAAGTGACGAGCATAGGATAGGGCATAATCTAGGCCCCAGAAAACTTTTACTATACGAAGAGTTGCTTGGGTAACTGGTTCTGAAAGGTCTCCACCTGGAGGTGAAACTGCCCCAATTGTAGTAAGGGCCCCTTCTCTTCCTTCTTTTCCAAGGGATACAACTCTACCAGCTCTTTCATAAAATTCTGCAGCTCTAGATGCTAGATAAGCAGGATAACCTTCATCACCAGGCATTTCTTCTAGACGTCCAGACATTTCTCTAAGGGCCTCTGCCCACCTAGATGTAGAGTCTGCGAAAAGGGCTACTGAATAACCCATGTCTCTAAAGTACTCTGCTATAGTAATACCAGTATAAATAGAAGCCTCTCTAGCTGCTACTGGCATATTTGATGTATTGGCAATTAGAACAGTTCTCTTCATTAGAGACTCTCCAGTTTGAGGGTCAATAAGTTCAGGGAACTCGTTTAGTACGTCTGTCATCTCGTTACCACGTTCACCACAGCCAACATAAATAACTATTTGGGCATCAGAATATTTGGCTAGCTGATGCTGAATTACTGTCTTACCAGAACCGAAAGGTCCAGGAATAGCTGCAGTTCCTCCCTTAGCAACTGGGAAGAAAGTATCAATAACCCTTTGGCCTGTAACTAAAGGCATCTTAGGGTCTAGCTTTCTAGCATAAGGTCTGCCCTTTCTTACTGGCCATTTGTGCATAAGTGAAAATTCTTCTTCTTTGCCATCTTCATTTTCCAAAACATAAACTGTATCTTCAACTAGGTATTTGCCAGAGTTAATCTTTTTAATTTTTCCAGATTTTCCTGGTGGAACCATGATTTGGTGTTTTACTATTGTAGTTTCTTGAACAAAACCGACTATGTCACCTTGTTGAACATAATCGCCAACTGCTGCAGTTGCTTGGAAGTCCCAAGTTTTTGTTCTATTTAAAGATGGAACAATAACTCCCCTGGTCAAGAAGTCACCAGCTTCTTTTCTTAGGTGTTCTAGGGGTCTTTGAATTCCATCAAACATACCTTCAATCATACCAGGGCCTAGTTCTACTGACAGGGGCATACCTGTAGTATAAACTGGTTGTCCTGGTCCAATACCAGTTGTTTCTTCATAAACTTGAATAGAGGCCTTGTCACCTCTCATTTCAATTATTTCTCCAATAAGTCTGTCTTCTGAAACTTCTACAACGTCATAGACGTTGGCATCGCTCATTCCAACAGCTTCAACTAAAGGTCCTGAAACCTTTACAATTGTTCCTGTATTCAATAATAGTCCTCACTTTCTATAAAATGTTCGAACCTAAGGCTTTTTCTACATTCTTGCCAATCCTGTCTAGACCTATGTTTAGGCTTCCATTGTTAGATGGAATCATAATTATAGCAGGATTAGGCTCATGGTCATAACGTCTAATTGTTTCCATTGACTTTTGGGCCATTTGTTCAGTAATAAAAATTACTCCATAGTTTTCCTTGGCTAGTCTTTCTATAGTCTTTCTAATTTCAATGTCCTCTTCAGGAATAAAAACATTTAATCCTAAGGCCCTAAAACCTAGAACAGAGTCCTTGTCGCCAATAACAGCTATTTTTTGTTTATGCAATCAATTCACCTGTCCTTTCCCTAATTTGCTCAGGACTTAACTTGTTTATTTTTCCAACAGCTATGGTCCTAATCATTTGGACTTCTCTTTCCTTGCGCAACATATATGAGTATAAGACTTCTGGTCCATAGGTAAACTTAGAACCATTTTTTGCATTTTCGTCAATATATTCAAAGGCCTTTTGTCTAATATGAAGGAGCTTGCCATCGTCCATAGTTTCTGCCAAGCCTTCTTCCAAGTACTTATAAATATCATAAGACTTGAAAACTTCAATTAAGTGCTCTGTATCTTCAAAATAATACTTAGCATAAAGGTCTGCAGGAATGTTGCCACCTTTTATCATAAAGTCAGAAACACAATTAACCCTATGATTTTGCTTCTTGCCTCTAATGGTCATGTTGACATTTTGGCTATCTATACGGTTTCTTACCATAAATTTAATATAGTCAGAACCTAGGTCTTCAGATAGCTTGCTCATATATTCATTGTGTCTAGTATCTAAGGTCATATCAAGTCTTTGAGGGTCCTTAGACTCTTCATATTCTTCTAGGGCAGCATTAATAGATTCTTTAAATCTAAATTCTTTAGTTGCCCTGCCATTTTCCTTTAAATCTTGTAAAAGATCAAAATACTTATAATCTGTTATTTGTATTAGTAAATCTGTTAGGTCTTGTCCTAGCAAGTAGGATTTTATAATAACTTTTAAATTATGGAAAATATATTGAGATGCTAAAATCTCTACAACTTCTTTGTCCTTGGACATTTTGTAGAAGTTTTTGTACATACTAGAAAGTTTGTCATTTAAAGCCTTATCAAATTTTGTTCTTTGGCCTACTAAATCAGCCACATCAGCATAAGAAGTTTCAGAAAGAATTTTTTTAAAATCTTCTAGATTTTCAGAATCAATAAGTCTATTAAAGGTCTGACTATCTAAAAGCTTTTTTTCATAAACTCTGACTGTTACAGAATTTTGAATATAATCTTCTCTATTCACATCTTACCTCCTATCTTATTTAAGCAAAAATTTTATAAGTTCAGGTCCGATTTCGTTTCTAGAGTCATTTAAAATATCATCATATTTAAAATTATATGCCATTTTCTCTTTTATTAAGACAAAACCATTTTCTACAAAATTTTCTTGGTCTACTTTTACTTTTAGATTGGAATTTTTAACAGCTTCTAATCTGGATTTTTCTAATCTAATTACAAGCTCATCACTTCCAATACTTTCTAAGGCCTTTGAAACTTGGCCAATAAATTCTTCATCAGAAATACTATTTAGTCTATCTAAGGCTAAATCAAAAACTCTATCAATAAGTTTTTGTCTTTCCCTAAGTCTTTGGTCTCTAATTCTAATTTCTGCATTTTCACTAATTCTGGAAAATATGTTGTCAGCCTTTGACTTAGCACTAGAAAGTATTTTATTTTTTTCTAAATTTGCTTGATCAATAATTTCAGATCTTATAGCCTGGAGTTTTACTTCCTTGTCAGCATTTATAGCTGCAATTTTTTCTTCAGCTTCAGCCTGAATTTTATTGGTTATATTATCAATATTTGACATCTATACCAGTCCTTTAAAATGCTATTCTTTGTAGTAATAAGAATGAAATTGCGAAAGCAAGTATTGCATAAGTTTCAACCATTACAGCGTAAATAATACCCTTTGTTACTTCTTTTTGGTTTTTGGCTAAAATGTTTTGGCCAGCAACTGATACTCTACCTTGAGCAACAGCTGAGAAATATCCAACAACACCTACAGGTAAGCCAGCCATTAATAAATATAGACCTTCAACAAATGTCATATCTATAGTAAGTCTAAACATTATAAATAGTCCAATTACAAAACCATAAAGGCCTTGAGTACCTGGTAGAAGTTGCAAAATAAGAGCTTGAACGAACTTTTCAGGTTCTTCAACAACTACACCTGCAGCAGCTTCACCTGCAATACCTACACCCTTAGCAGAACCTGCACCTGATAAAAATACTGCTACAGCTGCACCTAAAGTTCCAAAAACTAATCCACCATATTCCATAAAAAATTCTGCCATTTTTTTCCTCCTATTTTTTTATATTTATATATTTTGTTTCATTTCTAAGTTTTTCAAATTTCTTGCCTCCACCTTCATAAAACTTACCAAAAAATTCTACAAAAGTAAGTCTTAAGGTGTGAACGTAGGCTGATAGGGCTGACAAGGCTAAATTAAATATTTGGCCTCCAAGGAATAAGACAACAGCAAAAACTAAACCGATTATTCCAGAAGATGCCATTGTTCCACCTATCATGTTTATAGCTAGGGCTATAAAACCACCTGCTAGGCCTAGGGCCATTAGTCTTAAATAGGATACAAAGTCTCCTAACCAAGAAGAAATGCCATATAGGTTATAAGCTCCTGATGCAAATCTTCCCACTGGAGTCTTAGCATCTCTACCAGTAAATAAGACAATTAAAACCATACCAGCTATCATTATATACTTGGCTATATTTCCCCCTGGCAGGCCTAAAACCTTGGCTAAAATCATATACAAGGCGCCTAATAAAACTATAAACCAGCTGCCTACATCATAAAATGCATCAAGAGGATTACCATCTCTTATCATTACATAGGCCTTTAAGCCTAAGCCTAAGAACATGTGAACAGTTCCTAGGGCAATAGCTATAACAAGAACAGCTATATAATCAACTGATGGGTCTAATAAGCCTGGAAAATCTATAATTCCTCCAAAGAAGGATCCATATATAAGTCCCCAAATAATTGTGGAATAACTTAAGTAATGGAAAAACCTAATATTTTTTCTAGTACTGTCACTTAAATTAAATTTTAAAATAACACTTGTTCCAATTAGTAACAAAATACCATAAGCAATATCTGCTATCATCATACCGAAAAAGAACCAATAAAAAGGTGCCAAAAATGGCGTTGGGTCGATTTCGTTATATCTTGGTGTTGCATACATGTCTGTAATTGGTTCAAAGGCTGAAATGATTTTATTGTTTTCCAATAAAGTTGGAACATTTGGATCATTTTTATCAGCTTCTTCGATTTCCAAGTAGTAGGATCCCCTAAAATTATCATCTAAGGAATCTTCAAAGTTTTTTGCATCTGAACTTTTTATATAGCCGTCTACAATACTTACGTTTTTTGTAGCCAAGAAATTATTAGTTTGAGAATACTTCTTTTCTACCTGGCTCAAATACTCATACCTAAGTTTTAGGTCGTCTAGCATGTGGACACTATCTGAAAACCTTTGTTTAATTTTATCAATTTGGTTTCTAAGTTCGTTAATGTCCCCTTCCTTAGTCTTTATGTCCTTGGCTGGACTTTTTGAAGACTTTACAATAGTTTCAAAGAAAGAATATTTTCTTAAAATCTCCATTAAGTCTTCTTTTTCATCAACAGTAGTAAGGGCTAATAAATAGGTGTTTTTTTCGTCTTCACCTACTTTTTCTACTAAGCTATATTCTAACTTCCTAACATCATCCATTAGGGCATCAAACTGTGGCGACAAAACATAACCTGTTGCGAATTTTATATTTTTACTATCGCTTATGTCCCTAGAAGATAGTTTCAAGTTAATCCATGGCCTAAGTTCTGAAATTTCTTCTTTTAGGTCCTGGATCTTCTTTTCTTTTTCTTCAATTTGATACTGGAGGTCATTTACATTTTTAGAAATTTGATTAATTTCTATTTTGGCTCCATTTTCCATAAGATCAGCATAAGAGTAGTTCTTGTTGCCTATCTTAAGAGCCTGAATTTTTCCTGTTTGCTCTTGGTAGGGTGATAAAATTCCTATTACTGACTCGATCCTTGCTAATTCATCTTTAACATCTAAGATTTCTTCTGGTTCTGATAAGTAATCAAGGCCTGCATCTAATAGGTCTCCATCATTAGTTAAGTTGTTAATGTGGACATCCCCAAAATCTTGTAAAAAATCTAAAAATTCATTATTATGACCACGTAGAAAATAGAGTTTGAAATGATGCATTTTTGCAATTGCCATATCAAATCACTATCCTTTCTAAAACAAAGTCAACTGCATCTTTTAGTTGCTCATCTTTAAGACTCTTAATTTTTGTAAATTCTGCTTCACCTTCTCTAAGAAGTTTGTCTGATAGAGCTTCAGCTTCTGCCTTTCTTCTTTCAAGAAGGTCATCTGCTTCTTCCTTGGCCTTTTTTACTATGGCTTTGGCCTCTATTTCAGCATCTTCTCTAGCCTTTCTAAAAGAATCATTAGCCAACTTTTCTGCATCTTGAATTTGTCTTTCTAAATCATCTTCTAAATTTCTGATTTTCTTAATAGAATCAATAATCAATGACTCACCTCCCAAAATAGAAAAAGTTTCTTAAACAATTATATAATTAAAACTATAGACTGGAAAAAAACTCTTCAAGGCCCTGGTCTAAAGTTTCTAAGTTTAGATTGCCGAAACCAAAAAGGAACTTTCCTGAAGATTTCTTTATAGACTTGGAACTGTAATAGGCTGACATAGGATAAATCTCCAAGCCCTTTTTCTTACAGCTAGCTACAATTTCGTTATCTGTCTTATTAGTTTTAACTTCTACAACTATATGAATACCCGAATCTGCCCCAGAAATATCTAAAACCTGGTCATATTTTTCTAATTTTTCAATTAAATCCTCTCTTTTTTTCTTATAATGTCTTCTCATCCTGTTTAGGTGTCTTTGGAAATAGCCATCTTTTAGAAACTTTGTCATAACAAGTTGGTTTACAACTGGAACTGAACAAATAAAAAATGGAAAATTAACCCTAAGCTCTTCCATAAGCTTGTCAGGAAGAATCATATAAGAAATTCTCATTGAAGGAGCAATTGACTTAGAAAAAGATCCCATATAGATTACCTTGTCATTAAGGTCAAACTTTTTTATAGGATCAATAGGCCTACCTACATAGCGAAATTCTGTATCATAATCGTCTTCTATAAGGTAGTTTTCTTCTTTAAGTGATGCCCACTTTAAAAGGTCCAATCTTTTAGATATTGGCATAATAGATCCTGTTGGAAACTGATGAGATGGGGTTATAGTTAAAATGTTGGCCTTAGACTTAATTAATTGGTCCAAAGAAATTCCATCATCTTCTAACTCTATAGGCTCATAGGAAAAACCCCTTGAAGAAATCATATCTGGCAAAATATCATAGCCAGGATTTTCTACTGCGAAAATACTGTCCTTAGAAAAAATATAAAAAAGCATTTCATAAAGATATTCCATGCCAGATGAGATTACAATGTTTTCTGCTTTAACATTTAGGGACCTGGAAATATTTAGATACTGGCTAAGAGCATTTCTAAAAACCAACTTGCCCTGAGGTTCAGATTGGCCAATAATTTTTCTGCCTTCTTGGTCTATAACCTCTTTGTAAAGCTTGGAAAAAGTATAATAAGGAAACTTTTCTCTGTCTATTGAACTAGGAGAGAAATCATAAATAACCTTAGGGTCAGCTTCCTTTTTTTCTTCTATTTTAGTTTTTTCATCTTTAAAAGCCTGGGGATAGAAGTTATTTAATTGTTCAACAAAGTAACCAGATCTTTCTTTTGCTAAAATAAAACCTTCTTCTTCTAAAAGATAGTAGGCCTTTGAAATCGTATTCAAAGAAAGTCCAAGCTGGTCTGCCAAATTTCTCTTAGAGGGCAGCCTGTCTCCACTATTGAAATGACCAGATACAATTTTTTCTTTAAAGTACTGGTAAATTTGTATATATAAGGCTGCTTGGGAATCTTGCTTTACAATCAAATCATCAACTCCAAGTTATCATATAATAACATTTTATCATTTTTTTAATAATTTTACAATTAATGCTTACTTAAATTCCTGTTGTTTTCTACACTTTATTGATATTTTGCCCAAGTATTTTTCTCTTTGTAGGCATAAAAAAAGACAAGTGAAAAATCACCTGTCTTGAAAATATTTTCGTCTAAATTTTATGCCTTTAGATTTTCTTCTATAATTTCTGGCTTGTAAACTTCATTTAGTTGGTCAATTTTTTCCAAATAAACTTGTTGTTGTTTTAGTCTAAGGGCTTCAGCTCTAACTTCCATATAAACGTCTTTTAGCTCAGTTGAGTCTTTAGAGTTTTTCTTGTTTAGTCTAATTAAATGGTAGCCAAATTGTGTTTGGACTGGGTCAGAAATTTGTCCTTCTTCTAAGGCATAGGCTGCTTCTTCAAATTCTTTTACCATTTGTCCCCTACCAAATTCTCCTAAAGATCCACCTGCTTCTTTTGATGGACAAGTTGAGTATTCTTTGGCTGCTTCTTCAAAGGCCTTGCCAGCTTGGATTTCCTTTTTGATTTCTTGGGCCTTTTCCTCACTAGCAACTAAGATGTGTGATGCATCTATAGTGTCTTTTGCAAATAGGTCCTTGTTTTCTTCAAATACTTTTTGGATTTCTTGGTCAGAAACTTCCACCTTGCCTATAACCTTTGTGAAGGCATAGTTTTTTAATAAAGTTTCTTTTGTTTGTTCTAGAACTTGTTTAAATTCTTCTTCTTGGTCTAAGTTGTTGGCTTTAGCATCTAAAAGTAATAGTTCTTGGTTAACCATTTCTTTTATGATTGTTTTTATTCCGTCTTCTGATTGGAATTGAAGGGCAACTTGTGGACCAATTTCTTCAATAAATTTTACTACATCGTCTTGAGTAATTTCCATGTCCTTAATTTTTGCTACTGTTTTGCTCATATTTTCCTCCTATAAAAAAACCTCTTAAATAAGAGGTCTTTGTTTATTAGATAATTTCAATATTTGCTGCTTGTGGTCCTTTTTCTCCATCAACTAAATCAAAGCTTACTTCTTGGTTTTCTTCAAGAGTTTTGAAACCTTCTTTGTTGATTTGTGAAAAGTGAGCAAATACGTCTGTACCTTCTTCACTTGTTATAAAGCCATAGCCTTTTTCTGGGCTAAACCATTTTACTTTTCCGTTCATTCTTTTACCTCCGAAATTTTTTTGAATTAACAAGCTAAGTCTTGTTTCTTTAACCTACAATAATACGAAAAATCCCGATAAGTTTTATTTTAAAAGAATTCACTACCGTAATACTTGATTAAAGCTTCCCAATTATAATAACATTGCCAGGCTTAAGAATCAAGTTTTTTCTATTTTTTGCTGTTTTCTTCTTGGTCTTCTTGCCAAAGGCTTTTTGCATAAACTGCTCCTTGGCCATTTTTGTTGATTTGAAAATAGTAGTTTGGTCCTTGGTGTTTTTTTAGGATTTCAAGCTGGTCTTCTTGTAAGACTTGGTCCTTAAAATATATTTCAAATTCTCTTAGCTGCTTATTGTCTAGGTCTACCAGGTCTGTAAGCCATCTTATATAGGCTCCTGAGTGAACATGTTTGTTATAGTCCAGGTCAGATTTATAAATTGGCCAGCTTATACTTGTGTCATAGCTTTCTAGGTCCTTAAATTTTGTAAATTCAAGGTCTGTATCTAAGTCCATATTTTGGACCATGGCTTTTATTTCTTTTAAGGGTCTTATGACTTTCATTTTTTCCAAGTCTACTAAGAGCCAAATAAAGGAAGCTTCTATTAAGATTTTCCCGTCTTGGTCTGAAATATTTACTTGTCTATAGATTCTAAGCTTGTCTACTTTTGATACATAGGTAGATATTTTTATCTTAGTGTCTACTTGGGCTAGCTGGTGGATTTTTATCTTAACTTGATAAATCATCCAGGAAATATTTTTTTCTAGTAGGTCCTTAGTTGACAAGTCCAGGGCTTCTACATGGAGGGTCCCTATGTTTATCATATAGTCAAAAAGGTAGCTTAGGGGAAGTTGTGAATTTATATCTCCCAAACAATATGGTAGTTTTATTTCTTCTTCAAACATCTTTGCTCTTTTTCTCCTTTTTAACTTTTATTTTATAGTTCTTCTGCTGCTGATAAGAATTTCTTCCTAATTTCCCTTCCTGTTTTAGTTCCAGCCAGGCCACCTAAACCTGTTTCTCTAAGGTTTATTGGTAATCTTTCTCCAACTTGGCCAACTGTTATGCACACTTCTTCAAAGGGAACAATAGATGTTACTCCTGCTAGGGCCATGTCTGCTGAAATCATTGCATTTACAACTCCCATAGCATTTCTAAAGGTACATGGATATTCTACCAAACCTGCTATTGGGTCACAAACTAGGCCTAGAACATGAATAAAGGCAAAGGAAGCTGCGTGGAATATTTGGTCCAAGTCTCCTCCAAATAAAAAGGTCAAGGCTCCTGCTGCCATTGCTGCTCCTGATCCTGTTTCTGCCTGACAGCCTCCTTCTGCTCCTGAGAAGGATCCATATCTTCCTATTACCTTGCCTACTCCTACTGCTACTAGAAGGGCATTTACTAATTCTTCGTCAGTAAAGTCTTTCTTTTTCTTGGCTGAAACTATAGCTGCTGGCAAAATTCCAGAAGATCCTGCTGTTGGACTGGCTACAATTTTTCCCATAGAGGCAGATAGCTCTAAGGTAGAAAAGGCATTGGCCATAGCCATGTTTATAAAGGGTCCTGTTATGGTTTCTTCATTCTTGGCATATTGTTTCATTTTGTAAGCAAAGCCGTCTATCATTTTCATTTCTGTTACACTTGCTTGGTCTAAGTTAGATAGGGCTGATTCTTCCATAACATGAATCATGCCCTTTAAATTTTTTCTAATTGTATGCTCGCTTAATTTTGAGGTTCTAAGTTCATCTTCCATTACTAATTCATAAAGATGGACATTTTTCTCCTGGCAAGCTTTTTTTATTTCTTCTACAGTATTAAACATTTTAGGCCCCCATTATATATCTAGCAAAGGTAAATCTTTTGTCGTCAATTATTCTATTTATAATGTCATTGTCTACAACTTCATTGGTTTCTACTATTAAAGTAACTAGGTCTTCGCTATTTTTTACTGTCTTAATAGATTCAATATTGTAGTTGCATAGGCTAAGTAAACCAGAAACATTATGGATTACACCTTTTTGGTCTTGGTATTTTACTATTAGAGTTGGCCACATACCTGTGTAGGAGATTTCTACTCCGTCTATGTCTATTATTTCAATGTTTCCTCCACCTATAGATGAGCCTATTATGGCTATGTCACTTTTGTCAGGGTACTTAAAGATGATTTTTACTGTATTAGGGTGCACCTTACCTAGATCTTCCCTAGTAAATTTATACTTTAGTCCTTCTTGGTCTGCTATTTCAAAAGAGTCTCTTATTCTCACATCATCTGTATCAAAACCCATGGCTCCAGCAAGTAGGGCCCTGTCAGTTCCATGGCCCTTGTAGGTTGCTGCAAAGGACCCATGTAATTGGAATTCTAACTCAGTAAAGCCAGGGTCAACAATTGCCCTGGCTGTTTTTGCTATTCTACAAGCTCCTGCAGTATGAGATGATGATGGACCAATCATAATAGGTCCAATAATATCAAAAATTTTATAATCTTTCACTTTTCACCTTCACATATCTTTGAATTTTTTATTTGTATTTTTCTTGTCCATTTTCTTTAACATAGTCATGGTCATAGGTTGCTTCTACTACTTGGTAATAAGACCAGTGGTCTACAATGTCTGAAAATCCTCTAATGTTATTTTGTCTTATAAAAGCTTCATCTGGTTGTCTGTCTAACATTCTGTTAATTATAGTTGCAGCTTCTGCCCTTGTTACTGGTCTTTGGGGATCGAAAATCCCTTCTGGATAGCCTTGCATTATTCCTGCTTTTACAACTTTTCCAATATCTTCTAAGGCCCAGTGGTCACTTGGAATATCTGGAAAGGCTGGCCTAGGTCCACTTGGTAAATTCAAGTATCTAGCAACAATACTAGCAAATTCTGCCCTGGAAATCTTTCTATCTGGCTTAAAGGTTCCGTCTTCTTCATAGCCTTTCATAAGTCCGATTTCTTCCATATGAGCAATGTATTTGTTGTACCATTCATAGGATGGCACATCTGGAAAGCTGGAATTTCTTTCTGAAACTTCTCCTCCAGCTATTAGTCTAGATAAGATTGCAGCTGTTTCTGATCTTTTTATGCCATTGGCTGGTAGGAAGCTTCCATCTGGATAGCCTTGCATAAAGCTTTGGTGTCTGCCTCTTTCTCCACTATTAATTGGTCTGGTGGCCATATATAGTCTTTGGAAAAGTTGGTATTTTTCTTGGTAGGTTCCACCTTCTAAACCAAAAATTAGAGACGTTCTATCTGTGTAAGCCTTAAAATCTGCTACCATTCCATCTATAAGTTCTTGGTGGCCAAATTCTCTCATAGACTTAATTACTGCTTGCAAGTATTCTTCAGTCATAGTTGACTCGTCTACAAAGTTTAGAGTTTGGCTTTGTAAAATCGCTCCTCCTTGGATAGAGGAAATAGTTATGGCTTGGTTGTAGTTTTTGTCTAGGGAAATAAGAAATTTTCCACTTGAGTCTACCTTGTAGTCTTTTTGCCCGTCTGGAAAATTCACCCTAATAAGGGCTTGGGGATTAGTATAGCCTTCGATTTCTCTCATAAAAGAGCCATATATTGGACTGGTTTTTATTTTCAAAAACGGGTCCTTTATTTCTTGGCTTGGATTATTGTCCTGGTTGCCAGCGCCTTCTTTCCCTATAAGAAAGTTGGATCTTTGTTCAAATTCAAAATAATCAGATTGGTTTACTTGGCCTGTTTTTTGAGATGCAGCTACTACTGTGTTAGTAAGTCTTTGGCCTATTTGGGCTTGGTCTGTAACCCTAAGTAGGGTCCTTACTGAAAAGTCAGTACTGCCATTAAGGGCAGCTGTATTTGTGACCCTAATGGTCAAAAATCGTCTTCTGCCTTGGCTGTTAACTTTGGAAAATGCCTCAAGGGCTCCTGCTACTGGTTCAACTCCAAGTATTTGGGAATCTTCATATTCTAAAGCCTTGTCTAATTCTAAGGTTATAAAAAGATTTTGGTACTTGGCTAAGTTTTCTGTAAATCTTATGTCAACCCTATATTCAAGTACATCTCCAATGTTGGCTATTTGCTTTTCTGGTTCTATTAATTTAATGTCTACTCCATATTTTTCTAAGGCATAGGTGTTAGAAAAAGGTAAAAAAATTACCGCTAAAAGAAGTAGGGTGAATATTATCTTTTTCATAAATAACCTCCTTATGTTATTATAAACTATATTTGGATTTTTATCATTGCTAACTTGTTACATTATAAAAAATACTTTAGCCCCCTTGGAAGAGGGTATAAATAAAATTGAAAAGGAGGTGTCTCAATGAAAAAAACTATTTTTATAGAAGGCATGGCTTGTGGCCATTGTAAGAAGGCTGTAGAAAAAGCTCTACAAGATCTTGATGGTGTTACAAGTGTGGAAGTAAGTCTTCAAGACCAAAAGGCTTTAGTCCACTTGGAAAAAGATATTAGTAATAGCACTTTACAGGCTGTAATTAAAGATGCAGGCTATGAAGTTATTAAGATACAGTAGAAAATTTTTGCTAATTCTTAGCTGAACATTTTCAAAATAATAGACCCTTGAACTAAATTGCACTTTGATTCTTTGCAATTTCTTTTAAGGGTCTTTATTTATTAGTCTTTTTAAAGTCTGCTTTTATTTTTTCTAGTAGCTGGATTGAATCTGGATTTAGGCCTGACAGGTGCAGGCGATTTTGTCTTTTCTTCTTTTCTGAAATTTTACTTATGTCCTTGTAGAAATTGTTAATTTCGTATTCTAACTCCTTGGCAGAAATCCTAGAGGCTCCCTTGCCTAGGATTATGTCTTGTTCCAGCCTGTCTGAGGTAGCTACTCTAATTTTTTTGTGTCTAGCATATTTTTCTGCAGATCTTTCTATAAAATGGTCTGCTGTTTCTAATTCTTTTGTGTAGACGATTATAAGTTTATTTTGAATTTGGACCTGTCTGTCTGTTTTTACATTATAAGAGTCAAAGACTAGGATAATTCCTTCTTTGCTGTAGGCCTTGTATTCCATTAATATGTCTATAAGCTTTCTCCTAGCTTCTTCTAGCTGGTCATCAGAGGAAACTTTTAGTTGGTCCCAGGAATTTATTATATTATAACCATCTACAAAGAGAAGTTCCTTATATTTTTTTAGCTCTCTGTCTAATAATATCATAGATTAAAATAGCTGCAGATGCTGAGGCGTTTAGGGAAGAAATTTTTTCTGTCATTGGAATTTTTACTAGGACGTCACATTTTTTCCCAATAAAGTCTGTTATCCCCTTGTCTTCTCCTCCAATAACCAAGCCTATTGGTCCAGTCATATTTGCATCATAGTAGCTTTCTTCTCCATTCATATCAGCTCCATAAATCCACAGGCCTTGGTCTTTTAATTGGTCTAGACACTGACCAATGTTAGTAACCTTGGCTACTTTCATATACTCTACTGCTCCTGCAGATGTTTTATAGACAGTTTGATTTATTGTTGCTGACCTTCTTTTTGGTATAACAAGGCCATGGGCTCCAGCACAAACAGCAGTCCTAATTATTGCACCAAGATTGTGGGTGTCTTCAACTTGGTCTAAGATTATTACAAAAGGGTCTTCTCCCTTGGCCTTAGCGTCAGCTAGGATTTCATCTATACTAGCATAAGTAAAGTCTGTAATCATGGCAACTACACCTTGGTGGTTTTTTGTTCCTGCCATAGACTCAAGTTTTTTTTCGTCTGTCCTAGTTATAACTATGCCTGCTTCCTTGGCCAGGCTAAATATTCTATTGTCTTTCATAGACTTAAGTACATAGATCTTGTCTATGTCCTTGCCTGCCTTTAAGGCTTCTATAACTGGGTTCTTTCCATATATATAATTTTCTCTCATTAAATACTCCTAAATTTCTCTCTAACCTTTTCCATTTCTCCACAGGTCATTGGTCCTTCTGGACATGGGCCATAGGTACAGCCTGGTCCTGCCTTAGAAAAAATAGCTGGATAAATGCTTTTGCAAATTTTTAGCATTTCAGTTGCTAGATTTCTAATTTCCCATTGGGCCCTGTTACAAGTTCTTACTTGGAAAAAGTGAAGGAGACTTCTAACATTCATAGTAACAACAATTTTAGTTTCACAGGCATTTGGGAACACATATCTAGCATCTTCAATAGAGGCTTTTTCTGCCTGGCTTTGAGCCTTTTTCTGGCTATAACCCTTGGCCAAAAAGTCCTCATAGTTTTTTTCATAAAGGCTGTCTACTAAGTTACCATAGGCTTCTTGGTCAGCTTCCATGGCCTTTAAGAAAATTTCCTTGGCCTTAGGATTTGCTTCTATAGCTGGAGGAATTATATACTGGAAATTGTCTAGCTTCACATATCTTTGAGACTGTTGTGAATAAGATGCTATCCTATGTCTAACAAGTTGGTGGCTTAGACTTCTAGAAACTCCTTCAATGGCAAAGGTAAAGGACACATGTTCCAAGGGACTGTAGTGGCCTAGCCTTATAAGCATTTCAATGTATTTGGAAATTTCTTCTTGGCTTAAATCTTCTTTTATTTCTCCTACTCCAACAGCTGAATAGCAAAGTTTGCCAGCCTGGGCTATGGTCATTTCACCATTAGGCGTATAATTTAGTAATTCTAGCTTCATTTTGTCCCCCTTTTATAAAGTTCTAAAATTCTTTGGTCATTTCCCAACAAATAATGATAGCCAAACAAGGCCTCTAAGCCTGTTGCCAGCTTGTATTCATGAACATTGGCGTTTTTAGGTATAGTGTGGTTCTTAGAATTTATGCCTCTTTTGACTACAGCTTTTTCCTCATTAGTAAGTAGGTCTTTTATCCTAGCTAAAAACTCTGCTTGGGCCTTATTGTTGGCTAGTTTTGAACTTTCAATGTGAAGCTTATTAGAGTTTTTTCTGCCCTTGCCTAAGACCTGAGTCCTAATAAACATTTCAAAAACCCCATCTCCAACAAAGGCCAAGCTAAGTGGATTCATCATTTTTACATCTTCTTCATTAAGGTCTGTGTTTATAGACCTGAAAATATTAAACTCTTCTATATTTAACACCCTCTCTAGTGTCTTCTAGTTGGATCCCCTTTTCCAAAAGCTGGTCCCTAATTTGGTCAGCCTTTTGGTAGTCCTTATTTTTTCTAGCTTCTTGTCTAGCATCTATTAGCTTTAGAATATCTTCGTCTGTAATTTCTTCTTTTTCTCTTTTTAAAATACCTAAAATATCTGTAAGACTAATTAATAAATCTAGGCCTGCTTGGATAACTTTTTTGTTAGATCCTGGATCCAAGTTTGTGTTAGCATCCTTTACAAGATTGTAAATTGCAGTAATAGCATCGGCTGTGTTCATATCGTCATCCATGGCTTTTTCAAATTCTTCTCTTCTAGAGTCAAAGGTTTTTATAAGAGCCTGGTCGTCAGCTGTAAGGTCTTTGTCTTCACTTACTTTCAATAGATCTTCTAGCTTGTACTTGCCGTTATAAATTCTATCTAAGCCACTTTTCATTTGGCCCATAACATGGTCTGAAAAATTAAGTGGTTGACGGTAGTGGGCTGACAATAAGAAAAATCTCAAAACTTCTAGGTCGTAGTTTTTGGCCACATCTTTTAAGGTAAAGAAGTTGCCTAGGGACTTGGACATTTTTTCTTCGTCAACTGTTATAAAACCATTGTGCAACCAATAGTTGGCAAAGGTCTTGTCATGCAAGGTTTCAGACTGGGCTATTTCGTTTTCATGGTGAGGAAATTGTAGGTCAACTCCTCCAGAGTGAATGTCTATAGTTTCTCCAAGGAGGGTCTTGCTCATTACTGAACATTCAATGTGCCAGCCAGGTCTGCCTTCCCCCCATGGTGATGGCCAGGCTGGTTCTCCTTCTTTTTTTGCCTTCCAAAGGGCAAAGTCTGCTGGAGATCTTTTTTGGTCATTTACATCAACTCTAGCTCCAGAAATAAGGTCAGCTAGGTTTTTCTTAGAAAGCTTGCCATAGTTTTTAGCTGCTTCAATATTAAAATAAACATCGCCATTTACTTCATAGGCAGCCTTCTTGTCTATTAGACCTTGGATAAAGTCTATAATATTTTGGATATATTCTGTGGCCCTTGGGTTTATAGTTTCATAGTCATAAAGGTTTAAGGCCTTGGCATCTTCCATAAAGGCTTCAATATACTTGTTAGAAATTTCAGTTGTAGAAACTCCTTCTTCATTGGCCCTGTTAATTATTTTGTCATCTATGTCAGTAAAGTTTACAACTAATTTCACATCATAGCCTTGGTAGATAAAGTATCTTCTTAAAGTATCAAAAACCACCAAAGGCCTAGCATTACCAACATGAATATAGTTATAGACTGTTGGTCCACAGTTGTACATCTTAACCTTGCCTTTTTCAATTGGGACAAATTCTTCTTTCTTTCTAGTCATACTGTTGTATAATTTCATATCACACCTCGTTTTGCTTGTAGCTATTAAAGTGAACCTTTTTTTCAAAGGAAGCTGCTTCTTTTTCTCCCTTGTCTTCTCCAGGATAGCCTAAGACTAACATTTGGCATATGGAAAATTGGTCTGGAATGTTAAAAGTCTTTCTTAAATATGCTTCTGAGTCGGCTATAGATGGAGTTGATCTTTGTCTAAGTTGAACCCAACAAGACCCAAGACCAAGTTCTGCTATTTTAAGTTGCATTATAGTAGCCACAATGGCTGAATCTTCTATATAAGTATTGCTGGCAACATGGTCAGTAAGGATTAAAATAATATGGGACCCCTTGTCTTCAAAAACAGGCTGGTCCTTCTTGGCTAAGGCTGCCTTTTTCATATCCTCTGGATCAGAAAGGACTACAAATTCCCAGGGATTTCTCCTCATACCTGAAGGGGCATAAAGTCCTGCTTGCAAAATCTCTCTAATCTTTTCCTCTTCGATTTTTTTGTCTTGGAAAAGTCTAATTGATCTTCTCTTCTTCAATAAATCATTTAACATAGTCCACCTCATTCTCGATTACTACAAATTTATCATTTACTATTATATCATAATAAAGGCTGCTTAGACTTTCAAAGCTTAAATAATAAATAAGTAAAAACAAGAAGGTCTAAAAAATTTATTAATTATAATTTAAAAACCGCCCTTGAAAGAGCGGCAAATTTTATTAAAGATCTTGGCTAGAAAATTTTTTGTTTTCAAAAGCTAGAAGAATAGAAAAAACAATTTCTGCCCCTAACATAAAGGCAGCTACAAAAGAGCTAGGCCTTAAAACCCCAAGGACCAAGACAGCAAGGGCAATTAAAATAGACATTACATAATAGGTCTTAGACCTATAAAGCCAACCATAAGGGAGAAGATGGGCAGCGAAAACCAAGGCGTAGACCATAAGCATTTTTTCTGGCAGGGCCCCATAAACCCACATAACAATTAGAATATAAAGCATTTGGTTTAGAGAAAAAATTAAACCTAGCTTTGAAAGTGGATTAGTTTTATTTTGAAAGTCAATTTTCAAAAACTTAGAAAATAAAAATGACAAGGGCAATAAGAAAGCTCCAAGACAAAAGGTCAGCAAGTTTTTGGTAATTATAGGCAAAGTAGATAAATGAACAAGAAAAACTCCAAGCCAAATAAGTACAGAAGCTAGAATAATATGGAGGCCTCTTTGTTGCTTCTTAATATTATCCTCTCTTAAATCTTCTAAGGCTAAAACTAAATCCTTTTTATCTGTCATGGGCCCAGCTCCTTTGCTTTTGATATTTTCTTAAATTCTCAGTATAAATTTCCCCTTGTTTCTTGCTATAGACTTGATAAATAGCCAGAGAAATAAAATAAAGTACAGCTACAAGTCCTATGAAAATTAACCATTGGACTAGGCTAGCTCTTCCAGAAAAAAATCCCAACCAAGAAAAGGCTAGACTTTCGTAAAGGCCAAAGACTAACATAAAGGCTGTTAACCTTAGGTTAAAGGTCCATTTTTTTATAAGTAGTCTTGTAAAGATAAGATTGAAAATCAAGACTCCACCAAAAGCAAAAATCAAAAGTTTCCTTAACAGGTCCGTTGAAATTGTTTGCTCCTTAAAAATATGACAGTAGGCTAAACAAATTATAAGTAACCAAGTTGTGGAAAAGGCAAAGCCATTTCTCAACCAAAGAAAAAATTTTTTTAGCTCATCTTTTTTATCTATCATTAGCTCCTCCTATATTGATAAAAGTTTTTTTACAGCTGGTACGTATTTTCTGGAAATATACAGGGATTCTCCATTATTAAGCTTTAATAAAATCGTTCGATTTAATTGGGGCATTAGAGATGATATCTTGTTTATATTAACTATTAAAGACTTGGAAATACGAATAAAGTCTTCCTTGGGCAAAGTTTCTTCTAGTTGATATAATCTTTTTTTCACTTCTAGAACTTTATCTTCTGTATATAAAAAGCTTCTATTATCAACAGACTCAAAGTACAGAACCTGGGACAAGTTAATTACAAATTGTCTGCCATCTTCATAGCCATATAATTTATTGTCAAAGTTCTCAATATGGGCCTTTAATTTTTTAACTTCATGGTCAACCTGGTCGCACTGTATAATAACACTTACTTTACCTTTTATTTGGTCAATTATTTTTATATCCATTTTCTGCCTCCCTTTTTTATTATAAGTCCTAGAAAAAATATCTCAACTCCTTTAAACTATCAAGTCCAAAAGCCCTTGTAAGATGCCATGTTTTATAGAAAAAGTCCCCTTAAGTAAAAATCTGCCAAGGCCAGCTTTTAAATATTTTCAATAATGGGTATTTATTTTTATACAAAGAGATTTATTTCTTTTAACAAATTTTTTAAACTAAAAAAGTGGCTTTTGAAAAATAGACCTATACAGTCTAGGCTTATGTGTTATAATATAATGACCATAAAATAACAATTAAAGGAAGTGGGATATTGAAATTCTTAGATGAAAAAATCCTTGAGGACGGCCAAGTTGTCCAAGGTAATATAGTCAAGGTTGATAGTTTTTTAAACCATCAAGTTGATGTTGGTGTTTTAAAAAGAATGGCTGAAGACTCTAAGGAGTATTTTAAAGATACTGAAATCAATAAAATTCTTACTATTGAGTCATCAGGAATTTCCATTGCAGCTGTTTTTGCCATGGTTTATAATGTTCCCTTCGTCTTTGCAAAAAAATCTTCATCTTTAAATCTTGATAAGGACAAGTATGTAACTATGGTAAAGTCTTTTACCTATAAGACTGAATACCCTGTTGCAGTTTCTAAAAGGTTTTTAGATGAAAATGACAAGGTCTTAATTGTAGATGACTTTCTAGCAGAGGGAAATGCTGCTTATGGTTTAATTGATTTGTGCAGACAGGCTGGAGCTGAAGTTGTTGGCATTAATATAGCTATAGAAAAGGCCTTCCAAAATGGAGGTAAAAACTTAAGAGCTGACGGTTACAAGCTTTACAGTCAATCTATTATAGATCGATTTGAAGATGGACAAATAATATTTAGATAATCAAGGAGACAAAAATGATTATTACAACAACAGCTAGCATTGAAGGTAGAGAAATTTCAGAATACAAGGGCATAGTCTTTGGGGAAGTTATCACTGGTGTAAACTTTATAAAAGACTTTGGTGCAGGCCTTAGGGATATTTTCGGAGGCAGAAGTTCAGGCTATGAAGAAGAACTTGTTGCTGCTAGAAGCGAAGCCATTAGTGAAATGAAAACTAGAGCAGAAAAAATTGGTGCTGACGCCGTTGTTGGTGCTAAAATGGACTATGAAGTTTTAGGTCAAGCTGGATCTATGCTTATGGTTACTATTTCAGGCACAGCAGTTAGCTTAAAATAAGATTGAACATATTAAAGACCATCCCTTTGTAGAGATGGTCTTTTTTAATGTTAAACTTTATTTAGATTTTATTTCCAATAGTCAAGTTTACTATCGTCTAAACCTATGTTTTTAGCCACAAATACTGGTTCTTGGCCAGCTTTTCTTTGCTTAGTGTAGTCAAATAGACACTTAGTAGCAACTCCGCCTAAAACTAAGATACATGGTAAGTTAATAAAGGCCATAACTCCCATTAACAAGTCAGATAGGTCCCAAACAAAGCTTATATCTTGGCCTGCGCCGAAGAAAATTAATAAGGCACAAACAACTCTGTATATAGTTTGAGTTTGTTTTTTTGGCATCTTCTTATTAATATAAACAATGTTAGAGTCTACATAGTATAGGTTTCCTACTAAGGTTGAGAAACCAAATAGGACTAAGGATATAGATATAAAGTAATATCCAAAGTTACCAAAAGATGTTGCAAGGGCTTCTTGAATATAAGGAGCTCCTTCTAGTTCTGGTATTGGTTCAATTCCTGAAGAAAGACCCATAAAGGCTGTTGCTGAACAAATGATTATAGTATCTAGGAAAACTGAAAACATTTGTACCAAACCTTGTTTTACAGGGTGAGATACATCAGCTGCTGCAGCTGCGTTAGGTGCAGAACCTATACCAGCTTCGTTAGAATAAAGTCCTCTCTTAATACCATAAACCATTGAAGAACCTGCTAAACCACCAAAGATAGCCTTGAAGTTGAAAGCATCTGCAAAGATTTTGCCAAATACTGATGGAATGGCTGTAATGTTAAGTACGATCATGATTAATGATGCTATTACATAAATAACTCCCATGAAAGGAACTACTTTTTCAGTAATCTTAATAATTCTCTTTCCACCACCAAGAACTGTATATCCAGTTAGTAGAGCTAAGATTGCACCAATTATCCAAGGTGTTACACTTTCGTTGTAGAAAGAATAACCAGCAAATGATGATTGGATATTGAAAGCTGCAAGCATATTGAAACCAACTGCATAACAAGCAATAAGTGAAATAGCAAAGATAATAGCCAATGGTCTAGATTTTAAGCCTGCTTCAATATAATAAGCTGGTCCACCATAAGAGTTTCCTTCATCATCTCTCTTCTTGTAAACTTGGGCTAAAGTTGATTCTATAAAGGCAGAAGCTCCACCAATCATTGCAACAACCCACATCCAGAATACAGCCCCATAGCCACCTAGGCACAAAGCTGAAGAAACACCAACAATGTTTCCTGTACCAACTCTTGAAGCTGTAGATACCATTAGAGCTTGGAATGATGATACCCCACCTTCTTTGTCTGGTTTTTGATTAAGTACTCTCCAAGTTTCACCAAACTGTTTGATTTGAACGTTTTTAGTCTTAAAGGTAAAATAAAGACCAACGCCCAAAAGCATGATTATTAATATTGGATAATATAAATAACCATTAATTGTACCAATAATTTTTTGTAATGCGTCCATAATAACCTCCTTCGATTATAAAATATAATAAATTTTCAAGAAAAACGAATAGATAATAAATAAGTAAACGTTTCCCTCAACTATAATTTTACTCCAAATTGTAGTAAAGTCAAATTTTATTTCCATTAAAAAAGGAAGCCAAATTCTAGGCTTCCTGAAATTTCTTTATAATAATTTTTCTAATTGATTTACTTGGTCTTCAAAGACTTTCATAGCCTTAACTAAGGTTTCTTCTTTAGAAATATCTGCTCCTGCAGCCCTTAATTGGTCTAGTGGGAAGTTTCTGCCTCCATCTTTTAAGAAGTTAAGGTAGGCTTGTAACTTGTCCTTGTCCCCACTTAGAATATTTTGAGATAGGCTTACTGCAGTTGAAAATCCTGTTGCATACTTGTAAACATAGAAGTTTCTATAGAAGTGAGGGATCCTTGCCCATTCAAATTCTATGTCCTTGTCAGATATAACTGCAGGTCCAAAGTAGGCCTTGTTTAGATCATAATACATTTGGTTGAAGTTTTCTGCTGTTAGTACTTCTCCATTTTCCACAGCTTGGTGGGTCATCTTTTCAAATTCTGCAAACATAGTTTGTCTAAATACTGTTGACTTAAAGCTGTCTACATAGTGGTTAACTAAATAGAATTTTTCTTCTTGGCTTTCAGCCTTATTGATCAAATAATTTAAAAGTAAAAGCTCGTTAGTTGTTGAGGCAACTTCTGCTACAAATATTGTATAAGAATGATTTATATAGCTATTATTCTTCTTAGAAAAATATGAGTGCATTGAGTGGCCTAACTCATGGGCCAAGGTGAACATAGAGTCTAGATTGTCATTATAGTTCATTAGTATATATGGGTCTGAATCATAAGATCCTGAAGAATAGGCACCTGATCTTTTGCCATCTTTTGGATAAACGTCTATCCAGTTAGAGTCAAATCCTTCTTTGACAATAGAAACATATTCTTGTCCCAGTGGCTCTAAGGCTTTTAGTATAGTTTCTTTGGCTTCTTCATAAGGCACCTTCTTGTCAAAATCAGCAAGCATTGGCAAATAAACATCATACATATGTTGTTCATCTAAGGCCATATATTTCTTTTTGATTTCATAGTACTTGTGTAGAACTGGTAGATAGTCGTGAATTACCTTTATTAATGTATCATAAACTTCTACGTCTACATTGTCCTTAAATAGTTCCATTTGTCTAGCTGAATCAAATTTTCTTAGTTCAGCTTCTGTAGTTAGGCCTTTAACATTGTTAAATTGCAAGGAGGCTATGGTGTTTTCTGCTCCCCTTAGGGTTTGATAATATTTTTCAAAGGCTTCTTTTCTAACTTTAACATCCTTGTTTAAAAGATGTGGAATATAGTTGGCTTCAGATAATTTTTCCCCTGTAGATTCTAAGACAGGAAATTCCATGTCTGCATTTCTCAATAAGGTGTAGGCTTCGCCAGAAGCTCCAGATAAAAATGATAAAGAACCCATAATCTTTTCTTCTTGGGCAGAAAGGGTGTGGTCTTTGTATCTTAAAATTCTAGAAAAATAAATTTCATAGTCTTGTAAATTGTTGTCTTCTATAAGCTTGTCTATTTGGTCTTGGCTTAAAGTTAATAAATAAGGTCTAAAGCCTGCTATAGCTGTTTGGAAATCATCGAAAAGAGAAAATGCCTTCATTTGCATTTTTTGTCCCTTAGAATCCTTGGTGTTTTCGTCAAATTTCATGTGAGCATAAA
This sequence comes from Bacillota bacterium, assembly GCA_030532225.1. GTDB lineage: Bacteria > Bacillota > Clostridia > Tissierellales > Peptoniphilaceae > Neofamilia. Next base: position 129,169 of record JAUNLQ010000002.1, read on the forward strand.
CAGCTAGATTAGAAAGACCCCTAGAAGTTTCTACACTTAGTGGAAAAAATTCCTCAAAGTTTTTTTCATAGTCACTTGTTAAGTCCTTTACCTTAGCAACTTTTTTGGCCAGGTCTTCATAGCTTTGGTTAAAAGCTTCTTCGTCTTTGAACATTTTGTCTAAATTCCAATTGTATTTTTCCATCTTATCCTCCGTTTTTTTATACTCTACTTATATATATACCTATTTAAAAGCTTTTTAATTAGAAAAGAAGAAAATTCTTAAAGATTATTTTTTCTCGGAAAAATTGTCTAAGTAGCTTGTAGACCTTACTTGCTATATTTTAGAAAAATTTATAGGTTAATGATAATCGTTTTCACGAATCTTTGTGTTTTTGACCTTTTATTTTCATTTAATCAAAATTATTAAAATTCAGTTGGAAACCTGTTATAATAAGGATTTTTTGGGTAATATATATAATAAATAAGAGAAAGTTTTTTAGAATTGTAAAATTTATATGAAAAATGAAATAAATCTTTCAAAAACCCTTGCTTTTTTTCCTTAGGCATATTATACTAAACAAGGCTTAGAGAGATGTCAAAAGTTCCTACATATTTATTTTAGATTATAGACTACATAATTTAAAAAAGGGGGCTGAAAAAGTATGACATGCTTATTAAAAAGATTAGAAAAAATTAGAAGGGATAATGAAAAAGCTAATAGAACTTCTGATATGCTAACTGTAAGACAACAATTCAATATAAATAGATAATTAAACCTATCTAAATAATTGCATCTAAAAACAAGCTTACAGGCTTGTAAAAAATTATGGATTCCAAGCTACAGCTGGAATCCTTTTTTTGTTGGCTCTTTTATATTAAGGGTAAAATTATTAATAAGAAAACTAAGAGGAGATCCTACAAATGAACTTGGACCAAATAAAAAAACAAATCCTAGAAAAAGAAAATGACTTTATAGCCATAAGAAGACAGCTCCACCAGTATCCAGAGCTAGGCATGAAAGAATATAAGACTAGCAATTTTGTTTACCAAACTTTAAAATCCTTTGGCCTTAAAAATATAAAAAGAACTGGTCATACAGGCCTAGTTGCTGTAATTGGCAATGACTATGACAACTGTGTAGCCATAAGGGCTGATATGGACGGCCTGGCCATTGAAGAAGACAATGATTCTGCCTATAAATCAAAAATTCCAGGCCTAATGCACGCCTGTGGCCATGACCTTCACACCACTGCCCTTTTAGCTGCTGCCTATATCTTCCACAAAAACCAAAAAGATTTAAAGGGCTGTGTTAAACTTATTTTCCAGCCTGGAGAAGAAGTAGCCAAGGGAGCCAAGTACATGATTGACCAGGGAGTCTTAAGGGACCAGCCTGTGCCAAAATGTATCTTCGGCCTTCACTCTTATCCCTATATAAGTGCAGGCAAGGTCTACCACCGCCATGGCAAAATGGGAGCCTCTTCTGATAGATTTATTATAAAGGTCTTAGGCAAGTCTGGCCATGCTGCCCATCCTGAAAAGGCTGTGGATCCAATTCTTATAGCCAGCCATATTGTCTTAGGCTTACAAGAAATTGTCTCTAGAGAAATTTCTGCCACAGACCAGGCTGTTATTACTGTTGCCTCTATTCAAGCTGGTCAGACCTCTAATCTCATTCCTGAGTCAGCCTTAATTAAAGGATCCATTCGCTGTTTAGATGAAGATATTAGAGCCTTTGTCCACCAAAGAATTGACCAAGTAGCCAAAGCCCTAGCCCAAGGATTTAGAGGTCAGGCCCAAGTCCAAATAAATAAGGGAATCCCTGTTTCCTATAACGACCCAGTCCTGTCTAAGAAAATTGAAGCAGCCTTAATAAAGGCCCTAGGCAAGGACAAGTACATTTATAACCCTGAACCAACTATGGGATCAGAAGACTTTGCCTATTATGGAGCCTACCTTCCTTCTGCCATGTACAGACTAGGAACTGGCTTTGAAGATAGAGAAAATTATCCCCTTCATTCTAAGGACTTTTCCTTAAATGATCAGGCTGTAAAAACAGGCATTCTATCCATGGTAGCTGTTGCCTTAGAACTTTTACAAACTTATAAGGGAGAAGAATAAATTCCCATTATAAAAAGACCTAGAATTTTTCCAGGTCTTTTATTTTTATCTTCTAGCAAATAGTATTCTTCGTATTTCTTCGAAGAAGTCTCTGAAGATGTATATATAGTCAAAGAAATTATCCTTACGACTGTGGAAGAAACTAGATACATCTATTAAGTTATCTGTCATAGAATTTACTGAATATTGGACATTTTCAGCAGTATGTTCCACCTTACTTACTAGGGCATTGGCCTTGGCAGTAATTTTGTTAACATCGTCCATACTTGTGTTAACTGAGTGAACAATTCCATTAATGTCATTTTTCGATCTTGCTACTATGTCATTTACTTCTACTAATATATTAGATGTTTTGTCAGATAAATCTCTCACATCGTCTATTAGTTTAGGCATACCGTCAACTACATAGTTTATTTGAGTTTTTTTGCTATCTACAAGGCTATTTACTTCTTTGACTAATTTCCTTAGAGAAATCAGTAAAGCTGCAAAGGATACTAAAACAACTAAGCCAGCTATACCTAAAATTACTAAAAATACTTGGTTAATGTTAATTGTAATCATAAGTTAGCTCCTATTTTTTTACTTGGTCTTTAAAATCCTTTAGGTCCTTTTTTACTTCTTCGTTTTGTTCTTTTAAGTCTTCTTTTAAATCTTTACTAGCTTCCTTAACTTGTTCAGCCTTGTCTTCTAGCTCATCCTTTTTTTCTTTGGCTTTTTCTTCCAGGTCTTCCTTAGCATCTTCAAGGTCTTGGCCAAGGTCTTCAGCCTTGTTCTTAGCCTTGTCTGCAAATTCTTGGGCTTTTTCTACACCTTGGTCTACTAATTCATTGGTTTTTGTTGAGAACTTTTCTACAGTCTTTTGGGCTGCATGTTTAGCTTCTAAGCTTTTAATATAAAGTTCGTCTGCAAGGTCTTGGGCTCCTTCTTTAGCCTTGTTGGCTAAGTCTATTGAACCTTGGGCAATGTCTTGTCTGGTTTTTTTGCCAGCTTGTGGGGCAAATAAAATTCCTGCTGCTGCTCCAATTAAGGCTGCAAAGGTACCAGATATAACAATTCTTCCTACTTCTTCTCTAAATTTTCTTCTGCGTCTTTCTTCATAAATTTCTCTTAACATAATTAAAACCTCCGTTTTTCTTACTATACCCGACCTCACTTGGCATAATCATTTTTTAAACAAAGCCTAGGTAAATTTTCCTTAAAATTTTTTATAAATGTTTTTGGATTTTTATAAAAAAAGAAGAGAGGAGACCTTGGCCTTCTCTCTAATAAATTTCATTAATGTAATTTGAAATTATAGACTGGTGTCTTCCTTCTAAAAAGACTCCAGCATTTTTTAACTCTTCTAATAACCATTCTGCTTTTGAGTGAAAAATTGCCTCTTTAAAATCATTAAGTACAATTTCATACAGCTTACCTTTTAGCTTGTTAGACTTGGTTTCTACAAAATAAGCCTCAACACCTTTAAAGTTTAAAAACTTAATAAGCTTAAAAGAAGAAAGGTCCTTAAGGTGATAATAGTGGTAACACTTATTCATATAAGAATTCCTATCTCTTTTATAGTTTTTAGAATAACTTAACTCACTAGCCAAGGTCTTATAATACTTGGCTAAGGAGTTGTAATATTGATAGTTAAATAGACCCTTTTCAAAACTGTCTATTTTTACAAAGGGCTTGATTGGCGTCTTTCTAATGGCGTCATAGTTCAGTTCTAAAAATTCTCTTTTGTTAATAGCGTTGTTTTCATACATCTGTATTAAGAAGGACCTGTTTTCGAAGAATTTCTCAAAGGCATTTTGCCTTCTTAAGTCTTTCAAAACCCTACCTCCTAGAATAATTGGGCAACAACTGGAATTACTGCTGTAACTACCATTAAAACAGCTAAGATTATCCAAACAATTCTTTGGTTTTTCTTTTTGTTACTCATTCTTTCACCTTCAATCTAATCTACTAGTAATATTATAAAGAAGCCTCAACACAATATTCTTTTAAAGACTCAGGCATTTCTTCTGTTAATTTATCAATGTTAATAAATATGTCAGTTTGTCTTTCTTCTGAAATTCTATTTAAGTCTGCGTGAATTCTAATTAGTTCTTCATCAGAGAACTTTACGATTTTATAGGCTGAGTCTACATAGATTTTTTCTAAGTCGTAATCCATTGCCATCATACCAGTTAAGAATCCATATAGAGATGCAACAGACTTAATTGTGTACTCAGTTACATTAATTAGTCTAACATTATAGTCTAATGAAAAAATATGATCATCATCAACATCTACAAAGGCTATATTTCCATTTCCTGCCTTGTAGTCAGTATTTGCATTGTCAATAAGCCATTTTGTTTTTCCTGAGCCCTTAGCTCCTGTAATAAATTTAATCATAAACATACATCCTTTCTTATATTAAATATTTGCCAATATTTGAATATACTTCCTAGTAATATTATACCAAATTTGATAATAATTGCACTAATTTCTAAAATTTTTTAAATTTACTATAAATTCCCTGATAAAGACCTTGTTTTTCCATATAGGCTAGAATTTCATCTTGGATCTTCCACCAAGAAATTCCCCAGTTGGAAAACACAGATTCTTCAGCTGGAACCCTAGACAAAAGTCTTTGGACTGCAATATCCTTGTCTAAATAAGCCAAAAACTTAGCCACAGTTTCCACATAGTCTTCCTTAGACCTAAGAACAAATTGGCCTTGTTCATACATCTTGGCCATTTTAGTCCCTTGGGCTATATAAAGGGAGTGAAGTTTTATTTCATCTACCCCTAAAATAGAAACTAAGTTGGCAGCTTCAATAGCATCATCTACACTATCCCAAGGCAAGTTTAGGATTAAGTGGGTACAAACCCTAAGGCCTCGCTTTTTGGTTCTCAAAACTCCATCTATATAGTCAGACAGCTTGTGCCCCCTATTAATCTTGTCCAAGGTCCTGTTATTAACACTTTGCAGGCCATATTCTAAGCTAATCAAATAATCATCTTTTAAGGCTGCCAAATAGTCTAAATATTCATCGCCTATACAATCTGGCCTAGTGGAAATGGAAATTCCCACTATGTCATCTACCTGTCTAACTTCCTCAATGTTGTTTATAAAGTCTTCCAAGGGCAAATAAGTGTTAGTAAAGGACTGAAAGTAGGCTATAAATTTCTTGGCACCGTACCTAGATCCTATATAGGCCTTGTTTTTTTCCAGCTGGTCCTTTATAGAAAGACTGGCCTCAAGGTTTTCGTGAGAGCCTCCAGCTTCTGAACAATAAATACAGCCTCCCCTGCCTAGGCTTCCATCTCTGTTGGGACAGGTTAAAGGTAGACTAATAGGCAGTTTATATACCTTTTCAGAAAATTTATCTTTTAAAAAATCAGAATATTTATAATAAAGCCTGTCCATTATTTTTCCAAGGATTTTATAAAATCTAGGACTTCTTGGGCATGGCCTAGGGGCTTAACATCTCTAAATTCTTTTATTAAATTAGAGTCTTCATCAAAGACAAAGGTAGACCTAATAGTTCTAATAACATCTTTGCCATACATTTTTCCTGGCTTTAAGATTCCATATTGGTCTGCTAGCTGTCTGTCCTTGTCTACTAAAAGCTCAAAGGGAATGTTGTGTTTTTTTGAAAAATTGTCATGGCTTTTAGCTGAGTCCCTTGATACTCCTACAACTTCTGTATTAAGAGCCTTAAACTTATCATAAAGTTCAGTAAATTCCAAGGCTTCTGTTGTACAGCCAGAAGTGTTGTCCTTTGGATAAAAATACAAGACTAGCTTTTGGCCCTTAAAAGATTCTAAACTAAGGTCATCTCTTTTATTACTTGAAAGTTTAAAATTGTAATCCATTTCTTCCTCCTAAGGTCTTTGGATAAAAAAAGAGGACTCACTAAGTAGGCCTCTTTTGTTATTATTCTTAATCTTCAAAAAACTCTCTTTCAAAAACTTCGTTAACCTTTTCGAACTCTTCTTCGCTTTCAATAAGGTCAAGAAGTGGTTGTCCATCTTCATCTTCGTCATATCTGTAGATGTAAATTTGTTCTTCAAGGTCTCCCTCTTCTCCTTCGTCAGCAGGAACTACAAGGGCTATATATTCTTGGTCTTCTACATTAAAAAATCCAATAATCCCACATTCTACTTCTTCCTCTTGTCCATCTTCGTCTTCAAAAGTTAAAAAGATAGTATCTAGTTCTATGCCTTCTTCAAAGTCGTGGTCATGGTCGTGATCGTGGTCGTGGCCACATCCGCATCCGCATTTTTCTTTGTCTGTCATTTTTGACCTCCTAAAATTGTTCTAGTTATTTAATTTTAACTGATTTTAAAGATATTGCAATAGCTTTATTTTGGGGACTTAAAGGAAAGTATGCCCCTTCTAATATCTTCTTTATTTTCTTCCCATTCTTCATAGCTAACTATACCCAATAAATATCCCTTTAAATTAGAAGTAAGGGAATTTAAGGTAATGTCATCAAGATTTTCCACTTCAGCATCTGCAATAAAAGAATCGATTACAGCATCTAATAAATAGTCCTTAATTTCAATATACTGGTCAGCTTGGTAAAAGTTAGACTCGTCTACTACTTGGCTGCAAATCCTAGAAAACTTGTCTAACAAATACACAGAAAACTTCTCAACTAAACAGTGAGGCTTTTCTTCAGCTTCAATGTCGTTGATTATTTTAAAGAAAATATTCCATTTAAAATCTTTGTTTATAACTTCAACAATTGCCTTGCCGATTTTTTCAGACCTAGGATCTGGAAAACTTATTTGGTCTGGGATTTCAATATTCTCTCCAAAGCTTTGTTGCCTATTTATGGTGCCAGATAGTTTGTTTAGTACATCTAAAAAGTTTTTGGCAATTTGGCTTTTGCCATTTTCCCCATCCCTAATAAAAATGTAATCTACAATTAAATCTACTATGCCCCTAAAATCTACAACAAAGCCTAGTTGTTTTCTAATCTTGTGAAAATACACATCATAGGTCATTTTTTTCAAGACGTCTTTTATTTGGTCTACTTGGTTAGTGGAAATTGAACCTAAATTAAAGACATGATAATAAACTACCCTTAGCTGCTTGTCTATTAAGGTTAAGTTTTCTTTTATAGATCCCATTATATCTTTTATAAAGGATTCTGACACAATGTAATTGTAGTTTTTGTAAAGTATTCTATGTTCTATGTCTCCCCAAAAGTTATTGACTAGGGATTTTATTTGTAATTCAAAATTATAAACCTTGTGGTTGTTATAGTAGTGACCATCTATTTTATAAATTTCAAAACCGTTTTTTTGGAACTGTGGTTGAGGCTCGTTTACTTTTATAGAAATATTGGTATTTTTCTTACAAGAATAATAGCCTCCTCCTACGTTAATATTAAATTTTTCCAAGAGTTTGCTGTAAACCTTTTCCTCATCAGGAATAAATCTACATTCAATTCTAACTCCAATAAGGTCTGAAATTTGTCCTATTAAAGTTCTTGTGTCTTCAACGTCCTTGTACAGATTATTTCTCAAAATCTTTTCTTTTACACTTGTTGGAGACTTTACCCTTGAGTTTACATTTAAAATGTAATCATCATCTTGGAAAAGATACTCCATTAGGCCAACTATATCTAGTCTAGCCTGGTCAAGCTCTGCTGAATTTTTTGAAATATCATCCATAGCCTGGTCGACAAAATTAATAATATCCAGTTTCATAAACATCCTCCACTTGCTTTATACCCAAAAAAATAAGGGGTCAACACCCCTCTTTATTTTATTATAAGTTCCTAGCTCGGCCTAAAGTTCAGATAGCTTTATAGAAGCTGTCACCTCAGAAATCCCATCTTCAATCCTATCTAAAATACTTTTCATCCTACAATTTTCGCCTTCAACACAGGCCTTGTCACTTGTTCCATCACAACAAGACAGCTCTGGTTGGCCCTCTAAGGAAACTAAAATATCTTCAATAGTTATTTCTTCAGGACTTCTAGCTAGTTCATAACCTCCTTGGGCTCCTCTAAGAGATTTTAAAAGGCCATGTTTTTTCATTAGAGAAAATAACTGTTCCAAATAAGCTTCAGAAATATTTTTTTCTTCTGCAACTGTTGAAACAGAAACTGGTCCCTTTCCATAGGAATCTTTTAAAACTTCCATAGCCATTAGTCCATAACGGCCCTTTGTAGATAATTTCATCTTTCCTCCTAATTCCAAGTAAATTACTATGCTTTAATCATAACCCTTATAAGGCAAAAAATCAATGGCAAATAAGAAGCTTATTAAAAAAATTTAAAAATTTTTAAGAATTTTCTATACTTGCCTTGGCTTTTTCTTCTTATTATTCTATAATAGATAATTAGGTAATAAATGTGAATTTTTTACTAAAAAATGGGTAGTATAAAAATATGAAATTTATTTTTATAAATAAATATAGGAGGAAATTTTATGTATAAGTTAAATGCTAAGAAAAGAGATCTAAATGAAAAAGGAAAAAAATTAAGACGTGAAGGTTTTATTCCAGCAACTATCTATGGAAAAAATCTTGAAGAACCTCTTTATATACAAATTAGCAAGGCTGATGTTTTTGTATTCAGAAATAAACTTTCTAAAGGTGGAATTCTTACAGTAAACCTAGAAGATGAAAGTGTAGATGTATTATTTAAAGAAGAAGCATTAGAACCAGTAAGCCACAATGTAGAACACATTGAGTTCCAAGCCCTTACAAGAGGCGAAGCTATGAACACTGTTTCTAAGGTTGTAATTAAAAACGAAGATAAGAACAAAAACATCCTTCACCTACAAACAGAAGAAATTCCATATTCTGCTGAACCAAGATTCTTCGAATCAGAAGTTGCTATTGATGTAGATGGTTTAGAAGGTGGAACTGTTATTAGTCTTGGAGATTTAGATTTTGCTAAGAACGAAAATATTAAAGTTGGACTTCCACTAGACACAATTATCTTAACAATTGAAGAACCAGTTGTATTAACTGATGAAGAAATTGAAGCTATGGAAAGCGCTGAAGCTAGCCAAGAAACTGCAGAACCTGAAGTAATTGGTGAAACAGAAGAAGCTGAAAGCGAAGAATAAATTTTTAAGCCAAAAGAGGCTGAAAGTTAGGAATTTATTCTACAAAATTTAGTCGGCATGAAGCTAAAAACTTTGTGCCGATTTTTTTATGGCAATTTTCCAATAAATGTAAATTGTTTCTTTTTTAGTGGGTAAATACTTGTTAAGCTATAGTATTTTATATAGGCTAGCAAGTATGAATGTGAAAAAGGAAGGAGCCAAGATGAAGAAAGTATTAATCTACACCATGGAAGGGAAAAAAATGTGTTTTTTACACGCCCTAATGAACGCTAAACAACTTAAAGAAAAAGGCTACCAAGTAAAAGTCTTACTTGAAGGTCAGTCTGTAACTCTACCAAAAGAATTAGTAGCAGAAAACAACCCTTTATTCCAAGGCCTTAAGGAAGATGGCACCATAGTAGGAGTGTGCTTGGCCTGCTCTAAGACCTTGGGAGTCTTTGAAGACAATGAAAAATTAGGCTTGGCTATGATAGATGATATGTACGGCCATGCAGGAGTAGGCAAGTATATGGAAGAAGGCTATGAAGTTTTGATTTTTTAGAAAATCTCTTTGTTAAATAGTCTTGATGAAAAAATTGAAAAAACATTAAAAAAGATGCTAGAAATTTTCTCTCTAGCATCTTATTTTTGTTTTATTTATTTTTCTTGTTGGCAATAACTTTTGAAATTTCTCCCATTACTAGTGGTAAGAAGGCACATGGTATTACTACAAACCAACCGTCTGAGTGGATTGGAAGTGTGTCGAACAAGTCTGCTAACACTGGCACATATAATACTGCTAGCATTAAGGCGAAGGATATTACAGTGGCTACTACTAATTTCATATTAGAAAATATTCCTAAATGCCAAACTGTGTACTTGTCTGATCTTGCTGTATAAGATCTTAGAAGCTCTGCTAAAATCAAGGTTACAAAGGCCATTGTTCTAGCTCCATTTAGGTTGTCTCTACCATAATGTTCTAAGCCAAACCAGAAGGCTACTAGGGTTGCAATTGTTATTGCTATTGACTGAACTGCAATAATTCTTCTAGCAGTCTTGTCAACTATTGGTTCTCCAGCTTTTCTTGGTGCTTGGTCCATTATGTCTTCTTCTCCAGGCTCTACTCCTAGGGCCATAGCTGGGAAGGAGTCAGTTACAAGATTTAGCCAAAGTAGTTGTTTTGGTGTAAATGGTACTGGTAGCTTGAAGATTATAGCTAAGAATACTACTAATACTTCACCAATGTTACATGATAGTAAGAAGGATACAAATTTCTTTATGTTGGAATAAATTATTCTACCTTCTTCTACTGCTGAAACAATTGTAGCAAAGTTGTCATCTGTTAAAATTACTTCTGCAGTGTTTTTGGCTACGTCTGTTCCTGTTATTCCCATGGCTATACCAATGTCTGCCTTCTTAATGGCAGGAGCGTCATTAACTCCGTCTCCAGTCATGGCTGTTATGGCGCCATTTTCCTTTAAGGCTGTTACTATTTGTACCTTGTTTTCTGGAGAAACCCTAGCAAAGATTCTCTTAGTCTTTACAACTTCTCTTATTTCTTCTGGGCTCATAGAGTTTAGTTCCCTGCCCATTATGGCTTGGTCTTCACTTTCTGCTATACCTAAGTCTTCTCCTATGGCATAGGCTGTGTCTAGGTAGTCTCCTGTAATCATTATAGGCACAATGCCTGCTGTTTTACATTGTTTTATAGCATCCTTTACTTCTGGTCTAGCTGGGTCAATCATACCTGTTAGACCTACAAAAACCATGTCTTTTTCAACATAATCAGAGTTAAGGTCAGCTTCTTCAGGTAGGCTGTCCCATTTCTTATAAGCATAGGACAAAACTCTTAGTGCTGATCTTGCAAAGGTCTTGTTCATTTCTAGAACTTGGTTTTTTAAGTCTTCTGTAAAGTCTACTTCTTTGCCATCTAATAAGATTTTAGATGATCTGGAAATTATTATATCTGGTGCTCCCTTGGTCAGTGATCCATAAGCCTGGCCTACAAAATTTTCGTGGAAGGTGGTCATCATCTTCCTGGCTGAGTCAAATGGTATTTCACTTAGTCTTGGGTGCTTTTCATTTAGGTCTTCTTGGTTAATGCCAGCTTTTTCAGAAAATGTTAATAAGGCTCCTTCTGTTGGGTCCCCAATCATTTCATAGCCACTTTCAACTTCTTTTAAGTCAGCATCATTTACTAATGTAGAAATGCCCATTAAAAGTTTTAGCTCTTCAAAGTCTTCTGGATTAACTTCAGATCCTTCAAGGCTAAAGTTTCCTACTGGCTCATAACCTGTTCCACTTACTTCGATTACTTGGCCATTAACATAGGCCTTAGTAACTGTCATTTGGTTTTGGGTAAGGGTTCCTGTTTTGTCTGAACAAATTACAGTAGTTGTTCCTAAGGTTTCTACTGCTAGTAGTTTCTTAACTATGGCGTTTTTGTCTGCCATTCTGCCCATACCTAAGGACAAGACTATAGTTACTATAGCTGGAAGTCCTTCTGGAATAGCTGCAACTGCTAGTGATATAGAAATAAGTAAAGTTTCTAATAGGTCCATCTTATAAAGTAGACCAACAGCAAATACTATGGCAGAAATTACTATAACTAAGATTCCTAGAGACTTGGAAAGTCCTGCTAGTTTCTTTTGTAGTGGTGTTTGTTCATCATCATAGGCAAGTAAGGAAGATGCAATCTTTCCTATTTCTGTTTCCTTACCAGTAGATGTAACAAGGCCTCGGCCCCTACCATAAGTAACTATAGTTGAAGAATGGCCTATATTTTCTCTGTCCCCAATTTCCATTTCCCCATCATAAATAGCTTCTGCATATTTTTCAACTGGGACAGACTCTCCTGTTAAAGAAGACTCATCAATTTTTAAGTTAGTTGAAGATATTATTCTTATATCTGCTGGAACAATAGAACCAGTTTCTAAGATTACAATATCTCCAGGCACTACCTTAGTTGATTCAATTTCTGTTATCTTTCCATCACGAATTACCTTAGCATGAGGGGCACTCATTTTTTGTAGGGCCTCAATAGCTGCTTCAGCCTTACCTTCTTGGTAAACACTAAGAACAGAATTAATTACAACAATTGCTAAGATTATAAAGGTATCCTCAATTTCTCCAACAAAGGCAGAAATTATAGATGCTGCAATTAGAATCAAAATCATAGGGTCCTTAAATTGGTCTATGAATTTTGCAAAGAGGGATTTTTTCTTTCCCTGGTCTAACTCATTTTTCCCATACTTTTCTAAGCGACTCTGGGCCTCTTGAGAAGACAGGCCGCTTTTTTCGTCAGAATTCAGTTGAGAAAGAGCATCTTGGATACTATAGTTGTACCAATTTTTCATCATTTCCTCCATAAATAAAAAATAACCTAAGCTTAGACGACTAAACTCAGGTCTTGCAAACGTGGAATACGTGCTTAGCCGGAATAATAATTCGTACTGACGACTAAACTTTTTATGCTACTCCCCTTCATTCACTATGATTATACCACAATATTCTTATATATAACATAAATTTTACATTTAATTTCTTTTATTTCCTTGGATTTTTGGGCATAATTCCCATGGAAGGTGATTATAATGAAATACTCAATAGTTGATATTGGATCTAATACAATTAGACTTCAAATCTACGAAGTTGACGAAAATGGAAACATAGATTCCCTAATGAACAAGAAGACCTTTGCTGGTCTTTCATCCTATGTTGAAAATGGTCTTATGACCAAAAAGGGTGCAGACAAATTAGTAAATATTTTAAACAACTTTATCTATATATCTAACCACTTTAAAATAGAAAATCTCCACTTATTTGCAACAGCTGCCCTTCGTAATGCTACTAACAGGGAGCAAATTCTATCCTATGTTGAAGACCAAGTTGGCCACAAAATCGACCTCCTTTCAGGCAAGGAAGAAGCCAGACTTGGTTATTTAGGTATCCAAGAAGACTACAACATTTCCAATGGTTACATTGTAGATATTGGTGGTGGATCTGTTGAAATCTCTTTAGTTGAAAATAATAAAGTTGTCTATGCAACATCTCTTACTAATGGGGCTCTTTCCTACTACAAAGAATACTCATCTGGAATTTTCCCAAAGAAAAAAGAAGCTCTTGCTATTAAAAAGGCTATTATTGCTGACTTGGAAAGAGAAGGAGTTAAAAGATTTAAAAAAAGCCTGCCAATTTATGGCCTAGGAGGAACGATTAGAGCCTGTGGAAACATTAGCCAAGAATACTTCGATCTTCCTTCTAATAGACACTTGTACAAGGACTCAATAAGAACCTTAAAAAAAGAGTTGCAAGATACAAAAGCCCCACTAATAAAAACAGTTTTGCAAGTTGTGCCAGAAAGAATTCACACTATAGGACCAGGGGCCATAGTTCTTTATGAAATATTTAGATACTTAAATGCCTCTGAACTATATATAAGCAAAAACGGTGTTAGAGAAGGTTATCTCAAAGACAAGGTGTCAAAAAACTAAACTAAGGAGGAACTTATGACTGAAGACAGAAGCAATCTTTCCCAAAGGCTGAGAAATGAAGATGAATTTAAGCAAGAAATTTTAAGCAAGGACCAAAGAAAACAATCTAAGGATATTTTCAAGTATTCTAAAAACAGAGAGCTGTCCTGGCTGAATTTTAATAAGAGAGTTTTGGAAGAGGCCTTGGACCCTGCTACTCCTGATTTTGAGTCCTTAAAATTTATTAGTATTTTCACTTCTAACTTTGAAGAGTTTTATAGGGTTAGAGTTGGTTCTTTAACAGATTTAACTTATTTGTTTAACAAGAAGATCGACAACAAAACTGGCATGTCGCCAGAAGATCAGCTAGATGCCATTTACCAAGCAACTAAGCCCCTACTTAAAGAAAAGGACCAAATCTACCAAGAGGTAATGGACCAACTTGCCAAGTCTAATATTTTTGACTTGGATTTTTCTGACCTTACAAAAAAAGAAAAGAAATACGTTTCTGACTACTATGAAGATTATGTTAAGCCTGTTTTGTCTCCTCAAATTATAGACCACAGACACCCCTTTCCTTTTATAGAAAACAACAGCTTGTCAATTATTTTAGAGCTTAAGGAAAAAGAAAGGGACACCTATGCCCTAGTGCAAATTCCTGAAAAAGTAAAAAGATTTATTAATCTTAACAGAGAAGAAGGCATAGCCATAATAAGAATAGAAAATATTATTAAGGCCCACATAGATTCAACTTTAGCCAACTATGATGTGAAAAAAGCCTATGTTTTCAAAGTAACTAGAAATGCAGATATAAATATTGAAGACTACCTAGAAGAAGATGAAGATGTTTATAAGAAAAAAGACTACAAAAACTTTATGAAAACCATCTTAAAGAAAAGATCAAGGCTGCAAGTTGTAGACTTGGTTTCTAACGAAGCCTTGCCTAAGAATTTAGAAAGCTTTCTAGTTGAAAACTTGGAAATTTCTTCTAAACAAGTTTTTGTAAGCTCTGCTCCTTTGATTATGGACTATGTTTTTACCTTAGAAGACCTTCTTAGAGAAAAATCCTTGGACTCTCTTTTGTATCCAAGCTTTAGTCCCCAAAAAAATCCTATGATAAATGAAAACAAGGGCCTTATTGACCAAGTTTTGGAAAAAGATTTTTTATTCATTTATCCTTATGAGGATGTTGGCCAGTTTATTCAACTTTTGGACCAAGCAGCTACTGACCCCCGGGTCTTTTCTATAAAAATTACCATCTATAGGCTTGCCAAAAACTCTAAAATAGTTAGAAGCCTTCTTAAGGCCTTGGACAATGGCAAGGAAGTAACAGTAGTAATGGAACTTCAGGCTAGGTTTGATGAAGAGTCTAATATAAACTATTCTGATGTTTTGTTAGAGGCTGGTTGTAACATTATTTATGGCGTTGAAGGCTACAAGGTCCACTCTAAGGTTGTACAAATTAGCCTAGAAGACCAAGGCCAAATAAAATACATTAACCAAATTGGCACAGGCAACTATAACGAAAAAACTTCAAAACAATATTCAGACCTAAGTTTGCTTACAGCTGATCCAAGAATTTCCACAGATGTAAGTAACCTATTTAAAAACCTAAATATTGGCAATGTTAAAGGCTATTATGAAAATCTTTTAGTGTCTCCAGTTTCTTTTAAGGTTAGGATTACAGACCTAATAGAAAAAGAAATCGCCAAGGGCAAGGAAGGAAGAATTTTCTTTAAATTTAATTCCTTTACTGACAAGGACCTAATGATAAAACTAAGCCAGGCTTCTATGGCTGGTGTCCAAGTTAGACTTATAATTAGGGGAATTTCTTGCCTAAGGCCACAGGTTCCAGGCTATACTGACAATATTGAAATTAGATCTATAGTAGGTAGATACTTGGAACATCCAAGGATTTATATCTTTGGCCAGGGGCCAGACAGCCAGGTCTTTATTGGTTCAGCTGACTTAATGACTAGGAACACTGAAAAAAGAGTGGAAGTTGCCAGTCCAATTTATGACCCTGAAATCAAAGAAAAAATCATAGCCTATATGGAAGGCCAATGGGCTGACAATACTAAGGCTAGACTGATGAACGCCCAAGGATCCTACGACCAGGTCCCAAATCCTGACAATAATGAAGCTATCAGCTCCCAAGATTCTTGTATGGCCAAGGCTATTTCCAACTATGAAAATATGACCCGCCAAGAAAAAGAATCTATAAAAGAAAAGGACCACAAGGAAGCAGACCCAGCTGAAGAAAAATCTTTGTGGCAAAGTATTGTGGATTTTTTTGCAAGGCTTTTTAGTAAATAAATTTACTTTTATAGAAATATTTTCTTAGTTTTTTAATTTTCTTAAAATTTTCTTGCTAATTTTCTACTTTTTCTATATAATTTTAAGTAATTTTAAAAAGAAGAGGTAGAAAATGGCATTAATATTACCAAAGGGCTATGACCCGATTTTAGATACAAGACAAACCCAAGAAGCTATAAAATTTATTAGAGACTTGTTCCAAAAAGAGTTCGGCAGACAAATGAACCTAGAAAGGGTATCTGCCCCTCTTTTTGTGGAAAAATCTTCTGGTTTAAATGACAATCTTTCTGGAGTAGAAAGGCCTGTTCGCTTTGATATCAAAGACATTGAAAGAGAAGACATTGAAGTTGTCCAATCTCTGGCAAAATGGAAAAGACTGGCCCTAAAAGAATATGGCTACCAAGTTGGCCAAGGCATCTATACTAATATGAATGCCATTAGAAGAGACGAAGACTTAGACAATCTCCACTCTTGCTATGTAGACCAATGGGACTGGGAAAAAGTAATTAGCAAGGACCAAAGGACCAAGGAAACCCTTAGAGATGCTGTAAGGACTATCTTTAAAGTTATTAAGCACCTGGAACATGGTGTTTGGTACAAGTATCCCCAAGCTGTTAATAAGTTAGCTGATGAAATAGTCTTTATTTCTTCAGAAGAACTTTTACAAAAATATCCTGACAAAAGTCCTAAGGAAAGAGAAAATCTTATAGCCAAGGAATATGGCTGTGTCTTTATAGAAGAAATTGGCGGAGACCTATCTAACGGCCAGCCCCACGATGGCAGGGCACCTGACTATGACGACTGGACCTTAAATGGAGATATTCTTTTCTGGTTCCAGCCCCTGGAATGTGCCATGGAAATTTCATCTATGGGCATTAGAGTTGATGAGGAAGCCCTAGAAAAACAGCTGGAAATTTCCAACTGCCAAAATAGAAAGTCCTTTACTTATCACAAGGCTCTGTTAAATGGAGACCTACCTTATACTATAGGTGGAGGTATAGGCCAGTCTAGGCTCTGCATGCTTCTTCTAAACAGGGCCCATGTTGGCGAAGTCCAAGCCTCAATTTGGCCTAAGGATATGAGAAAAACTTGCAAGGACCACAAAATAATACTTTTATAAACTTTTAAGACTTGAGCCTGGACTCAAGTCTTTTTTGCCATAAAAAAACTAAGTTACAAAAACTTAGTCTTCTTGGCTTATTTTATTTCTAGGGAAATTTGATTTTTGTTTACTTCTCTTTCTTCCTCTTCTCTAACTTTCCTGTAACAAGACCTGCATAGGGGTTCGTATTCTGCTTCTGCCCCAATTAGGACCCTGTCTCCACCCTTTACCTTTCTATGAGAAACCCAGGCATCTACTCCACATTTGGTACAAACTGCATGGTGCTTGTTTACATAGTCTGCATAGGGCATTAGCTCCTTGACTATTTCAAAGGCTACTCCATTATAGTCCATGTCTAAGCCTGCTAGGACAACTGTAACTCCATGGTCCAAAATACTAAGTAGGCCCTGTCTTATGTCTTCAGCCTGGCCCTGCAAAAACTGTACTTCGTCTATGCCTATTACTTGGAGGTTTTTTTCTTCAACATCCTTTATTATCTGGTCTACTCCGTGTACACAAGTTGCTTCTAGGCCTTCTTCGTTATGAACAGTAATTTTCGTGCCCCCTCTTGTGTCTACTAGGGGCTTGTAGGCTCCTACCTTATAGCCTGCTATTTTAAATCTATTTAAGTCCTTTTTTAAACTAGATGTTTTTCCTGAAAACATTGATCCTGTATGAATTATCAGTTTACCTTTATATTGGTGCATTTTCTCACTTCCTTATTTCTTATTATAAAAAAAATATTTTTATATTCAAGACTTGTAAAAGCTATCATCCTATGCTTTGAAATTTATTTATAAGCTTTTTCTTTAAATTCTCCACTTTCTAAGCTTTTATTTCATTAAAAATTTTTTTAAGAAAAATCTGCTATACTAAATATAGGAGGGATAATATGATTATAGGAATTGATGTTGGTGGAAGTAATATTGACGGTGTGTTGATTGAAGAAAAAAATATACTTAGACGAATAAAAAATCCAGTAGATAAGAATAATCTCTTTGGATCTATTAAGACTGTTCTTCTAGAATTAATTTCTGGACTTGATACAGAAAAAATCCAAAGAATAAACTTGTCCACTACCCTGTCTACAAATGCCATTATAGAAAACAAAATCGAAAAAGTTCTAACTGTAATCCAAGAAGGACCTGGCATGAAAAATTCCTTTGACCAAATCCCCTATCTTGAAAGACTTGATGGTTATGTGGACCATAGGGGCAAGCTAGTCAAGGACCTGGACTTGGACCAAGTGGAAAGACTTAAGGCCCAAGAAGCCTACAAGGACTTTTCCAGTTTGGCTATAGTTAGTAAATTTTCTACTAGAAATCCCCAGGCAGAAAATGCAATTTATGACAGACTTAAAGACCACTTTACTTATATTTCCCTAGGCCACAGTCTTTCTGGCAGACTTAATTTCCCAAGAAGGGTTTATTCTGCCTACTTAAATTCTGCTGTGTCCAAGGTTTTTCAAATCTTTGGCCAAAGTATAAGGGCTGTTCTTGAGGCAGAAAATATTAAGGCTCCCCTTTATATTTTAAAGGCAGATGGGGCCACAATGACCCTGGACCAGGCAATAACAAAACCTATAGAGTCAATTCTTTCTGGTCCTGCTGCATCTTTTATGGGAATTTCAGCCTTAGAAAGACCTAGGGGCGATGAAATTTATTTAGACATTGGTGGCACTACTACAGACCTTTTCTTTCTTGTTGATGGCAGCCCTCTTTATGAACCCTTAGGCATAGAAATTGCTGGCATGAAGACCTTGGTTAAGGGCCTTTATAGTTCTTCTCTAGGTCTTGGTGGCGACAGCTATGTTCAAGTCCAAGATGGAAAAATCCAAATCGGCCCCCAAAGAAAGGACAAGCCCCTGGCCCTAGGTGGAGCCTATCTCACTTTGACAGATGCTTTTAATGTTTTAGGTCTAGCTAGTCTTGGAGATCTGCATAAGTCCTGGGATGCTATAAAAGCTCTTGGAGGTCAAGAAGACCCTAAGGCCTTGGCAGAAAAAATTGTAGACCAAGCAGCAGCTATGATCTATGACCATGTGGCCAAGGACCTGGAAAAAATAAATTCCAAGCCCCTTTATACAGTAAGGGAGGTTTTGGAAAATAAAATTCTCCAACCTAGACAAATAAAAATAATTGGTGGCCCAGCCAAAGCCCTGGCCCCAGCCCTTGAAAAGAAATTTGGCCTAAAAACCCTTTGTCCTAAAGACTACCAAATAGCCAATGCTATTGGAGCCAGTTTGTCTAAGCCTACCTTTGAAGCAAATCTTCAGGCAGATACAAAAACTGGCCTAGTTAATATTCCAGAGCTTAATCTTTATAAAAAAATTCCGAGCTCTTTTAAACTTGCAGATGGAGAAAAGGTGATTAAAGAAGAAATGCTAAAAAAAGCTGTCCAAGAAAATATCCAAGATCCTCAAGTGGAAATCTTAGAGGCAGCCTCCTTTAATATGGTTGATTATTATTCTTTTGGAAGAAATATTCGCATAAGGGCCCAGATCCAAGGAGGCCTTTTGTACAAGTTGTGGAAAGAAGGTGCTGAAGATGACCAATAAAAATAGCCTAGGCCTGGTGTTTTTCCCAGCCTTTGATTGGGCTATTAGTCCTGACCATCCAGAAAGAGAAGAAAGACTACTTTATACTATGGACCAACTTATGGAAGAAGGTATAGAGGACATTGATTCAATAAAAATGTACAAGGCTGACATAGCCACAGAAAAAGACATTGAAAGGGTGCATTTTTGTGTCCCTGATGTAAAATCTAGGCTGACCAAGTCCCACCTTGTTTCCATTGGTGGAGTTACTAAGGCCTTTGATCTTTATTTTTCCAAGGAAGTGTCCAAGGCCTTTGCCCTAGTTAGGCCACCTGGCCACCATGCCCACAAAATTGTCTATGGAGACAGGGGCTTTTGTATAGCCAATATTGAAGCTGTGGCCTTAGAAAAAATGAGAACCAAGTACAAGGACCTAAGAGTTGCCATTGTGGACACAGACTGCCACCATGGCGATGGAACAGAGGATATTTATTACAATGACAAGGACACTCTTTTTATTTCCATCCACCAAGATGGAAGGACCCTCTTTCCAGGAACTGGGTCCATTGACCAACTAGGCGGCCCTGGAGCTTTCGGCTACAACATTAACATTCCCCTGCCGCCAAAAACAGGTGACCAAGGCTTTTTGTACGCCTTAGAAAATGTTATTATGCCAATACTAGAAGACTTTAAGCCGGATTTAATAATAAATTCTGCTGGCCAAGACAACCACTACTCTGACCCCTTGACCTCAATGAATTTTTCTGCCCAAGGCTATGCTAGGCTAAATGAAATTTTAAAGCCTGACCTGGCTATCCTAGAAGGAGGCTATTCAATCCAAGGAGCCCTGCCCTATGTAAACCTAGGCATAATTCTAGCTATGGCTGGCCTAGACTATGGAAACATTAAGGAGCCAGACTTTAGTCCAGACAAGGTTGGCCAAAGTCCCCAAGTTACTGCCTATATAAAAGACCTTTGTAACCAAGTCATGTACAGGTGGAAGAACAAGGAGGCCCTGGCCAAGGAAGCCTTCAGCCAGGCCCAAGTTGTTAGAAAGGACAAACAAATTTATTATGATACAGATGGGATTTTAGAAAATCAAAAACGCTACTTCCACATCTGTCCTAGGTGTTCAGGCTTAGATATTATAGAATCTGAAAATGATAGGTTGACCTTTGTAAAGGCAATTACCCTGCCTAGGGATGCCTGTCCATCTTGTGAAGCCAAGGCCTATGCAGACTTTGATAAATCCAAGGGCCACTTTAACTTTGTTTATTTACAAGATAAGAAAAACGACAAATACTTGTCCAAATAAAATAAGCCAGCTAAAATGCTGGCTATTTTTGTCTTAAAAATTTTCTTCAATAACTTTTTCTGCTGCCCTAAGGCCATCAACTGCTGCTGACATAATTCCTCCAGCATGGCCTGCCCCTTCACCAATTGGATAAAGGTTTTTTATATTAGAACGAAAATTTGAGTCCCTTAAAAATCTTACTGGCGATGAGGACCTGGTTTCTGGTCCCTTTAATATACTTTCAGGATTGTCAAAGCCCTGAAGTTTTCTTCCTAAACTTGGCAAGGCCTCTATAATAGAGTCTACTACAAAGTCTGGCAGACAGTGGCTTAAGGTTGAGCCTTTAAAGTCTTTTATAGGAGTTGTAGGAATTTTGTAGGCTGCCATTAGCTGGTAGGCCTTTCTTTCATAGTGGTCTTGTAGCTGGCAACCTGCCAAGGGATGGTCTGATGGAAAGTCTTCCTTTCTCACATCAACTAACAAGGCAGCGTTGGCAAATTTCGAGTCCCTAGCATGGTAGGACATACCATTAGTAAGAACTTGGCCAGTCCCAGAAGTTGACAAGATTACCTGGCCACCTGGACACATACAAAAACTGTAGACTCCTCTACCTTCCTTGGTCCTAGTTGACAGCTTATATTCAGCTGGCCCTAAAATTTCAGCAAGGCCTGGGTCACCATACTGGGCTTTGTCAATTAATTCTTGTGGGTGTTCAATTCTAAGTCCCATGGAAAATTGTTTCTGTTCCATGGCAAGATTTCTGTCATAAAGCATGGAAAAAGTGTCCCTGGCTGAATGGCCCAAGGCCAAGATCAAGTGGTCAACAGCAAGGTCCCTTGTTCCCTCTTGGTCTTGAACAAGTATTGACCTTACTTGGTCTTCTTCTAGCTTAATGTCCACTAGCCTAGTCCCGAAACAGACCTGGCCCCCAAGGCTAATAATTTCCTTTCTTATATTTTTCACTACATTTTTTAAAATATCTGTGCCAACATGGGGCTTGTGCTTGTAGAGAATTTCTTCTGGCGCTCCAAAGTTTACAAGTTCTTCTAGGACCTTTTGGATTCTTGAATCAGAAATTCCAGTGGTTAACTTGCCATCAGAAAAAGCACCTGCTCCCCCTTCTCCAAATTGCACATTAGATTCATCCTTAAAAGGACCTCCAGCCCAAAAAGCCTCAACGTCTTTAGTTCTTTGGTCCACATCTTGGCCCCTTTCAATAATCAAAGGCTTATAGCCCCTTTGGGCAAGAACAAGGCCAGCAAAAATTCCTGCTGGTCCAAAGCCAACTACAATAACTTTTTTGTCCTTGGCTAGATTTTCCTTAGGCCATCTATAGGTCCTGTCTGGAGCTAGGTCTAGCTTTAACTTTCTCTTAGTTTTAAAATCAATGGTATAAACCAACTTTATGTCTGGTTTTTTCCTAGCGTCAATGGATTTTCTAACTAGGGAAATTTCTTCTATGTCTGTGGCCCTTATGCCAGCTTTTTTTGCAATTTTTTCTTTTAAAAGCTTTTCACTTTCATTTAGCTTAAGTTTTATTTCGTTAATTCTATATTTATTCATAGGACTTCCTTTATATTTTCTAGACTTATAATAGCAGATTTGAAAAATTTCTACATTAAATTTCTTGTATTTTTCTGTTTTTCTTCACATATTAAGGATTATTGTTATAATATAATTAAGACACTAAGCTGGAAGTGATTTTTTTGTTAGAACTTTTTAAAGGTCTATTAATTTTTATAAGCAATTTCATAATTTACAAATCAACTTTAAAATCTATAAGTGGAATTTTTATTGGTACAATTTTGTCCAGTATTTTTGAGTACAGTTTTTTAAGATTGGTCCAAAGACTTTCTAAGGACAAAAAAATATTCCCTATACTTTTAGTCTTTATTTTTGGAATCTTTAAAGTTAGTCTGACTATCTATTACAATAATTTTGGAGACTTTTTCATATTTTCCAGACTAAAACAGGCTGGCTTGTTAACAGGCGTTGACGATTTATTAAAATCAGCCCTTTTAAAGGCAAATCTTTTACTAGTTTATTTTTTCCAACTACTTTTAGTCTATCTTATTGTAAGGGACAAGGAAGCTAGCGAAAATAAGAAACTGGCCTTTTTCAACAGGCCTTACTTATTTTATTCTAGTCTAGGTCTTTTTGTTTTGATGAGTGTAAGTAATATTTTAGTTGAAGCTGGAGAAATGTACAGCCTGGCCCTAAAATCCTTTTCACAAAAAGAAGGTCATGTCCATGCCATTGAATACGACCAGTTAGAAAATTTGTCTAAGGTTCTTTTTAGAAATTATGACCACAAAAACCAATTTACCGGTCTAGGAGCAGGAAAAAACCTTTTAGTCATCCAAGTGGAAAGTCTACAAAATATTTTCTTAGATAAGTCCCTTGATGGGAAAAAAATAACCCCTTACCTGTCTACTTTAGTAAATAAAGAGGGAGTAATTTATTTTAATAACTACCATGAACTTTTAGGCTTTGGAAATTCTTCTGATGCAGAATATGTTTCCCTGCACTCTGCCTATCCAAATACAGTTGATGCCTCTTATGTAACCTATGAGGACACAAAGACTTACGGCCTGCCTCTTATTGTTAAGGACAAGGGCTATCAGACCCTGTCTCTTCACGGCAATAAAGGAGACTACTATGGAAGAAATATTTATCACAAAAATGTAGGCTTTGACAAATCCTATTTTGAAGAGGACTTTGTCTATGACGAGGAAATCCTTATGGGTCTTGCTGATGCTAGCTTTTTTAGACAGTCAGTAGACCTTATTGAACAAGCAAATGAAAAGGGCCCTTACTTTGCCTTTATGATTAGTCTGTCTTCCCATGTGCCTTTTGATATGCCTGAGGATCTAAGGATTTTTTCTGAAAAGTATGGCGGCCCAAAAAGCTCAGGCCTGTATAAGTACATGGATTCCATTCACTATACTGACAGAGAGCTAGGCAAGTTTTTAAATAATTTAAAAGAAAAGGGGCTTTTAGAAAATACTGTTGTGGCTATTTATGGCGACCACTCTGCCATGGAAATTTCCAACAAGGAAAGTAACCAGGCTATGATCGACTACCTAGGCAGAGATTACTATTACCATGATATGCAAAATGTTCCCCTAATACTTTTGGTCCCTGGTCTTGAAAACAATATAAAAATAGACCAGCTTGGATCACAAATTGATTTTCTACCAACTATAATGAACCTTATGGGCTGGAACCAAGAAGTAGTTCCTATGTTTGGAGTAGACCTATTAGATGGAAGTCTTTCTAAGGACAACATGGTCTTTCCTCAAACTCACATGCTTAAAGGCTCTTATTATAAGGACCATACAATCTTTGAAAAAACCAGAATACCTGGCAAAGATGGAGGCACTCTTTATAAGGATGGAGAAAAAATTGACCAAGAAAGCCTAGACCAAACTTCAAAACTTGGCATAAAACTTATTGACTATTCTAATTATTTATATGAAAATAATCTTCTAGAAAAGGAAGTAAATAAATTTAAGCAATCAAAGGGAAAATAATTATAAGGAAGCTCTTGGCTTTAAGGGCTTCTCTTTTTGTTAAAATTTGGACTTTATAAATATTTTGCTATAATTTTTTCTTTATAATATAATTAAATTTACGACAAAAATAATTGTAAGGAGGCAGCAATGAAAGAATTGGACAAAGATTTTATAACCCAGGGCAAGATTAGCAGTGTAATCATGACTCTTTCCCTACCTTTAATGTTTAACAACCTAGTTAGAACCTTATACAATCTAACAGACGGACTTTTTGTAGCTAGACTTTCTGCTGAAGACTTTGCAGCTACATCCTTTGTTTGGCCCCTTAATTCAATTTTTATTTCCCTAGGTATAGGAATTGGAATTGGAGCCACTTCATTAATATCCCAATATCTTGGAGCAAAAAATTATAAAAAGGCAGAATCTTATGCTAACAACGCCATAATAATGATTTTTCTTTTAGGAATTTTAAGTTCCATTATTGGTTATTTAACTGCCCCAACTTTTTTGTATTGGATGGGAGCTAGGGATTCCTTTTTGTTAAAGGCAACAGCCTACTTACAAATTTCTTTTTTCGGTTTGTTTTTTGACTTTATGTTTTTTGGCTACCAGGCTATTTTAAATGCTGAAGGCCTGACCAAGGATATTACTAGAATGAGCGTTATATCCTCCCTAGTTAATGTTATTTTGGACCCTATTTTTATTTTTGATAAAATTCCATTTACTCAGCTTACAGGACTTAACCTAGGCATTACTGGCGCTGCCTGGGCCACTATAGCTTCAAAGTTCGTCTTAATGCTTATGGCCATAGCAACTGTAAATAAAAGATCTAATATAAAAATTTCTTATGGCAAGACCAAGCCTGATTTTTCTATTATGTCCACAATTGGAAAAATTGCCTTCCCAACTGCAATTGGCTACTCTGGCTCTTCTTTTGGTTTCACCTTTATGCACGGTTTTATCCAGTCTTTTGGAACCAATACAATGGCAGCCTTCGCCATAGGTAACAGGGTAACAGACCTGGTAACTCAACCTCAAATGGCAATTGGTACTGCTTTAACTTCAATAATTGGCCAAAATGTAGGAGCTGGAAACATAGAAAGGGTTAAGGAGGTCTTTAAAAAGGCTCTTTTAATAGTCTTTTCCTTCTCTTTAGTTGCCTCTATAGTTGTTCTTTTATTCCAAAGCCAACTTTTGACCTTGTTTATTAAAGAAGGTTCTGATCCAGAAATTTGGCTTCAGGCTTCTGAATACATTGTTTTTTCAGCCTTTATTATTTTCTTTATGGGCTTTTATTCAGGCTTTACTGGTTTCTTCCAAGGTATTGGCAAGACCAAGTACTCTATGTTTATGTCCATAGGAAGACTTTGGTTCGTGCGTTTGCCTATGATTTGGACCTTTAACAACTTTACCAATCTTGGACCTAGGGGTATTTGGATTTCCATGTTAGTTTCAAACTTTTTAACAGTCTTCTATGCCTTTATAGTCTATAAAAAAATCAATCTTAATAGTCTAAGTCCAAGATCCTAGGATTTTTTCCCTTAGGCTGTTACTTTTTTGACTTAATTGGTTATAGTAAGTATATAGTAGAAAGGTAGAAACTTTATGAAAAAAAATTTAATCAACATAGTTTCTAATACGAATTTTGAAACTAGAAAAGTAAAAGAAAATGTAGAAGAAAAATTAATAGAAAGAAATTTTAAGATTTCCAAAACTTTTGACCATGAAGCTGAGCTTACTATTTCCATTGGTGGAGATGGAGCTTTCCTAAAGGCCATTCACAACAACAGGTTCCCAAGAATGCCTATAGTTGGAATTAACACTGGTACTTTGGGATTTTTTCAAGAAATAAATCCTAACAAGATAGACGAATTTTTAGACCTTTATGAAGCCAAAGACTACTGTGAAGAAGCATCTTATATGCTAAGGGCAGATGTTTATACAAAAAATAGAAAGTTCACCCTCCATGCTATTAACGAAGTAATCTTAAAGGGCAAGGACTCAAAGATTATCCAAATGGCAGTGGAAATTGACCAAAACCACCTAGAGAACTTTGCTGGAGATGGAATTTTAGTTTCTACTCCAGTTGGCTCAACTGCCTATAACTTTTCCCTAGGAGGAGCAATAGTCTACTCAACTTTAGAGTCTTTACAAATGACTCCTATGGCTCCATTAAATTCCAGGGCCTATAGGTCTTTAAAGTCTCCTATAATAGTTCCAGGCCAAACAAAAATATCTTTAAAGCCTACTAGCAGGTACAGAAACTCAAGTATTATTGTTGTAGATGGCAGCGAAAAAGAGTTTTGGGATTTATTAAAATTGGATATTACCATGTCTAACAAGTACATTCGCAGACTAATCTTTAAAAAAGATTTTTACTGGCAAAATTTAAAGGACAAGTTCCTATAGAAAAAACAAAACCTATCTAAGCAGGCTCAGGCTAACTTAGATAGGTTTCTTTTGTTTTATAGGTTATTTAAAATTGTAATCATTAAGTCTCTGGCTATAGGAGCAGCAACACTACCACCAGATCCACCTTGTTCTACTATAACTGCTATGGCAACTTGCGGATTTTCTGCTGGTGCAAAACCTATATACCAAGCATGGGGATTTTCTGTTTCGTTTTCTGCTGTTCCTGTTTTAGAGGCAACTTGAACATTTCTAATTGCTGCGTTTTTACCTGTTCCCTCGTTAGTAGTCTTGACCATAAGCTCTTTTATGTGTCTAGCAATTTCTGGATCTACAGCCCTAGAAAGTTCTTTTACTTCTAGTTCCTTTACTAGGTCCCCATCAGAGTTTCTAATTTCCTTAACCAAGTGCGGCTGAACTAGAGAGCCGTCATTGGCTATGGCTGCTGCAGTCAAAGCCATTTCCATTGGAGTTGCCAAGGCCCTTCCCTGACCTATGGCTGTTGCTGAAACTTGGTTAACAGTTGTTGATGAATTATAGTTTAAGGTTGACTTTGATACTTTCAGCTCAAAGGGAATGTCTTTTTCAAACATAAATTTCCCAGCAGTACTTGCAAACTTAGTCATGCCTACATCTTGAATTTTCTTAACAAAATAGGTATTAAGAGATGAGGTAAAGGCCTTGTCCAAGGATATTTGTCCATACTTTTTCTCTGTTGCGTCCTTGTACTCATAGCCGTCTATAAGCTGGCTACCTGTATGGTCGTAGCTTAGGTCTACATCTTGGTCCAAAATAGCAGCTGTGGAAATTACCTTCATTACAGACCCTGGTGGATACAAGCCATTTATAGCCCTATTAAAGAGGACAGAGTCTGGGTTTTGGCTAAGGTCCTCCCAGTTTTCTTGAAGCATATTAACATTAAAGCTAGGCTTAGACACCATACAATATAGCTCACCAGTATTTGGATTTAAGGCTACAATGGCGCCCTTGTTAGATCCTAAAAGTTCTGATGCTTTTTTTTGGATCTTAGTGTCTATAGTAAGTTTTATAGAGTTTCCAACAGATTCTTTTTCAAAGTATTTTTTTATGGCCTCAGCAAGTCCTGCCTTGTTTTGGTTGGTCAAATAAGAATCTAGACTTAGTTCTAAGCCAGACTTGCCCAGGTTTGGATAAGTGTAGCCAATTATATGGGAATAAAGTTCTGGATATACATAGTCTCTTTTTAGACCCTTTTCTCCTTTTATGTTTTGAACTAAGACTAAATTGTTCCTATCGTAAAATTCTCCCCTAATTACATTTGCTGCCTCTAGTCTATTTCTCTTGTTTTGGGCAGAAGTTCTATAGGTCTCTCCTTGGAAGATCATAAAATAGCTAGTATAAACAGTTAGGCCTATAAGAAGAATAACTATAGCAGATAAAAGAATTAGGATTCTACGTCTTTCTCTATCACTCATAAGCAGGCTCCGATTCTATAGGCTTGTGCTTTAATTCTTCAGAACAAACCTGTAAGATTCCCAGGCCTATAAAGGAGGTGAACATAGAAGTTCCTCCATAGGAAATAAAAGGAGTAGTAATACCAGTCATTGGTATAAACTTAGTAACTCCACCAATGGCCAAAAATGTTTGGATTCCAAAGGAAATAGCAATTCCTATGGCCAAAATCCTATAGAAAGGATGTCTTTGGACCAAGGCTACCTTAAAGGCCCTATAAACTAAAATTACAAACATCATAATAACACCAATACCTGTCAAAACTCCAAGCTCTTCACAAATAGCAGCAAAGATAAAGTCTGAAGACACAACTGGAATTAACTTTGGATAGCCTAGGCCTAGGCCAGCACCAGTAAAGCCTCCAGAAGAAATTGCAAAAAGAGATTGGAGAATTTGGCCCCCTGGTTCAGACCAAGGATCTATCCAAATATTAAATCTCTTCCTAACATGGACAAACTTAAAATATCCTAAAGTAACTGCCAAAACTGTCAGAACTATAGAGAACAAAATAAGACTTCTCTTTTCCTCATAAATAAACTGTATGCCAATAAAAATAGCCAGAAACATAACAGCAGTTCCCAGGTCTCTTTGCAAAAACAAAAATCCTATAAAAATATAAACAATGGCCATCATAATTACTGAAGCATGCTTAACATTTTCATAGTATTTCTTATTGTAATAAAATGAAGCAACAATAAAAATAAGGGCTAGCTTAATAAACTCAGCAGGTTGGAAAGAAAATCCACTACTAGGAGTTCCATCTCCACCTATAATAATCCAGTTTTTAGACCCGTTATAAACCCTACCAAAAACAAGGGTAGCTATAAAAAGACCTAAAGACAACAAGATTAAAGGTGTCATTAGCTTGTCCCAAATGTTAATGTATTTTATTAAAAAATAAGTAGCAAAAAAACCCCCAACAGAAATAAGGGCCCAAACTAGGTGCTTTATGCCTAGACTTTGGTCAATGGAGAAGTTCATAATGGCTCCAATAGACACTAGCATAGAAACAACCATAAATATATAACTATCACCTGAAGTTACTTTTTCTAAGACAATATTAGAAACATAAAGTAAGGCTATTAAAGCCGAAGCATAAAAAGCCATAGACTTAGAGGTCTCTTCGTCTTTGTAAAACATTAAAAGACCAATAGCCAAAATATCAAAAAGCAAAAGTAAATTTCTAGGTTTTCTAAGTTTAGTAAATCTCGTTAACATAACAATCCTATCTATTTACAAACATAAATTGAACTTTTCCTACAGAAATCAAATCTCCGTCAACAATTTCAACAACATTTTCTTCAATGTCGTTGCCATTTAAATAAGTTCCATTTGCAGATCCTAAATCTTCTAAGTAATAATAACCATCTGACAAAAATATTCTCATATGGCTTTTAGAAACAACCCTATCCTTAATATAGACGTCATTTCTAGATCCTCTACCAACTGTTATCTCACCAACTATTGGATAGTACTCTTGCATCTTAAAATCCAACTGGTCCAATCTATTAATAACCTTTAAGTAAGCTACATCAGTTTTTGGAGTCATAGACACTGAAGATTTTATATCTAGATAAATCAGTCTAATAATATTAAGAATAAACAAATATATTATTACTATGAATACATACCTAAGTACTAATGATAATATTTCAAACATTAATTGCCTCCATTTTACCTACATTTTATCACATTTGACAATTAAAATAAATATTTGTATATAGGCTCTTGGCTATGGTAAACTATTTTTGTGAGGTTGATATGAAAATTACAAAAGTTATTCAGCAAAAAAACGATCCTAATAGATTTTCTCTTTTCTCAGAAGGCCAGTATGTAGGCTCTGCCACAGTAGAAAACTTAAGTCCCTATGGCTATGGAGAATTTGAAATTTCAGATGAAGACTTTCAAAAACTTATGGACCAAGACGACTTTGAAAAGGCCTTGTCCAGGTCTATAAAATATGTTGCCAGGGCTATGAAAACTAGCAAGGAAGTAAGAGACTATCTTTATAAACACAAAATAGATCCACAAATCCATGACCAAATTATAGAAAGACTAGAAGATTTAGGCCTAATAGATGACCAAAGATATTTGGAAATGTACTTAGAAGAAAAGTTTTCTTATGGCTTAGACGGATCTATGAAAATAAAAAACAAGCTTTTCTTAAAAGGCTTTTCTTCATCTCAAGTAGATGCCCTGCTTTACAAGTATAGGGACCAAGAAGAAGAAAATCTAAAAAAGCTAATAGAAAATAATATGAACAGCTCTAGGGCCAAGGACAAAAATAAAATGATTAGATTTCTAATGAACAAGGGCTACCACTATGGAATGATAGCAGACATAATAGGATCTTACTACAACAATGACTGGTAAATACTATGTTTATATTTTAAGATGTGCAGATGGCAGCCTTTATACAGGCATTACCAATGACCTGGAAAGAAGACTTAAAATGCACAACGAAAAAAAGGCCTCAAAATACACTAGAGGGCGAACGCCAGTAAGCCTAGTTTATGTAGAAGAAGATCACGACAAGTCATCAGCCTTAAAAAGAGAAATTCAAATAAAAAAACTGACCAGGGAAAAGAAAGACCAGCTAATAAAAAACCAAAATAAAAATGGAGAGACTTTATAAGCCCTCTCCTTTTTATTTTCAAAAGCCTAGTCAGCAATCTTAAATAAAAAAACTGACCCTAGGGCCAGTTTCTTAGTATTCATCATAAATTATTTGGTCTTTTTTAGGATTCTTTTTAACCTTGAAAATTACTCCTAAAATCAAAGCAAAACAAAGACCAATAATTCCCAAACCAATTAACAGACAGGCCATTACTATATCGTCTATAAAGGCCTTATCAGTAAGTTTAGGTAAATATCTTATAAACATTAAGATACCTGATATTAAAACTATTAAACCAGGCAAATATTTAGGAAATCTAATTTTTTCTGTAAAATAATGAACAGCAAAGACTACTACCATCATTGCCAGTACAGAAAATAATATCATTGTTACATATTCATTATGGCTTTCTATAAGCTCTCTTATCTGGTCCATTTTACACCTCTGGAATTATTATACAATAACTTTTATCCATAAACAACTATTTGAAATTATCTTTCATTTCATAGTTTCGCAAAAAATCAAGGTCCTTTTCTTCTAACCAAGTAGTTGATACTAAAGAATAGGCAGAGTCAATTTTCTTTTCCAAAACTTTTTCATAGCGTCTACTTGCTTGGTCAATTTTGTAAAGCTGGAAGGAATTTTTAAAAAGTATAATTACATAGTCATTTGATGGAGTAGCTATAGCATCTTCTAGGTCAGGAAACACTGAAGCTAGATTTGTAAGGTCCAGGCTAGGATAAGTCTGGTCTACATAGGTAAATCTTGAAGATACAATATAGTCTCGATTTAGTTTCTCTCCATTGGCAATATAAGGTATTCTCCCCTTTAAAACTGTAAAGCCATTTTCTCTGCCAAAGGCTATGTTATAAATAGATTCATTAAAACTAATATTAGATCCTAGGGCCATAATAGAATCTAGGACCCTGTCGTAAGAATAGTCTGTTATGTCATCTATTTTAAGCTGATTTAGGCCTAGTTTAGAATTTGTAGAATAGGTAGCCAAGGTGTTTAGGCTTTGGCCTGGTCCAATATATTCTAAGGACAAGTACTTGTCAGATAAAAACACTATTCTAAAAAAGTTTTCCCTAGTCTTTTCTTTGGCATTTATTATTGGAAGTTCCTTGTCATCTAAAACTATAAGGTCTTTGACTTGGCCTTCTTGGTCCTTTCTCTTAACATTGTAGGACTCTAGGGAGTTGCCTCTTTTTACTAAAAGTCCATCTACAAATTTCGCCGATAACTTATCTCCATTTAAGGAAAAAACTAGGCTAGAGTAGCTTGTGTTGGCAGAAGGATTTTGGATCTTGTTGGTCACTTGGTTTTGGATTCTAAGGCCTAGGGCAAGGGCCCAGTTATTAGAGCCTTGGTAGACCTTTTCTTTTTCTGAATATTCTACCTTTAGTTCTTCCATTTCTTCCTTAGACAGTCTGTTAGTAAGTCTTTTTATTTCTATTAAATTGTTGTCAATATTAAGGATCATCCTGTCCTTTTCCAGGGCTATTAGCTCTCCTATTAGTTGGTCTTCTTTTAGGATTTTAATTACAAATATTTCTTTACTAGACAAGACACTTTTAACTGACTGGGAAATATTTCTAGAATAAAGATACTTGTCTACATCAACCTTTAAAATTTCAAAATCAGGATTCAAATATATGTTGTCCTTAGTGGCAAAAAGTTCTATGGCCAAGTGGAAAAGATCTCCTGACTTGTAAGTGCTAGGCTGGCTGTCATCTAAGTTTTTTACAAATTCCCAGGACCCATTTACTGGCGCCACTTCTAGGCTAGGTGTATAGGTCCTATTTATGTCTTCATAGTTTTCAGACTGACAGGAAGTTAAAAATATCATTAGAGAAAATACTATTAGGATTTTAAAAAATTTTTTCACTAAATACCTCCTGTGTCCTTGGTCTTCAGCTGGTCTGCTTCAATATTTATACTTATTTTTGTTCCTTGGCCTAGCTTAGATTCTATGTCTAAGTTGCCTCCATGAAGGTTTATAATTTCATCAGATATAGATAGGCCCAGGCCTGTGTGGCTCTTGCCTAAACTGCCCTTGAAGAATTTTTCTTTAACTCTTTTAATGTTTTCTTCTGGTATGCCTATACCTGTATCACTTATGGTAAAAACCAAATCGTCAGCCTTGGTCCTTCTAGCATAAATGGAAATAAGGCCAGGGTCTTCTGTAAATTTTATAGCATTGTCTAAAATATTTATAAAGACTTGCTTTAGTCTGTCTCTGTCTACAACCATATTGCCTAGGTTGTCTCCAAAATCTGTCAAAAATAAATGGCCAGATGATAGGACCCTAGGTTTCATTTGTTTGACAATTTCCTCTAAGAAAAAGGCTACGTCAACTTCTTCTTTTTTTAGGCTAACCTTGCCTGAGGTGAACCTAGAAAAGTCCAGTAATTCTTCTACTAAATCTGACAGCCTATCTGCTTCATTTACTATAATTTCTAGTCCTTCGTTTTTTAGTTTCTCGTCAATTTTATCTGCATTTAAAATAGTCAGGGCCCAGCCCTTTATAGAAGTTAAGGGAGTCCTTAGTTCATGACTTACAGATGATATAAAGTCGTTTTTCAGCTGGTCTCTTTTTATTAGCTCTTCTGCCATATAGTTTATAGAGTCTGAAACTTGTTCTATTTCGTCGTGGCTATCAACAGAGGACCTAACATTAAATTGGCCATTGGCAATTTTTACTGCCACGTCATTTAGATTTTTCAGTGGCTTAACTATATTTTTTGCCAAATATTGGGAAATTAAAAGGGCTATAAAAACTGCTAACAAACCTAGGCCTATAAAGTAGCCAGTGTATTTTAGTTTTAGGGAATTTAACCTATTTAAAGATATTAGCATCCTTAGGGTGCCAATATTTTGGTTGGTAGAATTAACTATTGGCACAGACATGGCCATAACCTGGTCTTTAGAATAGTCTACCCTGCCTCTCCATACTCCTTTTTGGCCGTTTTTTGCCATAGTAATGTCTGGATAGATTATTTTTTCAGTATAAAAAACCCCTAAAGAGTCAAAAATAACATAGCCATCTTGGTTTATAATTTGTACCTGGGCATTGTTGTCATTAAAGTACTGTCTGAAGGAGGGATCTAGTATGTCTAGAATATCAAGGGATTCTGTACGAAAGACAATAGAATTCATAGCATAGTCTAGGTTGTCAGTCATAATCCTTTCCATATTTTGGTATGAAATTGTATTAGTGGCAAAAATTACAAAGGCTTCTAAAAGGATTACAACTATGGCTATAACTGCTGTAAAACTTTTAAAAAGCCTTTTTTGTATAGAGTTTTTCATAAATTTTTATGATTCCCAAATATATCCTACTCCCCAAACTGTTTTTATATAGTCTGGTTTTGATGAATCTGCTTCGATTTTTGTTCTAAGTCTTCTTATGTTTACATCTACGATTTTAGAATCTCCAATAAAGTCCTCGCCCCAAACTGCATCTAGGATTTCATCTCTAGATATGGCTTCTCCTTGGTTTTCTAAAAACAAGACCATTACTGAGTATTCTGTTGGAGTTAGGTCGATTTCCACATTGTCCTTATAAAACTTTCTAGAAGCCTTGTCTAATTTAAACTTGCCTACTTCTATTTGTTTTCCATCAGAAAGTTCTTGGTTTTTATTCAGTCTTCTTTCTAGGGACTTTATTCTCAAAGTCAGCTCCCTAGGATTAAAGGGCTTGGATATATAGTCATCAGATCCTGCCTCAAGGCCTTCGATTTTGTCTATGTCTTGGTTTTTGGCTGTAACCATAATTATGCCAATTTCCCTTTCCATGGACCTAAGCTGCCTGCACACTTGAAAACCGTCTATGCCTGGTAACATAACGTCTAGAAGAACTATGTCAGGATTTTCTTTTCTGGCAATTTCCAGGCCTTCTTCTCCACTGGCTGCCTCAACAACTTGGAAGCCTTCCATTTCTAAATTTACTTTTTCAAATTTTCTTATAGTTTCTTCATCTTCAACTATTAATATTTTGGTCATTATACATCTCCTAGGCTTTTAAATTCAAAACCCTCTTCTTTAAGCTGGCTAATAATTTCTTCTAAAGAATCTACTGTATTGGTTTTGGCATTAGTATCGTGCATCAAAGACAAAACTACATTGTAGCCTTTTCTAGTAGTATTAAACCTGTCTATAAGATAGTCTATACTTGGATTTGCTCCTTCTGCATCTCCATTTAATACGTTCCAATCAAAGTACATATAGCCCATGTCTTGGATTTTTTCAACAAAGCTTTCTTTATTTTTCCTATAGGATCCTCCAGGGAACCTGTAAATATTTGTAGAAAAGCTTGGTCCTAAAATATTCTTTAAAGTTTGGTCAGCTGCCTTTATATCTTCAGCTAGGGCTTCAGGGCTGGAATAAATTTTTTTATAATTATGGTCATAGGTGTGAATAGCAATGGTGTGGCCTTCATTGTAGGCTCTTTTTAAAATATCAGGATAGGCTTCTGCATTTTTTCCAATTATAAAAAATGTAGCCTTAACTCCTTGGTCTTTTAGTATATCTAAAATAGCTTCTGTGGATTTGGAAGAAGGGCCGTCATCAAAGGTTAGAAAGGCCTGTTTTTTCAAATAGATTTGCTTGGCTCCCCTGCCCATAGAGTTGTCCCTCATTTTTAAAAGTCTGTAGGCAGAAAGATCCTCTTCTATGACTTTGTTTTCTTGAGAAATCATTCTGTTGTTAATTTGCCTTACTGAAGAATTTTCTAGGATTCTTACAGCTTCCCTTTGTTCAAGACTTAAGTTAGGGTCATTTATGTCTATAAATTTGCTTGGATTATGGCCTGAGTTTGTGTTAATGTC
Source organism: Bacillota bacterium (assembly GCA_030532225.1). Classification (GTDB taxonomy): domain Bacteria; phylum Bacillota; class Clostridia; order Tissierellales; family Peptoniphilaceae; genus Neofamilia. The sequence continues at coordinate 164,891 of JAUNLQ010000002.1, forward strand.
TATGGCCCTGCCAAGTTTTTTGAAGCTAGCAAATATTACAAAACAGAGAACAACAAATATTAATAAAGCTATAATTCTTCTAAAAACATAAACTTGTTTCTTTTTTCTCTTTCTTTCCATTTTTCCACCTCATTTAATCCTATCTATAGTATATACTAATTTCGCCTTAAAATCCTTACAAATCATTAACAAATTAAAGAAGACCTCCAAGTTTTCTTGAAGGTCTTAAGATTACAATTATTTCTTTGGCAACAAGACTTCCTTGCCACCCATATAGGCTTGGAGAACTTTTGGAATCCTAATTGATCCGTCTTCTTGGACCATGTTTTCTAAAAAGGCAATAAGGGCCCTTGGTGTTGCAACAACTGTGTTGTTTAAGGTGTGGGCAAAGTAGTTGCCGTCCTTGCCTCTAATTCTTATACCTAGTCTTCTAGCTTGGGCATCGCCAAGGTTGGAACAAGAGCCTACTTCAAAGTATTTTTCTTGTCTTGGTGACCAGGCTTCTACGTCTACTGATTTAACCTTTAGATCTGCCAGGTCTCCTGAACAACATTCTAGGGTCCTAACTGGAATTTCTAAAGACACAAAGTAGTCTACTGAATTTTTCCACAATTGGTCATAAAAGTCCATAGACTCTTCTGGCTTACAGATTATTACCATTTCTTGTTTCTCAAATTGGTGAACTCTATAAACTCCCCTTTCCTCAATGCCATGGGCTCCAACTTCCTTTCTAAAACATGGAGAATAGGAAGTAAGTTTAAGTGGTAGGGCTTCTTCGTCAGTTATTGTGTTAATAAACTTACCTATCATTGAGTGTTCTGAAGTTCCTATTAAATAAAGGTCTTCTCCTTCGATTTTGTACATCATGTCTTCCATTTCCTTAAAGGACATTACTCCAGTTACAACATCTGAACGAATCATAAATGGTGGAATGTGGTAGACATAGCCTCTGTCTATCATAAAGTCTCTAGCATAAGATGTTAAGGCTGAATGAAGTCTGGCTATGTCTCCTTGTAAATAATAAAATCCATGGCCTGAAGTGTTTCTTGATGAGTCTAAGTCTACACCTAAAACAGATTCCATAATATCTATATGGTGGGGAACTTCAAAGTCAGGAACCAAGGCTTGGCCATATCTTTCTAGCTCAACATTTTCGCTGTCGTCCTTGCCTATTGGTACTGATGGGTCGATTATGTTTGGAATAACAACCATAATGTCCCTAATTTGTTTTTCTAAGACTACTTCTTCTGCTTCTAGGTCTTCAAGTTCCTTGTTAATTTCCACAACCCTTGCCTTACATTCGTTGGCTTGGTCAATTTCTTTTTTTGCCATATGGCCGCCAATTTCTTTGGAAATTCTGTTTTTGTCTCCACGAAGTTTGTCAGCCAAGGTTTTTTTTGCCCTATAGTCTTCATCTAAGGCCTTAACTTGGTCTACTAGAGGAAGTTTTTCCTCTTGAAATTTTTTCTTAATATTTTCTTTTACCAGTTCTGGATTTTCTCTAATTAATCTAATATCAATCATTTTTTCCTCCAATATGTTTTTCCATAAAAAAATCCCATCCCCTACAAGGGACGAGATAACCCGCGTTGCCACCCTATTTAGTCATAATGACTCTCTTAATAGTGAATTTGCTCCAAGGTGGATTCAAAACCTTCCCCTACTGACTTCCACCAAATGCCAGCTCTCTAAAAGTTTCCAGTTCCTACTAGTCCTTATCACAGCAATATTTAATTACTTCTAAGTATATCAAAATTTAAAATTTTTTCAAGATATTTTCTAGGCCTTTTAAGCTATTTAAGGGCTTTTCCTTGTAAAATTATGGTAAAATATAAGTAGATTGAAAATAAAGGAGAGATTTTTTTGGATTTAAAAGATAAAAAAATAGTCCTAGGGATAAGCGGCGGAATTTCTGCCTACAAGTCCCCTGGCATCTGTTCCCTATTGAGAAAACAAGGAGCCAAGGTCAAGGTGGTTATGACCCAGGCTGCCACAGAATTTGTCAGTCCCCTAACCTTTAGGACCATGACAGACAACTTAGTCTATAGTGAAATGTTTGAAAAAAATCCATCTCAAGCCTTAGTTGAACATATAGAACTGACTAAGTGGGCAGATATTATAGTTATAGCTCCAGCAACTGCCAACACTATAGCAAAAATTGCCAATGGCATAGCAGACAACCTACTAACATCTATGATGCTGGCCTACAGAAGTCCAGTTATTATTGTCCCTGCCATGAACACCTATATGCTAAACAACCCTGCCACTAGACAGAATCTAAAAACCCTTAGAGACAGGGGCATGCTAGTCCTAGGCACCCACACAGATTTACTTGCTTGTAAGGATGTAGGTGACGGGAAGATGCTTGAGCCTGAAGAAATTGTAGATGAAATTGATACAGTCTTAAGAAAAAAAGACCTGGCAGGAAAAAATTTCCTAATTACTGCTGGCCCAACTATTGAAGCCATTGATCCAGTAAGATACCTAAGCAACCACTCTTCTGGCAAGATGGGCTACGAACTAGCAAGAGAAGCTATGAAAAGAGGGGCCAAGGTAAAGCTAATTTCAGGACCAACTAATCTTCAAGCTCCAAAGGGCCTAGACCTTATTCAAGTCCAGTCTACAGAAGATATGTACCAGGCTGTAGAAAAATATTTTGACCAGACCCATGTGCTAATAAAGGCAGCAGCTCCAGCTGACTTTAGACCAGCTAAACAAGCTATGGAAAAAATTAAAAAGAAAGACCAGGACCAAATGGTCTTAGAACTTTCTCCTAACAAGGACATTTTAAAAACCATGGGCCAAAGAAAAAAAGACCAAGTCTTAGTTGGCTTTGCAGCAGAATCTGAAAATGAACTGGAAAATGGCCTAGAAAAAATCACTAAAAAAAACTTAGACCTAATTGTAATTAACAACATTAAGGCCAAGGACGCAGGCTTTAAGACAGATACTAACAAGGTCCTTATAGTAGACAAGGACAAACAAGTCCAAGACCTAGACCTAATGACCAAAACAGACCTGGCCAATGTAATCTTAGACAGAGTCTTACAAATCCTTAAATAAAAGATAGTAGCCTAAAAATCTAGGCTACTTTTTTTATCTTACTTTACTTGTTTTTAAAAAATAAATGCCTATAAGCATGGTGAAAAATTCTGCTAGGACAAAAGAAGCCCAAATTCCCTTCATAGCAAAAAGGTCAGCCATAATAATTAACAGGGGCAAAGAAAATACCAATCCCCTGGCCATACTAATAACAAAGGACTTTCTCAATTCTTCTATAGCAGCAAAGCTACTTACTAAAACTATATTAATGCCAGCAAAGAAGGAACCAGCAAAATAAATTCTTAGACCAAGAAAGGCAAGGTCATAGGCATCTTGGCCTCCATTTAAAAGGAAAATCGAAACTAAAGGATCTGTGAAAATATAAGACAGGCTATAGATTACAAGAGTACCAAGAACAGACAGACCTAGTTGGTACTTTATTAGTCTATTAATATTTGCAAAATTATTTCTGCCATAGTTTTCTGAAATTAAAGGCTGGGTCCCAAAGGCTATGCCATTTAAAACAGCCATAAACATATAATTTAAGTTGGCTATAATGCCATAGGCAGCTAGACCTGGATTTCCAGAAGTTTTTAAAATTACAAAATTAAAGCCAGTTATTAAAATAGCCACACAAATATCCACAATAAAAGTTGGAAGACCGAAGTTTATTAGGTCTCTTATATGGGCCAGGCTGATTTTTGCATCAAAATAAAAAAACTTAATCTTAGCTTTCAAATAAGCTAGGACAATTAGAAGCCAGGAAAAACTGGCAGAAAGTCCAGTTGCTAGGGCAGCTCCAAAAATGCCCCAGGAAAAATATTTTAAAAACACAAAGTCTAAAATAATATTTAAAAAAGAAGCTGACAACATGGCAGCCATAGCCAGTCTAGGCCTGCCATCATTTCTCACGAAAACTGTAACCATGTGATTTATCATATAAGATGGAGCAAAAAATAAAATAACCTTCATATAGACCCTAGTTACCTCTAGACTTTGGTCATTGGCACCAAAAGCTAGGGCCAGATCTTTAGGAAAAAAGAAGCCTAAGAAAAATATAAAAGCCAAAAGCAGGTTGATCTTTAAGGCTACTGAAAATATTTTATAGGCCTCTGTGTCTCTGTCCAAGGACTTGTGCATGGCAAATCTTGAGGCTCCTCCCACTCCTAAGGCCAAGGAAAAGGCAGTCATAAGACTGAAAAGAGGCAGACTTAAATTCACTGCTATTAGCCCCTTGGCTCCAACATAGTAGGCAATAAAAAAAGCATCTGCCACTACATAAAGGGAGATTCCTAGCATGCCTAAAATATTTGAAGATGTGTATTTTAAAAATTTTTCTAATAAGTCATTCATATAAAAACTCCAAAAAAACTAAATCTATTCTAACTTAGTAAGGGACCGAAAGCAAGAAGATTATTTTTTCGTCTTAGTTTATTAAAAATAAATTATCAATCGTCTTAAATATTAAATCTTTTTTACAAATCATTTTTATTTTCTAGTTTTTTTTGTGCTATACTAATTGTGTTAGTAACTTGCAATTATTTCTATAGGAGGTTTATATGTTTGAAATTTTTACAGCTTCTTTTGTAGCTTTGCCCTATATAATTTTTCTAGTCTTGGCCATAGTGCTTATTATATATTTTCTAAAGAAGCCAAAGAAGTAAAAGTCCATTTTAGGCAAAGAAAAACTCGGAAGTTTTTTCCGAGTTATTTTTTATTTCTTTCGTATATAATTTTTAAGCCTTCTAGGGTTAACATAGGGTCGATTTTTTCTATATAGGCACTTTGGTCCAGAAAGAGTTGTGAATAACCTCCTGTTGAAATTACCTTGACCCTAGAGTCTGCTGTTTTTAGTTGTCCTACCATCTTGGCTATAATTGAGTCAATTAGACCTAAATAGCCATGGTAGATGCCTGCCTGCATAGATGTTACTGTGTTCTTTCCTATGATCTTGTCAGTTTTTATAATCTCCACCTTAGGCAACTTGGACGCCCTTTGGAAAAGTGCGTCAGCAGATATTTTTATACCTGGACAAATAGCTCCCCCTAGGTAGTCTCCTTTTTGATTAATGGCATCAAAGGTAATGGCTGTGCCTAGGTCTACTACAACTAAGGGACCTCCATATTTTTCGTAGGCTGCTACAGAATTTACTATTCTGTCTGCCCCTACTTCCTTTGGATTGTCATAAAGTATATTCATTCCAGTCTTCACACCTGGCCCTATTATTATTGGATCAAGGTCAAAGTATTTTTTGCATATTTCTGGGAATATGTCGTTTATATTGGGCACAACTGAAGATATTATTATGTCGTTAATGTCCTTAGGCTCTATATTAGTTGACCCTAACATTTGTCTAAGCATAAGACCATACTCATCTACAGTTTTGTTTTTGTCTGTAGAAACTCTCCAATCATAAACCAACTCGTCTCCTTGAAAAACTCCAAGAACTATATTTGTGTTTCCAACATCTATTACAAGTAGCATAAGCTTCTCCTATTTCATTTCCCTTATTTTGTTTACTACATTGGTAACTAGGATTATGGCAATTATACATTCAGGTAGGCCATTGACTAAGGCTATTGAAAAAATAATCTTCTTGGCCATGTCAGCATTTTGGCCTAGGGCAGCAACAAATTCTCCCCCATAAAGCAAATATATCATAGTCAAGACTCCAAAGGTGTTAATTATAGTTCCTATAGCTGCAGCCAAGACTACCTCAAAGGATTGGTCCAAGTACTTGGTCATAGCAACATAGGCTATATAAAGAGTCAAAACTATTAAAATAATATTTATTCCTAGATTTAGCCAGTTGGCTTCTAGGGCTGTTTTGTAAGAGCCATAGCCAAGATAGGCAAGAACTCCTGTACAAATTGCCAACAAAAGTCCCCTAGTCCTAGGGCCTCCAATGGACTTTACTCCTTGGTAGGCATAATAGGTCCCTATGCCTATTAAAACCCTTGGTAGAATTGAAACTAAGGGATTTAAAAACACAAAGGATACTGGGGTCATATTGACCAAGGCGTTAACCAAGGATGAAATCCCAAAGATTAAGCCTACAAAGCCTCCTACTACAGGACCATAGGCAATAGATCCAACTATAACAGGAATGTGCATTATAGTTGCCCTTGTTGGTCCTATGGGAATAAAACCAAGAGGGGTCATTCCCAAAACTGCTGTCAAGGCTCCTAACAAGGCGATTATGGCCATGTTTTTTGTAGTAAGCCTTCTGTTTACCATTGTCTTATTCATTTTTTACCTCCGATCTAGCCCTTAACGGTGCCAGTCTAAAAAAACTACATGCAATATTCTTACCCTTGTCCCGCTCTTAAAGATGCAGGCTATATTATAAATCAGTAAAGGCCTTAAAATTCTTATAGGACTGAGCTGATTCAATAGCGTTAATTATGGCTTTTTCCATGGCCTCTATGGCCAAGATGCCAACTAAGTTTATGTCAGCTTGGACTCCTCCTGTAGCCAAGGAAAAAATCGTGTCTCCGTCATAGCTAGTATGAACAGGAAATATTCTTCTAGCATAGGCGTTGTGGGCCATTTCTGCCAGCTTGTTGGCCTGGGCCTTATTTAGGTCTGCATTTGTGGCAACAACTCCAATAGTGGTGTTTCTCCCTTGTAAGGAGGCCTTATAGCCTTCCTTCATTATGGACCCAGTGTCTAGAAAGTTTTTATTTTTATAGTCATAGACTCCAGCAATTTTTTTATTGTCCAAACCAAAAACATCTCCCATGGCATTTACAACTACCAGGGCTCCAACAACTAGGTCTCCAACTTGAACTGAGGCAGAACCAAGTCCAGCCTTCATTGTAAAGTCAGGTCCTAAAATTTTTCCAACTGAAGCTCCAGCTCCTGCCCCAACATTGCCTTGGCGATTTTCTTGGTAGCTAGCAAGCTTAGCTGCCTGGTAGCCCATTTGAAAGTCTGGTCTAACTTTAGGATCTCCTAAGCCTAAATCAAAAATTACAGCAGAAGCTACTATAGGAACCTTACAAATGCCAGTATCAAAGCCTATGTTTTCTTCTTCTAAGTATTTCATCACTCCACTAGCAGCATCTAAACCAAAGGCAGAACCACCTGCTAGGACTATAGAATTAATCTTGTCCATCATTTTTTTCTCTTGGAAGAGATCTGTCTCTCTAGTTCCTGGAGCAGAGCCCCTTACGTCGACGCCACCAACAGCCCCCTGGTCACAAATAATTACACTGGCACCAGTCATGGCTGAATCATCTTGCCAGTGGCCAACTTTTATACCTGGAACATCTGTCAAATATCCTGCATACATACTTCCACCTCATTTCCCCTAACTATTATATATCCTAAATAATTTTTTTCAAATAATTAGACAAAGTTTTTCTTTAGCCTTAAATTTTTCCAGATTAAATACCAAAAAACTTTTCCTAAAAAATCCCCCTAAGCTTAAAACTTAGAGGGAAAACTTTTATCTTTTTCCTTTAATTAAATCTACTAGGAACAATAGCAAGGAAGCACCTACAACGCCTACTAAAATACTGGCAAAGTTAAATCCATCTACATTTCCTCCGCCAATGCCAATTTTTGTAGACAACCAGCCACCAAGCATTGAGCCTATAATTCCTACGACTATATTGGCTCCTGCTCCCATTTGAGCATCTTTTTTCATTATTTTACTTGCTATCCAGCCAACTAGGGCTCCGAAAATTAACCAACCTATTATACTCATAATTATCCCCCTTTATTTGGTCTTAACTTCTTGTTTATAGTTTATATATACCTGTTTTTTTAAGTCTAACTCTAAATTTTTCCTTTTGTAAATATTTTGTAACCAAATCTTAACTAATTTTTTGTCAAATTATGGATTTTTATCCTACTTATGTGGTATAAATATATTATAAGAACGTTATCAAAATTTTTTTAGGAGGATCTTATGAAAAAAAGAGTGTTAGGAATTATATTATTGTTAGCTCTAGTACTTACTTTTATGCCAACAAGTGCTTCTGCTAAAAATGTCGAAATTGTGCCTTACGATTATTATCACAATGGCGGTTACTGGCCTTTATATTCTGACTATTACGTAAAAATTTATGATGCCGCTGACGATTATGTTGGAACAGTTTATTATGGTGATACTATTTTAAACTTAACAAAAGGAAGTTATACTGCTAAAGTTTATTATGGTAATAACCGTTATTATACTGAAGATTTTTATTATAACGGAACAGACAGCGTTGTTCGCTTATCTTATTACGGTTACTATGATGGATATTATCCATATGATCGTTACATTTCTTCTGTAAGAGTTTATGGAAATAAAGTTACAGGAGTTACAGCACCTTATGCTAAAGTTGTTTTATACAACAGCTCAGGCAAGATAGCAGAAACAGATGTAGCTGATGCATATGGTAATTTCAGTATTTCTTACAACTTTGAAAAATACTACTATGACGAGTTCTATGGACGTTGGTACAATATTGACGACTTCTACCTAAGAGCAGATAATGGTGCAAAATACTATCTAAACTCAGGCTATGTAGATGGATACTATTATTATAACTCAGGTCGTGTAAACAACCCTAAAGGTGGAGACGACTTTATTAACGGCAAATGGGCTTATCCTTATGCCTTAGTTACAGTAAGAGACAACCAAGACAGATATCTTGGATCAGCAACTGCAGCCTCTGACGGAAGCTTCTCAATAGCCCTATCTAGAGACTTAATCGCTGGAGAAACTTTAAGAATAACTTATGGCCACAGAAACTATGTAGACAGAACAGAAACTGTTATTGTTGGTGGCATAAGAAATCCTGAAAAGAGAGAAAAAGTTGTTAGCAAGTTTGTAATTGGTGACCCAGAATATTCTGAAACCAAATACGGCAAAACAAAACAAGAAAAAATGGATGTTGCTCCTTATATTAAAAACGGAAGAACAATGCTTCCTCTAAGATATGTAGCCCAATCTCTAGGCTATAAAGTAAATTGGGACCAAGCAACAAAGAACGCTGTATTTATTAAAGGTTCTAACGTTGCAGTAATAAACCTTTACTCAAGAGAAATTTTTGTAAATCGTAAGAGCTATACACTTTCTGTTGAACCTGTAACTGTTGAAGGTAGAATTATGCTTCCAGTATCAGAACTAGGAATGGCTTTAGGACTTACTCATGGTAACTATGGCCAAGACAAAAACATTGAGTGGGACGCATCAACTCAAAGTGTAATAATTACAACTTACCAATAAAATTCAAAGGAAAACCAAGGACCTTGTTTACAGGGTCCTTTTTCTATAGGAGAAAACAATGAAAATAATAGACTTAGGCAAAGAACTTTATCAGGGCATGGAAGTTTTTCCAGGAGATCCTGACTTTGAAATAGGAGAAATCCACACTATAGACAGCCATGGTTGGAACTTATCTACAATAAAAATTGGCCTGCACACAGGCAGCCACCTAGATGCTCCCTACCACATGGACCCAAAAGGAAAAACCATAGACCAAATCCCCCTAACAAACACAGTATGTCAGGCCCTAAAAACAAAAAACTTGGACAAAGTAAAAGAGAACTTAGGTCTAATAATAGACTTTCCCTTAGACCAAGACCAAGTTGAAAAACTTTTAAAACTAAGACCAAGCTTTGTAGGAGGAGACCTGGACCAAGAAGTAGAAAGAAGGCTTTTGCAAGCTGGCATAATTACCTACACAGACCTGGAAAATATTGACCTTCTTCCCTATGACCAGATTTTTCTCTTTGTAGGCCAGCCCTTGAAAATAAGAAATGGAGATGGATCGCCAGTAAGGCCTTTGGCAATCTTCCTTTAAGTGTGTTTTAGTCTAGATTTTTCTTGATGTAACATAGACTTTACACAAGTTCCAAGACAATTTGCTGGTGGAAAGATAAATCTTTGGCTATAATAAAAGAAAAGTTAGCTATAAAGGAGACTAAAATGACACTTGGAGAAAAATTACAAGGCTTAAGAAAGTCTAAGGCCATGAGCCAGGAAGATTTGGCAGCAAATTTAAAAGTATCGAGACAGACCATATCTCGTTGGGAACAAGACCAGGCCCTGCCAGACTTATCAAATATAATTGCCCTAGCCAAGGTTTTTAATATAAGTATTGATGACCTAGTGGGAATTGACATAGAAGATATAAATAAAAACCAAGAAGGCGTAAATTTGTCAAAAGACCTTTTCGCCTATAAAATGAAATTCGTCTTTGGCATAATTCTACTTAGTCTTGGCCTAGTCTTGGCTATAGGCCTAAGTATTTATGGGTCCCTAGTTGGAGGCTATTTAGTAAGACCAGGTCAACCAGACCTACAGGGCTTGTCTGCCTTTTTGTATATAAAGGAACTTTACTGGGTTTATTTTTTGGCAGCAGCCTTTGGCCTTTTAGGACTAGGCCTAGTTGGAGCCTTTAAAAAATTAAAAATAGTTTCATAGAAATTTTCAAAAAGTGCTGAAATTTTTGGCACTTTTTTATTTGCCATTAACAGGGAAAAAAATTTTTATTGGCTTCTCCTGCCTTAAGTTCTTACTAGAAAAAATCTTTGCCAACAAGGAGTAAAGAAAAAAGAATTTGAGAATTTTATCTTGGTTAAGTTGAAATTTTCTGCTATAGTTTTTTTAGGAAGACTTTCCATAAATTTTAAAAAATCTAGGAGCAAGGATGATAATATTTTTAGCAGGCTTAACTAATGAAGAAAAAGCCTTTGTAAGTAATCTTTACAATAAACATGGCCAATATTTCTTTAGAAAGGCCTTTTACATATTAAAAAACAAAGAATTAGCAGAAGAAGCCTTGGCCAATGCCTTTATAAAAATTATGGGAAATATTGAAAAAGCATCTAGCTTGGCTGATGAAGACCTCCTTCCCTACTGTCTTACCCTTGTAAAAAATGAAGCAATTAACATTATTAGAAAAGACAAGAAGCATTTATATACAGACAACATAGAAACTTATCTTATAGAAGACCTGGAAAACAAAATTGAAGCAGAATTTATTCTTAAAGACCAGTTCCAAGCAATAGTAAATGATAAGACCCTACTAAAGGAAGAAGAAAGACTTTTTCTTATTTTTCGTTACCACCATGACCTGACCTATAATGAAATAGGAAAATTATTGAACATAAGCCAAGGAACAGCCTTAAAAAGAAACCAAAGAATCTTAGAAAAAATTAGAAAAACAAAAACAGGAGGCCAACAACATGAATAATCAAGCTAAACAAGGACTAAAAAATGTTGCCAGCCTTCTTTATGAGGAAAAAATCCAAGACCTAAATAAGCTTAGCTGGACAGAGAAAGATTTAAGTAATGAAGAGATTCTTGTTCTTGCAAGGAAAATCCAAGACCTGCCTTACACCTATCAGGCTATTTTAAAGGCCAAGTTTATTTTCCAAATGACTCCTAGCCAAGCAAACACTAGCCTTGACCTAAAAGATTCCAAAAATCTCCTAAGCTTTGTAATTCATTTATTATCAAAAGACTTTTTCCCAAAAGGCCAAAGAATAAGTAGTCAGTCTATAAAAAAAGCCCTGGTCCTAGTCCAAGAAAAAGAACTGGCAGAAGACAAGCTTGTCTTAGACAATAATCTGGCCTTCCATCCTTCTAAGGCCTTTGAAGAAAAAATTAAGGCTTTAGGAATTAAAACTAGAAATCCCTATAGAAAAATATTAAAGACTGCTGCATCCTTTTTAATAGTCTTACTAGCTAGTCTTATAATGTTTTTCAGTATAAATGTTGAAGCTAGACAAAAACTATTTGATTGGATAATTAAAGATTTTGGTAGTTACAGTAGCTTTACGCCAGAAATTATAGATCCACAATCAAGTGAATCCATTAATATAGACGATCTTAAAATTTTATATATACCAAAAGATTTTGAACTAGTAGAAGAAAAAATAGCTAGAATTTCAAAAATCATCTTATATAAAGATAAAAACAATGAGGATTTATTCTTTTATATTAAGCTTAAGAATTTTGAAAATTCAAATTCAATTAATCTTTATGACACTGAAGATGCAGTCTTAGAAGAAATTTTTATTAATGGAAACAAGGCTTATTACTGGACCCATGAGACTAATATGCTACTTTGGCAACAAGATAATATAGAGTGTTTTATTTCAGGAAGTATTTCAAAAGATCAAATAATAAAGATTGCTGAAAATATTTCAAAATAATTTCTGTTTTTCTGTCCTTTTTTTTCCCTTGTAAAGCGTTAGTATTATAAGGAGGGAATTTTTAAAAAAATGACTAGAGCCTTTCTTAAGATTGCTGTAGTCTTGTCCTCTAAAAATTAGAAATAAAAAAATTTTAAAAAAGGTGGTAGTATGGAAGGAATTTTGTTAGTAATTTTAGCCCTTGTCCAATTTAAAAAGTATAAGCTGGCTGCTAAGTTTAGGAACCGTGATGGGATTTATCTTAAGTCCTTTGTCCTTATTTTAGGTCTTGGGGCAGTGTACTTGTCCATAAGAACTTTTATGGACCTAAGACACTTAGGACCTGATCTTAATATTTCTTATTTCAAGCCCCTACTTGGCCAGCTGAAAAATATTTCAGATGCCTTAATAGAAAGTAAGGAAGATAGGCTAGCTGGCTGGGCAATTCTAGCCTTTAATTCTTATAAGTTACTTTTAGCAGACTTAGGTCTTTTAAACCTGGCTTTTTTTCTATCAAAGAAGTAAAGGTCTTTAAAAGAGCAATTAATTTCTTGGCTTAGATTTTTCTACAGCCAAGCTTAGGAGATGATAAAATGGAAAAAATTAAATCCTTTATAAAAAAAGATCCAGGCAAATTTTATAAACTTGCCTTTGTTCTCAGCCTTCTTGTAATAATTTCTTTGTGCTTTTCCTTACTTACAGTTAAAGAGATGGACAATAAGAGAATGGTTGCAGCTACTGACTCTTACATGATTTCTCTCAAGTCTTTTTCCTATTGGATAGAAGTCTACTTAGAAGATCCAAGTAGGGAAGACCTACAGGCTAGTCAAAATCACCTAACTTCTGCCATGGGCTCTTATATGGCAATAGCCAGTCCTAGCAAAGGCTCTAGCTATGAAGACTTAAGGGAGGGCCTTTCTAAGCTGGCCCAGATAAACCATTATCTAAGTTTTCAACATTTTCCCAAGGCAGCTAACCAAGAAGAAAATCTTAAGATTCAAAAACTAGTTCAAGCCTATAAGGACCTGGTGAACTTTTATTATGACTCTGGCAATGGTGGTTTTTATCGTAAGAGATTTGAAAACTACAAGGACTTGGTAACCAAGCTAGAAGACCTTAACCAAACTATAATTAAGGACTTTAATATAAAAGAATCAGACCTATAAGGCTCTTTTATTTGAACCTTGCTATTGGCTGCAGCCTTTGGTCTTCTAGGCCTAGCCCTAGTTGGCTTTTTTAAAAAGTTTAAAATTGTTTCATAGAAATTTTCAAAAAGTGCTGAAATTTTTGGCACTTTTTTATTTGCCCTTTGATAGGCAAGTTCATTATATCTTAGTTCGCCAATAAGTAGACAATCTGGATCTTGTCTTAAATATGGAAAATAAAATTTCTAGAATATATTGTGAATCCAAATTTTCCAAGAAGTTACTAGATTTTTGTTCGTAAGAAGAGTACTGGCCATGTTTTCCTTGCACTTGAACTGCTACCTTAACTAAGTTAGTCCTTCCTCTGCTGGACTTATTCAGCTAAAATCCTATCTTCAATTTTTTCTCCTGTATTAAAAAACGACCTCTAAGGGTCGTTGTGTGTTATATCATTATTCAAGTTCTGCTATATATTTCTTTTGAGCTTTTTTAGCATCTTTTAAAATATTGTAATGGAATATATATTTCTTTAAAAAGTCTCTAAGGCTAATTTCTTCTTCCCAAACTTCATCTTCGTCTACAAGGGAAAAAGAAATTTCAGGTAGGGCATCAGGCAAGTCTATATATTTTTCTATTGCCCTATAGTTTTCAAGCAACAAGGAATCTAATTCTTCAATAGAGCCATAGGTAAATTCGCCATTTTCATACGAACCAGAATGATAGGATACAATATAGTCGTCTTCGTATGGAGTGTCAAACCATTGTGTTAATGAATTAATTCCCTCAAAATTAAGCGATAAAGCTTCTATATCATACATAAAGTCTCCTGTGGTTTCATATATATGTGATAGCCTTAATTTTTTCATGTGTTTACTCCTTGAATTACTTACTTGGTACTTCTTTATGTCTTACAAAAATAATCTTTTAAAAATCTGTTGTATCGTAAAGTTCTGCTATATATTTCTTTTGAGCTTTTTTAGCATCTTTTAAAATATTGTAATGGAATATATATTTCTTTAAAAAGTCTCTAAGGCTAATTTCTTCTTCCCAAACTTCATCTTCGTCTACAAGGGAAAAAGAAATTTCAGGTAGGGCATCTGGCAGGTCTATATACTTTTCTATCTCCCTATAGTTTTCTAGATGTAAAACACTAAGCTCCTCGATAGGTAGCAAGCTATCACCATAGAGCTTACCGCTATAAAGGATTACATATTTGTCTTCATAAGGGGTAAAAAACTCATGAACTGTGTAACCTTCTAAGTTAAAATCTAAAACCAATGTTTCCGCATCATCAATAACATCGCCTGTATCTTCATAGATAAATGGTAAGTTCAATTTTAAATCTTTCATGTGTTTACTCCTTGAATTAATCTTTGCATCTTCTTAGCCTTAAGTCTACCATATATTTTCTTTCTATTAAATATCCTATTTTTAAAATCAGTCAGTCTCTTTTTCAAGGCATTGTTTATTGCTTAAAAAGTCTACAAATCAAAAAAATCTCCCAGGGCAATTCCTAGGAGATTTTCAAAATTTCTATTTGCTCATTGAGTCTAATAGTCTCTTTTCAAGTATTTGGTTGATGTCAAAGTTTTCAATTTGAAGGTAGTATTCTGCTGCGTCTAGCATTGATTTCATTGGTACTGTTCCAATTACTTCTGAGCCAACTACATTTACTCCATATCTTCTAGCTTCCATTTTTACCATTTCAAAGGCTTGGTAAACTCTGGTTTTTTCGTAGTTTACTAGGTTCATTGATACTTGAGTAATGTTTCTTTCTTCTACTTTTAGGCCGATTCCCTTAACGTATCTTAAGCCACCACCAATAAATCTAACTTTCTTAGCTATTGCGTTGGCGATTTCTACGTCTGCTGTGTCTAGGTTAATGTTAAAGGCTACTAGTGGTACTCTAGCTCCTACTGCTGTTGCTCCACTTTTCTTGTTCATTTCCCTTGGGCCATAGTCTGGTTCCCAACCTTCTTCGTGAATCTTGTCAAAGAAAGCTTCATATTGGCCCTTTCTAACCT
Source organism: Bacillota bacterium (assembly GCA_030532225.1). Classification (GTDB taxonomy): domain Bacteria; phylum Bacillota; class Clostridia; order Tissierellales; family Peptoniphilaceae; genus Neofamilia. The sequence goes on from JAUNLQ010000002.1 coordinate 180,240, forward strand.
TGGCTAGGTTTTGTCTTTCTGGTTTTGTTGCTGCTTCTTCATATAGATAAACAGGAATTCCCATTTCTCCCATAGCCTTTCCTACTTGGTTAGCTAGGTCTATACATTCGTCCATTGTTACTTCTGATACTGGTGTAAATGGAACAACGTCTGTAGCTCCCATTCTTGGATGGGCTCCTTCGTGAGTAGACATGTCAATTAGTTCAGTTGCTACTTTTATAGAATTTAGAACTGCTTCTTTAACTTTTTCTGGCTCACCGATTATTGTTACAACAGATCTGTTGTGGTCTGGGTCTGAAGAGTAGTCTAAAAGAGTTACGTCTTCTATTTTTCTAATTTCATCAACAATTTTTTCTACCTTTTCAAGGTCTCTACCTTCTGAAAAATTTGGTACACATTCAACTAATCTTGCCATTTATATTTCTCCTTATTTTGTCTTTAGAATAATCCTACTATTTCTCCATCTTCTAAGATGTCAATTTTGTTTGCTGCTGGAACTTTTGGTAGTCCTGGCATAGTCATAATATCTCCAGTTAAGGCTACTATAAATCCTGCACCCCTTGAAAGCTTAAAGTTTCTAACTGTGATTCTAAAGCCTTCTGGTCTAGCTAGCAGATTTTGGTCATCTGATAGGGAATATTGGGTCTTAGCCATACAAATTGGTAGCTTATCATAGCCTAGTTTTTCGTATTGTTTAATGGCTTTTTGGGCAGCCTTGGTAAAGTCTACTCCATCAGCTCCATAAACTTCTTTAGCAATACGGTTGATTTTTTCTTCAATGCTTAGGTCTACATCGTATAAGAACTTGAAGTTAGCTTCATCTCTTTCTACTACTTCAACTACTTTTTTAGCTAGTTCTATAGCTCCGTCTCCACCTTTTGCCCAAACTTCAATTGGAACTGCTTCAACGCCAAGTTCTTTACATCTGTTTACTATAAAGTCAACTTCTGCATCTGTGTCAGTTGGGAATTTGTTAATGGCAACTATTGGTTCAATGCCGAATTTTCTAATATTTTCAATGTGTTTTTCAAGGTTTGGAATACCCTTGGCCAACTTGTCTAAATCTTCTACTCCTAGTAGGTCTCTTGCTGCTCCACCGTGGTGTTTTAGGGCTCTAACTGTTGCAACTAAAACTGTTGCATCTGGCTCAAATCCACCATATCTAGCTGTAATGTTATAGAATTTTTCTGCTCCAAGGTCAGCACCGAAACCTGCTTCAGTTACTACATAGTCACCTAGTTTTAGTCCCATATTTAAAGCTGTAACTGAGTTACATCCATGGGCAATATTTGCAAATGGTCCACCATGAATAATAGCTGGAGTGTTTTCTAGAGTTTGAACTAGGTTTGGATTTATTGCATCTTTTAATAGTAGGGCACAAGCTCCTTGAGCTTCAATGTCTCTAGCATAAACTGGTTCATTCTTTCTGTTATAAGCAACTACTATATCACCTATTCTTCTCTTTAGGTCTTCTAAGTCTGTTGCCAAACAGAAAATAGCCATAATTTCAGATGCAACTGTTATATCAAAGCCGTCTTCTCTTGGAACTCCGTTAGATTTTCCACCAAGGCCAACTACTACGTTTCTAAGGGCCCTGTCGTTCATGTCTAATACTCTCTTCCAAACAACTCTTCTTGTGTCAATGTCTAGGGCATTTCCTTGTTGAATATGGTTGTCTAGTAGGGCAGAAATTAGGTTGTTAGCTGTAGTTATGGCGTGGAAGTCTCCTGTAAAGTGTAGGTTAATGTCTTCCATTGGTACAACTTGAGAATATCCACCACCAGCTGCTCCACCTTTTATACCAAAAGATGGTCCAAGGGAAGGTTCTCTAAGGGTTGTAATGGTCTTTTTGCCGATTTTGTTAAGGGCCATTGATAGACCAATGTTTACAGTAGTCTTACCTTCTCCTGCTGGAGTTGGGTTTATAGCAGATACTAAAATAAGTTTTCCATCTTCCTTGTCTTTTAGGTCTTCTAATAATTGAAGGTCGATTTTAGCTTTGTACTTGCCGTATTGGATTAAATAATCTTGATCAATACCGATTTTTTCTGCTACTTCAACTATTGGTAGCATTTTAGCCTCTTGGGCTATTTGTACGTCTGTTTTTACTTCTTTAGTCATACTTACTCCTTTTAATATTAATTAATTTTGTAATCAGAGATTACTTTATTAAATTCTGCAATTTTCTCTTCGTCTTTTACTAGAGGAAGGTTAGCTTCAATGTTCATTATACAGCCATTTGTTCCAATTTTTGCTAGTTCTAGGCCTATTTCTAGGTCAGATTGGCAATTTGGATTAGTTTTTCCATTTACTTCGTTGGCAATTTCATAAACTCTGTAACAAAGTTTTGCGTTATTCATTGGACTAGTTGCTCCAACTATACCTGCATGAGCTATGGCCTTCTTTCTAGCAGCCTTTTCTTCATCTGTTTCTTTTGGAAGTTTAAAGGCATCTCTAATAACTCCATAGGCATTAGCATCTTCAACAACGCCATTTAAAAGCTGATCTCTAATTTCTTCTAGCTCTTTTGCATAGGCAAGTTGTTTTTCAGCTGGCAGACCAAAGTCCTTCTTTGTTGACAACTTACATACCATTCCAATAAGCCCACAAGCTTTTGCTCCTGCAAGAGCTGATGCTGATCCGCCACCTACAGTAACGTCATCTGCATCTAGAATTAAGTCCAATACATCTTTGAAATCCATATTCTTCTCCTTAATTTTTAATAAACTAACTTTCTTCCTTCTACTACAAGCTTACCATGTTTAATTACAGTATCTACAAAGTTGGATCCATGTCTATAAACTACATTTCTATAGTCGTCAGTATCCCAAATTTGTATATCTGCAAATTTTCCTTCTTCAAGGGACCCATAGGACTCATCTAATCTTAAGGCCTTTGCAGCATTTAAGCTGGCAGCTCTTAAGGCCTCTGCTGGTGTAAGTCTATGTCTTTTACAGACTAGGTCCATACAAATAGTCATAGAAACTGTATAGTCTCCAGGATTTATATTTGTGGCTATGGCAACATCCATGCCCCTATCTACAAAATGTCTAGCATCTGCAAGTCTATCGTCATATTGTTTCACATAGTCAGTTGTTGGTAGAACAATTCCTACAGTAGAATTTTCTATCATAGCATCTATGGCCTCTTCAGTAATGTAGTTTAAGTGGGCTACACTATAAGCACCTTCTTCAGCTGCCATTTTAGATGCACCAATACCTGATAGCTCATCACCATGAATTGTTCCAGCTAGGCCAAATTCCTTAGCTGCCCTAAGATATTTTCTGCCTTGGTCTATGGAAAAAATAGAATCTTCAACCCAAATATCTGCCATTGTAGCTAGGTCTTCTTCTTTTACTACAGGCATTACTTCATTTATCATAAAATCTAAATAAGCATCCTTGCCCATAGACTTGTCCCAGTCATGACCTCCAAGATAAGTTGCTATTAAAGTTTGTGGAACCTTGTCCCTCAATTCTTTTATTACCCTAAGTTGGGTAAGTTCAACTTCTTTATCGATACCATAACCAGATTTTATTTCAATTGTAGTAGTTCCATTTAAAAGAACAGTGTTTAGTTTTTCTAAAGCTTCCTTGTAAAGGCCTTCAAAGCCTGCATCCTTAGTTTGTTTAATAGTGGAATCTAAGCCTGTAAGACCAATTTTTACATTTTTCTTAATTTCTTCAGGGTCAGTCATAGTTAGTTTGGCTGAATATTCGTCAAGTCTATCTCCACCAAAAACTAAATGGGTATGAGGATCTACAAAACCAGGAAGAACAGTTTTTTCAGAACAATCTATTACTTTAGTTTGTTCATCAACAAGGTCCTTTAAATTTTCATAGACGTCAATCTTTTTAATTTTTTCCCCTTCAACTAATAGACTGTATCCTTGCAAAGCACCTGTAATATCGTTTTCATGTTCTTTCAAAGTTAGAAGTGACTTACAATTCTTTAAAAGCAATTTGTTCACAGCTGGGCCTCCTTTATCTATATAAAAATTTTATTTGATTTCAGATTAATCGCCCTGAACTAAGGGCGAAATAAACATTAGCTTCATCTAACATGTCTAAGTTTGCCTTAATTTTACCAGAATCAAAGTTTCCTTAGACTTCCAGGTCTTTTGGACCGACAATAACTTTCTCCAAATATTGGATTGCTAACACTTATATAAGATGCAAAAATCATGCCAACTTTATTTGACCTATAATTAGCCATTCCCTTGGTTTTTTCAAAGTTGTTGCCTAGTTTTTGTGCCTAGTTTTTAAACAGTTTTATTATTTTTGTTTAGTTTTTAGTCATTTTCCAGGCCTAGTCTTTTTATTTTATACAAAAGACTGTTGCGATTTAGGTCCAAGTCCCTGGCTGTTTTAGAATAATTCCACTTGTTTTTTTCTAAATATGTTTTTAGAAGTTTTCTTTCATATTGGTCTACAAGTTCATTGTAAGTGAGTTTTTCAGGTTTTTCTTCTTGTTGGGGTCTTTTTTGTTTGCCTAAAAATCTATCTTCCAAGTAATGGGGAATATTTTCTACTGTTAAATATCTTGAGTCTCCTGAAGAGTTGACTAGCATATTTTCTACTAAATTTTCCAGCTCCCTTATGTTACCTGGCCAAGGATAATTGTCTAAGATTTTTTTCAGCTTAAAGTCTACTCCTATATAAGGCTTGGCCAAGGGCTTGTTGTATCTTCTTATAAAATGTTCTACTAAAACTATTATGTCCTTTTTTCTCTCTCTTAAAGGAGGAATATTTATAGTAAAGCCTGCTATTCTATAGTACAAATCTTCTCTTAGCTTGCCTGCTTGGATTAATTCAAAGGGATCTTCATTTGTAGCTGCAACTATTCTACATTCTATAGGATAGGCTTTAGAGTCTCCTAGTCTAGTGACCCTTCTTTCTTGGATAGCTCTTAAAAGTTTGGCTTGTAGGCCCATTGCCATAGTGTTAATGTCATCTAAAAACAAGGTGCCTGCCTTGGCCTTTTCAAAAAGTCCCACTGAGTCAAGGGCTCCTGTGTAGGCTCCTCTAACTGTACCAAAAAGCATAGACTCTAAAAGGTTTTCTGGAATGGCAGAGCAGTTAATTCCAATGAAAGGCTCCTTGGCTCTGTCGCCAAAGTTGTGAATAGATTGGGACAAAACTTCCTTGCCTGTTCCTGTTTCTCCTATAATCAAAATTGAATTGTCTAAGAAGGAAAGATTTTGGCCAATGTTAATGACGTTTTTTATTTCCTCTGATTCTCCTACAATGTCAGAAAAATTATATCTAGTTCCATTTTCTGTGTAAACTGGACTGTGTTTTTCTAATAGTTGCTGGTGCTGTCTCTTCTTTTCTATTGTGTCTACTAAAACTTGGTGGAGGGAGTCTTCGTTTCTTCCTACTGTATAAACTGCTATAGTTTGTCCGTCCATAATTATTGGATAGGTGGAATAGGATATAAATCTTTCTACTCCGTCTACCTTAGAGTGGGCAGAGTACTGGTTAAGAATTGGCTTTTGGCTTTTTAAAACCTTATAGTGCTCAGACTTTTCTGGTCCTGAGTAGCCGTAAGCCTGCCAGGTGAACTTGCCTAGCATTTCCTTTCTGTTTCTGTTTTCTTGGATTTCCTTGGCTCTGTTGTAAATAATAATTTTGCCTTTAGAATCTGTAATCAAAATTCCATCTGCCAGGCTATCAAAAAAATCCATTAAATCTTTATGAAGTTTTGGCTTCTTTTCTAAAAATTCACTGTCAAAAATATCTAATAATTTTAAATCCTTCATAACTTTCCCTCTATTATATATTTTAGCTTATAAGGAGAATTTTTTAAAGGTAGACTAGGAGAAATAACAATAAAATATTTTAAGAATCTTATTCTTTTTTGTGATATAATGTTCTTTGTAAAAAAAGAGAGGTAACAATGTTTCATTTTGATATAAATAAAAATAAGGGTAAAAAAATCCACTTTATAGGCATAGGCGGAGTTTCTATGAGCTCCCTGGCTGAGTATATGCTTAGTAAAGGCTATATAGTTTCTGGCTCAGATGCAAAAGCATCTCTTATTACAAAAAAATTAGAAAGTGATGGAGCCAAAATCTACTATGAACATAAGGCAGAAAATGTAGATGGAGCCGACCTAGTTGTTTATACAGATGCTATTTCTATGGATAACCAAGAACTAAAGGCTGCCATAAGACAAAAGATCGACCTAGTTGACAGGGCAGAATTTTTAGGCAATTTGATGAAGGACTTTGATTTTTCCATAGCAGTTTCAGGCACCCATGGCAAGACTTCTACAACTTCTATGATTACAGAAGTTATTTATGACCTAGAAGAAGACCCAACTATTATGCTTGGAGGTATGTTAGACAAAATCCATGGCAATATTAAATTAGGAGCCAACAAACTTTTCCTAACTGAAGCCTGTGAATATAAGGCTAATATAAAAAAGTACTTCCCTAAACTAGCTATAATTTTAAATATTGACGAAGACCACCTAGACTATTTTGACAATATCGACCATATTATTAGAACCTTTGAAGAATATAGCGACAACCTAGGACCTGATGACTATTTACTTATAAATGCTGACGACCCTAATTCTAAGTCCCTATTAAATAGGTCTAAGGCCCAGGTCCTTAGCTTTGGTGTAGATAAAATGGCTGACTACTCTGCCAAAAATATTTCCTTCCAAGAAAATGGCCTGCCTAGTCTTGATATTTATTTTAAGCACAAAAAAATTGCCCATTTAGATTTAAGTGTTATGGGCAAGCACAATATATACAATGCCCTAGCTGCCTTTGCTGCCAGTCATATTTATGGCCTAGATCCTGAAATGGTTGCAAAGAAAATTTCAGCCTACAGGGGAGTTCACAGAAGACTTGAGTTTAAGGGGTCCTACCAAGGCATAGATATTTTAGACGACTATGCCCACCATCCAACAGAAATAAAATCGGCCCTAGCTGCCATTAGAAATAGGTATGCCAACGACATTTACTGTATTTTTCAGCCTCACACCTATACTAGGACCAAGCTTTTGTTAAATTATTTCGCCCAGTCTTTTAACGATGCTGACAAAATAATTATTCCAGATATTTATGCAGCTAGAGAAAAGGACTATGGAGACATTCACTCAAAAATGTTAGTAAAGGCTATAAACGCCAATGGCAAGGACGCCATTTATTTAGGCTCCTTTGAAGAAGTAGAAGAGTTTTTGTTAGCCAATGCCAAACCTGGCGACTGTATTCTTACTATGGGAGCAGGAGATGTTTATAAAATTGGCGAAAATCTTTTACAAAGATAAGTTTTATAAGCAGGCTCGAAGTTTTATAAAAGGACTTCGAGTTTTTTATTGGTAAAAATCTTCTAATAAAGTCTGAAGAAAAAAATTTATGTGTTATAATTTAAAAAGATATAAGCTAAAAAATTTTTATTTATTATAAAGGGAGGATACAAGTGATAGATTTTAAAGTTGAAATAATAAAATTAATAGGGACTAAGCTAGTAGACCTTGATGAAAAAAATCTAGGTCTTCTTATAGAAAAGCCACCTTCTCCAGAAATGGGTGACTTTGCCCTACCAGCCTTTTCTTTTGCAAAAATTATGAGGAAGGCACCAAATTTAATAGCTGAAGATCTAGCCCAAAGCCTATCTTCTCCATACTTTGAAAAAATAGAAGCCAAGGGTCCTTATTTAAACTTCTTTATTAACAAAGAATTTTTAGTAAAAGAAGTTCTTGAAGAAGTTTTCCAAAAAGACCAGGCTTATGGATCTAGCTCTTATGGCCAAAATAGAAACTTAATTGTAGAATTTTCCAGCCCTAACATTGCCAAGGCCTTTCATATAGGCCATCTAAGGTCAACTGTTATTGGAAATTCCATTAGAAATATTTATGACTTTTTAGGCTTTAATACTATAGCCATTAACCACCTTGGAGACTATGGAACTCAGTTTGGACTTTTAATAACTGCCTATAAGCTTTGGGGAGACCCTGCAGCCATAGAAAAAAATCCTATACCTGAACTTTTAAAACTTTATGTAAGGATTAACCAAGAGGCAGAAGAAGATCCTAGCCTAAGAGACTCTGCTAGAGACTGGTTTAGGAGACTAGAAGCAGGCGAAGAAGAAGCTGTAAGTCTATGGACCTACTTTAGAGAAGTTTCTTTATCTGAATTTAATAGGGTTTATAAAATGCTAGACATAGACTTTGATTCTTGGAATGGAGAGGCTTTTTATTCAGACAAGATGGACAAGGTTGTTGAAGAACTTGAAGATAAAAATCTTCTTGAACCATCTGAAAACGCCATGATCGTCAACTTAGAAGACTACTCTATGCCACCAATGCTAGTAAAAAAATCTGACGGCTCTACTCTTTATGCAACAAGAGACCTGGCAGCTGCCTATTACAGACATGAAACTTATGATTTTTATAAAAACATTTATGTTGTAGGCTCTCAACAAAACCTACACTTTAAACAGCTCTTCCAAGTTTTAGACCTATTAGGCAAGGACTGGGCCAAGGACTGTATCCACGTTCCTTTCGGCATGGTTTCCCTACCAGAAGGTACCATGTCCACTAGACGAGGCAATGTGGTTTACCTAGAAGACGTCCTATTAACAGCCATAGAAAAAACCAAAAACATTATTGCCGACAGGGACATTGAAGATAAGGAAAAACTTGCAGCCCAAATAGGCATTGGAGCAGTAATCTTCCAAGAATTATTTAATGACAGAAACAAGGACTATGTTTTCGATTGGGATAAGCTTCTATCCTTTGAAGGAGAAACTGGCCCTTATGTCCAATACACCCATGCTAGAATTTCTTCTCTTTTAACAAAGGGAGACTTTAACAAGGATGCTAAGGTGGACTACAGTCTATTAAAAGAAACTGAAGAATTTGAAATCTTGAAAAACATCTACAGCTTTTCTGAAACTATTTTTGATGCTGGACAAAAGTACCAACCATTCTTTATTAGTAGACACCTTGTAAGTCTTTGCCAGGCTTACAATTCCTACTATGCCAACACTCCAATCTTAGTAGAAGACAAGGAGCTGAAAAAAGCAAGGCTGGCCTTATCCTATGCCACAAAAACTGTTCTTAGAAATGGTCTAAGACTACTAGGCATGAAGGCACCTGAAAAAATGTAAAAAAATTAGCTAGCAGAAATTTGCTAGCTTTTTTCTTGTCTATGATTTTTTTAGTTTTCTAAAATTTTCAATACTTTGAAAGATATTTTCTTGGTCAACTTTTTTAGGATCGAATTTCAAAATAAAAATAAAGGCCTGTAAAAATAAACCTGAAAAAATTGCATTAAGGAAGGTCCCCCAACCTACTAGGCCGCCGAGAAAATATGCCAGAACAACTACCAAAACTTCACAAATCAGCTTAGTAGTTCCAACTTGTAGGCCAAACTTTTTAGAAAGGCCTAAGTACATAGAGTCCCTGGGCCCTGCTCCAAAGCCTGAAGACATATATAACAAGGCTCCCAAGGCAGTTATGGCCATACCAAGGCTTATATAGACCAAGGATGGCAGGACTTCTGTTTGCATTTCAAATACATTGGAATCAATAATAAATTGAAAAACTGGCCCAACTATTAGGCTGTCTGCTATAGTCCCTAGGCCAAATTTTTCTCCCAGAGCCACAGCCAAGAAAAAGGCCCCTCCAGCAACGATAACTGAAACATAGCCAATGGGAATTCCTGTGAAGTTACTAATAGCTGAGTGCAAGGAGTTCCAAGAGTCTAAACCAATATTTGCAAAATATACAAAACTTAAGCCCAAGCCAAACATTATTAGGCCTAAAAACAATTTGATTAACCTTTTGGTCATAAGTCACCTTCAATAAAATTCTTCTTTTTTATATCTTAACACAAGGAAAAGTTTTTTCACAGAAAAAAAGAACCCTGGCCTTCCAAGGTTCTTAAAATTTTATATT
>JAUNLQ010000009.1 GCA_030532225.1 Bacillota bacterium
AATTAATATTTTAAGCCGTCTAAAATTCATCTTTTTTTATTAATACATGCCTGCTCCAGGTCCCATTGGCATTGCAGGTTCTTCTTCTTTTATATCAACAACTGCTGCTTCTGTTGTTAAAATCATAGCTGCAACTGATGCTGAGTTTTGGATAGCTGATCTTGTAACCTTGGCTGGGTCAACTATACCTGCCTTGATCATTTCAACATATTGGCCATTTAAAGCATCATAACCAATACCTTCTTCAGCTTCTTTTACGTGAGAAACAACAACTGAACCTTCTACTCCAGCATTTTCTGCTATTTGTTTTACTGGTTCTTCTAAAGCCTTGGCTATAATCATAGCTCCAGTCTTCTTATCTCCTGTTAAGTCTTGAAGATATTTTTCTACTGCTTCAATAGAATCAATTAATACAGTTCCTCCACCAGCAACCATTCCTTCTGCAACACCTGCTCTTGTAGCTGCTAGGGCATCTTCTATTCTTAATTTCTTTTCTTTTAGTTCAACTTCTGTGGCAGCACCAACTTCTATTACTGCAACTCCACCAGAAAGTTTTGCTAATCTTTCTTGAAGTTTTTCTTTATCAAAATCTGAATCTGTGTTATCCATTTGGCCTTTAAGTTGATTTATTCTAGCTTCAAGATTTTCTTTAGCTCCACCGCCATCAACTATTACAGTAGAGTCCTTGTCAACTTTTACTGATTCAGCTACACCTAGCATATCAACACTAGCTTCTTTAATGTCATGACCAAGTTCTTCTGAAACAACTGTTGCGCCAGTTAAAATTGCTATATCTTGAAGTAAATCCTTTCTTCTGTCTCCAAATCCTGGTGCCTTTACTGCTACAACATTAAAGGTTCCTCTTAATTTGTTAAGAACTAAGGTAGCCATTGCTTCTCCTTCAATGTCATCTGCAATAATTAATAGTGGTCTACCTTCTTGGACAATAGATTCTAACAAGCCAATAATATCTTGGATGTTAGTAATTTTCTTGTCAGTTATTAAAATATATGGTCTATCTAGTTCAGCTGTCATTTTTTCAGAATCAGTAACCATATATGGAGAAATATATCCTCTATCAAATTGCATACCTTCAACAGTTTTTAGGGTTGTGCCTGTTGATCTAGATTCTTCAACTGTAATAACTCCATCTCTACCAACTTTTTCCATAGCTTCAGAAATTAGTTGGCCAATTTTTTCATCACCAGCTGAAACTGCAGCAATTTGTGAAATTGAATCCTTTGATTTAATTGGGTGAGAAAACTTTTTAATTTCTTCAACTACAACTTCTACAGCTCCATTAATACCTTCCTTAAGTTGGATTGGATTTGCACCTGCTGCTATGTTTTTTAAGCCTTCTCTAATAATAGCTTGAGCAAGTAAAGTTGCTGTAGTAGTTCCATCCCCTGCTACGTCATTGGTCTTTGTTGCAACTTCTTTTACTAGTTGAGCTCCCATATTTTCAAATCTGTCTTCAAACTCGATTTCTCTAGCTATGGTAACACCGTCATTTGTAATTAATGGGGCGCCGAATTGTTTGTCTAATACAACATTTCTTCCCTTTGGTCCCAGGGTTATTTTTACTGTATCTGCTAGAATGTTAATGCCCTTTTCCATTGATTTTCTAGCATCTTCTCTAAATTTTATTTCTTTAGCCATAAAAGTCCTCCTATTTTATAACAGCATATAAGTCATCTAATTTGCAAATAATATATTCTTGGTCATCTATTTTCACTGTGTTAAGGCCATACTTGTTGTAAACAACCTTGTCTCCAACTTTTACTTGGTCTTTTCTTTTTTCATCATTCAAGATGTCTGGACCGATTGCTAATACTTCAGCTACATAAGAATCGCCCTTAGCTGAACCTGGAAGAATAATTCCGCCTATGGATTTTTCTTCAACTTCGATTTTTTTTATTATAATTTTATTGCCAATTGGTCTAAGATTCATTATAGTCATCCTTTCTAAGTTTAAAATTTATGTTAGCACTCTAGACTAACGAGTGCTAATTCCTACAGAGTATATATTACCATTTATCTTTTCTTTAAACAAATAAATTCTTTTTTCCTATTAAGTTTTTGTCTTAATTTGTTTTCGTCTTTGTTTATTTGGATTTATTATTTTTATCAATACCTATAGCATTTTCTCTTCCATAGTAAAAAAGATATTGCTGGGCAAGTCCTGCATAGGGCCCAAATTTTTCTCTAGCCATAAGTCCCAATTTGTTTTTGTTCACTTCTTCTTTAAAATACAAGTGTTCCATTACTCTTTTAATCCATACATCTACTGGAAAGGAATCTTTTTTCTTAAAAGCAAACAATGTTATACAATCAGCAACCTTTGGTCCAACACCAGGCAAAGTCATTAGTATTTTCTTTATGTCTTCTCTTTCCAGCTTCATTAAAGAATTTAAATCTAAATCACCCTGGGCTACCATTTTTGCTACATCTATAATTCTTTTATCTCTAAAGCCAACCCTACAAATTTCTCTTATTTCAGCTACTTCAACCTGGGCCAAGTCTTCTGCCTTTGGAAAAGAAAAATATTCCTTGCCTTCATAATGGCCTAAAGACTTTCCATAGTTTTTACAAATTAATTCTATGGATTTTTTTATTTGTGGAATTCTATTATTAGCAGAAATAATAAAGGATATAGTTGTTTCAAAAGGATCTTGGTTTAATATTCTAATTCCCTTTCCATAGTCTATTGCTTCTTGCATAATTAGGTCATTATTAAAGTCTTCTTGCATTTTTTCATAATCAGATTCTAAATCAAAATAGTCTATCCAAATATTTTCAAAATCTTCTAGACTTGAATTTTTTATTAGAACATCTGATCCATCTAAGGAAACATTAATGACCTTGTCCATGGCTACTGTTGTATAGGATCCATCTTCTTTCCTTTGCCACCTAAAGGCCTGGCCACATTCAAAAATATGTTGAGGATGGAAGTTTTTTTGATTTATAATTCTTATTTCCTTGTTTTCTAATTTTACATCCATTTTTTCTTCCTTGTAAATTTTATAATTTAAAAAAGCGTCCTTGATTAGACGCTTATAATTTTTCAAAAAATTATTTGTTGTTCAAAAAATATGATAGAACTAATAAGCTTTCAGTTAAGTTTACATTTTCTACATAAACTCCTTCTTCAACCTTAAGATCGATTGGAGCAAAGTTCCAAATTCCTTTCAAGCCATATTCTACAAAAAGATCACAAATATCTTGGGCAGATTCTTTGTCTACAACTATAATACCTATGTCAACCTTTTTGTTTTCTAGAAAAGTTTTTATTTTTTTTACGTCTTGGATTTGTAAACCATCAAGTTCTTGGCCTATATTATTTGGATTTCTGTCGAATATCCCAATTAGGTTTAGGCCGCTATCTTTGAATCCACTGTATTTTGCTATGGTCTTGCCTAGGTTACCAGCACCAACCATAACTGCATTTTTAACTTGATCGTGACCTAAGATATCACTTATGGCCTCCTTGAGACTTTTTACATTATATCCGAAACCTTGTTGACCGAAACCACCAAAATTATTAAAATCCTGTCTAATTTGTGATGCGGTAAATCCTGTTAGTTCACTTAATTCCTGAGATGAAACTCCTTTGATACCTTGGCTTTCCAAGTCTTCCAAATACCTGTAGTATTTTGGTAATCTTCTAATTACTGCAATTGAAATCTTTTTATCCGCCATTTAATCACTCCCTCTCTGACTATTAATAATATTATATCACATTATATATGATTGAACAGTCTTAAGTCAAATTTTTGTCTATCCTAAGACTTTTACTTATTAAAAAAATATTGTAGAATAGATACGGAGGTAAAAATGGCAATACTTAGTGTTAAAAATCTAAACAAGGACTTTATAGTTAATCCTATTTTAGTAGACATAAATTTTCATGTAGAAGAAGGTGACAAAATAGGTCTAATCGGCCAAAATGGCTCTGGTAAGACTACCTTATTAAATATTTTGGCAGGCCAATTAAGTCCTGACAGCGGAGAAATCTTTTACCAAAAAGATGCTCAGCCCAAATATTTAAAACAATATACAAAAATTTCCAGCCAAAAATCTATTTACCAAGAGTGCTTAACAATCTTTTCAGAAGTTTTTGAACTGGAAGATAAAATTAAAGCAATTGAAAAAGAAATTTCTAGCTTTACTGAGTCTAGCCAAGAATTAGACAGGCTTTTAAATGAACATCTTAAGCTTTTAGAAAGATTTAATAAATTAAGAGGACCAGAAGTTGATTCTAGAATAAAAGGTGTCCTAAAGGGCCTTGGCTTTACAGATGAGGAATTTTCAAAAAAAGTAGACGATCTTTCTGGTGGCCAAAAATCTAGAATAAATTTAGCAAAACTTTTACTTTCGAATCCAGATTTTATGTTTCTAGATGAACCTACTAACCACTTGGATATTGAATCTATCTCCTGGCTAGAGTCATATCTTAGAGACTACAAAGGATCCTTTATAGTAGTTTCCCACGATAGGTTCTTTTTAGACAATGTTGTCAATAAAATTTTTCTTTTAGAAAATCATGGACTTTCTGCTTATAAGGGTTCTTATTCTAACTTCCAAAAAATAAGAAAAAAAGAAATCCAAGTTAGAAAAAAACAATACGAAAACCAACAAAGAGAAATTGCTAGAGAAACAAAAATCGTAGAAAGATTCTTACATGGAGCTGGAGCCAAAGCCATTAAACAAGGGAAATCACGACTAAAAAGATTAGAGTCCCTACAACCATTGGACCCAGTTTATTTAAAACACACTGCAAAAATAAAATTCCAAACAAATATAAAGGCAGGCAATGATATTTTTATTGGCCAAGACTTAAAAAAATCCTATGGAGACAAAGAAATCTTCCGCAACATTTCTTTTAAAGTTAGCAATGGAGATATGATTGGCATAGTGGGAGAAAATGGAGTTGGCAAGTCCACTCTTTTTAAAGTAATTATGGGCCAGACTCCCTTAGATGATGGGGAGCTTACAATTGGAACAGATGTATATATTGGATATTTTGACCAAGAGATGGATCATCTAGACCCTACAAATACTATAATTGATGAGATTTGGGACGCCTATCCTAAATTAAGTCACTTTGAAATTAGGTCTTATCTAGCCAAGATGATGTTTATAGGCGATGATGTTTTCAAAGAAATTTCTGACTTGTCAGGAGGAGAAAAAGCTAGGATTTCCCTACTAAAATTAATGCTGTCTGATTCAAATGTACTATTAATGGACGAACCTACTAACCATTTGGATATTGATTCTAAGGAAATTTTAGAAGATGCTTTAAAAAATTACCAAGGCACTGTTATAGCCATCTCCCATGATAGATATTTCTTAAATAATTTTGCTAATAAAATTTGGGAAATGAAGGCTGATTCTATTAGTGAATATCTTGGAAACTATGACTATTATCTGGAAAAGAAACTAAGCTTAGAAGAAGGCTCATCTGACCAAGAAGAAATGACTCAGACTCAAAAAAAGGCCCTACAAAAAGAAGAAAGAAAAAAAATTAAGGAAAGACAAAAACATAGAAAAAAAATAGAACAGCTAGAAAAAGAAATCTCTTCCTTAGAAGACCAGATTCAAGAAATTGATTTAGAACTTTCCAAACCTGAAGTTACTTCAAATTACGAAAATGTCTTAGACCTAACAAATAATCGAGAAGAATTAAGTAAGGCCCTAGAAGATTTATACGCTAGCTGGATGGAATATTTAGAAGAATAGACCATAAAAAAGGACTTGAAATTTATTTATTTTCAAGTCCTTTTTTTCTACTTTTATAAGCCTAAATTAGCAACTGCCTTAATGGAAAAGTCGCTAACGCCTTGTCTTTTATATTGGTAGTAGCCTGCTGCTCCTATCATTGCTGCATTGTCAGTTGAAAGAATTTTTGAAGGGAAGTAGGCCTTAATGTTTTCTTCTGCTTCTAAGACTTCAAATCTTTTTCTAAGACCATCGTTGGCAGATACTCCTCCTGAAACTGCTATAGTCTTTACATTTAACTCTTTAGCCAGCCTCATTGTTTTTCCAACCAATACATCTAAAACAGCATCTTGAAAAGATCTTGCCAAATCTTCTTTAACAATTTCATTGCCTTTCATTTCTTGGGAATTAATATAATTTAATACAGCTGTCTTTAGTCCTGAAAAGGAAAAATCATAATGATCTTCTTTAAGCATTACCCTTGGTAGGTCTATTGTTGGTTGACCTAACTTGGCTAAGTTGTCAATTTTCGGTCCACCTGGATAACCTAGGCCCATAGTTCTGGCTATTTTGTCATAAGCTTCTCCAGCTGCATCATCTCTAGTTCTACCAATAACTTCAAAACTTAAATAGTCTTTAACGTGAACCAAATAAGTGTGACCACCTGATACTACCAAAGATAAAAATGGTGGCTTTAAATCTGTATCCAAATAATTTGCAGAAATATGACCTTCCATATGGTTAACTCCTACAAAATCTATATTGTTAGCAAAGGCAAGGGCCTTGCCATAGGATAGGCCTACTAGCAAGGAGCCTATTAATCCTGGTCCCCTAGTTGCAGCAATTAAGTCTACTTGGGAAATATCTATATTTGCAACTTCCAAGGCTTCTTCTACAACAGGAGAAATCATCTCAATATGTTTCCTGGATGCAACTTCTGGCACTACCCCTCCATATTTTTTATGAATATCGATTTGAGATGATATTATATTTGAGCGAATGTGCCTGCCATCTTCTACTATGGCAGCAGCTGTTTCGTCACAAGATGATTCAATTCCTAATACTATCATAAATTCTCCTCTATTAATTTCCACATTATTAAGGCAGCTTTGTTGTTCTTGTAATAATTCTTTCTAAGACCTACCTTAATAAATCCTAATTTTTCGTAAAGATTTATAGCAGCAAGGTTGTCTTCCCTAACTTCTAAGGTGTAACCAATTAATTTTTCCTTAGCAAAATAGTTAAGTCCATAAGTCAAAAGTCTTTGACCAATCCCCTGCCTTCTATAATTTTGGTCCACAGCAATATTGTTTATATGGATTTCTCCTGCTACGTTCATTAAAGCAATAAAGCCTAAAATTTCTCCATCTTTTTCTGCAAGAAAATAAGAGCTAAAGTTGTTGCCTAAAAAGTCGTCTCTTAGAATATTAAAGGACCAAGAATCCTCAAGGGTTTTTTCTATTTCATAAAGACTTACAAGGTCTTCTTCTTTAACCTTCCTAATTAAAATCTTATTTTCCATGTTTCTTTTCAAAATCTATTTGGGCTTGGGACTTGGTCATATAATTGGCCCTAAGGTCTTGATGGCTAATGGCCTTGCCCTCTTCATAGTCTCTCTTGGCAATAAAACAAAGATTAGAGGCTCTGTTGATTAAATTAGTGTCATAAGCAAGACTAAGATTTTCTCCTAGTCTTTCCTTAAGCTGATCATTAATATCTCCAGCAAGAACAATATCTTGGTAGGAAGAAATTTTTTGTAAAAAATCATCTATATTATAAAGATCCTCTGAAATCTTAAATCCTTGGCCATTTTCATAGCTATAAATTCCGCCATAAACCCTGTCTCTTTTAGCATCTATTGCCAAGGCTACATGTTTTTGAGAAGAAAAGTTTCTGGATAAAATTTCTAAAGAAGAAACTGGAACAACTGGCAGATTTGAAAACTCACAAAGTCCCATTACTGTTGCAATTCCTATTCTAATTCCAGTAAAGGATCCAGGTCCTATAGCAACTCCAATTAAATCTAAATCTTTTATGGTAAGGTCATTGCCTGCTAACAAAAATCCAATATTTGCTATTAACCTTTCTGAATGATCCATGTTAGAATAAAAGTTAAGCTCTCCTAGAATTTTATCATCTTCTATTAAGGCTATGGACATAGTCCTTGTTGACGTATCTATTCCTAAAATCTTCATTATATAATCTCCAATATATGTTTGTACTTGTCATAACTATTTGTAGAAAAAGTTAATTCTCTACTTGTGTCTGTTAATTTATTTATAGAAATATTTAACCTATCTTTGGGCAAAATTTCTTCCATTCTCTCTGGCCACTCAATAATATTTACGTCTTGAGAAAATAAATATTCATCAAAACCTAAATCGTCAAAATCCACACCTTGTTCTAGCCTATAGCTGTCAAAGTGATTTAAGTTAATTTTTCCATAATAAATATTTAAAATAGCAAAACTTGGGCTAGTAATATAATCTTCTATGCCCATTGCCTGGCCAATGAATTTTGTAAGATGAGTCTTCCCTGCTCCTAAGTCTCCTTGAAGACAAATGGTTTCTCCACCTTTTAATACACTGCCAATTTTGTTTCCTAATATTTTCATCTCTTCTAAAGAATTTACTTTTATTGTTTTCATATTTACCTCTTAAGCTATTATATTATAAACTTTCACAATTTCAAAGTTCAATTGTAATAGCCTTGTAACCATCTCTTTTAGGTCTTTGCCCTATAATAAATTACAGGAGGTTAAAATGAAAATTAATTTAAAAAAGACCCTTTGTGTTCTAGCAATCTCTGCTTTAATTTTAAAAGCTACAAATGTTAGGGCTCAAGTTATTGAAGATAGAAAAGAAAGAACTAATATTGGAAGTGGAGTTGAATATGTAAGTATTGATAGGTTAACAGACAAAGGTTTTATTGATATAGATGTAATAAAACTTGATGCCAACAACCCATATTCAAAACTAATTCCCCTATTCTCCAAAGAAGGCCTGTCTGATAGACAAGTTCTAACAGAAATGATAGACTCAAGCCAGGCTTTAGCTGGTATTAATGGAGATTTTTTTGAAGTAACTAAGTATCCAATGGCCTTAGGATCTCTAGTCAATGACGGACTTCCAATATTGTCCACACCTGAAGAAGCTTTCTCAAGAAATTCCTTTTACATTAACAAAGAAGGCCAGGCAGGAGTAGGTCCACTAAAAAATAATATTGTTGTGACTATAGGAGGCGACTCCTTAGAAGTTAATGCCCTAAACAAACTGTCCAAGCCCTATAAGA
Organism: Bacillota bacterium; assembly: GCA_030532225.1. Lineage (GTDB taxonomy): Bacteria > Bacillota > Clostridia > Tissierellales > Peptoniphilaceae > Neofamilia. The sequence goes on from JAUNLQ010000009.1 coordinate 9,010, forward strand.
GTCTAGCCTTGTTAGATGAAAACTGGGGAAAATTATCTCCAGGAAAAAACATTGGAGCAGAAAATGTAGAACTATTAATTGCAAATGGCAAAATAATAGATAAAAGACTTGCAGGCAATCCATTTGAAATTTCACCAGGTACTTTTGTCCTAAGCCAAGTTGGACAAGCATTAAACAAGTTTAACGTTGGAGATTCTGTCTCTATTGACTATGGCTCTTACAAAGACCTAAGCTTTGCCATCGGTGGCGGAAACATTCTAGTCAACGATGGACAAATACCTGAAAAGCTTTCAACTGGAAGGGCACCAAGAACTGCCATAGCAATGGACAAAGATAACAAAATTATCTACCTAGTTACTGTAGACGGTAGAAATAATTCCTCAATAGGCATGGGAGAAGAAGAATTTGCAGAATTTTTAAAATCCATTGGTGCCTATAAAGCCTTAAACCTAGACGGTGGCGGCTCTACAACAATGGCCATAAAATACTCTGGAGATTCTCAAATAAGTATAAAAAACACCCCCTCAGATGGCAAGCAAAGAAAAATAGTAAGTGGTGTTGGCATAAAATCAACTGCTCCCATAGAAGAAGCATCCTATCTTACAATTAGTGCAGAAAAAGATATGTTTGCTGGATTTTCTTATCCAGTCCAAGTAAAGGTTTTTGATAAAAACCACAACAGACTTCCTGTAGACCAAGAAGAAATTACCTTGTCATCAGACTATGGAACTTTTTCAGCAGCCAATATAAATGTGACCAAAAAAGGTTTTGGTACAATTACAGCAAGCTACAAAGATCTTACAAGCTCTACTAAGATTCACTTCCACTCTCCTATAAAAGAATTTAGGCTAGATGTTGATTCCCTACAAGTAGACAACAATAAGGTTCATATCTTCCAAACCATTTATGGTCTAGATGATATGGGCTATAAGAAAAAAATACCAGCTGATATGGTAAGCTTTGACCTTAGTCCAGAACTAGGAACTATGGAAGCCAACAAATTCACAGCAAGGGCTGAAGGAAAGGCTTCTGGTATAATTACAGCCTCCTATAAGGACCTAAAAAGAATAATACCAGTCACAGTTTCCAAGGACAAAATTACAATCCAAGACTTTGAAAATATAGACAACACTTCTTATTGGCAATCACAGGAAGATAAGTCAATTATTTCAGGAAATATAAGTTTAGACCAAGAAGGAGTAGAAGAACGACCAGCTTTGGTCCTAAACTACAACTTCGCCAACTACCAAGACCTTCAAAGTTCTGGCCTAGAATTTAAAGAAAAACTAGACCTAAACAAGGCATCTGCCATTGGACTATGGATAAAAGGCGACAAGCAAGGAGCCAAAGTTCAGGCTGTCTTCACAGATGAAAATGGACTTAAAAAAAGCTTAGATTTAGTTTCCAGTGTATCCTTCTCAGACTGGAAGTATGTAGAAGCTAATCTCCCTGAGGACCTAAAAGGAAATATTTTCTTAGAAAAAATTCAGCTAACTTTAAAAGAAAACAAAGTTATTTCTTCAACTATAAAATTTTCTGGCCTAAAAGCCCTGATCCAAGAAGAACTTCCTTGGAAACTTGCTAACCAATCTACAAAATTTATAGATTCAAAAGTCTATGCAATTACAGATGGAAATCCAAATCTTATTTCAATCGCTTCCACAGACAATGATGAAATAAGAAACCATCTACAAAACAAAGACCTAGGCTTTATCTATAATCAAAATGAAAAAGACCCACTAAAAGCTACAAACAAGAATTTCAGCCTGGAAAAATCTGAAGAAATAGAAATAAAAACTTTTAAAAATACTGCTATACTAAATCTTATAAGCAATAAAAACGGCTTGCGTTCTGCAAATCCAATGCAGTACAAGGCCCTTATGGGACTTTTAAATAAGGAAAATATTAAAAATGTAATAATAACTATGAACATTGAACCAGAAAATATTCCTGGCAAGAAAGAAAGAGCTTATTTTTTAGAAAAAATTGATCAAGGAGTAAAAGCTGGCAAAAATGTATTTATTATTGTAGCTGGACCTACAACAAAAACTAGCCTTGAAAATGGCTATAGAAAAATTAACTTTAACCCAGCTGATCCAGCTAGCTTAGATATTTATATTACAGAAAATAACCTGTCCTATATACTAAAAAGATTTTAAAAAAGAAAACTGCAAGGAAACTAGAATTTAGTCTTCCCTGCAGTTTTTTATTGTTTACATAAATGATTTAATTAGTTTTCGTAAATGAATAATAGTGTAGATAATTTTCTTCCAGGATTTGTTATAGTTTTGCCGTTGAAATAAAGGGCTGAAGATGCTCCCCCATCTAGGTTAGTTGCAGATACACAGCCTAGAGCTTTCATGGCCTTGGCCAAATCTGCTATTGTAGCCTTTGTAGTCACTATAACTACACTACCATCTTCTTTTACTCCAATTGCAGACCTTTGGGCGTTTTGAGTAGAAATTTTACTTTCATAACCACCCTTGTTAGCTGCAGAAACATCTACTCCGTCTTTTAATAAAATAGGTCCAGCACAAATCATTTCTTTAACTCTTTGGCCATCTAGTTCTGGCTCTTTGAAGGCAACTTCTGTAGTGATTGCCAAACCTGTTTGGAACATTCTATCTATATAACCATCACCAACTGCATCTGGTCCAAGATAAATAATATAGCCATTGCTAGGAATTAAAACTTTTCCATCTACAGGTCCAACAGATGAAATAACTCCGTCTTTTACAACAACAGCATTTCCACCTTTTACATCTACAGATGGGCCATAATAAGGTGAGAATATATAAATTCCAGTAGAATCGTTGGCTGGTGTGTTTTTATACCAAACTGAAAAAGATTTTCCAGCTGAAGTTGTTCCATTAATAAGTAAAGAAGAATTTGCAATAACTCCCCTTCTGCCTGATTCAGTAACATAAAAACCTGCATCATTGCCAACTAATTTTAAAACTTCATAGTTAGAAATAATTGTACTATAAGGTTCCAGTGTATTATAAGCATCAAAATAATTTCCATTTACAGCAGCCTTTGGATTGTATCTAGAGATTATAGAAGAAAAAGCTTCAGTACCATGTAGGCTGTCATTGGCCCTTACAACTCTAAAGCCAATGTTACTAGCATTAGGAACAGTCAAAACATTTAGACTAAGACCTGCTGCCTTTTCATTTGAATAAGTAATAGCTGCCTTATTAGTTTCTACTTCTGCCTTAGGCTCTTCTTTTACTACTTCTTTTTCAGCTTCAGCTTCCTTATATTCTTCATTAGAATTTACTACAATTTCTTCTTTTTCAACATTATAGTCAACTCCAAAATTTAAAGCCTTGCCTAGGTCTCTAAGTTTAAAATAGTTATTGTCATTAATTAAATAAACTGTAAGGTCAATTTCTTGGCCATCTAAAATTATAGATTGGCTACTTGCAATTGCCTTTGCACTTTTAACTTCAATTGGTACTAAATCATTATTAAGTACTTGGTAGGCCTTGTTACTTTCAATTACTACTGAGTTCTTCTCTTGGTCATAAGAAACATTAAACTTAGCAGGAGTATTAGTAAGTAAAGCTGCCATATCTCTCAACTTAAAGTAATTGTTACCTTCAATCAAAAAAGCATTAGCTTCAACTTCTTTTCCATCTAGGCTCATTGATTGGTTAGTTTTCATTGCTGGAAGGTCTTTTGCATAAATATTACTAGGACTAAAAATTAAAAAAGCCAGCAAAATCAACAACATCGTTCTGAATTTTTTCATAGCTACCTCCAAAAATATATAATAAAATTCTTAAGTTCATTATACCATAAAATCCACTTTTTTTATGAAATATAAAAATATTAATATACTTTGACGTAAAGTAAGACCATTTAACTTTCCCTTAATAAATTGAAAAAATATCTAAGCCTTAAGCCTACTTACAAAATAAAAAACCCCCAAAAAATTTGAGGGTCAAAAATAATTTTTATGGTCTTAAACCTAAACCACCTTCTAAGGTTAGAGTTTCTCCTGTCATATACTTAAAATCTTCTGACGCAAGTTGCACACAAACTCTACCTATACTTTCTTCAGGCTTGCCTAAATATCCAATTGGCGGAATTTTTACATTCTTTTCATAGGCCTCTGGGTATTGGTCCTTAAAGTTTTCTAAGGCTCTTGTAAAGGCCAGTGGACAGATTACATTAACATTAATGCCATCAGCAGCCCATTCTGTTGCAGCTACTCTAGAAAGGCCTCTTATACCTTCTTTAGCAGCAGCATAAGATCCTTGGCCATAGTTTCCAAATAAGCCAGCACCTGAAGCGAAGTTAATCACACTTCCCTTGCTTTCTTTCAAATAAGGATAAGCATATTTCATAAAATAAAAAGTACCATATAAACCAGAATAAATAGCCAAATTAAAATTATCTGTACTGTGATCAGCTATAGAAACACCAGATGCAGAAGCTTGGGCTAAATTAATCAAAACATCAATTCTAGCAAACTTTTCTATAGTCTTGTCAATAACATTTTTCACAATAGCTTCATTGTCATTTGAAGCAGAAACATCTGCAGCTACAGGCAAAACTTCAATGCCATATTTTTCTTCTAGTTCGTTTTTTGCAGCTTCTAGCTTTTCAACATTCCTTCCAGTAATTACAAGATTTGCTCCTTCTTTAGCATAAGCAATAGCAATACCATAACCTATAGAACCAGGAGAACCATCTTTAAGTTCTGCCTTGCCAGCTCCTGTAATAATTGCAGTTTTTCCTTTTAAAAATCCCATTTTATCCTCCTTATAAAAATTTAAAATAAAATAATATCCATCCATTTTTGAAATGAATTTATCTATATTTAATATACCCTTAAAATTATAAAAAAATTTTTAATATACAAAAACCACCAAATAAGTCAAGCTTACCTGGTGGTTTGTTCAAATATTTATCATTATAAGTTTTATAAGTAAATCTTGGTGGGAAGTACTGGGATCGAACCAGCGACCTCTACGATGTCAACGTAGCACTCTCCCGACTGAGCTAACTTCCCTTTTCCTTTGAAGATAATACCAAGATTTTTGAAAAAAGTCAAACTCTTATAAAGCTTATAATATACACAAGGAATTTTCTATCCTCTTCCTAAAAGAGATACAAGTCTTTCAAACATTAAATAAGAATAGTTTTCTTGAACTATTAGCCTATCCCAATCTAGGACTTTTTCTCCATCCATAATTTCATCTGGAAGTTCTACGCTACCATCTTTTAAACTAATTGTAGGAGAAAATTCAAAGACGTCATCTCTGTGTCTAACAACTAGCTTAGCATTAGGAGCAATTTCACTAAAATTTTGGCATATTAGAGTTGGTCCTGTTACTGAATTACTGTCTAAAATATAATTTTCAACTTCTTTTAAGTTTCCATTATCTCCTAATTCTAACTGTTTCAATCTAAGGCTAGAATTTTTATACTTTGGAACAAATAGATAATACTCTTGACCTATAAGGTCTGGAGCATCAGAATCATAGTTTTCAGTAACTGTAACTAACATAGAAGGATCCTTATAAGACATAAAGGCCTCTTGCCAAGGATAAAGACGTTCAAGAACCTTCTGTAAATCCTCTTCATAGTTAGCATAGCCAAGGAAAATCATAAAGCCCTTATTGTTTTTATCAGCTGGGTCTACTCCTAAGGCTCTTGCCATTTTCACATATTCGTCTAAGTATGGTGATGGATTTAAGGCCTTGCCTACTAATTTAGCTGGCCCTTCATAATCTCCTGAATGAGAAGGTGCTAACTTAAAATATGCAACCATTGGGTTACCAAGTTCATCAATATAGACATGATTTTTTTTGCCAAAAGAATCCCAAAAAGTATCAAGAGCTAGGCCCAGTATGTTTTCCATGTTGTATATAAAAGAATAATCTTCTACATTCATGTCATAGCCTCTTCCAAGAATTTCATAGTCTCTAACTATTGAGTCTTCTATTACAGCAAGTACTTGGTCCTTTTCAAGGCCAAAATAAGATAGGACTTTTTCATCGCTAATAAAATTTCCATCAGCAAGGGAGAAGTTATATATCTTACTTTTAGTTTCATAGCCTTCCCAAATATTATAGGCAACAACATGAACACTTAAAATATCTCTGTCTTCATAAACTGAGAATGAAGCGTTCATACCAAGGTTGTCGTCAGTAAGGTATTCTAAATTTTCCTTATATAGGTTTATCAAATAAGCACCAAGCTCTTCTATTTCTTTGTTAGCTTTTTTTGCATCTGGACTATCTAAAAGTATCCTAGGCAAATGAAATCCATAGAGGTCTTTTTGGGCAGTAGCTTTGTGTTCTTTATAATCAAAATTATCCCACAGCTGTCTGTCTTCAACATACTTAGAGGCACTTCCAAGAACAGCCCCTTCAACCAAAGGTAAATTTTCAACCTGAGCAAATTCTCTCTTAGGCGCTTGAACTTCTTCACTTGTCAATTCATTACTAACTCGTTCCTCTGCTACTTTATTTTCTTGTCCTTTTTCTTCTTGAACAAGATTAAGCATTGGACCTTGGTCTTTTTCTTGTTCTTGATTAGCAGTATTATTACATCCTACTAATATTAAACTTGTAAGTACTAATAATAAAATTATGGATCTTAAAGTTTTCTTTTTCATGGTAACCTCCTACTTATAAAATTTTTTTCTTAATAAACTTACTTTTTTTCTACAAGCTTATCTAACAAATACCTGTCCTTGCCTACAGTTTTTCTACCATACTCTATAGCCTCAGTTGGACAATTAGCAATACAGGCACAGCAGTGACTACAATTTCCCTTCCATTGTGGATATCCGTCCTTATAATCTATGTTATTGAGGACACAGACCTTTTTGCAAAGACCACATTTTATACATTGTTCTGTATAATAAAATTTTTTATCCTTCACTATAAATTTGTAAAACAAATTATTTATAAGACTTGATTGGAGAAAACCAAAGACATTGGTCTTGGTCTTAGGAAGGTCTTTGTTTTCTTCAATAAATCTTGCCAAGACAAGGAGTTCTTTGTCTGAATTGTTAATAATATTTTTATTTATTTGGTCAGAATCTAAATTAAAAAGCATCAAATAGTTTTCTGGCATTTTTATACCATAAAGGCCCTTGAAAGTTAGGCCTAGTTTATCAAGGTCTTTTTTTATGTAGTATTCAGCAGCTCCAAAAGAATCTCCATAATTCATAAGGACATAAATATAATTAGAGCCTGAAAATTTACAAGTTCTTAAATAGTCAGATAAAAACCTAGGCAATCTCCAGCCATAAGTTGCTGACACTAGTATAAAGCTCTTGTCAGAATAAAACTCTCCTCTTTTCTTGTCTTTAATATAAGAAAACAAATCTACAACTTGGTCGTCTAAAATCTTTCCTAAATTTTTTGCTAAATATTTAGTATTTCCAGTAGCTGAAAAATACAAAATCATATAATCCTCCCAAAAACCAAATCATAGCATTGACAATTTTATATCTTTATTTTATTATACTATATTTTCACTAGGAATTTCTTACATTTATAAAATTTTTTTAAATTATTTTTAAGAAAAAAGCTGCCAAAGCAAATTAGCAGCAAAACTTTAAATTTTTTCATTTAATTCCATTTTAATATGGGGAATGTCATCTAAAATAAATTCATCAGAAACTTGAACAAAACCCAGTTTTTCATAAAAGCCTTGGGCATATTTTTGGGCTTCAAGATAAATAATATCAGCAGCAAATATTTCTTTAGCCGCCTTAATTCCCTCTTCCATAATTCGTCTACCAAGTCCAAGTCCCTTGTGAGAAACAACAACTCTACCTATGGCCACGTGGTCGCTTTCAACTCCTCTGTCCATCAGGCGAACATAGGCCAGAATTTTCTCTCCATCTTTCAAAAATACATGGATAGCTTCTTGGTCCAAATCATCTAAGTCAGCATAGGGACAATTTTGTTCCACAACAAAAATATCCACCCTAAGTTTTATGATTCCATAAAGTTCTTCATTTGATAGCTCCTGGAATTTTTTTATAAATAATTTCATTTTTTATCTTCCTCTACTATGTTTAATCTGTAAAAATAAAATATTTTAAGCCTTAAAATCTACTAAAAGCCATTTGTTGAATTTCAATATATTAATATAATTATACCATTGATTTTTTAAGACAAACATGGACATAAATTAGCTTTCATAGCCTAAACTTATTCTTTTACCAAAAAATTTTACATAGGCTTAATAGTATTTCTCCATTTATTTAAGTATATTATTTTTAGGCTGACAGTCAGTCAATTAAAGAAGATAAGTTCAACAACAAGTGTAAAATTGACTTGGAGTTAAAGGGCCAGCTTAGCTTTAGTGGAAATTTTAGCTTATCTATAAAATTAAGGATGGATAAAATGAATTATAAGATTTTTCTTAAGGACTTTGAAAAGAACAAGATGATAAATATTTCCATAATAGTTTTTATTATTTTAAGTGCTATTCTCTTGTCTTTTGCAAGTCTAATGTTTGTTAATCTTTCATCTTCTATAGACAGGTTAATGGACCAAGCCAAGACCCCAGATTTTTTACAAATGCATATGGGACAAATTGACAAGAACAAATTAGAAAATTTTTCCCAAAATAATAAACTAGTCAAAGATTTTCAAGTTCTGGAATATATAAACATAGATGGAGACAAAATTCTTATTAACAAGCAGAATTTGGATTATATGGTAGATGACCTAGGCTTAGTTTTTCAAAGCAAAAATTTTGACTTTCTCTTAGACTTAGACAACAAAATTATTCAAGTTGACCCTGGCCAAGTTTATTTGCCTCTAAAGTTTTTAAAAGAAGATATAGCAAAAATTGGAGACCAAGTTCAAATACTAGATAAAAATTTTCTAGTCAAAGGATTTTTTAGAGATTCTCAAATGAATTCCAATCTTTCAGGCTCTAAGAGAATCTTACTTAGCCATGAAGATTTCTCTGCCTTAAAGGACAAGGGACAAAAAGAATACCTTATAGAATTTCTATTACATGACAGAGAAAAAATAAGTCAATTTGAAAATTCCTACTATGAAAATATTGAATACAAAAACGGTCCAACAATTACTTATTCCATGTTCAGGCTAATTAATGGAATAAATGACGGATTATTTATAGGCTTGTTATTGTTAGCTAGCTTTTTGATTTTAATAATAGCCTTTCTAGCTATTAGATTAATTCTTCTAGCAAAAATTGAAGATGAATATAGAGAAATTGGCATAATGAAGGCTATTGGACTTAGTAACAAAGAAATAAAGATGACTTATCTTTATAGTTTTATTTTCATGACTTTAATAGCCTTGGCTGTAGCTTTTGTTTTCTCCCAAGTATTCAAAGATAAACTACTTGCTAATATTTATCTTTATATGGGCAAGGCAGCAGCAGACCAAAAGGCAGGCATAGTTAGTTTTCTTGGAATTTTCCTGCTTTTCTTTATAATTATATTTTATATTAACAGGATATTATCCACAATAAACAAAATAAGCCCAATAAAAGCAATAAGACATGGCCAAGGAGCCACATCAAGTTCCCAGAAAAAAAGTTTTTCCCTAAAGAGAAATCCTTTTAATAACATAGACTTTGGTCTGGCTTTGGCAGAAATTTTTGCTAGAAAAAAACAATATTTTACTATTTTTATTCTTATAGTCATTGCCAGTTTTCTAATGATTATGCCCCAAAATATTTCTACTAGCTTTAAAGATCCAAGCTTTATCCAGAATATGGGCATAGGACAATATGACTTGAGCCTAGACCTTGACCAAAATCTTTATGAGAAAGATATAGAAAAAAAGCTAAATAAAATCTTAGCAGAAGACGAAAATATTTCAAAGTTTAGCCTTATAAAAAACAAGGACATAAAAGTCTTTTTAGAAAATAATGAACAGGCCTATATAAAACTAAGTTTTGGAAATCATGAAAAATTTCCAATTAAGTACACAAAAGGTAGGCCTGCAACAACTAACCAAGAAATCGCCCTTTCTAACTTGTACCTAAATGATTTAGACTTACAAGTAGGAGACAAAATAAAACTAGAAGATGGAAAAATCTTGGAAATAGTAGGCCAATATTCTGACATTTCCAAAGGAGGAAAGACAGCCAAGGCTAACTTTTCCCAAGATATTACCAAGGCCAATCTAACTTACTATATAGAATTAAAAGATAAAAACAAAATAGAAAATCTTGTAGAAAGCTATAGCTCTGCCTTTCCTGAACTTAAAATCATCAGTGCCCAAGCATATATAGACCAGGCTATGGGCCCAATAATTAAACAAATAAACACACTTTCTTATGGGCTCATAATTGCAAGTTTACTAGTAGTATTTTTAATCAGCTTCTTGTTTTCAAGACTTTTAATTATAAAAGACAAAAGCCAACTTGCTATTTTAAAAGCCCTAGGTTTTACTAATAAGCAGCTAAGTAAGTCTCTAGCCTATAGATTTTTCTTAATTTCTATTTTGGCAATTATTCTAGGTCTTATACTTTCCCACTTTTTAGGCAGTGTTTTTGCAGGCTTAATTCTTAGCAGTTTTGGAGGAGGCTTTGTAAGCTTAAATGTAAATCCCCTTTTGTCCTATTTGCTACTGCCACTGGCAATAATTGCTACTAGCTTGCTAGCCTCTTATATTGCTAGTTGGCAAATTTCAAAAATCAATATTTCTACAGCTATAAAGGAGTAAAATCGATGGAAGAAATTATCACAGGCAAAAACATTTTTAAATCGTATGAAGAAAACTCTCTTGTTTTAAAAGACATTAATATTTCCATAAAAAAAGGAGAATTTCTTGTGGTTATGGGTCCTTCTGGATCTGGCAAATCTACCCTCTTGTATGCCCTTTCTACTATGGATACTATAGACCAGGGCCAAATAATTTTTGCAGATGAAAATATTAGTGACCTAGATGAAGAAGCCTTAGCAACAATAAGAAGAAAACAAATGGGCTTTGTCTTCCAAAATCCAAGCTTTTTGAAAAATTTAAATATAATCGATAACATAATTCTTCCAGCCTTAAATGACAAGAGTATAAAAAAAGCAGATCTAAGAAAAAAAGCAAAAAATCTCTTAGAAAAAGTTGGCCTACAAGGTCTTGGCCAAAGGGAAATTAGCAAAGTCTCTGGAGGTCAGCTCCAAAGAGCAAGTATATGTAGAGCTTTGATTAATGACCCTCTTATAATCTTTGCAGACGAACCAACAGGTTCCTTAAATAGCAAAAGTACAGAAGAAATTATAGACCTATTTAATAAAATCAATGACCAAGGAACAACAATAATGCTAGTAAGTCACGACCCTAAAGTGGCCCTAAAAAGTCACAGGGTAGTTTTTATGAAAGATGGAAGCCTTGTGGACCAAATACTTTTGTTAGGCCTTAAGGACCAAGACAAGGAAAAACTCTTGCAAGAAAAAATGAAGGTCTTAGATATTTAATAAAACAAAAGTTAAGACTCCCAGAAAAAATGGGAGCCCATTTGTTTAAAATATTTAATTCTTGTGATCTTCTGCGTAATTTTGGCAGGCTTCTACAACATAGTTTAGTCTACTATCGTCAAAATTAGTTGGAACTGTACAATCAGCTCCAAGCATAACTCCAACTTGGCCTACATCGTCTAGAATTTTATAAACTTCTGCTTTAATTTCTTCCTTGGTCCCCTTGGCAATTAGACCATTTTGTTCAAAGCCACCAAATACAGGAGCCCCTGCAAAAAATTCCTTGCCTTCTTTAAGGGACACTCCTTCTGCATGAACAGCCCAATTATAGGCAGCTGCCTTATAATCCTTAAAGGTTTCAAGGTCATTGGCCTTGTTTCTGTAACCACAAATATGAAGCAAATTCATCTTGCTCAAGTTATTGGCCTGGTCTAAGATTAACTTGTCTCCTGGGGTGAAAACTTCCCTATAATATTCTTTGTCAAAAAAGTTGTTTTGGTTATTTACACTAAAATAAATTCCATCAATGGCTGCTTCTTTGAAAAGTCTTTCATTTAGTTGAACAACATCTTCAGACACTCTCCTTACCAAATCTTTTAAGTCGTCTTTTTGTTCTGCTGCAATTTTTAAAATCTTGCTTTCAAAAAACTTACTTCCAGCCATTAAATTTCCAATGTTTGCAAAACTTGACCTAATAATATAAGCAGGCCCAAAACTTGTAAAAAACACTGGTGCATCAGAATCCTTGTAGATTTCTTTTACTCTCTTTGCAAGTTCTATAGTCTTGTCTGCCCAAAGAGAATCTGGACCTTGAGGCCTAATATTTTTTAGGTCAAAATCATTTTTTGCCTGGGAAAAATCCAGAGGCATAATCATTATTGAGTCATTCATAACCTTTATTAGATCTGGGTCGAATTTCATTTTTGTTGACTTGTGGCCTTCTATATTTTCCTCGAAAATTTTTTCATTTTTTAGGCCTTGATTCATATTATAAAGCATCATTGAATTGAGATAATGGTGATAAAAAGCCACAGGAACCCTGTCAACTTCTTTATTATCTAAAAAATTCATAAACCTTTGTCTTTTGTCCATTACTTACTTCCTTTAATTTTAAAATTTTTTATTTGTTCTTATATACTTTTTGCTAAGATTTTTAGGCCCAAGGGTCCTCATCTACAGGTAGACGAATGTCTGACAAACAATGAAGTTCTACTAAAAACCATTGACCTGTAGAAGGTTTTTCCCTAAGCTGAATTGGCCTTGGACTATCTGCTCCTCCACTACTTACATAAAGGTTGGCCCAGTTTTCATTTGTAAAGGAATTTGCATTATCTCCTACCGAAAGCCTTAGAGGAAGAGATGGCTGATAATTATTTTCTGGCTTTGCGCCTTGAAAAAAAGATCTAATCTTGTACTGCTTGCCTCTTAGACGATCTTGCAAAAACTGTTTTTCCATAGTATTCAATCCACCAGGTCCCTTTAGAAACTCAAGCATTTCAAAAGCAGCTTCCTTGTCCTTGTCAAAATTATATAAGGCCAATAAACTTAAGGCTGCTGTTTTGTAAGGTGAATCCAAAGATGCTTCAGCTAGACCTTTTAGCTCTTGTAAATTTTCTGGCACTTTCTCAAAAACAAATAATTTTTCCATACTTCCTCCTTGTTTTTTACTATAAAAATATTTTTACTTTAAACTAACAATGAAAAAATTAAATCTTTCCTAATCTCTCTTATACAACCACTTTAAAAGCTTGACTTTCTTTTCATCAAAAGGCTTGTACCTAAAAGGCAGATCAATAAGCCTGGAGCTTTTTACAATAGCCTTTTGGTGACTAAAAGTATTAAAACCATATTGGCCATGATAATGTCCCATGCCACTATAGCCTACACCGCCAAAAGGCAGCTTGTGGTTAGAAATATGCATAACAACATCATTAATACAGCCACCACCGAAAGAAAGGGAACTGATTAACTTGTCTTCATTTTCCGAAATTTTTGTAAACAAGTAGCAAGCAAGGGGTTTTTCTTTTTGTCTAAGTTCATCAATAACCTGGTCAAAGTCCTTAAATTCTATAATAGGTAACAAAGGCCCAAAAATTTCCTCTTTCATAATTTCCTTAGAAAAATCTGAATCAGGAAAAATTGTCGGTTCAATTTTGTTAGTAAGTCCATCTACCCTGCCACCTATGACCTTGTCTTCAGTCTCAATAAGCCTTGCCAGCCTATCAAAATGTTTTTTATTTACAATCTTAGGATAAGTTTCATCCTCCATCTGATAATTTTTTTCGATCTCTTTTCTCAGTTCTATAATAAAGTCATCCTTGACCCTCTGGTCAACCAAAACATAATCAATGGAAATACAAGTTTGGCCAGCGTTTAGAAATTTCCCCCAGGCAATTCTCTTTGCAGCCAAAGAAAGATCTGCACTTTGGTCTATAATACAAGGGCTCTTGCCTCCTAGCTCCAAGGTGACAGGAATCAAATTCTTACTTGCAACTTCCATAACCTTTTTGCCAACTCTTGGACTACCTGTAAAAAGTATATAGTCGTATTTTTGATTGAGGATTTGGTCATAATCAGTGCCTGGCTCAATGCAATAAATATATTCTTGGTTAAAAGTTTGGTCCATAATTTCCTTAATTAGCTGGGTAGAAAAAGGACTTGAACCTGAGCCCTTTATTATGACACAATTCCCTGCCCCTATGGCTGCAACTAAAGGAGCTAAAGTTAAATGAAAGGGATAGTTCCAAGGAGCCATAATCAAAACACTACCATAAGGCTCACTGTAAACATAATTTCTAGCAGGAAAAGAAGCAAGGTCCTGGCCTACTCTTTTAGCCTTGGCCCATTTATGAAGATTTTTTAAGGCAGAGTTTATTTCACTATAGATAATGGCAATTTCTGACATATAACTTTCACTTCTTGATTTGCCAAGGTCTTTGTACAAGGCTTCCATAATCTTGTCTTCGTTGTCCATTATGGCCTTTCGCAACTTTTTTAAGGCCTCTTTCCTAAAGGCAATAGACTTGGTCTTATCTTTTTTAAAAAATTCTTTTTGTTTATTTAAAACACTTTCAATTTGTGTCATTGATTTTATACCTCGATTTTTCTATAAATTTGTAAGCTTGGATTGGCTAGAATAAATTTGTAAATCTTATAAGTATCTTATACCCTCAATAAGATTATTTTATTAATCTTATCTTTATTGTTATCATTTTATTTCCTACTTATATTTTATCACTATTATCTAGCTTACTAAAGGAAAAACATATAAAAAAGAGAGTGACTGTTCACTCCCTTTCCTTATCCTTATGGATTTGTTGTTTCATTACTTTCTTGAAATTCAAATTCATTAAGTATTTTATTAAGTTGATTGATAATTTGTTGCAGACCCTCTAAGTTAGGATTTTCTTCTGTAAGTAAATTTCTAGCCTGACCTATTAATGCTTTATGTTCTTCTAAGAAGTTTCCATACTTTCTTTCTAGATTTGTAAGTAAATTTTTTAATTCTGCTTTTTTTACGTTTACTTGTTCAGAGTCATTTGTCTTATCAGTTTGATCAGCTTGATCTTGATCTTCAGCTTCCTCTTCTTCTATACTTGAGTTTGACTCGCCTGTAGGATCTTCTTGAGGATTTTCTTCAGAATCTTCTTCTAAGTTTTCTTCTGGATTTTCCCCTTCTTCTAAATTTGAATCTGGATTATAATTAGTATCTTCTATGTTTTCTTCTGGCTCTTCTTCCAAATCTTCTTCAGAATCTTCTTCCTGGTCAATATTTTCTGAATCAACATTTTCTTCTTCTACACTATCAGCTGGACTATCAGTAGAATCTTCTCCTTCTTCAAGGCCGTCTTGGTCAGAATTTTCTAAATCATTACCTGCAGTTTCATCTTGCTCTTCAGGTTCTTCTTTTTCTTCTTCAGAATTTTCTTCCAGCTTAGAATCATCTGGAAGACTTTCATCTTCTAAAGGCTGGTCAGAAACTTCTTCTTTCTCTTCTTCAGAACTATCATCAGGAAACCATTGATCCTCTTCCCATGACCAATTAGGTCCAAAAATTTCTTCCCAGTATCCTAGGTCTGGTATATCTTCTAATAAATCATCTTTCGTATCATTTATTTCATCTTCAAGGGACTGGCTTTGTTCTAAGTAGTCATCTAAAGATTTAAATTCATTTTCCAGAGAATTTCCCAAAACATTATCTTCAGGTCTAAAATCCTTATCCATTTCAAAATCCATTAGACTTTCTGTTTCTAGTGTTTCAGAATTTACAGACAATTGGGCATTTTCATCTAATTCTTCCCAATATTCTGCAGACTTATCAGGATGTTCTTCTACACTAAAATTTTTAATACATATATATTGTTTAAATTTATTTTGTGTTGCTTTAGAATAAGAAACTATATCCCCTTCCATATATACCTTAGTTCTAACCCAAACATTACTAGGTGCATATGGGGCATACTCCCAGGAACCGCTACCTGGAGTCTTCTCACTTAGTGTATTAGGTTTATGTGGGTTTAATGAAACGTACTTATAAATATATCCATTAAACCATACATAATCGCCATAGGAATAACGATGATACCACCTATAATGTATGGTATCTTCAGCCCAAACCATTGGTTTAGTCCAATCTTTATTAGGCCTTTCAAAATCAATTTTTTCACCTTGTTCAATTTCTATAAGTATCTCATATAAGATTCCATCTGGTCCTAGAACAACAGAACCTTTATCATAAGGTTTTCCAGGTACATAATTTTCTCCTGGAGTTACATCAGTTGAATCTCCCTCATCGAAATCATCTACTTCTCTATACCAACGTCCAATTCTAATAGCAAAGTCTTTAGATTTAACTGGTTGAGGGTTAGAATAATTAGACCAATATCCAAAAGCTGATGGCAAACTAAGCAAGAAAATTATAAATAAAACTACTAAAATCTTATTTTTTTTCATAATATTTTGTCACCATCTTTCTTATTAGGAAAACTGTAACTATAACTATGAGTGCAAACATGCCCTGGATTGAACGGAGAAACATTGCCAACAAGCCTAACTTAGGAATCTTAAATAGACTTTTCCCCTTAATATTTTCTTCTTCCAAAGACCAATAATCCCAGTCTGAGGAAAGCTTGGCCTGGGCATTTTTGCTTCTAAAAATCAAGTTTCCCTGGTCATCTTCTTTAATATCAGCCAGGTAGTGGATAATATTTCTATTATCCCAATTAAAGGAAATAATATCTCCAACTTCCAAATCTTTTGGATCTACCTGCCTAATAACAACAATGTCTCCAATTTCAATAACTGGAGACATGCTATCACTTACTATAATAAAGGGTCTGAATTTAAAAATATCCATAGCCTTTTCAGGAAAATATAAATTTAAGCCAATGAATAGGACAAAAACTATATTAAAGACTAAAAAAGCATACCTAAATATAGTGGTTCTTTTCATTATTCGTTCTTGGTAACACTAACTGTTACATCAAAAGATATTTGCGCACCTTTTATCACATCATAAGCATCCTGAGTATCTGGCTCTTTCATTGTAACAGTTACTGGAACCTTTACAGTGTCCCCATTAAGGCTAATATCTGGAATTTGTCCAAAATTAACTTTTATTAATTCTGTTGACCCATTTTCACCTACTTTAACAGCTCCAGCTTCAGCTTTTATAGTACCAGTAACTCCAGAAGTTTGGTCTTTATCATTTTCATTTTGGTTGGTATCAGACGATTCTTTCCATTCCACTGGAATGTTAAAAGTATAGCTTTCAGTATTCTCCGCTGCTCCACCAACACTTTGGTCAACTCTATCTGCTGGAACTAAGTTTTTACCACTAGCATCTGCTATTTCTGACAAATTAATTACAGTAGAAACAGCTTGTCCTTGACCTACTGACAAAGTAGTATTTTCTACTTTTTTGTCTTCAGGGCCATTAATAATTCCTCCCCACCAAGCAT
The DNA here is from genome assembly GCA_030532225.1 of Bacillota bacterium. Classification (GTDB taxonomy): domain Bacteria; phylum Bacillota; class Clostridia; order Tissierellales; family Peptoniphilaceae; genus Neofamilia. Next base: position 26,401 of record JAUNLQ010000009.1, read on the forward strand.
AGCCTAGTGAACCAATAAGTAAGGCTGCTACTAAATAAATTGGTATAAGTACTTTCTTTGAATTGTTAAATTTTCCCATATGATATCTGCCTCCTATATTTTCTTTTCCATATCTATCCAATTTTCATTATTTAAAAATCTTTAAATAAATTAAATCCTTACAAAAAAAGTATATTTTAAAAGCATTTCTCCCCTTTTCTTATAAAGTATTATATAATTTTAATTAATTTTTGTCAATCTTTTTATAAAAAATTATCAACTAATTTAAAATTTTATAAATCTTTTTTTGACCTTTCTTGTAAAAACAAAGGAAAACTCAGATTCTCTCTTTATAATAAATTTGTTAAAGAGTGAAAAATGTATTTGCTAAGTTTTTGTTTAACTCCTTTGTTAGAAATTTTTTTATATTTATAAAATATTTTTTATTTTAATTTCGCTTTTTATAATTTATTTAAAATCTATCTCTAAAGATTTTATTAAGAATATTGGCAAAGCTTTGTTATTATAATATAAAATTTTAAAAAAAGAAAGCAAAAAAATAAAAGGCACCAAACTGGCGCCAATTTATCTTTGTTTATAAAATTTCTCTAACCCTATTTTCAATATATTCTTTAAAATCTTGACCTTCAATTTTCATCTCTCCTGTTATAAAGTCAGGAATTATTTTAAAAAAGTTTATTGTAATTTTGTTTTCGTCTACATAATAAGTATCAAAGTGACCAAGGCCAAAGGCGACAACAACTTCATTGTACTTACTTTGTCCTTGGAATTCAGTCTTTAAATTATCTAAGTTCAGCTGCTTAACAGGTTGCAAAGTTTCTCTCATTAGGCCCAAATCTTCTGTCATCCTCATGTTTTCGCTCCAGAACCTTGATTCTGCCTTTGTAGAACCATTTAATAATTCTCTGTTTACTAGAGCTGAAAGAGCTTTTCTAACAGACTCAGGACTAAAGTCCTCATTATAAAATGGTTTCATGTCTTCTTTGTTTGCAACTTCTACCATATAAGCATCTGCCACTTTTTCCTTGGCTCTAACTGATTCCCAAAAGAATGCCATCATTTCAATTACGTCAAATGATACTTTAATATTTTCTAACATTTTCTACCTTCCTTTGTAAAGTTAATGTATTGGGGAATATTTTAGTAGACCTTAAAAGTCCTAATATTCCCCTGCAGTTAATTATTATACAACTTTTATAGGAAATTTAGAAATATATTTTATTTTGTAGAAAGCTTAACTAGAAGTGGTTGGCCTTCTAAGCCATAGGCGTTTATTGGATAGATTTTTACTGTATAGTCCTTTCCTGCTTTCAAGTCATTTATTTCTACACTGCTATAGTCTTTCATGTCTGTCTTGTAAAAATCAGACCATTCTTTGAAACTTTCTTTTATTAGATGATCTCCATAGAAAACCACATATCTGTAAGAGTGGACTATGTCATCTGCAATTGACTTTGGATCCACTTGGGCTTGTCTAAAGTTAATTAAAGCCTTAGAAAAGTCTTCACTGTAGTCAACTGTATAGTCGTTATTAGATTCAAATACTGGCGCCTTGCTTTGGGCTCTTCTACCTAATTTTGTATATGGTAGGGGCTTTCCTATTTCAAATTCCCAGCTTTGGTCTATATTTTTATCTAACAAAAAGTCATAGTTGTTAATTCTAACCTTGTTGCCTTCTACTTCTACTATCATACCTTGGGCACAGTCATTGTCTTTTGGATGAGTGCCTCCACGCTTGCCTGATTCCATTTCAAAGTAGGACAAGGAAACAGTATTAACTGCTGTGTAACCATAGTCTTGGGATATGCTCAATGGATGGTTGTTAGGGCTGTGAATATGACCAGAAAAAGATACTACTTGTGGATATTGTAGAAGTAACAAACTTAATCCATATCCATGCCATTCTTCAGAAACGTAGAAGGTGTTTTGGATTGGATGGTGGAAGAACACAAATATTGGTTGATCTGGATTGTCTTCTACAGCCATATCTAATTGGTCTTTTAGCCAAGATCTAATGTATTGGTAATTGCCTCCGCCTTGGCCCTTTGTTGCTAGACCTGTTTCAGGGTCATAAAGGCCCTTTCCTGGGCTCACTGTAATAAAGTGGTAGCCATTAATCACTTTGTGGTCGTTTGCTTTTGAGCCTGTGTATTTTTCAAACAAGTCTGCTGTATCATTCTCGTGGTTACCCATTGAAGATAGGACAGGCGCATTTAGACTTGCATATTTTTCTGCTACAACTTGGTATTCATCTTCTCTGCCATTGTCAGTAATGTCTCCTACCATAACTACTTGGTCTAGATTTTGCTTATTAAAATATTCAGCTGCCAAATCAAAGTGTTTCTTTTCTCTGTTTTGCTTTGGTCCTAGGTGCAAGTCTGATAAGACTCCAAAACGAATTTTTCCATTTTGGGTTTGTTCATCTTCTGCTTTTAGTGGCTTTGTTGTTAGTGTAGTTTTTATTGGTAGACCTTCAAGTCCAAATCCACTTATTGGATAAACTGAAACAGTATAAGATCTGCCTGCTACAAGGCCTTTAAAATCGTAATTAATATGGTCAACTTGAGGATATACAAAGTAGTCAGACCATATTTTATTGTTTCTAATTAGGCTACCAAGTCTAGTGTCTCTTACTTCCACTCTGTAGAAATTTACAAGGTTATGAGTGTCATCAATCCTAGCTTGGGGAATTGTAATAGATGCCCCAAATTTTTCTACATCATTTACTATAATTTCTGCTCCATTTTCGAAATATGGTAGAGCCCTTGCTGATGAGTTGTTTCTTGTATATTTTAGCTCTTGTGTAACATCAAAGCTCCATTCAGGACCAATATATTGGCCAGCGTTTAGATTTAGGCCTTTTATTGTTACTTGGCTGCCATTTACTACAACTTCAAGACCATGGCCAATATGCTCTCCGTTTTCAGGCATAGACCCACCTTCAACTCCTGCTTCCATTTGGAAATATGAAAGTGTTCCTGTATTAACTGCTGTATAACCCCTGTCTTGAACTAGGTTTCTTGGATGGTTTACTGGTGTGTGAATGTGGCCTGAAAAAAGCACAACTTGAGGTTTGTTATCAAATATTTTTTCTAAACCTGTTCCGAACCAAAATTCACTAACTTGAACTGTAGAGTGAATTGGATGGTGGGCAAAAACGAAGACTGGCTTTGTAGGATCTTCAGCTATTGCCTTATTAAGTTCACTTTCTAACCAGGATCTTAAATAAATATAAGAATCTCCACCTTGGAAAATTCCCTTGCCTATTTGGCTTTCAAAAGGAGCAGTTCCAGGACTTAAATAAAAAAAGTGGTAGCCGTTCTTCACTTCATGACGGCTTGGTTGGCTATTAAAGTATCTGTTGAATCTTTCATAAGTGTTACCCTCATGGTTACCCATAGATAGGTCTGTGCTTATTGAAAAATCATTAATAATGTTGGCAACAATTGAGTATTCCTCTTCTGAGCCAGTGTTAGTAAAGTCTCCAACAATATTCACTTGGTCATAGCCCTTGTTCTCAGCAAAGCTTAGAGCTGCTCTTAGGTTTTCTTGTTCTTCAACATTAGTTCTTGTAATGTGAGTATCAGAAATAGCCAAGAATGAGAAACTATTGTCCCCAGAAGCCTTGTAATCTGACTCCCCAAAGAAAAGATCACTAGGATTTGCATAAATTTTAGAATTACTTGCTAACAAAACTAAAAGTAATAGCAAACTAAAAATTATGGTCCTAGCATTTAAGAATTTTTTCATAATTTCCTCCCAATATAAATTCTATGCAATGATTACAATTCAAGAGAATACAATAAGGAAAACATCTTATTAAATCCTCTAAGCAAAAGACAAGATATAATCATAAGTTTATAAATTATCTCAATCCTAGTAATAATCCCATAGCAATATTAGTAAAAAATAAATATGATGTAAATTTAACATTAATAGTAAAAAAGTCCCCGTAAAAACACGAGAACTTTTTCTTGGTGAATTTTTAATTTTAATTTAGTTGGCTAAATTTTCAGCATCAACAACCTCAACTAGAGATAAATAATATATCTCTCCCTTGTAATTTTCAAAATACTTATGCTGGGCTATAGCTTCTATTACCTTCACTTTTACATTGTTTTCTTCACCAGAATCAATAATCATACCTGGTTCAAGTACTCCCTTTACAATAGTTGTAATTCTTCTAACTTCCAAATTATCATTCATAACTTACTCCTTTGCTTTTATATCACAATAAACTAGCCAGTCTTATTTTATTATCACAACAAGCAAATAAAGCTAAGATTAAACTTTCTTGATCAAAAATATTATTATGAACTAGTGGGTTCGATTCCCACTAGTGGCACCACAAGATCCCCCTGCATATGCAGAAACTACTTACCATGCTTACCATCATCAAAAGGATAAGCAGGATCACCCCCGCATGTGCGGGAACTACTTTTCTTTTTGTCCTTGCCTGTGAAGTCTCTTGGAATCACCCCCGCATGTGCGGGAACTACGAGTTAAGTTACCAATTAAAGTTACCTTGTTCAGGATCACCCCCGCATGTGCGGGAACTACAGATTTTTACGTCTAGCTCCTTGCTTTGTTTAGGGATCACCCCCGCATGTGCGGGAACTACAGGAACTCACAAGTGCGTTGACAGGATAAGTCAGGATCAGCCCCGCATGTGCGGGAACTACCAATCGAAGACAAACTCGTAACCAACTGTCCAGGGGATCACCCCCGCATGTGCGGGAACTACGGTGACTTGGGCTTTGTTATAGCCGCTGATTGAGGATCACCCCCGCATGTGCGGGAACTACATTCTAGTTCTATCATTCGCACAACTTTTGCTGGGATCACCCCCGCATGTGCGGGAACTACAAGAATCCAGCCTGCATAGTGCCGGCTACAAGAGGATCACCCCCGCATGTGCGGGAACTACTGTTAAAGCTTTAATAAATAAGAATTTCAAAAAGGATCACCCCCGAATGTGCAAGAACTATGTGTTTTTATAGATTTCCCTATCACTTGTCATTTAACTCTAATTTATACTTAGTCATATATTCAGTAAATTGGTTATACTTAACATACTCATCTTTTTTTAGTCTACCAAGCAAAATAAAAGGTTGAACATTCATTTCTTGAGAGAAATCAGTAATAGCTTTTGTAGTGAAGTTTCCCTTAGAAACAAAGTCTTCATAGCTCTCTTCCCTAATAAAAAAATCCTTGGCAAATTTATCTGCCTTATTTTCTTTTTCCCTATATTGTTCTATATCCTCAATATTTGTATAAAAATCATTGTCTAATATATGGGAAATTTCATGGATTAATGAAAACCAAAATATATCCGCACCCTTATTTCTATCTGTTATTAAAATTAAAGCTGAGCCGTTGCCAAATTTTTTTGTTGCACCATTTAACATGGAATTTTTCAAGCTTGGTAATCCTTCCAGAACTATTCCACAATTCAATAAAATTTGTTCAAGTCTTGGATAAAATATTGAAAAATCTTCATTTACCATGTTTCTAATTTCTGGTAGATGTGCTTGTAATTTACTTCTATTAAGTTTGGCTCTTGCTTTATTTCTTCCTCGTATAGATGCTAACTCAAGCATAATATTAGAATTTACAATTTGATTTTCTTTAAAATTCCCAATACTCCTATAACTTACTGCTGGATTAAATGTCAGAAAATATGTTAAATTTGATACACTAAAAAAATTCCTTAGCTCCTTAATCTTATCTTTCTTAGAATAGACCCTATTTTCAAAAAACTCATGTTTCTTAAAGTATTTTATGTCAATCATATCTGCAACAAGAATTTCATCTCTATTTTTTGCATCCTGAATTTCTAAAATCTTTTTATCATAGGAATTTTGAATGTTCATCCATGTTTGGAAGTCTACTCCTGTCATTTTTTCTAATTTAAAGGCCAAATCTTCGCTTAACCTTATTTTTCCTGAAACAAGTCCACTTACAGTTTTTGGGCTAGTACCTAACCTTCTAGCAAATTCAGCCTGGGTTATGTTTAAGTCGTCAATAATATCTTCAACATATGAACCTGGATGAAAGGCTATTAAATTGTCATATTTATTGATATTAGTCATAATGATTCCCCATTTCTTTCACAATTATCTCTGTGATTTCGATCGAATTTTTAAAAACTTCTTCCTTGCTTTCATTAAATTTTACTATGAGTCTATATCCATCTCTCCTACTTCCTATGTCAATGGCATATTGTCCAAGTCGATTCCCTTTTAAGTCATGAAAATTAAAAGGTTTGTACTTTATTAAGGTATTCAAACTGCTAGAATTTTCAATAAAATTTATCGTTTGAAAAAGTTTGTCTGCTATTTTTAAAGGTAATTTCTTTTTTGCATACTTATAGTCATTGCACAATCTTTGAATCTTCTTATCAAAGTATAAAATATACATTCTTTCCTCCTGAATAAATTACCTTTTTGGTAATTTAATTATATCTAAATCTAATATAAATGTCAAAATTTTTCACTTTATTTAATTAAAATATAAAATTATTACTACTTAATAGTAGCTTTATTTGCGAGCTATTCTTTAATCCACATACTATCCTCACTCCTGCTGGAACTACCTCTACACTATATACTAGGAATATTTTTTTTAAGATCACCCCCGCATGTGCGGGAACTACGTAGTTATCCCTTACCATCAAATGACCAATCAAGGATCACCCCCGCTTGTGCGGGAACTACAAAAACTATTAAAAGATTTTAAAGCTGGCTCCAGGATCACCCCCGCGTGTGCGGGAACTACAGTATTTCTTCCCTGGTTGCAAAACCTTTAGGAGGATCACCCCCGCGTGTGCGGGAACTACAGACACACAAATAGACACAGCCTCATCAACCCAGGATCACCCCCGCGTGTGCGGGAACTACTATATAATTAATCTGTCCTATAAAAACACTATAGGATCACCCCCGCGTGTGCGGGAACTACTTAGTCTTCTGTATTCGTCCGCCCATTCTGTTAGGATCACCCCCGCATGTGCGGGAACTACTTTAGGGTTAGGGCTTTGAGGATTTAGCTTAAAGGATCACCCCCGCATGTGCGGGAACTACTCTTTCGCGAACTCTATAAACTCTTTATACTTCAGGATCACCCCCGCATGTGCGGGAACTACTAAATTACTGGCCTTGGCGGTCTTTTCCAACCGGGATCACCCCCGCTTGTGCGGGAACTACTCATTAGATCCCCTTTCTTATACATTTGTGTTAGGATCACCCCCGCTTGTGCGGGAACTACAAAGCAATTTCCGCAGTGCTGTCAGAAATTTTGGGATCACCCCCGCTTGTGCGGGAACTACTTGTAGATGCCTGCTTTTGACATGTGCATCATGGGATCACCCCCGCTTGTGCGGGAACTACTTGACAAAGGAAAATAAGTCAGATGAATTTAGAGGATCACCCCCGCTTGTGCGGGAACTACTCCCTCATCTGTCAAAAGACGGTGGAGGAAAAAGGATCACCCCCGCTTGTGCGGGAACTACTGTTATCAATTTCTGTTCCCCAGGCTTGGCTCAGGATCACCCCCGCTTGTGCGGGAACTACTCTACCGGCACAAGGTCAAGTTGGTGACGGGTAGGATCACCCCCGCTTGTGCGGGAACTACTAGTATAACCTACGGTGTCTCTCATAGCTTCTGGGATCACCCCCGCTTGTGCGGGAACTACTTTTCCTGGCTCAACGACATGTTTAAAATTCTAGGATCACCCCCGCTTGTGCGGGAACTACTTGTAGTACCGCAGCACAGTCATCAAGTGACTAGGATCACCCCCGCTTGTGCGGGAACTACTATATGCCTATTGCTGAGGTTGGGGCACTAAAGGGATCACCCCCGCTTGTGCGGGAACTACTCATGCCTCCTAAAAGAAAGAGAAAAATAGGCAGGATCACCCCCGCTTGTGCGGGAACTACATACTGGACGCTACATAGTCCACCGCTTCCTCAGGATCACCCCCGCTTGTGCGGGAACTACTTTATTTGCCTATCGTTGTTTTTATATATCCAGGGATCACCCCCGCTTGTGCGGGAACTACTCTTCTCATAAAGAAGCCTAGGGATTGCCTTGCAGGATCACCCCCGCTTGTGCGGGAACTACTCCAATCTTCTTAGTGCTTCGTTTTCTGTAGGAGGATCACCCCCGCTTGTGCGGGAACTACTTTGATATAATGAGGGAGAAGAACGAACAATAGGGATCACCCCCGCTTGTGCGGGAACTACAGACATCATAGGCATAGCCGAGGGGATAACGGAGGATCACCCCCGCTTGTGCGGGAACTACGGACTTTGGTCAGCCTTAACTAAGACTTTCGCAGGATCACCCCCGCTTGTGCGGGAACTACACTCATAGTTGCATAGGCTTGGTCTCCTGTATAGGATCACCCCCGCATGTGCGGGAACTACATATATTTTTCTATATCTTGTCTTCTAATTCTAGGATCACCCCCGCATGTGCGGGAACTACAAGTATTGTTGACGGGGTCTTGACTATTGAGTAGGATCACCCCCGCATGTGCGGGAACTACTTAATACTGCTGAAGGAACTGCCCTAGATAATGGGATCACCCCCGCATGTGCGGGAACTACGAAAATAATGTTGCAGGCAAAGAAAATCAAACAGGATCACCCCCGCATGTGCGGGAACTACGTGTAATCTTTGTGGAGGCATTACTCCACTCCAGGGATCACCCCCGCATGTGCGGGAACTACGAAGTATGCCCGCTTTTGGCCAGGGGACTATGTAGGATCACCCCCGCATGTGCGGGAACTACTTATTTTGTTTATTTGGTTGCAAAAAAATTAAAGGATCACCCCCGCATGTGCGGGAACTACTATAATTTTTTCCTTGAACAGCAACTCTCCTTGGGATCACCCCCGCATGTGCGGGAACTACAAGTAACTGCCCCTATAGTAGGACTAGGCACAGGGATCACCCCCGCATGTGCGGGAACTACCGTCTTTAGGTATAGACGTTGTAGAGCGTATTAGGATCACCCCCGCATGTGCGGGAACTACAAAACAAAGGTTAAAACTCAAACTTTTAGTTCGGGATCACCCCCGCATGTGCGGGAACTACAATTTTTCGAATGCTCGCATAATCCGTTCGGCGGGATCACCCCCGCATGTGCGGGAACTACTCACTCATAAAGTACCTCCTCACTGATTACATAGGATCACCCCCGCATGTGCGGGAACTACGAAAAAAAGCTAGGCTTAGAGCCTAACTTTTAGGGATCACCCCCGCATGTGCGGGAACTACAAAAACCAGTCGAATTATCAATTTTTGAACCTAGGATCACCCCCGCATGTGCGGGAACTACCTGGGTTAACTTTTTATTTTGGAATTCATTGTAGGATCACCCCCGCATGTGCGGGAACTACTAATAAAGACTCTAAGGAAAAGTTAATTTACAAGGATCACCCCCGCATGTGCGGGAACTACTATATTCCGCAGGAAATGGCCCGAATTAACAAAGGATCACCCCCGCATGTGCGGGAACTACCCTATCCCATGGGCTGCTAAAATGTAATCAACGGGATCACCCCCGCATGTGCGGGAACTACAGATTCCACATAGACCCGTGATTTATCGTGCCAGGATCACCCCCGCATGTGCGGGAACTACCGTTAGCCCCTATCTGGTGCAAAGGCTTGGAAAGGATCACCCCCGCATGTGCGGGAACTACACTTAAAGATCCCCTATTTTTGGCTATTTCTTTTTTATAAATTCAACAAATTTATTCACTTTCATTGCTAATTTATAAGTAAGTTTCGCATCTTCCAAGGCCCTGTGTGGTACTTGTTCATCAATCTCATATTCTTTTAATGCTGTTTGAAGTTTATAGTTATCTAAAAATTGGTTGTCCTTTTTAACAAAATCCATAAGATCATAGCTTTTATTAGAAATTTTTCCCAAACCTATATCTAATAAATTTTTGTTTAAAAATTTTAGGTCGAATTTTATATTGTAACCTACTAAGTCATAATCCCCTATAAATTCTACAAAATCTTTTAATCCCTGTTTTAATTCAATTCCTTTATCGATTTCATCTTGGCAAATACCTGTAAGTTCGATAATACTTGCTGGTAGTTGACTTTTAATGTTTATTATTCTTTGGAATTCTTCTGTTGGCTCTCCAGTTTTTATGGCTCCTATTTCTATTATGGAATTTCTCTTCTCATTTAAGCCGTCTGTTTCTATGTCCAAAAATACTAGAGATTTTATTTCTGTTTTTTTCTTTACAGAATGTTTTTGGATTTTCCTAAATTTGGCAGCCTTGCTAAAGCCATATTTCCTTTCTCCTTGATCAGCCTTAGCTTTTGAATTTTCATACATAACCAAAGGTATACCGTCAAAATCTACTACCTTATTTTCTGTATTGTAAGTTTTAAAATCATAGCCTATTTCATTTCTTGCATAATAGCTTAAGCTTGCCTCACCTAAACCAAGACTATCTATAACTCTTTTCCATAGTTCTTCTCGAATTTTACTATTAAAATTCCCAACATAAACTCCAGGAGCAATTTCTTGCATCCACTTACTTAGGTCTCCTCTAAGAGAATTTGGTGTTTTCTTTAATGTTATTACTGTAAAAGGCATTTTAATCACGTTCACTATAGTTTACGCCATACTTTACAAGATTTTCTTTGTCATCCCATAAGTTTATGGTGTCTATGTCTATATTCTCATCTTCTTCTACATCTAATAAAAACTGGATATCTTTTACTATCTGTTTCATTAGTTTGCCATCTACTAGCTTGTCTCTAAGTCTCCTCCTGCTTATAGCTCCTACATCGTCTTCTTCTTCGATTTCACTTGCTATCTCAAAGGCAAGAGGTATAGTAAGGCCAGCCTTATATAAATCCGCTACATCATAGACAAAACTTAGGTCATGGCCTGTATGAACAAAACCTAGACCTGCTGATAATCCCAGGGCTACAATAATGCTATAAACAATCCCATATAAGGCTACATTTGCTGATGATAAAGCCTTGTTAACTAAGTCTGAGTCATCAAAATCTTCTGGATTATAGTCTCTTCCCGTCCATTCAACTCCTGTTAATTTTGAATAGTATCTATAGACACTTCTGACCCTTGCTCCCTCTCTACCACGAAGTTGTTGCATGGTTAGGTTTGCAACGTCTTCGTCAAATCTCATTTGATACATTTTTCTAGCTACACTTAGTCTTGTTCTAACATTTGAAACTAGCTTGGCTTGTTTCTCCAAATATTTTGTTGAGTGGGCCAAGGCTCTTCCATGGGCATAATGCCTTACTCCCCTTTCACCCACCCAAACAACACTAGTTCCTATGTCGCCTAGGATTTCCATGGCTCTGTGGCTTATATCTGTTCCTGGTCCTAGGAGCAAGACTCCAATCATAGTTGCAGGTATTTTTACAAGACCTCGATAGTCGGCTACTGAAATAGCACTATCAACCCTATTTATTTTTGCATGTTCAATATAGATAAAACTGACTCTGTCTCCAATTCTAGGTAGTTCAACTAGTTCAGTTTTCTTAGCTCCTGCTTGTTTTTGCATAACTAAACCGGTATTACTGTCATCATTCCAAACCCATAGGCTTTTTTCTTGCCCATGCCATTTGTCAAGACTTGTAAAAATTTTTCTTTGTCTGTTATTTCTAATTCTCCTTGGAAAACTGCTTTTACTAAATTTAGAGTTTTTTCATCTGATTTTTTTAATTTTTCAAATTCACTGTTAACCAAATAAAAACCATTTTCTTCTAATTTAAAACCATTTTTTTCTGATCTTTCTATTAAAAAATTCAGCTGTCCCAGCTCATCTGTTATTGGAAAAACTCTACCACGTTTGTTGTTACTGTCGTCATAGACAGACTTGCAGGTGTTTAGACAAACCCTAAACCTATACCTTTTTCCCTCTTGCAAACTTTCAAGAAAGGGATCATATTTCTTTGTTTGGCCCGTTCCTTTTTTTCCATATTTTTCTAAGGCTATTAAATCAGGTTTTTCTTGGCTAACAATTAGTAGGTATTTTTTATTATCAAGGTCATCTATTCTCCAAAGTTTTCTGGTCCTGGTTTTTTCCTGGAATTCTTGTGGAAAGCTTTGTTCTACCCAATTGTGAAAGGCTCCAAGGTGATTTAATTCTTTGGCTGTTTGTCTGTTTTCATAATTAATTTCAACTCTAGATAGATACATCACTACCTCCTATGGCACCAAAGGCATCAAATTCTTCATAGATATTTTCAAACATATCATTTGAAACCTTTATAATCTTTCTTTTTTCTGACCTAAGACCAAAATCTCTGTTTTTTTGAGAGAAAGATTTTACATAGTCTTTTCTATAATTTATGTTTCCTTTTTCCAAAAGATTTCCATCTGCCCAAAGTTCTAGGTCCACAAACTTCTTTTTCTTATTTTCCTTTTTATACCATTGACTTGCCTGCCAAGAAAATTTTTCCAAACTTTCTATTAGATCTAAGTCTGAAACTCCTACTATAAAGTCAGCTTGTACAGGAACAGATCTTCTACCTAAAAACTGTTGGAAATATGGATTTCTAAGGGCATCTTCTATTTGGTCCATTAGGTCATCAGCCCCCTCTAGGCCTACAAGAAAAACTGCATCTTCTAGGTAATACCTATTGGTTACATAGTTTCTATCAAATTTTTCGCCTTTGAATTTTTGGGCTATTTGATAATCTCTAAGCAGGTTCCCTTTTTGATCTACCCTAACAGCAAAATTTATGTCATTTAGTTTTTGAATTTTTTCATCTTCGTCCCTTCTATATCCTAAACTTGCTGCTAGGAGTCCAAGTACAGCACTTTTTGATGGATAAAAATCTGTATACCTGGTCTCAAAATGAGAATCTGTTCCCCAAGATTGTAAGGGCCCGGCAAATTTTAATAATATAGTTTTCACTTTATCACCCTATTTCTCAGGTACTAATTCTTCTAATTTATTTGATATTTCACCTAATAATTTATCCATATTTTCCACTTCTTTTATATCTTCATTGGCTTTTACTTCTTCAGTTAGTAGTACAGCGTTGAAAACTGGTTCTTTTACAAATTTTTTCACCTTGTCGTATTCATCAAATAATTTTTCTATTGACTTATTTACATATCCATCAATGGACTTTACTGGAACTTCAAAGGCTGTAACAAGATTTACTGGTCTATCTGTTCTAAGACTTACAAAAATCAACTGTGGCAAAGTTTGGTTGGCGAAAGTGTTAACCTTACCTGTTGGCAAGGAGTTTGAAAAGGCTTCAATAAATAATTTAATTGTGTTTATAGTAGCTTCCTTGCTCTCTAATTGTTGGACTAATTCGTGAACAGCTATATTGGCATATCTGTATAATGTTGAAGAGTTGAATTCAATTGTTCCCAACATTCCAGCTCCAGCATTATCCTCAGGTGATAAGTCGTCAACTGCAGTATAAAAATCAAATTCTGTTTGGATGCCATGGGTTGAAATTGCATGGGCAACTTGACATGAAGCATCTTCATTTAAAGATGGATCATCTGCAACCATTCTTCCAAATAGGGCTATGTCAATAGCAGGATTGTCTTTTAAAACTCCTTTCAAGTATTTTTTATCAAAATTTTCTGCTATAGCTGCCTGGGCTAGTTCTCTGGCTTGGATATCTCCTAGGAAGAAAAGGGCCTTTACTTTAAATTCTTTGGTTTTTACTCCAGCCTTGTTGATCACATCATCTGCCATCTTTAAGGCTTGGTCTGAGTCAATTGAGCTGTCCAGGTCTACGATTTTGTCGGCTACATATTTGACTATGTCTAAAGACCTAACTCCAACATTTTTAATTTCTCCATTTTTATAAAAATAATCTCTAATTGCCTTTTTCCAGGATTGGGAACTTACTCTTGCACGTCTAATGCCACCATATTGGGCAGTTTTAGGGCTGCCTGTATCGTCTCTATTAATATTTGATGGTGGTAGGGTTTGAATTGCATGTACGTCTAAAAATATTCTATTTGTCATTTTTTTCTTCTCCTTTTTCCTTAGTAAAATAATATGCTCTTGCCCAGTTTAACTTGATTGTGTTATTGTCTCCATTTAAAAACTTATAAAGGTCAGTTGATAATTTAGGATAGTTAACCTTAATATTTTTATCACTTGATCTTAATAGTTTTACTAGCTGTCTAAGATGGTTTATTAGTTCATCAAAAGTGCTAGATGTTATCATTGCATTGAAACGATTGTCCAAAGCTGTATTGTCATCATTAGTTCTCAAAAAAGATAGGGAGTTGCCAAAGTTATCCCAGCCCTTATTCTCTGAAATTTCATTAACTGAATATGATTTGGACTGCTGATGAATGGCATATAGTTGTAAGCTAGTAATGACAGCCTCTTCTGCCTTGGATAGCTTGAAGTTGGGATTTAGCAATTCTTCTGCCATATTTTCATAAATAATTTGAAAATTGCTTGGGTTTTCTCCAAGGGATTTTCCCACAGAATTTCTTAACTTAGCCAAATTCGCCTTGGTCCTTGATGTTTCTAAACTATTAGAAATTATACTAATAACCCTATTAGTCGTAGAAAAGACCAGCTTGGTTTTTGATGTTTTTTCAGTCATTATATTCCTCCTTTACTATTAAATTTTTGTTTAGAAAATGTTTGAAATATGAATATGCAGTTGCAATGTTCATAGTCTTATCATTTTTTTCTATGCCTCTAAAGTCCCTGTTAGTTCCCTCTGCTACTATTCTGTCTGCCTCCCTTATAATTATTTTTTTCAGGGTCTTTCTCCACTCTAGAATTTTTAGGTCCTTGTCATCATCTTTTTCTATTGATGAAATCCACTCTCTAAAAGGTTGGTCCACTAAATAATACAGTTCTTCTATTTTTCGATTACTGAAACCGTAACTTTCAATATTTCTAATTTCCCTTATATCATTTAAAAATTTTTTATAAACTACTGAAATGGCAAATTTAGTTTCTTCTACAGTGGCATTGACTCTTGGAGTCCAACCTTCTTTTTCATCATCTTTGATTACCACTTCGTCTACAAATAAATAGTCATAAATTTCATCCACTGGTACCCAGGATGTTGCGTTACCATCATCTTTCATACTAATGGCATTAATTTTAATTTTCGGCAAATCAATTAGTTGAGACATTTTTTTGTACCAGGCAATTACTCCAGGTACTCTAACTGCCTCTGCCTTGTGGTCTTCTACTGTTATCAGACCGAAGGACCTCCACATAGCCTGGTTGGCTGGATGTTTTTTTGGAGTTATCTTATCCTTGTAATCTCCATTTTTGTTTAGCTTCCAAATGGTCATTGGTTCTAAGAATTTGTCTCCATGGTCAATATCAGGTAGCTTTACTATATACATTGAAAAAGGTTCATCTGGATTAGTGTTTGGTGAAATATAAATAGCCCTACTCCAAGTCGTATAAAGTTCTGCTATACTCAGTGGATTATTTTTCTTTAAATATTTTTTCAAAAGTTCCTCACTGCTATATTCCCAGGCAGGTTTTTGTATATTTAAAAAATAGTTTTCTTCAGAGTATAAAACTGTATTTAACATTAAAGTTTCAAATAGGTTTGTCCCTTCTAAATAAATCCCACCAAGGTCAAAAAGCCATCCCTTAGAAGACTTATATTTTTCTGTGCCATAGGCTCTTTTGTCAGAAAGGCCTGAATAGCCTTGAAAGGTTAGAAACCACCTGGCTATTTCATCTTCTTTAAGAATTTCTTTGTTAGATCCAAAATCATTTTTGGGAGAAAACAAGGAAATCTTATTGCCACTTTCAGAAATTAGTCTATTTATATTTTTTCCAGAAATTTTTGTTGGATTATGATTTCCCAATAAATCTGGTCTGACATCTTTTTCTGTAACTTGCATAAAAGGATACTTGTCATCAAAAAGATAAAATCTTTCCTCCCATTTTTCTAAATAATCAAAAATAATTTGTGGAAATTTTTTTGATTCCCAAATATCCAGCCATGTATTTTCTAAATCATCTTCGTAAAGATAGGCTTCTTCTTCTACCGCATTTTCTAGCTGCACATAATTTTCATCTACTTGTAAATATTCATAGACCTCCCCTTCAAAATCGAATCTAGAAAAGACTGTGTGATTAATTGCAAGGAGAATTCTAAGTACTGAAAACTCCTGAGCCTTAGTATCACAGGCCAAGGCAAGATAGTCACTGGCATTTTCAAAAACATCTCTTATTGACACCAGTTTAGTTTCTGCACCTTTACCTACAACAACTGGTATCCATTTTTCATAAAGTAAATTATAGCTGCTCATCATTCATCCTTTCATACTCTAATCCATAATCCAAACTATACTTTAACCTTACACCATCCAGAATAAATTCATTGTTTCCATCAAAAATTATTCCTAAACTACCACTTAACCAAGGGTTATCGTGCCAAGAATCTAAATAATTCATTCGATAATCTTCAAGAAATTTAATTGTGTCATCAATTTTTCGAGGCATGGTTAAAAATCTAGGCAATCTTATGGTATTTTTTTCTAAATTTATAGCTATATCAAAATCCTCAATTCTTTTTGAAATATCCTCATTGTTACCAAAAATACCATAGCCATTAGCTATTTTTTTCAATGCTATAACTTCCATTGTAGGGTCGATATCCCTAACACTTGCCATAGCATTTTCCTCACTAATATTTTTATCTGGTCTATTATAATCTAGCCAGCCTTTTATAGAATTTATTTGAGCTTTTTTATTAGTAGTTCTGCGCTTCTTTTCTATTGTCTTAGGTTGCGATAACAAAAATGCCTTAGCTTTGTTTTGTTTTTCCTTTTTAAAAAGTTCAGATTCTTCTTCAAAAGACTTATAAAGATCTACTAGGGTCTCTTTTAGTTCAATATTTTCCCTGCCATAAACCTTCTGCACAAGAGGCGAAATATGTCCAGGAATTTTAATTCTCTGAGGCAAAAAATATTGAGTTCTTGCTAAAATTAGTTTTTCATAAATAACACTTGAGCCCTTGTCGAATTCAAAGTTTTCATCAGTTCCTAAAACATAGACTTTTGGGTCTTTATAAAAGTCTGGTCTAAGTATCCTATGCCTGTGTAACCTACCAATCCTTTGTATTAACAAATCCATAGGAGCCAAGTCAGTTATTAGCAAATCAAAATCTATGTCTAAAGATTGTTCAAGAACCTGGGTTCCTATATAAATCTTAAAGTCTGGCCTACTGGCATTTTTCCCAATCATAGCTAGAAGTTGTCTCTCTTTTTCTGCCCTATGGCTGGCAATAAAAGACGAATGTAAGAGGAAGACCTTGTCCTTGCCATAAATATTAGAAAGTTCCTTGGCTAATTCTTGGGATTTTTTTACTGTATTAACTATAATTCCAATATTTCCTCCATGCTTGGAGAATTCTTCTAACAAGGGAAATATTTGGTCATTTTCTGTTCTTATTATTTCGACTTCCCTATCTTCTTGTCTTTGGAAATTTGAAAACTGTTTAATTTCATTTCCATCAGTATAAGTAACTAAAGGATAAGCATCAGTTGATAAGTCTTTTGCCTTATATCTTACATTTAAATATGCTCTTATAAGATCCTGCCTTCTAGAGGCCGGTAGGGTTGCAGAAAGTATAATAACTGGCACCCTGTAAAAACCAAGCCAGGCTAGAGCTCTGTTTAGGTAAGTTGAGGAATATAAGTCATAGGAGTGAATTTCGTCTAAAACTACAACCTTCTTACTAAAGCCTAGGTGTCTTAAAAATAAGTGTTTTTGTTTCAAGGCCATCATCAAAAATTGATCAATCGTACCAATAACAAAATCGTCTAAGGCAATAGTCTTTCGTCCAGAGAACCATTGATTCACAAGTAAGCTGCCTTCCATGCCACTTTCAATATCAATATTATCTTTAATATGCTTAAAATCTTCATTCAGCTCTGACTTGCCATGAGACAATCTAATTGGCAATGAGTCTCCAAAGTCTCCTGAAACAGAAGTCAACCAATGGGCAATTCTAGGAAATATTGCATTGCTTGTGGCTTGAGTTGGAAGACCGAAGAACATTCCACTTTTGTTCAGCTTATAGGCCAGTTGTTCTACTGCAACTAAGGCCGCTTCAGTTTTCCCCAGGCCCATAGGAGCTTCAAAGATAAAAATTCCAGGTTCCTCACAAGATTCAACTATGTCCATAAAAGTTTTCTGGGTGCTACGAGGATTTTCGAAGCCAAATCTGTTGAAATAAATTTCAGCTGTATCTGGTTCATCTGTTTCCCAAGTAAAAGTTTTAAACCAACTAGTCCAAGCATTTCTCTCCCTGAATTTTCTATCTTCTACACCAGCAGAATCTACGCTGATTAAAGGAAAATACTTTTCATTACTGGCTATCCAGTCTGCCATTATTAACAAACCTGCCAAAAGCACCTGGGCATTTTGTTTAACTCTTGGAAGGTCTTCTACAATCTTGTAATTATTTATTTCCAAGGCCCAATCAAAAATTTCCCTTTGATATTTTCTCCAACGATTCTCAACTTCTTGGCCAGCATTATTTTGATAAATATGATTTTCATAACCATCAGCTAGTTTTTTAATATCTTCAAGAGATCCTACTGGTTTGCCATGGTGGGCGCCAATAATTGACGAAATATCTTCTAAAACACCAAAGTCTTCTAAAAGCATTTGGCCAACTTTAGTGTGATGGGTCGCCTGACTACCTGTTAAAAATAAGTTAGAAAGTCCAGTAAAACCTTGGCTTTCTAATTTTTCTACTAAATATGTATCCAAATCAGAAGTCGTCTTAAAAGACTTTTGAGTTTGAAAAACTGGAGAACATTTTCCTATATCGTGAACAGTTGCCAAAAACATGGCCAAGTCCTTGCCTGAAGTGTTGCCTCCACTTAAAGCATTTTCTATCAGCTGCCTCTGGCCCTGGTCTAACCACAACTCCCATAGTCTTCCCATAATAAACCTTGTATCAGAAAGATGGTCTAACAGTGGCAACCAATAATATTGTCCATTGGCATAAGCTTTCTTGGCCCAAAAAATATCTTTCATAACCGCCTCCTCCTTAATATTACTACCCTACTTGTAACAATAAACTCTATTCCTGCAACATTCCTTGTTTACTTTTTTGTTCTCATTCATATACCAAACATGTTATTGTGAATATATAATAATATAAATTTAAAATATTGCAAGAAGAAATATAAAATTTTTCTAACTTTGATTTTTCTGTTCAAGAAATTTTTCAATCTGTTTCTGATAATAAAAAAGCCCCAATTAACAATTGGGACCCTCACCTGCTAATGCAGGCAATTTAAATTTGACCCTTCGTTTATCCACAATAACATCGGATCACCCCTGCCTTTGCAGGAAAGTTTTTGTATTTTCATTTTATACCTTAATCCTTAACTTGTAAAATTATTTTATACTTACAAACAAAAATGACAGCCACTAAGGCTGCCAATGTCTTCTAAGTACTATCTGTATTTTTCTAAAAATCCCTCTATTATACCCTTAAATTTTTCGTAGTCTTCCTTTATTAAATTTGCATGGCCTCCACTTTCTTCTGTGTGAATTTCTTTTTTATCAGTTTTCAAGTTATCATAAATTTCTTTAACCATTGCAGGCGGAGTTACTTGGTCTTCTTGGGAATTTATTATTAAAACTGGAAAGTCAAAATTCTTATCCTTAATCCATTCTGCAGAATTTATATCATCTAGGGTGAAGTCTAATTTCATTTTCGTATAAATATTAGCAGCGAAAACCATAAATTCCTGAGGCAGGCCTGTGTCCTTTTCTATCTTAGCAAGAGTGTCTTCCATCATATACATTCCATCTCCTAGAGGCGAGTCTAGGACCATATAATCAATATTCCTTGCATCTCTTGCAGCTCCAATAAGGGCTGTAGCTCCCCCGTAAGATTCTCCAAACAACAAGATTTCCCCTTGGCCAACATTTTCTCTAGCATAGGACAAAACATCTAAGGCATCATAAGATTCTAAAACTCCAAAGGTAGAATAGTCTGCCATATTGTCTCCAGCATTTCTCTGGTCATACATTATAACATCAAAACCCAGGTCCAAAAACACTTGAGCCTGTTTGGCCATAGATTCCTTGCTAGTTCCTAGGCCATGAATTAACACAGCCAGGTCCTCGTTCCCTTCATCAACATGAATCAAAGCTATCTTGTGGTCGAACTTTGAAGACTGAATTTCCAGCTCCTTTATGTCATGGTCTGCCTTAAATTTATCATAATCCTCTTGAAAATAGGCCATATTCTTCTTAGTTTCCTCTCTTGGACTAGCATTAGTAAATCCATCAAAAAAACTTTTTCCAACAAAAATTGTAAATCCAATAAGGAAAACTAATCCTAAAATAAGTAGACTTATTGCTGTAATCTTTAATATCTTCTTCATAAAAACTCCTTCAAACTAAGTTACAGCTTTCATTATAGCCTATGATTAGGATTGTAATTTAAAAAACTTTTAGATTTAACAATATTTTACAAAGCCTTAATAAGAATCTATAAAAAAATAAGTGCCTGGACTTTTATCCAAGCACTTTTAATAGGCAAAATCTATTTTAAAGTTTTTTCCTCTAGCAATTTTTTATACTCACTTTCTAGTTCATCTCGCTCTTCTTTAGAAATTTCCATTGCTAAACGATTGTTTATAGAACTAAGTCTGAAATCTAGCAAAAAATTATTTTTATCTTTATTTTGCTTCTTTTTATTTTGATTTTCCTTAAATTGAACCAAATTCCCCTGAAAACTTTTTAGTTCGTGGTCTTCTATGATTAACAAAGAAGAAGCTATATTGTTTATAAAACTAACATCATGTGTGACAAAAATCATAGGTCTATCATAACCTTTTAAAAGGTTTTCTAAAGCTTCAATAGCTTTAATATCTAAAAAATTTGTAGGTTCATCCATAATTAAAAAGTTAAAATTAGAAGTTAGGATTTTTGCTAGTTTTACTTTGGCTCTTTCTCCATCGCTAAGCACAGCAACAGGCTTAAATACATCCTCTTTTCTAAATGTTAAACTCGCCAAAATAATTCTAGTCAAACTTTGGTCATAAATAGAAGTTTCCAAAATATTTTCCAAAATACTCTTTTTATGGTCTAAACATTCATCCATTTGGCTATAATAACCTATACGCAAGTTTGGATGAACCCAAACTTCTCTGTTGAGAATCATTTTTAGTAGGGTTGTTTTTCCTAATCCATTTTTGCCTAGAAGGGCGACTTTTTTATTATTTTCTATAATAAAATCTGCCTTATTAAATATAATTTTGTCCCCAAAACTTTTATTTAAATTATCCGCTTTAATAATAGTTTTAGAAAAAATCTTTTCTTTTTCAGCCATAATTAATTCAATAGGCTTGTCTTCTTTAGGCTTTTCCTTAACTTCTAAATGATCTATCCTAGATGCAATGGCCTTCACTTGCTTGTCAAGTTTTTTTTTGCTTACTTGTCCACCCATTTTGTGAAGCCTGGCCTCAGAGTTACCCATTCTTTTAGGAGGTCTCTTTATCTTGTCAGACTGTTCTTTTTTATTTCTCATTACATCTTCCAGTCTTTTTTTCTCGCTTATATAGGCTTGATATTCCCTTTGGGAAAATTTATTTCTTTTTTCTCTTTCATCTAAATAAAAAGCATAATCTCCATTAAAAATCTCCAGCTTACCATTTTTTAGCTCAAAAATCTTTTTGCAAGATTGATTTATAAAATCACGATCATGAGAAATTAACAAAAATCCCTTATATCTGCTGTTTAGGCTTTTAATTAACTGATCTTTTTGGTCTATATCCAAATGAGATGTTGGTTCATCAATGAAAAGAAAAGTAGAACTGTCAGCTAATAGTTCTCCTAATCTCATTTTCTGATATTGTCCCGGACTAAATTTTTCTTTGTATCTTAGTATGTCATCTTGGTCATTAAACAAATAGCCAATCTTAGTATTTACCAAAACCTTACCTAAAAAATCACTGTCAATCCCTGTTAAAATTTTAAGTAGGCTAGTTTTTCCCACTCCATTA
>JAUNLQ010000003.1 GCA_030532225.1 Bacillota bacterium
TTATAACATATCTTATATCTTGTAAATTTAAAAGAAAAGTTTTTGTGAAAAAAAGACACCTTTTTAGGGTGCCTAGTTTTCTTAATCTTCTTTACTTTTAATTGCTTCTTTATATGAACATTCTGGATTGGAACAAGTATAATTTTTTCCTCTCTTAGTTGTTGGTTCAGTTAACAAGGATCCACAAACTGGACACTTCTTGTCTATAGGTTTGCCCCAAGAGACAAAGTCACAGTCTGGATATGAAGAACAGCCATAAAAAACTCTGCCCTTCTTAGATCTTTTTTTGATGATCTCACCGTCTTTGCACTTTGGACACTTAAGACCAATTTTTTCTAACAAAGGTTTGGTGTTCCTACATTCTGGGAAATTTGGGCAGGCTAAGAACTTGCCGAAGCGTCCCATTTTTATAACCATGTTAGCTCCACACTTGTCACAAATTTCATCTGTAACTTCTGGCTTTAGCTCAACTTTTTCCATTTCCTTTTCTGCGTAGGCCAATTTCTCTTGAAATTCTTTGTAGAAATCTCTTATAACCTCTTTCCACTCTTCTTGGCCAACAGAAATCTTGTCTAGCTCGTCTTCCATCTTGGCTGTAAAGTCCTTGTCGGTAATCATTGGAAAATATTCAGTTAATTGAGAATTTACTGTAAGACCTAACTCTGTAGGCACAAACTTTTTGTCTTCTAGCTCTACATAGTTTCTCTTTGTAATAGTAGAAATTGTTGGAGCATAAGTTGAAGGTCTGCCTATGCCTAGCTCTTCCAAAGTTTTAATTAAACTAGCTTCTGTATATCTTGGAGGAGCCTTAGTAAAGTGCTTGTCTGCTTGTAGGTCTTCAAGCTTAAGTTTTTCTCCTTCAACAAGTTTAGGAAGCTTATTTTCTTTTTCGTCTTGGTCAGCCTTATTTTTCAAGAGCAAAAATCCGTCAAAGGCTAGGTTTGAGCCAGTTGCCTTAAAGATTTGGTCATTGGAATAGATAGAGGCATTTATAGTGTCAAATTTGGCTGCTGCCATTAAAGATGCCATAAATCTTTCCCAAATTAATTTATAAAGCTTGTATTGGTCATTGGTCAAAAACTCCTTGATTGCCAGCGGGGCCAAAAACACATCTGTAGGCCTAATACACTCGTGGGCTTCTTGGGCTCCTGCCTTAGACTTGAATTTTCTAAAGGAAGAGTCGTAGTCTTTGCCATAGTTGTCTAAGATATAGGTTCTGGCTTGGGCTCTAGCTTGGTCTGAAATATTTACTGAGTCTGTTCTCATATAGGTTATAAGACCTGTAGTTCCCTTGCTACCAAGGTTAATTCCTTCATAAAGTTGTTGGGCCACTTGCATAGTCTTCCTACCTGGGAAGTTTATATACCTAGAGGCTTCTTGTTGGAGGGTAGATGTTGTATAGGGAGGCCTTGGCGCCCTAGTTCTTTCTCCTAGCTTTACTTCTTTTACTAGAAAATTATTTTGGTCAAGGGCCTTTTTTACTGCTTCTACATCTGCTTGGGATTTTAATTCTACTTTTTCTTCTTTGCCAGCAGCAAGCTTGCCATAAAAGGCTGCCTTAAACTTGCCGGCCTTGGCCTTAAGATTTGCATCTAGAGACCAATACTCTTCAGGAATAAAGTTTTCAATTTCTTCTTCCCTGTCTGAAATTATTTTTACTACTGCAGATTGAACCCTACCTGCAGAAAGTCCAGACTTTACTTTCTTCCATAATATAGGAGAAATCTTGTAACCAACTAGTCTGTCTAAAATTCTTCTTCCTTGTTGGGCATCTACTAAATCTTGGTCAATGGTCCTAGGAGCCTTTAGGGAACTTTTTACAGCGTCCTTGGTAATTTCGTTAAAGGAAATTCTGTTTTTTCCAGCTGGATCCAGGCCTAAAATATAGGCTAGATGCCAAGAAATAGCCTCTCCTTCACGGTCATTATCTGTTGCTAGATAAACATTTTTTGCTGCCTTGGCTTCCTTCTTCAAATCTTTGATCAAAGGGCCCTTGCCTCTTATATTTATATACTTAGGCTCAAAGTCGTTTTCTATATCAACTCCAAGGGTAGACTTTGGTAGGTCTCTTACATGACCTACAGAAGCTACAACCTTGTAGGACTTGCCTAACATTTTTCCTATGGTTTTCGCTTTAGTGGGTGACTCAACTATTATTAAATTCTGTGCCATATTCACCATCCTTACGGTATCTTAAACTATCACACTTGAAAAAATTTTTCAACTATTTATAAAGATTGGGGGTGACCCATATCAATTTTCTTGCTTTGGTAGGACTCATAAACTTGGATAAAGACAACAGATCCAAAGAGAATAAAGGCCCCTATCATTTCCCTGCTAGACATAACTGTACCTAAAATAATCCATTGGCCTAACATGGCAACAACAGACTCTAAGGACAGCATAAGTTGTGTTGTCAAATCTTCAACATGGACTTGGGCAAAGGCTTGGAGGGTAAAGGCTATACCAGAAGAAAAAATTCCAGTAAACAACAGAGTAGGCACAGCACTTTTAATGGCTTCCATTGAAACACTTTCAAAGATCACAGACAAAATAGTACAAGTAGCAGCTGCAAAGAAAAACCTAAAAGTTGTGTACTTAAAAGTTTCTACCCTTGTGGAATAATAGCCAGTTAAAATTGTATTAAAGGCATAAATAAAGGCAGAAATAATCAAATAAATCTCTCCAATATTTATGGACAAATCAGAAGTCAAAGACATAATGCCTACACCAAAAACTGCAGTGAAAACTCCTAGCCATTGAAGGGCCTTTAATTTTTTTCCAAAAAATAGGCCAATAACAGCTACAAAGACAATAGTAAGAGAAGCCAAGAAGCCTGCCTTGCCTGGGCTAGCTGTAGCCATGCCCATTTGTTGGAAGGTAACTCCAAAGCTAAGGGTAAGAGAATCAATAAAGGCTCCCTTTAAAGTTAAGGCCTTGTTGTCAACATGGTACCAAAAAGAAAGTTTGCCAGTGTTTTTTGTAGCCCTGAAAATTGCAACAGGCAGAACTACAAAACCTCCGATCCAAAACCTTACAGCATTAAAAAATAGGGGTGGAACAAACTTAGCCCCTTCAGATTGGGCCAAGAAAGTCAGTCCCCATATTAAAGTTGCAGTAAAAAGCATTATCATTGCCAGCCTACGCTTTTCAAATCTGTTTAAATCTCCAGCTATAGTCTTAGCCTTAGTCATTCACTTTCTCCTTCCTTGCCTTTAGACCGCCATAAACCTGCATAGCCATAACAGCAGTAAACAAAATTGCAGATCCTAAAATCTCTCTGCCAGAAAGCTTTTGGCCTAGGATAATCCAGCCAGAAAGCAAAGAGAAAACTGACTCTAAAGACATAATAATCGATGTAGAAACATTGTCCAAATTTCTTTGGCTAAGAGCCATTAAAGTAAAGGCCACACAAGAGCCAAAGATACCAGAAAACAAAACAGGTTTCCAAACTAGGCTTAAAGTTGCCCAAGTCAGGTCTTCAAAAATCATAAAGATAATAAAGGAAAAGAAACCTGCAAACAAAAATCTAAAAAAGGAAAACTTTATAGAATCTACCCTTTTATTAAAATGGCCAGCAGTCATAATATGCAAGGCTATAAAAAAAGCAGTAGCAATCATAAAAAGGTCTCCAATATTTATTCCATTAAAATCATTGAAAGAAAGAATGGCAGCTCCAAGTAGGGAAAAGAAAATTCCCAGCCACTGGTAAAGCCTAACTTTTTTCCCTTCAAGGATGGAAATTAAAGGAACAAAAATAATAGACAAAGAAGACAAAAATCCAGCCTTGCCAACAGAAGTGTACCTTATACCAGTTTGTTGACAAGTAAGACCTGAAATTAAAACTAAGCCAGTAATAATACCGCCTAAAACAGTTTCTTTAATGTTGTCATCTTCAGTCCAAAAGGAAAGCTTCTTAAAGTCCTTGTGGTTTAAATATAAAATAATAGGCAGGATAAAAACAGCTGCAATCCACATTCTTAACATATTAAAAGTAAAGGGATCTAGGTGTTTAGAACCTTCTTGTTGGGCCACATAATTAAGTCCCCAAAGAACTGTAGCAAAAGTTAGACTAATTCCACTTAAAATTCTTGTTTTTCTAGATTTTTCCATAAGTCTAGCTCTCCTTATCATTAAATAAATAATAAGACTAGAAAACGAAAAATATGTAATCGTTTCTAAGCGTCCTAGTTCATTTTAACATCTTGGAAAATCAAAGGCAATTACTTATCAGGATTTTATCAAGATTTTTGAAATTTCCTACTATAATATAGGAAGGCTTTTAAAAAAGACCTGAAAGAAAAAATCCTCAGGTCTTAAAAAATATTTTATTTGTGGGGGTGAACCATATCTTCTGGTTTAACCCATTTGTCAAAGTCTTCTTCACTTAAATATCCACTGGCTATGGCTGCTTCCTTTAAGCTTGTTCCCTTTGCATGGGCTGCTTTTGCAATTTCAGCTGCCTTTTCGTAGCCTATATGAGTGTTTAAGGCTGTTACTAACATTAGTGACTTGTTTAAGTTTTCTTTTATTTTTTCTTCATTGGCCTTTAGTCCTCTTAGGCATTTTTCTTCAAAGGACCTGGCTCCATCTGCTAGAAGCTGAACAGATTGTAAGAAGTTATAAATGATCATTGGCATAAAGACATTTAGTTCAAAGTTGCCTTGGGAGGCTCCCATTCCCACTGCCACATCGTTGGCCATAACTTGGACTGAAAGCATGGTCAAAGATTCTGCTTGAGTTGGGTTTACCTTGCCTGGCATTATAGAAGAGCCTGGTTCGTTGGCAGGAATTATAAGTTCTCCTATGCCACATCTTGGTCCAGAGGCTAGCCATCTTACGTCATTGGCGATTTTCATCATGTTGGCTGCTAGGGCCTTAAGGCTGCCATGAACATAAACTAATTCGTCCTTAGATGTTAGGGAGTGGAATTTATTTGATGCTGTTACAAAATTTTTGCCAGTTAATTTGGAAATATTTTCTGCCACCTTGTCTCCATAAAGAGGGTGGGTGTTTAGGCCTGTGCCTACTGCTGTTCCTCCTAGGGCTATTTGTCTCAGACTTTCCTTGGCCTGGCTAATCATGGCAATGTTGTTGTCAATCATAGACCTCCAGCCAGATATTTCTTGGCCTAGACTTAAAGGCGTTGCATCTTGAAGGTGGGTTCTGCCGATTTTCACTAGGTCCATATAGTCTTTTTCTTTTTCTAGAAGTTGGTCTCTGAAAATTTCCAGGGCTGGCAAAAGTTCATCTTCGATTTTAAGCAGGGCTGCTATGTGCATGGCTGTTGGGAAGGTGTCATTAGAGCTTTGGGACTTGTTAACATGGTCATTAGGATGAATTGAGATTTCCTTGTTTAAGTCCTTGGCCCTGTTGGCTATTACTTCGTTAACGTTCATATTAGACTGGGTGCCTGATCCTGTTTGCCATACTACTAGGGGGAAGTGGTCATCTAGGTCCCCTGCTAAAATTTCGTCACAAACCTTTCCTATTAGGTCCACTCTTTCTTGGTCCAAAAGGCCTAGGTCTCCATTGGTCAAGGCTGATGCCTTTTTTATAATGGCAAAGGCCCTAATGATTTCCATAGGCATTTTTTCATGGCCAACCTTAAAGTTTTCATAAGACCTTTGGGTTTGGGCTCCCCAATAAGCATTTTCTGGAACTAATAAGGTTCCCATTGTGTCGTGTTCTTCTCTGTACATAAAATCCTCCTTAATTTATTCTATTACTACTTACTTGTAAAAATAATTTTCTCGGCTTTTTAAATTAAGTCTAAGCTTTGCCTATCATCTTCAAGGCATTGGTCCTACAAATTTTTTCTGCCTCTTCTTGAGTAAAGTCCATTTGATTTAAGCTTTGAAAATATTTGTCATAAATTTCATCAGCCTTTAGACTTCTATTGTCTGGATAGTCACTGGCAAAAACCAAACGGTCTACTCCCAGCTTTCGCAATATTTCATTGGTCTTTTCCAGGCCAAGTCGGTCTACATAGGCATTTAAAATAGCTGAAATATTAAAATAATAAGGCAGGCCAAAAAACTCTTGGTAGTGAAAACCTCCTAAATGGGCTATGGAAACTCTTAACCTTGGATAGGGCTCTAGGGCCTTTTTTATTCTAGCAGGTGAACACAAGTCATCTACAAGATGGTCTTTAGGATAGGAGTGTATTTCTACTAGCCTATTATTCTTTTCTGCATAGGACAAAATCTCCTTGTAATACAAACCGTCTATAGGATAAGCTGCATTGTTTGGATGGATCTTAATCCCTAGAAAGTTTTCATGAGCCAAGACCCTGTCCAATTCTCTTAAGGTCTCCTTGATCTCCAGCCTTAGGTCCACATCGGCAAAGGCATAGAGTTTTTGCTCCTGGCCTTCAATTATCTGAGCTAAATTTTTATGAACACTTTCCACAGTAAAGTCCATGGACAGCATATAAGGGTCATTAAAGGGCATAATAAAGGCTGCTTCTATATTATATTTTTCCATTAGCCTTTTATAATCTTCTAGCCCTCCATAGACTACAAATTTACCTCCAGTTTCTATATTTGCCTGTCTTACTTCCTCAGGCATTAAATGAATGTGGCTGTCGATTTTAGCAATTTCTTTCCAGTTGACCAATTTGTTCTCCTTCTATACAAGCTTTATGCCTAGGCTGCCTAGGTCTGTAACCAAGCCCTTCATTTCCAATAGGATTATGGTAGAGGAAACTGTGGCCACTGGCAGGCCAGTCTTTGCCACTAGGTTATCTAACTTGTCTAAGCCTTCTTGGATTCCTTGGTAGACTAAGGCTTCTTCAGCTGACAGGTCAAGACAGCTAAGGTCCATAGCTATTTGTTCTTTTTCTCTTAAGTCTGGCAGGGCAAGTTTTAGGTCTTCTATATCTAAAAGTGGGCTGGCTCCATCTTGGATCAGCCTGTTGGTTCCCACTGAATAAAGGGAGTTAATGTTACCAGGAACTGCAAAAACTTCCTTGCCTTGTTCTGCTGCCAGTCTGGCTGTAATCAGTGACCCTGACTTTTCTTTGGCCTCTATGACTATTACTCCATCTGACAGGCCAGAAATAATTCTGTTTCTCTCTGGAAACATATAGGGCTTGGCCTCAGTTCCCAGTGGATATTCACTAATCAAGGTTCCTTCCTTGTACATTCTTTCAAAAAGCCTTTGGTTTCTAGCTGGATATTTTAGATCCACTCCTGTGCCTAAGACTCCTATGGTATAGGTCCCCTTGTCTAGGGCATTTTTGTGGGCCAGGGCGTCAATGCCTAGGGCCATGCCTGAAATTATTGTGGCTCCCAGATCTGCCAGGTCTCCAACAAATTTTTCCACTGCATATTGGCCGTACTTGGTAGACTTTCTGGCTCCTACTACTCCCAGCTTTACTCCCTCTAAGTTTAAGGGCAGGCCCTTTAGGTACAAAACCTTAGGACTTGACTCTATAAGCCTAAGAGACTGGGGATAGGCTGGATCCAAAATAGTAATCACATTTGTTGCAGACTTGTTAATGTCTTCTACAAGTTTTTGTATATAGGATTTGGACCTGGACTCTAGGATTTTTTCCACACTTCTTGTTGTGGCTCCAGGAATTTTTTCCAGGTCTTCCTGGTCCATATAAAGTATGTCTTCTAAGTTTTCTAAGTCTAAAATCGCCTCAAAGTATTGGGCATTTAAAAATAAGGAATGGAGATAAATTAAAATTTCTCTGGCTTCCATTGGGCCTCCTTGGAATTTTCTTCTTTATATAAGCTTAGTGGTTAGGGAGTAATATTTTCTTCTAAGGCTAACTGCCCCAATACTGGCTGGCCAAGGACCTGTAGGAAATTGCTTCTAGTAGGTGGCTGTCTTTTATTTGGTCACTGCCTTCTAGGTCTGCTATGGTCCTGGCAACTTTTAAAATCTTGTTATAGGCCCTGCCTGAAAATTTATATTTTTTAAAGGCCATTTCTATTAATTTTTTTAGGCTAGGGTGAATTTCAATGTATTGGTGAATTAACTTGTCTGGGATTTGGGAATTGGAATAAATCTTCTTGCCCTTAAATCTTTGTAGCTGGATGTTTCTAGCCCTTTCTACCCTTGCTAAAATAGAGGCTGACGATTCTGCCTTGGCTGCTGAAGCCAGGTCGTCAAAGGGCACAGGATTTACTTCAACGTGAATGTCAATCCTGTCTAAAATTGGGGCAGAGATTTTTCCTAGATAGTTGGAAATCTCCCTTTGGGAACAGGTGCACTCGTGGTTAGGGTCTCCTAGGTAGCCACATGGACAAGGGTTCATTGAGCACAAAAATAAGAAGTCTGATGGATATTGTAAGGTAGCTGACACTCTAGAAATGTTTACTACACAGTCTTCCATAGGCTGTCTCAAGGCTTCTATTACTGGTCTTTGAAATTCTGGTAACTCGTCTAAAAACAAGACTCCATTATGGGCCAGGGACACTTCTCCTGGCTTAGGAATCCTGCCTCCTCCAATTAGAGAAGCTGCTGAGGCAGAGTGGTGAGGTGAACGGAAAGGCCTTTGTCTAATTAGGCCTTCTTCTTTTAAAAGTCCAGCTACTGAATAAATCTTAGTAACTTCAATGGCTTCTTCAAAGGTCAGCCTTGGCATTATAGATGGTAGTCTTTTGGCTGCCATAGTCTTGCCAGAGCCTGGAGGTCCTAGCATGAGAAGATTGTGGTTGCCTGCTGCAGAAATTTCCAAGGCCCTTTTTAGTTTTTCTTGGCCTCTCATGTCTTCAAAGTCCAAGGCGAAAAAATCCTTGGCCATGTCTATGTCGTCAACAACATATCTGGAAATATCTTTTTTGCTGTCTAAAAAATCTACAACTTGGTTAAGATTTTCCACTGGATATATTTCCACATCTGCAATTACTGCACATTCGTTTTTGTTGGCTGCTGGCACTATAAACTTTTTGTGGCCTAGGTCCCTACAAGAAATTACCATAGGTAGGGCTCCGTCAATTCTATTAATAGCTCCGTCTAAGGACAGCTCTCCTAAAAATATGTAGTCGTGGGATTTTTCGTAGTTTATTTGGTCAGAGGAAGCTAGAACACCTAGGGCTATGGCCAGGTCCATTTGGGTTCCTTCTTTTTTTAGATTAGCTGGACAAAGGTTGGTGGTAATTTTTGCAACAGGAAATTCCAGGCCTGAGTTTCTAATAGCTGCCCTGGCTCTTTCTATAGATTCTTTTATTGAAGTAGCTGGCAGGCCTACTAGCATAAACTTAGGCATGCCCCTAGAAATATCTGTTTCAACATCTATAATATGGCCTTCAAGTCCTTCTAAGGCACAGGTTTTTATACAAGAAAACATAAGACTCCTCCTAAAGATAATTTATATAAGTCTAAATATAATTATAACATAGGAGGAAAAAATTTCAGCTGTCTCTAGGCTTTTCCTAGATTTTTTCTTGGCTGAAAAAAGAGACCTGCTTAGGTCCCTTTGAATTTTATTTGTTTTGCTGCTAGCAATTTTATTTTTACTTGTTTAAATTTCTAAGTTCAGGTCTTTGATCTAATCTTTCTTTCCATAGCTGGTCTGCCCTTGACTGCCAATTTTTAGCATAAGGTTGGCACTTCTTGCACAAATGGTCTGCAGATTCTGGTGCCTGCATGTCTGTAGATTTGGCTGCACTTGTTTGGACCATGTTATAAAGGGCCTGAGGATTTTCTAACATTGGACAAGGTTGTAAAAGATTCTTGTTAAAGGGTTGGCCATAGTGGTAAGCCTTAAATAGAGGTGAGTTTAAAGCCTCAAGTAAGGTTTTTTCTCTTATATTAGAATCTGAATAGTGAACAAAGGCACAAGGTTCATAGTCTCCGTTGGCATTTATGTGCAGGTACCTTCTTCCTCCAGCTATACAGCCTTGAACATATTCTCCATCGTTTTGGAAGTCAACAATAAACAGTGGATTGTTGGCTCGATAGTCCCTTATCCTCCTATAAACAAATTCCCTTTGATCAGGACTTGGCAAGAGTTCTGGACTTGCATCCATACCTACAGGCATATAATGGAAGAACCAAGCAAAGTAGGCTCCATTGGCTGCTATCATGTCCAGGTATTCTTTAGAAGTAATGGCTTCATAGTTCAAGGATGTGTAGCAACAAGATATTCCATAAATTAATTTCCTTTCATGAAGAATCTTCATGGCTTTTATAACCTTGTTGTAGACTCCATCTCCCCTGCGCTGGTCAGTGGCCTGGTCAAAGCCTTCTAGAGAAATTGCAGGGGCAAAGTTTTTTACCCTTAGCATTTGGTCAGCAAAGTCTTCGTCAATTAAGGTTCCGTTAGTAAAGGCTGTAAACATACAGTCAGGATGTTTTTCACAAAGATAAATAAGATCATCTTTTCTTACTAAAGGTTCTCCTCCAGAAAATAAATAAGTATAAATGCCTAGTTTTTTTCCTTGGTCAATAATGTCATCCATTTCTTGGAGACTTAAATTTAGTTTGTTGCCATAGTCTGCAGCCCAACAGCCAGTACATTTTAAATTACAGGCTGATGTTGGGTCCATTAAAATAGCCCAAGGAATATTACAGTTGTACTTGTCTCTTAGCTTATCTTGGATAGGTGCACTGGCCAAATTAGAATTAATAAAGAAGTTTACGGCAAAAGTCTTCATTACTTCAGGGTCTATGTCATTAACCACATGGCGAACATATGGATAATAAGGGTCCTCAGGGTCTTCAATAGCCTGGCGAGCCAGTCGTCTAGGAGTCTCATAGAAACCTGCAGAAAATTTGTCTGCCCAATCCATAAGATCACGTAAACTTTTTTCTGGATCTTCATAAAGATGGTCAAAGGCACTAGTTAGTCCAAGTTTTGAAAGTTTTGATTTAACAGTCATTTTTTAACCTCCTATTCTTTCTTAATCTTAGCATAACTAAAATTAAGGGCTTTTCGAAGATTCAAAAAATAAATGCTGTCCTAATTAGGACAAATCCCTTAAATTGTCCTAGGCTTTTTGCCTATGATCAGAAAACATACAGTCTAAAAGTTCCCCATAAAGGCCCCAAAGTTCGTCTACCTTTTTTTCAATGTCCCCTTTCATTCCTTCCCACAAAAATTCAGTGAAGAAACCATAAATAGAATATCTTACAATATCAGCAACAGCCTTGGCCCTTTCTTCCTTAACATTTAACTCTTGGGCCATTTTCATAAGGTGAAACATAATGGCACTGTTAGTCCCTTGAAACACATATCTTTCTAAACGGTCTCTAGATATAGAGTTGAAAATATTGTAGACTTTTTTTCTATTGGCCTTGCAAGCATACAAAAAGCTCTTAAAAACCTCTGGCAAGTCCATGTCCTTGGCTGCGTTTTCGTATTTTTCCAAAACTCCCAGCATTACCTGGTCCAAAAGGTCGTAAATATCTTCATAGTGATAATAAAAAGTATTTCTACTAATGTTAGCCTCATTGATTAAAGCTGTAACTGTAATTTTGTCTAAGGGGGTTCTTTCTAACATGCTAGTAAAAGTTGTCACAATAAGTTTTTCTGTAAAATTCGCCATAAAGTCTCCCTTTCTATCTTAAGCAGGTCAAAGTCTGTACATGAATATTATAATATAAGCTAACAAAACTTCCAAAATAAAAATCAGAGGAGAAAAATTCCCATCTGATTTCATTCTTTCTATTTACTTTTATACATAAGAATGCAAACTTGGCAAAAGTGTATTCACTCCCACATAGGTAAAGAGCACTGCAAGAAAACCTAGGATACAAAACCAGGCTGACTTTTGGTCTGCCAGTCCCTTGGACCTTCTTAAATGTAGGTAGATAGTATAAATAATCCAAGTTACTAAGGACCAAGTTTCCTTAGGATCCCAGGCCCAGTATCTGCCCCAGGATTTTTTGGCCCACAAGGCTCCTGTAATTATGGTCATAGACAGAAATAGAAAGCCTAGGACCACAGCCCTGTAAGTTATCTGGTCCAAGTCTTCTTTGCCAGGCAGTCTAGAATCTGGACCATCCTTTTTATTTTGGATCAAAAACATAATGGACGTTCCTGTTGCAAGAGCAAAGGACCCATAGGCTAATATGGCCAAGGAAACGTGTATAAGCAGCCACCAAGACTTAAGAGCTGGCATAAGGGGCTGGATTTCTTTGTTGGCCAAGGCTGCATAGCCAATTACTATTAATAGCAAGGGAAGGACAAAGCTACCCATAGAATAATACTTGTACTTGTTTTCAAAAATTATCAAAAACAAGGCCACTCCCCAGGCAAAGGCTGTTGCAAATTCATATTGGTTGCTTAAAGGCATCCTGGCTGCTGCCAAGCCTCTAACTATTATTGCTGCTGTGTGAATAAGAAAGCTCAGTCTTAAGGCTACTTGGGCCTTCTTGGCAATTTTTTCATTTTTATTTATATAAGATAAAAAGTATAAGACCATGCTTAGGGCATAAATAAATACTGCAAACAAAAACAACTTATCTTCTATTTGGACTAGGGTCATTTCTTTTCCTCTTTCTTTCTTGGTTGATAAAATACCATAAAGCTTCCAAGCATAAAGCACAAGGCTCCAAGGCCAGTTAAAAGTTCAAAGCTATCCTTTCTAATGTCTAGAATTGGATAGTAGGCAGGATTTGTAAACTCTATTTCATAAGATCCAACTTGGACCTTGCTTTCAGCTGAGACAAGGTCAGTTTTCACTGCCATAGTGCCTAGGTAGGCTGTGTATTCTAGCATAGGATTTTTTATTAGCTTAGAATTATTTATTAGGTCTCCGTCCTTTTCCTTAACATCTGGATAAAATCTGTTAAGCCTTAGGGTCAATCTTCCATCTTCTATGGAAATATATTCATTTTCCAAAAGGGCAGCCTGGCCAAGTTTTTCTCCATCCTTGAAGACTGTAGCTTCAACATAATAGCCATAAGAAGCCTGGGAAAATTGGTAGCCCTTAATGGTCATTGGATGGTTAACAGAAATTTCTCCTTGGTCTAAGAGATTTTTTTCTTGGTCATAAAATTTCACCTGGCTCTTGTACTGGTCAATGTGGCCCTGGTCTGAAAGGACTAAGTCAAAGTCTAAAATTTCTATGCTTATATCAGTTTCAGGAACAGAACTTAAGGTTCCGCATACATTGTAGACCCTGTTTTGGTAGGCTGTGGCATTGCCAAGGGCAAAAAATAAAATAAGTAAAATCAAACCTAAATGCAAGAGCCACAGGCCCATATAAGTTAGTCCTTGTTTAAAATTTCTTGTCCTAAAAATTTTTATTAAAGGCTTTAGCTTAACAACTATACAAAAAAATATAGACAAAGACAAGAAAACTGCCAGCAACAAATACCAAGTAGAAGTATAAAGCTGGTCCAAATTTAGCCTAAGAATTAAGTCTCCAAAGTTTTCATAAGTGGCCCTATAAAATTCTGGGGCCTGGTTTTGGGGAATAAGACTGCCAATTATAGAAACTAGCATTAAGGCTATGAGAATTATTATGGCAAACTTCATTGATGCCAAAATTTTTACTATCTTTTTCAAAATATCTCCTAATTTAAAAGGCTGTGTGGCTAAGATCCTTTCCTAGCTCAGACACAGCCCTTGATTTTATAGACTTTCTATAAGGTCGTTGCCTTCTTTTATTAACTGTTCACAATGGTCAAGGTATTGTAAGGCCTTGCCTTGGTTGTGGAAGCCTTCAGAATTTTCTACAAATACATAGTCCCAATAGAATTGGGCTTCTCTTTGGATGTCTTGTAACTTTTCTAAATTTGTTTCATCTAGGCCACCCATGGCAACTAGGTCTGCTAAATTTAAAATATAGGCTTCTAGGTCCTTGCCTAGGGCATCTGT
Source organism: Bacillota bacterium (assembly GCA_030532225.1). Classification (GTDB taxonomy): domain Bacteria; phylum Bacillota; class Clostridia; order Tissierellales; family Peptoniphilaceae; genus Neofamilia. Next base: position 13,784 of record JAUNLQ010000003.1, read on the forward strand.
TCTTTCAACAACTGGCTTTTGAATACTTTCTGCCATTTTCACAATACTTTCTGCTGTTTGGTCGCTGTGACACTTTAAGCAAGAAGCTTCTGGAGTCTTTAGTGGGCTAGTCCAGTGATGGGAATAAATAGTTTCTCCATCTTGGTCCATCCTTGGCATATGACAGGCTAGACAGTCTAGCTTGGCCATTTGGTGAACTGAGCCATTAAAGGTTTCAGTTTCTGGATGTTGGGCCTTTAAAACTTTGGCTCCTGTAAGCTCATGAACCCAATCATAAAAGCCTAGGTCTTGGTAGTACTTATAGGCTTCATCTGCTCCAAGGCCTTGAGTCCAAGGAAGCTTTACGATTTTTTCATCAGCAGTCATATAGTATTCCACATGACATTGGGCACAAGAAAGCATGCTGCCCCTTAAATAATCTGGATCTGGATTAGCATCTAAGTGGTCTTGTAGGTGCTTTCTGTTAATTTGAACCTTACCTGGAGTGTCTCCATGGCAGTCATAACAAGTAAAGCCAACTATGTCTCCATGGGCTTCAATGTATTGGTCAAAGTCCATGGCTGCCAGACTAGGATCCTTTACAAACTCTTCGTTGTAAATAGAAACCTTACAGGCCAAACATGAGGCTCCAGCCTTTGGTCTTTTTGTGTTCATAACATCTTCTAGGGCATAAACATGGCCTCTGGCCCTGTCGTATTGGTGCTCAAAAACATAACCCTTGTAGAAGGTTTTTAAGTATGGATATTCAGCTAGATAATCAACTTGAACTGAGCCTCCATAGGTAGTTGCTTCCATTTGGCTATTTTTTTCAAATGAGGCTACTACAGCTGGAAAGGCTTCCTTATAGTCCTCAACAGGAGCTATGTCCTTTGGAAAGTCCTTAGTGGCCACAACCTTGTCGCCGTCACTTGTAGCTTCTGTTGGATTTTCACTGACTGGATTTTCTTTTTCAGCCTGGTCCTTAGACCCACAAGCTGTTAAGGCAAAAATAGTAAGTAATAAAATAAGTAATGAAAATTTCTTTTTCAATTTCATTTGTTTCCTCCTTTCTATAAACTATGTCTTACAAGTCCATTATAACATAATAAATTTAATAAATATCAAAGACCAAAGTTTTTTCTAGGCTTTTTAAAAAAAATTTGGCTTAAGGCAAGTCTTTATTTATAATTAAGCTAAGGAGGAAGCAATGACTAAAAAAATAGAAAAAAAGAAGGAAATTCTAAGACTGATGGTGGAAATTTATAAAAAAGCCCACCCTGATCAAGCTGAAGATCTTTTGGCCTTGGAAACTTATGCCATTGACAAGATGACAAACTGTCCTAACAAAAACAAAAACATAGTCTGCAAGTCCTGTACCATCCACTGCTACCAAAAAGAACAAAGACAGCAAATAAAAAAGATAATGAGATTTTCTGGACCTAGAATGTTGGTCCTTCATCCCATTTTGACTATAGAATATTTTTTTGGCCAATAAAAATATATAAACAAAAATCAGCTGGAAAGTAAAAATTCTCAGCTGATTTCTTTTACTTAACTTTTACTTGTTATTAAAGCCTTCTTGGTTTTTCTGACCTAAAATTTCCTTAGGAGATGATAATTGTGGTTAAGCATTTACTGGCTAGAAAATTTATTGACTGCCTTTCTACCATAAGCCTAGTTGTTTTAGGTACTTATCTTATGCCCTTCTTAGACTTAGATGGTCATAAGATTTTGCCCCTACTTGCTGGCCTTGTGGCCATGAACCTAGTCCTTACCTTTGGCTTTTATCGCTGCCCTTCTTGTGGCAGACTATTAAAACTTAGCTTTCCAGCTGAACCTAGCTGTCCAGACTGTGGCCATAATCTTAAAAAGTAAACTTATTGAAAGGCATCTACAAAGTGATTAATTTCATCTGTTTCTGTATAGATTTCAATTACGTCAAAGCGTGGTTGAAGGTCTTTATCTTTAGCTTTAAATTGGTAGTAGTATTCTGCTGCCTTTTTTATTTTTCCTTGTTTTATTGAGTCAACTGCTTCTGCCCCATAGCCGTAGTTGGCGTTTTTTCTTTGTTTCACTTCTACAAAGACCAAATAAAAATCTTTTCTAGCTATTAAGTCAATTTCCCCTTCATTGTGGAAGATAAAGTTTCTGTCTATAATTTTATAGCCCTGGGCTTCTAAGTAGGCCTGGGCTTTTTCTTCTCCCTGGTCTCCTAGTCTTTTGGCCTCGTCTTCCCACTTTTTCATGTTCTTTAAAAAGCTTCTTCTGTGAATTGGACTTGGCCCTAGGTCTATGAGAGCCTGTCTGTGGGCCTTGGTTCCATAGCCCTTGTGCTTGGCAAAGCCATAGCCTGGATAGGCCTCTTCATATTGCTGGCAAAGAACATCATCCCTATAAACCTTGGCCAAAATCGATGCACAGCCAATGGAATAACACTTGTCGTCACCCTTGGTTAGGGACACAGTTTCTAGGTGGCTTGCTATTTTCACTGAGTCTACAAGGACCAGGTCTGGCTCAATGCCCCTGTCCCTTAACTTGCTTTCTAAATCCTTCAAGGCTTTTTCCATAGACAGTTTGGTGGCCTGGAGAATATTTATCTTGTCTATAACTTGGGCCGAGGCTCCTGCTAGGGCAAAGTCCACTGTTCCTTCTTTGATCTTGGTGGCCAGGTCTCGTCTCTTTTTCTCTGTTAATTTTTTTGAGTCCTTGACTCCAGCTATTAGGCCTAGGTCGTGGGCTGACTCATTAATTTGACCAAAGTCAACACAAACTGCAGCTGCCACCACGTCTCCTGCCAAGGGTCCCCTGCCAACTTCGTCAATGCCAATTATATATCTTTTGCCTTCTTTGTAATAGGCTAGTTCTATATCAAACATTAGGTTGCTCCAAGGAAATTCTGCCAATATTGGCCTTCCTAAATTCATCTAGGATTATATCTGTAACACGGGTGTAGTCAATTTCATTGCCCCTCATAATGGCCCCTCTCTTCCTGGCAATTTCTTCCATAGTCTCTAAGGGTCTATCTTGGATTTGGATTTTGAATCTAGCTTCTAAAAGGTCTGGATAAAGGTCTGACAGCCTTTCAACTAATTTCAAGGCCACATCCTCCCTAGGCAAAACTTCATCCTTAATAGAACCAATATAGGCTAGGTGCAAGGCCTGTTCTTCAGTTTCAAACTTTGGCCACAAAACACCTGGAGTGTCTAAAAGCAAAAGGTCGTCGCCAACTTTTATCCATTGGTTGGTCCTAGTTACACCTGGAGTGTTGCCAGTTTTGGTAGACTTTCTTTTGGCTAAGGAATTTATTAGGGTAGACTTGCCTACATTGGGAACGCCAATAATCATGGCCCTAACCTGCTTGGAGATTATGCCCTTTTCTCTGTCCTTGGCTCTCTTGTCTTCCATTTCTATGTGAACCTGTTTTAAAAGGTCTGGAATTCCCTTGCCTGTGTTGGAATTTAGCTCTACAACAGCAAGGCCCTTGGACTTATAATAGGCCAGCCACTTTTTGTTAGTTTCAGGATCTGCCAGGTCTGCCTTGTTGAAGATTAAAATCTTTTTCTTGTCTCCTAACAGCTGTCCCAGCAAGGGATTTTCTGTAGCCCTTGGGGCCCTAGCGTCAATTAGCTCAAAGGCCAGGTCTACTTTTTTTAAATTTTCTTTAATGGACTCTGAGGTCTTTTTCATATGACCTGGATACCAGTTTATATTTAAGTTCATTTATATCACCTTAGCTAATTATACTATAGAACTTTTCTCTTTACAGCTAAATGTACTTATTATCCAAAAAAGCCCCAAGGACAACTTAAGGTCTAAGTTAGTCTTGAGACTTTTCTTATAGGGAAAAAATATGTTTACTTAATTTCTTGGTAGTACTTGTTAAAGGTCTGTCTTAAAGACTTGTCCAAAGGATGACCAAGGTCTGCAAAACTTTGGTCCAACATTTGGAAAAGCAAGTCAAAGTTTTCGTAGCTAATGTTGTTGCCCATATGGCCAATTCTAAATAGCTTTTCAGCCATAGGTCCTGCACCCTTGGAGATTTCAATGTTTTTCTCTCTCATTTTTTCCAACAAGTCTTGGGCCTTTACGTCCTCAGGAAGGACAACTGCAGTTAAGGTGTTAGAATGGTGGTCCTTGGCATAAAGTTCAAAGCCACAATCTACAACAGTCTTCCTAGTAATGTCTGCATATCTCTTGTGCAAGGCCACAAAATCTTTTTCCAAAACAAGATTAAGAGCCTGGTCTAAGGCATAGGTTAAGTGCTCGTTCATTGTATATGGGAAGGCAAAGGTTGGGTCAGAGTAATTATAATAATTTTCAAAATTCATATAATAACTTGGAACCTTGGTCTTTCTGTTTTTAATTTTTTCCTTGGCCCTGTCAGAAATAGTAACCATAGACAGGCCAGTTGGGGCACTAATGGCCTTTTGGCTGCCCCCTAAAATTAGGTCAACGCCAAAGTCGTCAAAGTCAATATACTCTCCACCAACAGCTGACACAGAGTCAACAATTGATAGGATGCCATACTTGTTTAATTCAGCTGCTATGGCCTTAATGTCGTTAGTAACTCCAGTTGGAGTTTCACAGTGAACCATAGTTGCCAGTTGGAAGTCATGGTCCTTTTCCAAAAATTCTCTAAGCTCTTCAATATTAAAGCCATGTCTGTGGTCTCTTTCATAAAGGACAGCAGAGCCACCAAAAAAGTCCACATAATCAGCAAAGCCTGCACCGAAAACTCCATTAGACAAAACCAAAACCCTGTCTCCCTTGTCCATTAAAGAACAAATAGAGCCTTCAAGGATAATCATTGCTTCACCTAAAACTATAAAACTTGTAGCATCTGTATTTAAAAGTTTGCCATATTTTCTTTCAACTTCTCTGTGGAAGTTCAAATATTCTGGGTCCAAATCAGGGTTAGTAGAAACTGAAACCATTCTCTCTAAAACCTTTTCATTAATAGAAGTTGGACCTGCACTAATAATTTTTCTTTTCATTTCATCACCTATCTTTAAGATACCATAGACTGTACCCCTTATATAGCTACAGTTCGACTAAAATAAAGGGAACCAAAAAAGCTGCCAGAATTTTTTCTAACAGCTTTTGGAATATATTAATTTTTATCTAAAACTTACTGTCGTCAATCTTGTCTAGTTGAGATTTAATAGTTGCTACAGCTTCTTCCATGGTTCCATCTGCAAATGGATTTTTTAAACCAGTTGAGGCAACTAGGTCTAAGAAGGACTTGGATCCACCTAGGCGGCAAAGGTCAAGGTAGGTTTCCATGGCCTTGTCATGGTCTTCTAGGCTCATTTTAAAGAAGCCAATGGCACAAACTTGGGCCAAGGTGTAGTCTATATAATAGAAAGGACTTTGGAAGATATGGCCTTGTTTAAAGAAAAAGCCTCCATTTTCTAAAAATTCATTGTCTCCATAGTCTCTGTGTGGCAGGTAGATTTTTTCCAGTTCTCTAAACTTCGCCCTTCTTTCAGCTGGTGTTGCGTCAACATTTTCATATACAAAGTGTTGGAAGTGGTCTACCAAGGCTCCATAAGGCAAGAATTCCATGGTGCCAGCCATATGGGCAAACTTAAATTTTTCAGTGTATTCTTTAAAGAACAGGTCTATATAAGGGTAGGACAAAAATTCCATAGACATAGAATGGATTTCGCAAGCTTCTAGGGTTGGGAAACCATAGGCTGATAAAATTTGGTTCCTAGCCAAATACATTTGTAGGGCATGGCCTGCTTCATGGGTTAGAACCTCAACATCACCTGCTGTTCCATTTAAGTTGGCAAAAATAAATGGCACCTTGTATTCATCTAGGCTGGTGCAATAACCTCCAGCCATTTTTCCGTCACGGCTTAGTAGGTCAAAAAGTTCGTACTTGACCATAGTTGAGAAAAACTCATCTGTAACAGGTCCTAGGGCCTTGTAAAGGTCTTTGCCCCTGTCTAAAATCCAAGCAGGGTCACCTTGAGGATTGGCATTGCCTGAGTTAAAGTTTAAGGCTTCATCGTAGTAATAAAGATGGTCTAGGCCCAGTCTTTTTTCTTGTCTTCTTCTAAGTTCTGTTGCATAAGGAACTACGTGTTTTACAATGGCTTCCCTGTAAGCTGCAACTTCTTTTGGACCATAGTCTGACCTTGACATTCTTAAGTAGGCTAGGTCTACAAAGTTGTCGAAACCAAGTTTCTTGGCAATTCTGTCCCTAACCTTTACTAGGCGGTCGTAAATATCGTCAAACTTGTCCACGTTTTCTTCAAAGAAACCGAAGTAGGCTTCAGATGCCTTGATCCTAGTTTCCCTGTCCTTTGACTCGATTAAAGGTCTAAGACGAGATAGGGTGTAGGTTGTTCCATCTAAGTCAATTTGAGCAGAACCAATTAGGTCTTGGTATTCATTGGCAATTTTAGATTCTTCTACTAGGTCTTCCATAATTTCTGGAGCAAAGATTTTTTCCCTCATGGAATAAAGGTTGAAAATTTGCTTACCAAAAAGTTCTTCTAGGCCCTGTCTGTGTTGGGAGTCTAGGACTGCCTTGTTAAAGACTTTCAGCTTGTCTTCAATTTTAGGTTCTACTTCATAAAAGTATTCCACTTCACCCTTATAAAACTCATCTCTAGTGTCGATGGTGTACCTAATGTGGGCAAGAGTTCCAGCTGTGGTAATTTTTTCTCCAGCCTTGTCCAAGGCCTTGATTAAGTCTACTTGGCCTTGAAGGTCAAGCTTGGGGAACTGTTCACTTGCTTCTTCAATTACTTTTAGAAATCCGTCAACGTCAGGTCTTTTGTATTCAATTTCGCTAAACTTCTTCATAAGTCCTCCTTGTATAATTATCTACTGTCTATTATAGTACAGAAATCCTTTTCATAAAATAGCAAAGGAAGAAGAAATTAAAGCTTTGTCCTTCTTAAATGAAATTTTTATCTTAAAATTTTTTATAAAAGTAAAATTTTCAAAAAAAATCTCCATTATAAAAGGCTGGGACTTTGGCTTTCCCAGCCTTATTTCTTATTCATTCATTAATTTTTCTTCTTGGAAGTTTCTTTGGGATCCTTCTATTAGGTCTTTAGACCCCATTACTGCATAAAACTTTTTCCCTAGAACTTTGTTGAACAGGTCCTTGTAGGCCTTGATATCAGCAACCTTGGTCTTAATGGCTTGGTCTTTCATCACAGATAATTCTTCGTGACCAAAGTCTGTAAAGTATCTGGCCAGGGCCATGTTGGCATACTGGCTGGCTGTTGTTGGCGGATCAAATTGGTTCATTGTTGCAATTATAAAGTCCACCAGTTCCCTTTCTTCAAGGTCCAAGTTTTCTAAATAGTCTCCTATTTTGTCATAGGTCTCAAAGGTCTTGTCCAGGTTAGGGTCCCTGTAGGAGTAGCTTGTCACATTGCCATTAGGGCTAATGCTTAGGCCTGCTCCATAGGCTCCTCCCTTGGCCCTGATTTGGGTGTGAAGGTAGTCTCCTGAAATTATTTTTGCCAAAACTCTTTGGGAACCCATGGCTTCTATGCCATAGTCTTTTAGGTTAAAGCCATCTGATACATAGCAAACATTTGATGATGATTTTAAGGCCAAGGACTTTATGTCTTCCCTTTGGTAGGCAAATATCTCTTCAAAGTCTGTCAGCTGGTCTTGGATTTTTTCTAGCCAAGCTTGGCTTTTGTCCGCATAGGATTCTTCTCCTGCTATTGATAAAGTTATCTTTTTGTTGAAAATTTTCTTGTAGACTCTTTCTAAGTTGGCCCTTACTTGGTCAGGGTCTTGGTCCAAGTCTTTTAGGATTTTTCTTAGGGCAAAAAGGAACTTCCTGCCTCCTAAAATATTTCTAAGGTCTGCACTGTCATCCATCATAGAGGCAACTTCTGACACTACTAGAGAGTGGCCTCCTTGTTCTATTGAGGCTTCCATGTCAGATTTTTCTGCTAGAAGGAGATCTTTAATCCTCTTAGTGTTGTCAAATTTTGTCCTAAAGATTATTTCTTCTACTAGGTCCAAGTAGCTATCAATCTTGTCTTCCATGGCCCTGCCCTTAAGATTGCCTTGGATTTTGTAGGCCAGGGTCTTAGGGTTTTGGTAGCTGGCTGGAGAGAAGTTTATGCCTCCTGTGTTTATATCTATTTGGTTATTTAAGTCCTTGTAAGAATAATTTTCTGTATCTAAGGACCCTAGTAGGTCTAGGACAACTGCTGCGTAGGCCAGGTCTTCTTTAACAAGATTTTTCAGGTCAAAGGACATGGTCATATGGTAGACAGATGAGGTAAAGGCCTTGGTAAAGATTAAAGTCTGGTCTCCCAAGTCTTTAATTTGGCTGTCTAGCTTGCTGACTCCTGGAGAAATATCTGCCAGTTCTAACCTTGGTATAGTAGCCTTGGCTTCTTTTGAGTCTTCCTTGGTTTGGTAGGCAAAAAGATCTTGGGTAGCCTTTACTAGGTCTTCCTTTTCCTCTTGGGACAAGGATTCTTTGTAGCTGGCTAGTTTTTCTTTTTGGGCCTGGTCTTTTTCTGCAAATTCTCCTGGATTTGCTCTTATGGTCATTTGAATTTTATGGCCATTGTTTAAGATTCGGTCTTCAATATATTTTTCCACTATGCCCTGGTCTAAGTTGTCTTTTATATAGGCTAGGCTTTCCTTGTATTTCAAGGCTTCAATTGGACTTCCGTCATAAAGCCAGGATCTTAAAACTGATATATTTAATAGAACTCCCTTGTGGATGCCTAGGTCCTTTTTAGAAAATTCGTAGGAATTTAAGGTTGCTGCCAAAAGGTCCTTGTCTATGCCCTTTTTCACAGCTTCTTTTAGGCCTTCTTCTATAATTTTTACAAAGTCTTCTAACTTGTTTCCATCTCCATTTTTCCCAAGGATAAAAAGGTCTTGGTTAATAGAGGTTGTAGCCTGAGCATAATAGTCCTGGCAAAGTCCTGATTGTAAAAACTTGTCTTTTAAAATCGATGAGTCTGAGTCTATTATAATATCTTCAAGGATAGACTTCATAAACCTGTCTAAAGGAGAAGTAGATTGTCCTAACTTTACTCCATAGACATAGTAGGCCTTGTTGGCTGGGTCTTCGTCTGCTCCTATTGAATAGGTCATGTCTAGGCTTTCTTTTGTTTCTAGAGTCCTGCCTGGGTCCACCTTAGAGTCTACTTCTAGGTAATCAAAGTTGGCCAGGTATTCTTGGTCAATATAGGCAAGGACTTCTTCTATATCCATCTTGCCATTTAAAAATATATAGGAGTTAGATGGATGGTAGTAGGTCCTGTGAAAGTCTAAGAAGTTTTCATAGGTCAAGTCTGGTATATGGTGGGGATTTCCACCTGAGTCGTGGGCATAGGTAGATTGAGGATAAAGGCCTGCAGGCAGTAGCTCTATTACTTGGCCGTCTGGGTCTGAGTAGGCTCCCCTCATTTCGTTATAAACAACTCCGTTATAAACTAAGGGTCCATCTAGGTCTTCCATTTCCAAATGCCAGCCTTCTTGGTCAAAGATCTTCTTTTCTTCATAAATACTTGGATAGAAAACTGCATCTAAATAAACATCCATTAGGTTGTGGAAGTCCTTGTCATTCCTTGAGGCTATTGGATAAATAGTCTTGTCTGGAAAGGTTATGGCATTTAAGAAAGTTTGCATAGAAGAGTTGACCAGGTCCATAAAAGGTTCCTTGGTCTTGTATTTTCTAGATCCTGACAAAACTGTGTGCTCTACTATATGGGCCACACCTGTTGAATCCTTAGGCGGAGTCCTAAAACCAATGGAAAAGGTCTTGATTTGGTCTTGGTTTTCCAAATATAGGACCTTGGCCTGGGTCTTATTGTGGACCAAATAGTAGGCTGTAGTCTCTAGTTCTTCAATATATTCTTTCTCTTTTACTGTATAATTTTTTACATTCATTCTTGTATCTTTTCCTTACTTATTATTTTTCTTCATAAAATCGGCTATACTAGGAGCCTTGTCCTCTTCTTGGTCCTGGTTGAAAATTGAATTTTCATTTTCTGGATCCAATTCACCAAGAGGATCAAACTTTGTCTCCACTTCCTTTAGGGGATCAATTTTTTCTTGGTCTTGGGTCTGTAAGTCTTCAGGATCAATTTTTTCTTGGCTACTAGCTTGGCTGTCTGAGTTTTCTGCCATTAACACTGGCTCTGTAGCCTTTAGGGGATCAATTTTGTCATCTAGGACCTCATCAATTGAGTGAACCTTAGGCAGGTCCTCCTCTGGTCCTTGGCTGTCTGAGGTTTCTGCCATCAACACTGGTCCTGTTGCCTTCAGTGGGTCGATTTTGTCTTCTACAACTGTAGTTTGCTTTAAGCCTTGGTCATCAGCTAGGTCTTTTTCATCTTCTTGGGACAGATCCTTAGTAGCTAGGTCAGCTTTTCCAAAGCTATCTTGATAAATAGCTTCTACTGAATCTTTCTTGTTAGAGTGGAAGCCTAAAGCTGTGGCAACTATGTCTATACAAGCCAGAATAACCACTAAGAAAAATACCACTAGGCCTAGGTTGTTAACCATGCCAGCCATTAGGTCGTTGTTAGGAAGAAGGCCAGCTAGCCAGGTCCTAAAGTTTTGGCTAAAGGCATCTTCTTTTACAAAAATAAAATAGGATAGGGCAATTATTGCCAACTTGCTAATTATTGTTGTAAACAAAACTCCTCCACTGTATTTTCTGTCTATTTCTTTGTAGGCCACATTAATAGTGTGGAAAAAGTAAACCAAAATAAGCAAAGGGGTCATTAAAATCATATAGCCATTGCCTAGATTAACACCCTTAAAGTCCAAGGCCAACATATCATTGGCAAAGGCAAAAATCACAAGCAGGATTATGCCTAGGATTACTTGGAATTTAATTTCAAAGGCAGAAACTCTTGAGGACTTAGAAGGTTGGGACTTAAGGTTTTTGGAAAACTTGTCCCAGGTCTTTAGCCTAGATCCTGATACCCAGGAAAAACTTAAGCTGTAGGCAATATAAACTACTAGTAAAATAGAGGCAATATCCACTAGAGAATTAAGAACAAAGTCAGGACCAAAGTTAGCTGTAGAAAAAGTCCTTAGGGACAAAAATCCCAATAGGCCATAAAAAACTAGGCCAATAACATAGGCTAGGTTTTTGTCAACCTTGTAGTGGCTGAAATGGGGCTGAGGCACCAGGGCCTTGGATCCATTGTGGCTATATTTTTGGGCTACATCAGCTGGACTACCATATTCTTTTAGAACTTGGAGAATTTCTTCCTTAGTCTCAACTGGCCCCTGCTTGGTCTTTTCTATTTTTTCGTAAATCTCCTTTTCTAATTTTTCATAAACTTGTTTTCTATCTTTTCTAGATAGGGATTTAGTAACTTCGTACAAATATCCATCAACTATTTCTCTATTCATAAGTAGGTCCTCCTCATTGCTATTTGTATTTAAAAACATACCCTAAAAATCTACTATAAATCAGCTTTTAAGTGGATTTGCTCCCTTTAGGCCATAATTATTTTTTGATTATTTTGAATTTTTTCGAAATAACTCTTGTAGAATAAGTTTTAAAATGCTATAATCTATTTAGATAAAAATAGAAATAGGTGATACTGTGGGACTTGATAAAACTTTAAAAGCCCTGGGAGATACTAATAGGAGAAAGATTCTTAAAATGCTAAAGGACCAGCCTATGACTGCTGGAGATATTGGCAAAGAATTTGACATGAGTCCAGCTACTCTGTCCTACCACTTGTCCTTGCTCTTAGAGGCCCAGCTAATATTTTTGAGAAAAGAAAAAAACTTTAGGATTTATTCCTTGAACCTGTCAGTTTTTGAAGAACTGATGGCCTATATTATGAATTTTACGGAGGATAAAGATGAAAAGAAATAAAGCTTTTAAACTTGGCCTGGCCTTGTCTATGATTCCTTTTATTATAAACGCTGTTTTTTATAGTAAATTGCCTGACCAAATCGCCACCCACTTTGATATTAATGGAGTTCCAGATAATTACTCCTCAAAAAACTTCGCCCTTTTTGGCCTTCCTGCCATAATGCTGGCTATTTATGTTACAGCTTATGTTATTACTAACTTGGATCCAAAAAGAAAAAACCAAGGGGACAAGGCTTTGAACATTGTCTTGATCTTCTTGCCTTTAATGTCCATAGTTATTTCCATAATGACCATAGCCTTTACTTTAGGGAAAAAAATAGATATTCCTATAATTATGGCTAGCTTAGTCTCTTTAATGCTAATTCTTATTGGCAATTACCTGCCAAAGGTGAAGAGAAACTATACCATTGGCGTAAAACTGCCATGGACTTTGGATAGTGACTATGTTTGGGACAAGACCCACAAGCTAGCTGGCAAGGTTTTTATCCTAGGAGGCTTAGGTCTTTTATTAAACACTATTTTTTATAATAAACTTTGGTCCAGCTTAGTTATTGTGGCTATAATAATTTTTATACCAGGCATATATTCTTATGTGATTTATAAAAACCAAGCTTCTAGTATAGGCGATGATGAAGATGAAGAGTGATTTTCAATGTTTTAAACTCTTTGTCTTAGGTTGCTTAAGTTTTTTTATAAGTCAAATTGTCCTTAGGCTTCCTCTTTTAAATTACCTCAATAGCAACTTTTCCTTTACAAAGTTTGCCCTTGCTTTCCCACTATTTGTAAATGGTCTGATTTTAGTCTCTGCTGGACTTTTTGAAGAAAGCTTTAGGTTTTTCTTTAGAAAATTTTTCTTAAGGGCAAACAATTATAAAGACCAAGGCTTACTTTCCTTTACTGACAAGATAAAGGCTCCAATTGTATTTGGCCTTGGCCATGGTCTGTGTGAGGTTGTTTATGTTTTGTATCTGGCAGGTTTTGGGTTTGGCCTTGAAAATTACTTACTTATTTTTGTAGAAAGATTTTTGGCTGTAGTCTTTCATATTTGCCAGTCCATACTTATTTTTAAAGGCTTTAGACTGGGAAAAGAATACCTATATTTATTTATTGGAATTTTCCTTCATACAGCCTTTAATGGCCTAATTTATTTAGGGTCTGCTCTTGGGCTTATGGGACTTTATGGTCTTTTCTTAATTTTTGATTTAGTTTATGTTTTGCTATTAAAAAATTTAACTTATGAAAGGAAGGTAATTTAAAATGAAAAAATTTTTACTTGTTAGTCTACTTGTTTTAGGTCTAGTTTTGACTGCTTGTTCTAATGGCCAAGCTAGTGAAGAAATGGAAGCTGCAGAAGAAGAAAAATATGTTACTATGTCTAAGGAAAATATTCAGCTTATTAATGAACAAGGTTTTGAAGCCTTAGAGGACTTATATTCTCAAGAAATGAAAGAAGCGATGGCAGCTTCTTCCATGGAAGAAACTAATAGAATAATAGTAGACAAGGGAGCTTTTAAAGAATTTGGCCAAGGAGGAGCAGTATATTTTACAGATGAGTCTACATCAAATAAGTATATAGTAAGTCAAGTTGAAACTATTTATGAAAATGGAAAATTAATATTTACCATTAACTATAACCTTGACGACCAAATAATAGGTCTCTTTATGAAATAAAAAATTTAGCCAGCAAAAAGCTGGCTTTTTTCATGCTTATTTACTTTTTTTTTTACTGCCTACAGGCCTGGTCTAGTTCTAAGAGAAATTCAGAAATTTCTGTTTCTTTTCTAGCAATTTTCCCTGGATAAAGGATAGTCAGTCTTTCCTTGGCCCTAGTCATGGCTACATAAAAAAGCCTTCTTTCTTCTTCCCATTCTGGGCCTAGGCTTTGGTCCTTAGACTTGGCTGGAAACATTCCTTGATAAAGATCTATTAAAAATACATCTTTATATTCCTTGCCCTTGGCTGAATGAATGGTAGATAGCTTTAAGCCCTCACTAACATAGGCTGACCTAGATACATATTGGTCCAAGTATTTTAGTCTGCCTATAAATTCCCTAAGATCTAAGGCTTTTTTAGAAATCCTATTTAGGTTTTGGAAGACTAGAAGCTCACTTTCCAGGCCATAGCCTTCTTTTTTGGAAAAGTAACTTAGGTAAGCCCCATAGCCTAGGTCTGTGTATATATGGTCTAGCTTTTGGTCCATAGGAAGACTGGCCAAGATCTCCATAGACCTTTGTAATTCTTCTATAGACTTTATGGAATAAGGCTTTAGATCTGCTAGCCTAGTTAAATTTTCTAGCACATTGCCTGGCCTGGCTAGACTTTTTAAGTCTTCTAACATAAGTCTAGATACATAGCCTTTGACCTTGTAGAAAAATTCTTGGAAAAGGTCTAGGCGGCTAGGGTCAGCAGCAAAGTTTATAATATTTTCTAGGTCCTTAGTAATCCTGTGGCCATAAAACTTTATTTTTGAAGAGTCTGCCAGCTTAAAGGCAATATTTTTTCTTTCTAGGTATTCTACTAGTCCCATGGCAGAAACATTGTTCCTGTAGAGAATGCCAACTTGGTCCAAGTCTGCTTCTTTTATCTTGTCTAAGATATAGGCATATTGGTCTTCTGTACTATCAACTTTTACAACTTCAACTGGCTGGCTATAGTCCTTTGAAGATTTTAGGTCTTTTTTGTAGCGAAGCTGGTTTTGGTCTATAAAGGACTTGGCTGCTAGGACTATGTTTTTTGTAGACCTGAAATTTGTTTCCATATAGTAGATTTTTAGGTCCTTATAGTCTGCTTCTAAGGAAAACAGGCCCCTAGGATCTGCTCCCCTAAAGGAATAAATTGACTGGTCATCATCTGCAACTATAAAAAGATTGTTTTTCTTTTTAGTTAAGATTTTTACTATTTCCATTTGTAACTTGGAGGTGTCTTGGCCTTCGTCAACTTGAACATAGTCATACATGTTAATGTATTTGTTTCTGATGGAAGAATTGTCTTTTAAAATCCTTAGGCCTTCTTCTAACATATCGTCAAAGTCTATATACTTGTATTTTTTCTTAAAGCCTTCATAGAGGCAATAAATTTGGTCAAAACAGTCTATTTCAGAATTAATAGTCTTTGGGTCCAAAAGCATGTTTTTTACATAGCCAATTCTATTTATAAGCTTGTCTAACTTTTCGTCAGATATATAGGTCTTGTGAACCTGCTTATAAAATTTGGCCAAAAGCTTGTACTTGTTTAGGCTTTTGTCTCCTTCTAAAAGCTTGTAGTCTATGCCCTTTCTCCTTCCATAGTCCCTAAGGACAATATAGGAAAAAGCGTGGATAGTGTGAAAGTGAGGCAGCCTTTCTTGGTCAGGATTCTTGGCCTTAAATCTTTCTTCTAGTTCCCTGGCTGCTGCCCTGGAAAAACTTATGGTCAAAATCCTTTCTGGGTCCACTCCCTTGGCTATTAAGTTATTTATTCTTTGTAAAAGCATGGTAGTCTTGCCAGCTCCTGGAGTGCCTAGGACCAGACTAGAGCCAGACAAAGACTGGGATGCTCTTTTTTGTTCATCTGATAAGATCATTAAATCACCAAGAATATTTTATCATAGATTTTACAAAAGAATAAGGAAAAGCCTAGGACCTTAAGAGTAAAATATTAAAGAGGGGTATAATAATTCCAAGAGGACGTGACTATGAAAGAGAAAAATAACATTTTTATTAGATTTGACAATTTTATTTTAAAAATAATAAATGGCAACTTGAAAAATAGATTTTTTGACCAATTTTTTCCTAGGTTTACTAACCTGGCAGGTGGTCTTTCTATTACTGTGTTTATTCTTGCTGTATATTTTTTCTCCTCTAGTAGCTATTCAAAGACCTTTGCCTTAGAAGTTCTTGGAGGCCAAATTTTGACCCAAATAGCTGTCCACACTATAAAGTTTTTAGCAAAAAGGTTAAGGCCCTATGAAGTGCTAGAATGGCTTAACACCTTTGATATAGTAATGCGTGACTACTCCTTTCCATCTGGCCACACAGCCTCAGCCTTTTCTCTGGCCATGGTTGGAGCCAAATATTTTCCTGGCTTTGCCTTGGGCTTTTATATTTTCGCTGGCCTTATAGGCATGTCCAGGCTGTATTTGGCAGTTCACTTTCCAACAGATGTACTTGTTGGAGCCATAGTAGGATCTATAATGACAGCCCTTAGCCTAGGCTACTTTGGCCCTTGGTTAATAAATCTTATAATTTATTAAAAATAAATAATTTAACAAAATAAGGGTATGAAAGAAGTAAGATTAAATGGAGGCGACTTTTATGAAATCAATAAAAAGCTATTTGAAAGAAAGAAAATCTACTAGAAACTTTCAAGACAGAAGACTAAACACAGACGATACATCAAATGTAAGAAATGCCATTAAGGAAGTTGCAGACGACTTAGGCTGGGACCAAGTACAAGTAGACCTAATTGAAAATGGAGAAAAAGTCTACAAAGTTTTAGATGGCAAGGCTGGATATAATGGAGTATTTGTAAAGGCTTGGACCTATATGCCTATAAAATATTCAGCTGACAATTTAATCAACCAAATTAAGGCAGCCTTTTATATAGGCAATATTACTACAAAGCTTTACCAGCTTAAACTAGGCTCAGTTGTAATTACCCTTGGCGATAATATAAAAGAAGAAAAAGAAGCACTTTTCGGCCCAGATGGTAAGGACGTTCACTATATTATTGGCCTAGGCTATCCAGAAGACAAGAAGGCCTTTACTCCAGAGCCAAGTGCACCTAGACTTAATGTGGAAGATATAGTTTTCTTAGACGAAAATTTTGAAAAACCAGCAACAGACAAGCTTAGAGAAATGAATCTTTTAGATCTTTTTTCTGACTTAAAATATGCACCATCTTATAAGAACCTCCAACCTTGGAGATTTGTCCTTGACAATGGTATTCTTTATGCCTATGTTAAAAATGGAGAAATGTTAGACCATTCAGTAGTAGATGTTGGTCTTTCTATGTACTTCTTCCAAGAATTGGCAAAATCCATGGGTATAGACAATAACTGGGAAATCCTAGAAAACATAGACCCAAGTGGCGACTATATAAAACTAGGCAGATATAAAATTTAAAACAATAAAGAAACTTACAGGAGCCTGGAAAATGGCTCCTTTTAACTTGCCTTTAATATAATTTAAGAAAAATAAAAAATTTGCCTAAAAGCCTTTACAAAAAAGTAAAAAAGGTCTATACTAATACAAGTAATGCACCTTTGGCTCAGTTGGTAGAGCAACTGACTCTTAATCAGTGGGTCGGGGGTTCGAGTCCCCCAAGGTGTACCATGGAAGTCCTTTGAAGATAAGCTTCAAGGGACTTTTTTTATTTTCCCTTAATAAGTATGCTATAATTAAACCATAGACGGAGAAAGAAAAAACTGGAGAGCCTATTATGAAAAACGAAGAACTTTTAAGCAAAAAACGTGCCCTAGAACTTTGGGACAAAAATCTTCTTCCTAGTTTTCAAATTGGAACTTTTAAAGGCCTATGCCAAATTCACCACTATCTTTTTCAAGATGTTTTTGACTTTGCTGGAAAATTGAGAACTGTTAATCTTTCCAAGGGAAATTTCCGCTTTGCTCCTATACTTTTTTTAGAAGAAAATCTAAAGATTATAGAAAAAATGCCTGAAGCTAACTTTGAGCAGATTATAGACAAGTATGTGGAAATGAATGTGGCTCACCCTTTCAGAGAGGGCAACGGTAGGGCCACTAGAATTTGGCTAGATATGATTTTAAAAAACAGGCTAGGCCAATGTGTAGACTGGTCTAAGGTCCAAAAGGAGGCCTATCTTTCTGCCATGGAAAGAAGTCCTGTAAATGCTTTGGAAATCAAAACTCTTTTGAAAGAAGCCCTGACAACAGAAATTCCCAATAGGACAGTTTATATAAGGGGCATCCAGGCTTCTTATTCCTATGAGGGCATAGATAGTTATGATATTTATGAGCTTTAATAGGCTTTTTGTAAAATATAGCAATTAGTGTTGACGAATAATTTTCGTCAGCACTTTTTTTATTTAGTAAACCCCCAACAAAAAAACTCCTAGAAAACTAGGAGCTTACTTTTTAAAACAAGGCGCTGAGGGCCATCATCACTATAAAACCTAGGACTACTCCATAGGTGGCTTCTCTTTCGTAGCCGTTGTTGTGGGTTTCTGGGATTATTTCGTCAGAGATTACAAAGAGCATAGCACCTCCAGCTAGAGCCAAAATAAAAGGCAAGACTGGGGCGAAAACTGACACTAACAAGAGTCCTAAAAAGGCTCCTACAGGTTCTAATAGTCCTGTTAAAGCTGCTATCCAAAAGCCTTTTTTAATGCTATAGCCTTCCTTTACTAGGGCCAAGGCAACTGCCAAACCTTCTGGCATATTTTGCAAACTTATACCTACGGCTATTGATAGGCCGTTTTTTATATTGTCTCCACCAAAGCCAACTCCAGTGGCCAAGCCTTCTGGAAAGTTGTGAATGGCTATGGCAATTACAAAAAGCCAAAGCTTGGAAATTTCTTTTTTCTCTGCTCCTCCTTCCATTCTCTTGTCCATTAAATGTTCGTGGGGAGCGTACTTGTCTATTAAATCTAACATAATCGCACCAGCAAGAAGGCCTAGAGATGTAATCATAACTCCAGACAGACTGCCTCCTCCTGACTCTAAGGATGGTATTATTAAAGAAAAGCAAGTGGCAGCTAGCATAACTCCTGCTGCAGCTGAAAGTAAGATGTCCAAAAGCTTTTGGCTAACATTTTTGGTAAAAAATATAGGAATAGCCCCTACTCCTGTCATAATCCCTGGAAGGACACATCCAAGTATAAATCTTATATCCATAATTTTCTCCTTTAAAAACTCTTTATCCATTTTATTATAAGGAGTTTAAAAAGACAACAAAACTTTATTCTTTTTCTTGGCTAAGTAAGTTAGGCTGGTCTTTGGCTAGTTGATCCTTTTTATCATCTGCTAAGGCACTTTCAATTTTTTCTTGTAGGTCTTGTTTAGTTTGGTTAACTGATTCTAAAACATTTTCTACAAATAGATCCTTAGACTGGCTGAGAAATTTTCCTATTAGGTCTACTATCAGGTCATACTGGGATTTTGGTAGGCTTTTTGCAGCTTTAAGGACCTGCTTTATAGACTTTAGGCCTCCTTCTTGTAGCTCTAAAAAGGTGGCTGCCCTAGCTGCTTCTAAGGAATAAAAAACTCCATCTATAGCCTCTTTTCTTTGGTCATAGGGTATTTGGGCTAGCCAAGAATCTATGGCTTTTTTTATAAAGATGGCGTCTTCTGAAAGGGCTTCTTCCCTTACTAAACTTTTGCCTAAAACCTGCCAAGTGTGTAGGTAGTGCTGGTCAATAAGCTTGGCATCTGCTTTTATTATTTGGGACTTGACTACTTGTTCCATTAATAGGCCTATAACTGATGATTGAGGCACAAAAAGACAGATCCTATCTTTTATTTCCATTAGTTGCTGGTCAACTTCCATATGGTGGGTAAAGCCTGGGCTGTCGTTGGCCCAAATTGTCCTAAGTCTAGCCTTGGTTTTTGGGTCAGCAAAAATTCCTGCATACATGGCCAGGTTGCCTCCCTTTGAGTGGCCGCCTAAGTCTATGGGTCCTGATAAAATCTTTTCCATTTCTTCAAGATAGGCTAGGGCCAAAAGCTGGGACTTGGTACCAGAGTCATAGGAAAAATAAAGGTCATCTTTCCAGGCTATTAAGGTGTTGTCAGATCCTCCATAGGCTATGTAGTTTATCTGGTCTAAGACATAAGTTACTGCTACAAACTGGCTGGCTGGGTCTTTGCTTACAATGTGTTTGTAGTGGCCAATTTTTATGTCCTTATATCTTTCACTTTGGCCAAGGTCTTTTAAGGCCTTTTCTGCTATAAGCTTAGGGGTAATTTTTTTCTGGTCTGGATTTTCTGGCATCCTAGCCTTATAAAGCTCATAGACTTGTTTTAAAGGCAAAAAGTCCTGGTCCAGCTCTTTTAGGAGCTTAAAGTCTGCATAGCTAAGCTGGCAAAGTATTAGGTTGTCTACTTCGTTAAAGGGATCTGAATCAAAGCTAAGATCTCCTCGCCACTTTATATAATCAAATAAGTTGGCCATAAGTCCCTCCTTTATTTGTGATAGGGTTCCTTGGCAATAATTTTCATGGCCCTATAAATTTGTTCCAAGAGAATCACCCTCATTAGCTGGTGAGGGAAGGTCATTTCTGAAAAGCTAAGGGCATAGTCTGAGCGAAACATTACATACTTAGACAGACCGTTGGACCCTCCAATTACAAAGACCAAGTCTCTACCAAAGCCTTCTAGCATTTCCTTTTGGAAAAAGTCTGCAAATTTTTCGCTGGACATTTGTCCGCCTAAAATCTCTAAGGTTACCACAAAGGCATCGTCCTTAATTTTTTCTAGGATCCTTTGGCCTTCCTTTTCCTTGACTATTTCCAGGTCCTTGTCTGACAGGTTTTCTGGCGCCTTTTCGTCAGCTAGCTGGGTGATCTTCAATTTTACATAGGGTCTTAACCTTTTTTCGTATTCTGCTATGGCATCACTTAGGTATTTTTCTTTTATCTTGCCAACAGCAATTATTTCTATATTCATAACATCCCCTCGTCTTCTTTATACTTATATTATAACAAAAAAACTTGCTAGGACTAAGCTAGCAAGAAAATTTTGTCTTATATAAATAAGGATAAAAGCCTTGGTGTTAGAAAGGCTTCTATAAAGCCTGCTAGAACAAGCAGGGGAATTGATACAAAGACCAGGGTCTTAATGCCATTGGCAAAGGCTTGGTTAATACTTAGCCTTGGATTTTTCCTTCTGATAGTTTTGTTAACTGCAGATGATAAATTAAAACCAGCTGCTAAGCCAAAGAATATGGCAGTAAGTTCAAAGACTCCATGGGGCATAATGCCAAAAACAAAAATTATTAAGGCATTCATTAAAGATTCCATTCCTGCCAGGCCTAAAAAGCCTCCAACTATAAGGGCGTTAACAAGAAGTATAAAGGCTGGCAAGTATAAAAATGGCACAATACCAATTACAAAGGCTAAGGCAGCTACCCTAACATTGTTGAGAATAAGGCCAATAACATTAATCTGTCCATCTTCTCCAATTAACTGGCCTAAATTTTCCATAACTCCTTCTAAGCCCTCTTTTAGAAAAGTTCCCAAGCCTCCCAGGTCATAAATGGTAACCAAGAAAGCTATAAGACCAATAATAATAAAGGCCAAGGCAATTATTAGAACATGGGGCCTTATTTGGTCCAAATAGTCCTTAAAGCTAAGATTTTCACTGTAAGATCTTTTATTGTTTTCCATTGTCTCCTCCTATAGAAAGTATTTACCCTAGGAAAAGCTTCTTAAAATCTAATAATTTCTTAAGCTTTCCTTGGAAATAAATACTTTTCTGGAGAATTTCTCTATTGATATTTTTTCCCAAGGAAATAAACTGGCCCAAAGGCAGAGCCAAGAATCAAAAATAAATATAGCCAAGAGCCAAGATTTGACTGGGACCTTTCAAGGGCCAAAAAAATAAAGGGACTTAGTAAAAAAACACTTATAGTCCAAAATCTAAGATAATTTAGGACTGGCTTCCAGTTTGAGTTATTAAAGCTAAGCCCAACTAGGTTTATCCTAAAAACTCCATTGGAAACAAAGGAGATTTTATTTTCGTCATAGTAGGCTGGCAACTTTTCTTTTAAAAACAACCAAGTCTGACTAGCAAACAAGAGGCCTAGAATAAAAGGTGTTAATAACAAGTTCAAACTTAAATTTATATATTTATAGAAGACAAAGTATTCTAAGACTCCCATTAGGCTTACTAAGGCAAAAATAAGTAAGTTTTTCTTTTTCTTTTTTCTTTCTCCTTCTGGATTTGTAGCTGTCATTGCCACTACATTTTTTATTAGCCCTTCTACATCTGCAGGCTGCCTTTCTTCAAAGTCTTCTTGGCCTTGTAAAAGGTCTACAAGTTTTACTTGCAAAATGTCAGCAAGGGGAATTAGTAGGCTTATGTCTGGATAAGATTGGCCCCTTTCCCACTTGCTAATGGCCTGAGGAGAAATAAATAATTTTTCTGCCAGGTCCTTTTGAGTTAGGCTCAGGTCCTTTCTCTTTGTAGCAATAAATTGTCCAAATTTTTCTTTATCAATTGTGTTCATTTTTCTTTCCTCCTTGCTTCCAATTTATCTGAAATACAGGCTTATGTAAATAAACTATCAGTTGAATCAAGGATTTTCAACTAATATTAGAGTTTTTTCTTTTGCTTTAATATTTTAGCTCTTCTAGGGTATAAGTAAAGAAAGACTAGACTAGGTGGTAACAATGACTGACAATATTTCAAATAGAAAAATTCAAGAGGTCCTACTTTTATCTCACAGGACCCTTATACATTTAAATTCAGCCTTAAAGGAAATTGATTCAGCTGGCAACTGGGGAGCCTTTAATAACTTAACTGGCGGCTTGCTCTCTAGCTTTACAAAAAACGACTTTATTGAAGATGTTCTTGATGAACTTTTTAGGGCCAAGGAAGAAGCTGGATCTTTAAGGGCTAACTTAGAAGACCTGCAATTTTATATGGACCTGGCCTCTATAGACCAATTTTTGTCTTTTTCTTCTGGCTTTTTTGATGATTATCTTAGTCAGTTTCTAGCTGACTTAGATTTAGACCAGGCTCAAATTAATATAAAAAGGGCCATTGGAGAAGTTGAAGCCTTGCAAATGGCCTTTGGACCATATGTTAACAAGAAACTTTATTAGGAGGAGATGTACTTATGGACTTTAAAAAAGAACTAAGGGAAGCTATTGTGGCCTGTGACAAGGTTATAGGCAGACTAGACTCAGCTATAGATGCTATAAATTCTGCCCAAGGTTGGGGACTTTTAGACCTAGTAGGTGGAAAGTTTTTTATGACATTTTTTAAAAGGAGAAAAATTGCCAAGGCTGAAAATGAAATTGTTAAGGCCAAAAAGGACATAGAAAATCTTAATTCAGAACTGGCAGACCTTAAGGCCTATGTGGACATTGACTTTGAAACTGGTGGCCTTCTAGGCTTTCTAGACTACTTTTTTGGCGGTTCTATTGCTGACTTTTTGGTCCTTAGTAAGTTAGGTTCAGCTAAGAAAAAAATCCAATCTGCCAAGACTAGGGTTTTGGAAATAAAAATTGATCTTGAAGACCTACTGGCCAAGGAATTGGCTAGATAAGTTTATAAAAGTTTTGTTTTAGTGCTAATAGAAAGGCTATTGGCACTATTTTTTTGCAAATAAAGAAGAAGGCCTAGGCCTTCCCCTTTAATTTCTTTTTAAATTTTGTATTAAACGTCTGCTCTGGCTATTTCTATAAGCAGTTTTGCTCCATTTACTATATCTTCTACCTTACAGAATTCATCTACTGAGTGAGCCTTGGTCATTCCTATGCCTAGGTTTACTGATGGGATGTTGTGTAAGTTGTAGTTGTTAGTGTCTGAGCCTCCACCTGATTTTGCTGGTGAAAATTCAAAGCCTAGTCTGTCACAAGCTGCCTTAACTGTTTGGGCTGGTAGTGAGTCTAGTTCTACTTTAAATGGTTTGTAGGCTTCTAGAACTTCGATTTCTGCTTCTATGCCATATTCAGCTTGGGCTTCTTCTACACATTTAACCATGTGGTCAACTTGAGCTTGAAGTTTTTCGTCATTTAAAGACCTGGCTTCTGCGTGGATTTCCACTGTATCTGTTACAATATTTGTTGGGCCGCCGCCATTAATATAACCAATGTTAGCTGTTGTTTCTTCGTCAATTCTTAAAAGCTTCATTTTTGAAATAGCTTGAGCTGCTACTACTATAGCTGAAACTCCATCTTCTGGGGCTACACCTGCATGGGCAGATCTTCCCTTGAATTTAACGTTGATTTTGGTTTGGGCTGGTCCTTGAACAATTGTGTGTCCTGGTGCTCCACCTGAGTCTACTACTATACCAAAGTCTGCATTGATCTTTGAGTAGTCTAGGTTCTTAGAGCCTCTTAGGCCACCTTCTTCTGCAATGTTAAAGGCAATTTCTATGTTGTGGTGAGGAATGTTTTCTTCTTTTAAGACTGTCAACATTTCCATTATAGCTGAAACTCCAGCCTTGTCATCTGATGCAAGGATAGTGTCACCCTTGGATCTTAAAATGTTGTCTTCGTCTATATATGGTTCAATTCCCTTGCCTGGTGAAACTGTGTCCATGTGGGCTGAGAATAGGATAGTCTTATCTCCTGTTCCCTTTAGCTTGGCTATTAGGTTACCAGAGTTAGAGCCTACTACTTCTCCTGCCTTGTCTTCATAGACTTCTAGGCCTAGGTCTTCTAGGTCTTTTTTTAGTCTTTCTTTAAAGTCATATTCATTTAAAGTTTCGCTGTCGATTTTTGCATATTCAATAAATCTTTCGATTACTCTTTCCATTTGTTTTTCACCTTTCTTTTCTAATCTTTATATTTACTTATACCCTTTTATATTTTATTCTAAAAAAATATCACCGAAAGGCTGGCTCTCGGTGATTGATTTTTTCATTTATTATTATAAATAAAGTGGAGCACCTGGTCCTACTGGAATTCCTAAAGCCATCCAGATAATTAGGAATAATGTCCAGAATACTAGGAAACTCATTGAGTAAGGTAACATTGTTGAGATTAATGTTCCTAGACCATTGTCTTCGTCATATTTTTGCATGAAGGCAACGATTACTGCAAAGTAAGACATAAGTGGGGTAATGATGTTAGTTGATGAGTCCCCAATTCTGTATGCTACTTGAGTAAGGGCTGGGTGGATTCCAGCTTCTGCCATCATTGGAACGAAGATAGGAGCCATAATAGCCCATTTTGCTGAAGCTGATCCCATAAATAGGTTTAAGAAACCTGAAAGAAGAACGAAGATAACCATTAGAGGTATACCTGAAATTCCTGCTTCTTTCAAGAAAGTAGCTCCAGATATGGAAATAATCTTTCCTATATTAGTATGACCGAAGTAGTTAACGAATTGTGATGCAAAGAAAGCAAGTACAAGGTATGAACCCATGCCTGCCATAGCCTTTGACATTGTCTTTACTAGGTCGTTTGAGTCTTTAATAGTTCCAACTGTTTTACCATAAACAATACCTGGGATCATGAATAGAAGTAAGATACCAAGCATTAAACCGTTGTTAAGGAAGAACTTAATGCCGTCAATACCAGCTTTTCCTTCTTCTCTAAATACAGCGTTTTCTGGGAACATTAAGAAGGCCATAATAACAATATAAACTAATACTGCAATTCCAGCTCTCTTAAGACCTTTTAGTTCAACTTCTGTTAGTGGAACGTCTTCATGAACATAAGATCCTGTATATTTTCCAAGGTTCTTTTCTACGATTTTTTCAGTTACTACAGCACCAATAATAGTTACCATAAATGTTGAAGCAAATAGGAAGTACCAGTTACAAGTTGGAGCTAGTTCTATTCCTAAGCCTGAAATTCTTAAAGCTTCGTTAGTAATACCTGTTAGTAGTGGGTCTGTTGTACCGATTAAAAGGTTAGCTGAGAATCCACCAGATACTCCGGCAAAGGCTGCTGCAAGACCTGCAATAGGGTGTCTATCTGCAGCTGCAAACATCATTGCTCCTAGAGGTACTACTATTAGATAACCTGCGTCAGATGCTATGTTAGAAATTACCCCTGCTAAGATAACTACTACAGTTAAAACTCTTGGGTTAACTCCTGATAACATTCTCTTTAGTGATGCGTTAAATAGACCTGAATTTTCTGCTACACCAACACCAAGCATTGCCACTAGAACTGTTCCTAATGGAGCAAAGCCTGTAAAGTTTTTAGTAGCTTGGTTGAAAATGTAGGCCAAACCTTCTTTGTTCAATAGAGAAATAGCACCGATTTGTACTTCTTCACCTGCTTTTGCGTCAAAGTAAGTCCAAGTAGCGCCACTTCTTGCTACAAGTTCTGCCACGATGATTAATATTACTGATAAGATAACAAATATCATTGCTGGATGTGGAAGGGCGTTACCTACACGTTCAACACCTTTCAGAAATCCACCTACATCATTGGCATCTCTTTTTTGATTTTTAGCCATGCAAATTTCCTCCTTAAGTTATTTCTCCTTGCAAATGCTTGCAGGGAGTTTGCATAATCTACAGTGTTTTTTTCGAACACTTGCTGATAGAATAACATAGTTTTCACTTTATTGTCAAGATAATTTCATCTATTATATGAGTTGAATTTTAGACCAAGTTTATTCTTTCTTTGCTTATAATTTCAAGGGATTTTTCAGCTTAGGTTTTTTAGAATTTTGTTTTTTATTATATTAAATTTGTATAAATTGTTTAATATAGTTTCCACGCTGACTTCTGCCTTTGCCATCTTTTCTTTTCCTATTATTTTTTACTTAAGGCATACTTTTTTTCTCTTTTAGGATATAATTAAGCTAGGTGATCTAATGAACATAATCCAAATTATTAATAGAAAAAAGTATAAAGAAAATTTAAGCCAAGAAGAAATAAACTTCTTCGTCCAAGGTCTAGTTTCTGGGTCTGTTAAAGACTACCAGGCCAGTTCTCTTTTAATGGCCATCCTTTTAAATGGCATGAGCCTAGAAGAAACAAGTTTACTCACCAAGGCTATGGTAGATTCTGGAGGCCAAGTAGACTTATCTTCAATTCCTGGAACCAAGGTAGACAAACACTCTACAGGTGGAGTTGGTGACAAGGTGTCCCTGGCTCTAGTTCCCCTTTTAGCCTCTTGTGGACTTAAGGTGGCCAAAATGAGTGGCAAGGGCCTAGGCCATACTGGTGGGACCTTAGACAAGCTTGAATCTATTCCTGGTCTTAAAATAGAACTTGAAGAAAAAAATTTTATCCAAGCTGTCAAAGACTATGACGCTGCCATAATTTCTCAAACTGACAACCTAGTTCCAGCTGACAAAATTCTCTATGCCCTAAGGGATGTTAGTGGTACTATAGACTCTATTCCCCTAATAGCCTCATCTATTATGTCTAAAAAGTTAGCTTCTGGAGCCGACACAATATTTTTAGATGTAAAGGTTGGAAGGGGAGCCTTTATGAAAGACTTAGACTCTGCCACAAGTCTAGCTGAAACTATGGTCTATATTGGCAAAAGCTATGGCAAGGACACTCAGGTTATAATTTCAGATATGAACCAGCCTTTGGGCTTGGCTATTGGCAACTCCCTAGAGCTAATAGAGGCCATTGAAACTTTAAAAGGCCAGGGACCAAAAGACTTTGAAAGCCTAGTCTTGACAGCTGGGTCTATAATCTTAAAGCAGGCAGGTCTGGAAATGGACCAAGGCAAGGGAGAAAAACTTTTAAAAGAGAAAATTTCTGATGGGTCAGCTTTAAAGGCCCTGAAAAAATTAATCCTTGGCCAAGGAGGAGACCCTGAACTTATAGATGACTATAAGAAACTGCCTATAGCTTCAGCAGTTACAGAAGTTTTGTGTCCTGAAGATGGCTACATTGAGGAAATCGATCCTTTGGAACTTGGACTTTTGTCTGCTGACTTAGGAGCAGGTAGAAAGGTTCTTGGAGATAAAATTGACCATGGATCTGGCTTTGTTTTAAGAAAAAAAGTTGGAGATTTTGTAGAAAAAGACCAGCCTCTACTTTCCATCTACCACAACAAGGACCTGGACAAGGACTTTGTTAAAAAAGTTTTGGCTGCCTATAAATTTACTAAGGAAAAGTGTCCACCAAGGACCCTAGTTTATAAACACATTTCTTAAGGAGGAAATAATGGAACTAAATAAGTATATTGACCACACCTTTTTAAAGGCTGATGGAAAAAAGGCTGACATTGACAAGCTAATTGCAGAAGGAAAAGAATATGACTTTATGAGCCTTTGCATTAACCCTGCTTGGATAGAATATGTTAGCGACCAGCTTAAAGGCACTGATGTAAAAGTTTGTACTGTTGTAGGTTTTCCTTTGGGAGCTATGACCACTGAAGGCAAGGTTTTTGAAGCTTCTGATGCTATTTCCAAGGGAGCTGACGAAATTGATATGGTTATTAATATTGGCAAGTTAAAGGACAGGGACCTAGACTATGTAGTAAAGGAAATTAAGGCCCTTAAAGAAACTTGCAAGGACAAGGTTCTTAAGGTAATTATAGAAACTGCCCTTTTGGATGAAGAGGAAATCCGCCTAGCAGCCCAGGCTGTTTTAGATGGTGGAGGAGACTTTGTAAAGACCTCTACTGGTTTTTCCACTAGGGGAGCCAGCCTAGAAGATGTTAAAATAATCAAAGAAGTTGTTGGAGACAAGTGCAAGATCAAGGCTTCTGGTGGAATTAGAAGCCATGAAGACATGATGGCTATGATTCAGGCAGGAGCAGATAGGATTGGAGCTTCTGCAGGAGCTGTTTTATTAGGCTAAAACACAAAGCACCTAGCTGAGAAAAATTTTCTTGGCTAGGTGCTTTTATTTTATTCAAATTCTAGTTTTTGTTGGACCAGCTGGCCTGAGTTTTTTATTAGTAGAATTTCTGCCATAATGGAAATGGCTATTTCTTCCACTGACCCATTGTCTATGTCTATGCCTATTGGCATATGGATTTTATCGATTTCTTCCTTACTAAAGCCCTTGGCTGTAAGTTTTTTTCTTAGGCTGTGGACCTTGGCCTTTGAGCCAATATTGCCCAGATACTTAAAGTCCTTTCTTAAAATATTTTCTAGGACTTCTTGGTCTTGGGCATGGCCCCTAGTTGCTACTACTATATAGGTAGAATCCTTGGAGAAGTTTAAGTCAGCTAAGGCCTCTTCTGGGTTTTTGCCTATAAAGGCTGAGATATCTTTTAAGTCTTCTGCATCTTTAAAGTCTATCCTGTCGTCTACTACCCTTACATCAAAGGCTGTCTTCACTGCAATTCTAGCTAACTTTTGGCCTACATGGCCTGCCCCAAAGATTATTAGTTGGCTGTTAGGATAAAATACTTTCACAAAACCTTGGGAGGCTCCTCCACAGGACATTTGTAGTTTTCCATCCTTAGAAAGATTATAATCAAATTCAAAGTCCTGGCCATCTTTTATGGCTTGCTGGGCCCTTTTCATTATGTCATATTCTATGGCTCCACCTCCAACAGTTCCTAGGCTAGATCCATCTTGGAAGACTGCCATAGTTGAACCTTGTCTAGCTGGAGCTGAGCCCTTATTTTTTGTCAGTATAACTAGGGCTGCCCTTTGGCCCTGGCTTACCCTCAAATCAATTTCTCTTAGTATTTTGCTTTCCATTTTATCCCTCCTGTTTTTCTAATTTGTTTTCTAAAATTAATATACCTTCTAAGACTCCGCCGCCTATGGCCCTGGCCTTGTCTGAAATTGTATAAAGGTTGTTCTTGTCCCTTCTAGGGTCTACATCTCCAATTTTCATTCCCTTAAAGACTAGGCTACCTTCTTGGATCAAGCCTCTAACCATGCCCCTTAGGCCAGCTTTTACTTCCTTGCCATTTACATAGGCTAGAGTTTGGTCCTTTTCTACAAAATCTCCTATGGCAGCTACTAGCTGTATTGGTCCACTTTCTGGAGCCCTTAAAATTCTTTCTTGGCTATAGCCTTGGATTTCTCCTGGCCTGCCAGTGTTAGCTGCTGCTGGTCCTGAAAAAATAAGCCTGGCTAGGTTGTGGCCTCTTTTTGTTTCTATTACTAGGTCCACATCTTCTCCTGCCACAAAGCCTGGCCCCAAGCCAATGGTTATAGGAGCCATGTCTCTAGAAGTTCCTAGGTTTTTCTTGGCTAAGATTCCATCTACCACTACATAGGGCTTTAACTTTTCAATATAAAGGCCTTTTTCATCTACTATTATAGGAATCTGTCCCTTATTCCAAGTCTCATATATTTCTTCTAGCTTATTAACTTTTTTTATAATCATATCTTCTATTTGAAGGCTAGAGTCATAAATAGCCTGGGCACAAGAAACTGTTGTCCTTATACAAGTTGGTTGGGCTGTTTCTAAAATTAATAGCTTAAAGCCAACTCTGTAAAGTTTTTGGATAGTGCCTGTGGCTATGTCTCCTCCACCTCTTACAATTACTATCTTATTCATAGGTCTCCTTCAAGCTTTTATACTGGTCGTAGGAATCTATGTCCCAAAGTTCTTCTGGATTTTCAACAAGAACAGACTGGCCATCTTGGTCATTAAAAACAGCACTTCCTCCTTGGTCCTTTTTCAAGGATAAAAGAGCCTGCCTATAGGACTTGGGAAAAATTACTGGTGACCCTTTTCTCTTAGGGGTTTTTGGAAAAGTTACTAGGTCTTTATTTTCAAAGGCCCTTATTAGTCTTTGGCAAGTTTCTAGGCCCAAAAGAGGCTGGTCTGCTACAAAAAACATTAAGGCTGAGTCTGGGTCTGCCTGGCCAACTCCTAGTCTAATCGAGGCAGCCTTGCCTTCTTGGTTATTAGGATTATAAACACAAGTAAAAGCTCTAGCCTGGCCTTCTTTTAAGATTTCTTCATAGGAACTTACTAAAATCACCTGGTCCAAGTCTAATTGGCCTACTAGGTCTAAAACATGTTTGTAAAGGTCTTGGCCCTTAAAGTCTAAAAATAGCTTGTTAGTTCCCATCCTAGTAGAAAGACCTGCTGCCATAATTATGCCACTAATCTTCATAATAGCTATGCTCCTTTGTAGATCCATAGAAAAATTTTATGCCTGGAAATTTATCCCTTAAATAGCCTACAAGATCTCTAGCCCTTTGTATTTCTTCCTGGCTTTCAACTTGGCTAATAAATACATACTTAGGCCCAGCAAAGTCGGCAAAGGGGCCTGGCTTAGATAAAATTAGTTTTTCAATAGTCCCTTTGCTTATTACTTGGTCCTTTATTTGAGCCTGGAAGGCTGGATAATTGTATATAAAATCAGAGCCTGCTTCTCTTCCTAAAACTTTTAAGGGGAAAACTGCCACTGCCTTAGTGGAAAAATCGTAGATAACAGGTTCATAAGGCTGCCAAAACTTTAAAGGCAATCTTCTAGCCCCGTCTGCTTCTACTAAAACATAGGCAAAATCTTTGGAAATTTCCCTTAAGGCTTCTTGGTCTATGGCCGCCAACTTGTCCTTGGCTGGGATTTTTTCTCCTAGGACTAGAATTTTTTTACTATAGTCCTGGCTTTGGTAGTGGTCTAGGCTAGTAAAGACATAGTCAACCTGACCCTTGCTTGGCAGACCTATTTTTGTTGATGGGCTTATTAAAACTGACCCAAAATTTTTTAGGTCTGCTGCCAGGGCCATCATTAGGCTAGTCTTGCCTCCTGATCCTGTTATGGCTACAAGGTCTCCTTTTTCTATTTCTAATATTTCTATTAGTCTTTCTGTCATTTTAAAAATCCTTAGCTTTTTTCCTTAGAAAAATTTATTTTTTATTCTTAGGCTTTTTTGAATAAGCTGTATCTTCTAAAGGCAGACTGGTCCTAAACTTGCCATCTAGGGCATAGTAGGCTCCTTGGACTGCTGGGGTAATTGGAATAGTTGAGATTTCTCCTACTCCCTTGGCCCCATAGGCTATGTCTAGAAGCTCAGTTTTTTCTACAGTTATTGGATAGATTTTCGGTATATCAGTTGCCTTCCACAATCCTAAACTGCCAAACTTAGCCTTTATTACAGAATTTTCAAGGCGAAGGTCTTCTGTCAAGCTGTAGCCTAAGCCCATAACTATACCACCTTCAATTTGGCCTTCTATTGAATTTGGATTTATTACTTTTCCTGCATCAAAGGCGCCATGAACTTCTTTGATCTTGCCATGGTCATCTAAAATAACCACATTACTTGCATAACCATAGGCTATATGGGAAACTGGATTTTTCTTAGTAGAAGTTATTGGATCTGTTGGGTCAAAATATTCATAAAAATATTCTTCTCCTTCTAGGTCTACCAAGGTCTTATTTTCCAAGTCCTTGGCTAACATTTGGCCAACTTTTTCTACTGCCTGGCCTGAAATCAAGGTTTGCCTAGACCCTGAAGATGTTCCTGAGTCTGGAGAATCTTCTGAAGATGGGCCCATAACCCTTAGCTTAGAAACATCTAAGCCTGTAGCCTGGCCTAATATTTGTAAAAATACTGTTTGACAGCCTTGGCCTAGGTCTGAGGCTGCACAGTAAAGTTTGGCAATGCCATCTTCTACCTTTAGCCTAGCCCTACCCTTGTCTGGCAGACCTACACCAACTCCTGAATTTTTCATGGCACAAGCTATACCAGCACGGTCCTTGTTCTTTTCATATACATCCTTTACAGCCTCTAGGGTTTCTACTAGGGCTGTTGACCTGTCTGCTATTTGGCCATTTGGCAAAACTTGGCCTGGTCTTATGGCATTTCTGTAGCGAATTTCCCAAGGAGAAATTCCAACTTCTTCAGCTAAAAGGTTGATCAAAGCCTCTAAGGCAAAATTTGACTGACATACTCCAAAGCCTCTAAAGGCACCTGCTGGAGGGTTGTTAGTATAATAGCCATAGCCATTAATATTTGTATTTTGGTAATTATAAGGTCCTACTGAGTGGGTACAAGCCCTTTCTAAAACAGGCCCACACAAGGAAGCATAGGCACCTGTATCAAAATAAATTTCTGCCTCCATGGCTTGGAAAATTCCATTTTCATCACAGCCTAGGGTAAAGCTTCCAATCATTGGATGGCGTTTTGGATGCCATCTTAAAGATTCGTCCCTAGTCATTTTATGCTTAACTGGTCTTTGGTAGACATAGGCCGCTAGGGCTGCTGCTGGCTGAACTGACATGTCCTCCTTGCCTCCAAAGGCTCCACCTATAAGAGGATTTTCCACAACTATTCGATCTGCCTGGTCTTCCCAGCCAAACATTATTGACAGTTCCTTCCTAGTGTCATAAACAGATTGGTCTGAAGAATACACCTTGACTCCATCCTTGTAAGGCAGGGCCACACAACACTCTGGCTCTAAGTAGGCATGTTCTGTAAAAGGAGTGCTAAAAGTCCTGGTTACTACATGGGCACAAGACTTTAAGGCTTCTTTTGAATTTCCACGGCTTACATGTCTTTCTTGGCAAAGATTGCCTCCTTGGTGGATTTTTGGTGCATCAGCTTTCATAGCTTCTTCTATTGTGCTAACTGGCTGTAATTCTTCTAAGTCAACCTTGACTAGTTTTTTTGCCTCATTTAAGATTTCTTCACTTTCAGCAACTATAAAACAAAAGGCATCTCCTAGGGACCTGGTAATTTCCCCTACATCAATAAAAACATCCCAGTCTTGTTGGATATGGCCGATTTTTTTATTAGGTAGGTCCTTGGCCGTTAAAACTCCAATAACTCCCTCTAGTTTTTCAGCCTGGCTAGTATCTAGGCTAAGAAGTTTGGCCCTAGGATATTTAGTTCTTACACAGGCTCCATAGGCCATATTTGGAAGTTCTATATCATCAGTATAAATACCCTGGCCTAAAATTTTGGCCTTGGCATTGACTCTAACTTTGGAAATTCCAATTTGGGCATCTTCTACAAGGTCCCCAATTTCTTCTTGGCCCCTTAGAATTTTGCCAGCTAAATTTATAGCTTCAACAATCTTTACATAGCCAGTACAACGGCAAATATTATTTTTTATTGCTTCTTTTATTTGGTCTTCATTAGGGTCTGGATTCTTCCTTAAAAGACTGGCTCCAGCCATTACCATACCAGGAATACAAAAACCACATTGGACAGCTCCAACTTCAGAAAAACTATAAGTAAAGGCATCTTTTTCCCTTTGACTTAAGCCTTCAATGGTGATTACTTCCTTGCCTGCAAGCTTAGAAATTTTCTTTACACAGGCCCTAGTAGCTTGGTCGTCTAGAATTATTGTACAAGTTCCACAGGCCCCTTGGCTACAGCCATCCTTTACTGAAGTTATTTTCAAATCATCTCTTAAAAATCTTAAAAGAGACTTGTCCTTATAGCTAATATAAGTTTTTCCATTTACATTTACTTCTATTTTTTTATCTGCTGGACCTAAGTCTCCAATTAATATTTTTTCCATATGCACCTCTTTTATCTCAATACTAAATCTTCTTGCTTTAAAATCTTCTTTTTATAAATTGGCCTCTAGCTTTTTGGCCAAGTAATTTTCCTTGGTCCACTATTATTTCTCCCCTGGAAATTACTGTGCTTACCCTATAATCCACTTCAAAACCTTGATAACTTGTATAGTCAACCTTAGAGTGGCGGTTGTCCTGGGAAATCACATAGGATTTTTTCTCCAATAGGACTAAGTCTCCATCTGCTCCAACTTCTAAGGACCCCTTTTGAGGATAAAGTCCAAAGATTTTAGCAGGATTTGTACATAATACTTGGACCAGGCTTTCAAGGGACAGGCCTCTTTTTAAGCCTGCACTTATAAGCAGTTCTAGTCTTTCTTCTACTCCAGGTCCTCCTCCAGGACAAGTCAAAAAGTTTTTTGCGTGGGGGAGTTTATCCCTTTGGTAGAAAAATGGACAGTGGTCTGTGGCCACTACATCTATACTTCCATCTCCAAGGCCAGCCCACAGGGCTTCTTGGTCTGTTTTCTTTCTTAAAGGTGGAGCCATAATGTATTTTACTCCTTCTTCTGGCCCTCCTTCTAAGTACTTGTCTTCATCTAAAAAAAGATATTGGGGACAAGTTTCACAGTAGAGATTTTCCACTCCCCTTTGGCGGGCCAGTTGGATTTCTCTAAGGCCTGCTCCACTAGATACATGAACTATATATAATTTAGGACAGCCTGCCATTTGGCTAAGATAAGTCAGTCTGTTAATGGCCTCAGCCTCTGTTTCAGCTGGCCTAGTCTTAGCATGATAAATAGGGTCTAGCCTGCCTTCTTTTTCTGCCTGGTCTCTTAGGGTCTTAATGGCTCCGTCATTTTCACAATGGACACAAACTACAGTGCCTGTCTCCTTGGCCTTTTTCAAAACCTTGAGAATTTGGTCGTCTGTAAGCTTCCCTCCATAGGTAGTGTAAATCTTTAAGGACACAATGCCCTGGTCATATAGGCCTTGAAATTCTTGTAAGTGGCTGTCTTCAACTTCTTGGATGGCTCCATGGAAAGAATAATCAATTATAGACTTTTTCCCTAGGTCATAATACTTGTCAACCATAGCCTGTAAACTAGATCCCCTTGGTCCAAAGCCAATATGGTCAACAATACTAGTAGTACCTCCAAAGGCTGCAGCCCTAGTTCCACTATAAAAATCATCTACAGAAATATAGTTGCCTAGGTCTAGCTCCATATGAGTATGAACATCTACTCCTCCAGGAAGGACAAGTTTATTTTCAGCAGAAATTACATCAGCCTCTAAGTCCTCTATGTCCTTGGCAATTTTTTCAATTTTCCCTTGAGAAATAAGTAGGTCTACTACTTCTTCTCTGGAATCTTTTATTATCTTTGCATTTTTTATTAATAGCTTCATCTTGTCACCTATACATTTATATCTACAAAATCAAATATATCTACATCAAAAAGTCCCTTGTCAGTAAGCTTTAAATGGGGAATGACTGGCAGGGCCATAAAGGCCAAAGTCAGCAAGGGGTCTACTTGGCCTCCTAGGTCTGTCTTTATAAGCTTAAGTATATGGTCTAGGCTTGTCCTTAGTTCATGGAGGGACTTGTTAGACATTATTCCTCCTATTTCTAAGGCTAGGCTAGCTAAGACCTTGCCATCTTTTACTAGGACCAGGCCTCCTTGGATCCTTTCAATTTCCTTCATAGCCAAGTACATATCCCTGTCATTGGCTCCAACTATTATTAGGTTGTGGGAGTCATGGGCAATAGTTGACCCTATGGCTCCAGCCTTTATGCCTAAATTTTTAATTATTCCTAGGCCCATACTCTTTAGGCCCTTGTGTCTTTCTATAACTGCAAGTTTCAAATAAGGTCCTTGGGCCAAAAACTTAGCACCTACTACAGGGACCTCTTCTATAAGCTTGTCTGTTATTAGGTCCCCCTTGTTAACTCCAATAACCCTAGCCTTAGTAGACCTTAGTGGTATTTGAAAGTCTTCTTCTTTAAAGGGATAAATTTTTACACTTTCTATAAGGTCTATAGGCTGGCTTTCTTTAATATCTATAAGTAATTTTCCTTGGCCAAAATACCTTTGTCCCCTTATATAAACATCAGAAATTTTAAAATCTTCTAAGCCCTCTAAAACTATAAAAGAGCCTTCATAGCCTGGAGCCAAGGCTCCCTTGTTTTTTAAGCCATAACAAAGGGCAGGGTTTATGGTGGCCATTTTTATGGCATCAATTGGATCTACTCCATTTCTAATGGCTATCTTTATGTTTTCATTAATAGATCCCTTGGCCTCTAGGTCTGCAGGGTGCTTGTCATCTGTACAGAACAAACACCTGGCCACATTGTCCTTGTTTACATTTTTACTTAGAACTTCAGCATTTTGTGCAGCAGTTCCCTGGCGAATTAGTAGATACATGCCCCTAGCCAGCCTTTGGTTCATTTCCTCAATGCTTGAAGACTCGTGGTCAGTTTTTATGCCAGCTAAGACATAGGCATTTAAGTCTTGGTCCATAAGACCTGGGCTGTGGCCATCTATTATCCTATCTGAAAAAGAACAAATCTTTTTTAAAATTTCCTCGTCTTCATTAAGCAGGCCTACATAGTCCATCATTTCTCCTAAGCCTAGGACCCTGTCTTTGTTTTTATATTTTTCCAAGTCCTGGTAGCTTAGCCTGGCACCTGAATTTTCAAAAGGAGTACAAGGTACACAAGATGGAAGCATTAGCCTTACATCTAAAGGCAGGCCTTCAGATGCAGATAAAATATAGTCTATCCCCCTTAGACCAAGTACATTTCCTATTTCATGAGGGTCAGCTATTATAGTTCCTACACCATTTGCTAGAAGAATTTTTGCCAATTGGCTAGGACTTAGCATAGAGGATTCTATATGTATATGGCTATCTATTAAAGTTGGACAAATGTATCTTCCTCCTAGGTCAACTTCCTCCTTGCCAGCATAAGAACCAAAGCCTAGAATTTGTCCCTTATCTAGGGCCAGGTCACAAGGAATTATTTGACTTGAAAAAACGTCAATTACTTTTACATTTTTAAAAACCAGGTCTGGCTTTTCAAGGCCCCTAGCCTTGGTAATTTTATTTTTTAAATTTTCCATAGCCTACCTCTCTATATAAAAAAGCCTCGTAAAAAAACATTACGAGACTTTTTATAATTATTTATCCAAATATCTTATAGACTATAAATAGTGCAGCAAGGATTATCATTAATATTGATACCTTTTCTTTCTTGCCTGTTAATAGGTTTAGGATTGCATAAGAAGTAATCCCCCAAACAATACCTTCTGCAATAGAATAAGCAAATGGCATCATTATAATAGTCAAGAAGGCTGGAATTGATTCTGTATAGTCGTCAAAATCAATTTCTTTTATTGGACTCATCATAAACAAGCCAACTATAATTAGGGCTGGAGCAGTTGCTGCTGCTGGTATAATTGCAAAGATTGGGAATAAGAATAAACTTATTAAGAACAAGGCTGCTGTTGTTAAAGAAGTTAGGCCTGTTCTTCCACCATCTGCAACACCTGAAGCAGATTCTACATAAGTAGTAATTGTAGATGTTCCAAGTAAGGCTCCCACTGTAGTACCAATAGCATCAGCTAATAGGGCTGGACCAAGCTTTGGTAGGTCCCCTTGGTCGTCTAACATGTCTGCCTTTGTTGCTACACCAATTAAAGTTCCAATTGTATCAAAAACATCTACAAACAAGAACGCAAATACAACTGCAAACATTTCTTTTGTAAAAACATTTGACCATTGTAGTTTAAAGGCTATTGGTGCAAGTGAAGGTGGTAGAGAAAATACTTGGCTTGGTAGGCTAGTTACGCCTAAAAACATAGCCAAGACTGTTGAGGCTAAAATACCAATCAAAAGTCCTCCCCTAACCTTAAATTTTAGAAGAACACCAATTACTATAAGTCCAAAAATGGCAACTATAGATGTTGGAGCTGTTAGATCTCCTATAGAAACTATGGTTCCACCTTCGCCAACGATTAAGCCTGCATTTACTAGACCAATCATTGCGATGAAAAGACCGATCCCCACTGATACCCCTTTTTTCAAAGTCATTGGTATGGCGTGGAAAATAGCCTCCCTTACATTAAATATTGACATTAGTATAAAGATTACACCTTCAATAAAGACTGCTGTTAGTGCATAGGTCCAATCTTTTCCCATACCTAGTACAACTGAAAAAGTAAAGTAAGCATTTAATCCCATTCCTGCTGAAAGGGCAAAAGGATAGTTAGCCATTAAGGCCATTAGTATGGTTGCCAAGGCTGAAGCTAAAATAGTTGCAGTGAACACTGCCCCTTGGTCCATGCCAGTTTGACTTAACATGCCTGGATTTACAGCCAATATGTATGACATAGTCATAAAGGTTGTTATGCCAGCCATTACTTCAGTTCTTACTGTAGTATTATTTTCAGAAAGTTTAAATTGTCTTTCTAAAAAACTTTTTTCTGCCATGAAAATACCTCCTTATTAAATTGTATAAGTGCAATAACTTATGCCATCAAAAAACTTCAATGGCTCTACTTTAAAGTAGACAAAACTCTATAGCTTCTATCCTAATTATACCCTATATTAATTTAAATGTTTATTTTTTGTCGCAATTTGTTAAATTTTTCAACTAAGACCTGTCTCGTAAGCCCCTAATTGAAATTATTAATATTTAATTTTTTCTTCCTTGTCCTCTTGTCTAATAACATTAACTTCATGGTCTTCAAGGGGTTCAAAGCCATTGGCTAGGTTATTGGCCTTTTCCACTGCCCTTAAAATATTTTCGTAACCAGTACACCTACACATATGGTTGGCAAGTTCTTTTCTAAGCTCTTGTCTAGTATAAGGTTTTTTCCTAGCAATAATCTCTGTTGCAGAAACAATAAAACCTGGTGTACAAAAACCACATTGAACTGCTGCCTCTTGTAAAAAAGCCTCTTGAACCAGGGACAGGCTTCCATCTCTTAAAAGTAAGCCTTCTGTAGTCCAAATATCCTTATTCTCTGCCCAAATAGCCAGATAAATACAAGAATTAAAGGACTTGCCATTGATCAATACTGCACAGGCTCCACACTCTCCTACTTCACAACCCTTCTTTACAGAAGTTAGTTGAAAGTCGTTTCTCAAAAAGTCAGTTAGTGAGGCCCTAACATCTACCATCTTTGCTACAGGAACACCATTAATTCTACATCTTACTAACTTATATTGAGCTTCATAAGTTAGGGGCATTGCTGGTCTTGGCTCATAGGGTCCATGTTGTGAGTTATGCATTATGGCCTCCTTTCCTTTCTTCTATAATTTTATACAAGGATCTTTTTCCAATTTCATATAGGATTTGCCTTCTAAAATCCTTAGAGGCCCTCCAAGAATCCCTTGGCTGTAATTCATCTAGGGCTAGTTTACTAAAGGCCTTAATGTTTTCGTCACTGGCCTCCTTGCCCTTTAAAAATTCTTCAGCCTTGTAAACTCTCATTGGAATTGGTCCTGCTACTCCATAGGCAGCCCTTATATCTACTACTTTTAAGTCCTCATCTAACTTGGCTAAAATTCCACAAGAAGATGTGGCTATATCCATAGCATTTCTCATGGCATACTTATAGTAATAACCTGAGTAGCCTTGGTAGTCTGGCTTTTTTATTTTAATTCCCAGTAATAAATCCTTAGGACCTAGGTCCACCTTGCCTGGGCCAAGATAAAATTCTTCTATAGGAACTTCCCTTTGACCTTGGGGATTTTCCAAAATAAGCTTGGCTTCATAGGCAAATAAGATTGGGGCTGAATCTGCAGATGGCACTCCATTACATACATTGCCTCCAATGGTAGCAATATTTCTAAGTTGAGGACCTCCTGCTGTGTCAACTGCCTGGGCCAAACTTGGGCAACATTTATTGACTAGGTCATCTTCAGTGATTTGGCTAAAAGATCCTAGGGCTCCAATTATTAAATCTTCATTTTCATCTAAATAAATCTCTCTTAATTGGTCACATAGATAAAGAGAAATTAGTTTTCCTGCCTTGATTTTGCCATCTCTAATTTTTACTAAAAGGTCTGACCCTCCTGCTATAAACCTAGCTTCAGGGTACTTGTCCTTTAAAGCTATTGCTTCTTGGATTGTATAGGCTTCATAAATTTTTTCTATATCATACATTTTTAGCCCCCCTTAATCTAAGTCATCTTCTATTAGTCCTGCTTCTTTAAATAAAGGAATAAGGACTCGGGGAGTCATTGGAATTTTATTGGCTCCTAGTCCTGTTGCATTTAATATTGCATTTCTAATAGCTGGTGCTGGTGAACAAGTTGGCGGTTCTCCTAGGGATTTTGTTTGGAAAGGAGAAGTAGGCTCTGGGTTTTCTATAAAATAAACTTCTAAGTTAGGATGGTCCATAGTAGTAGATAACTTATAGTCTAAAAGGTTGTCATTTAAAATTCTTCCATTTTTATCATAGAGAATTTCTTCAGAAAGACCATAGCCAATGGCCATTGACATTCCTCCATGGACTTGGGCTTCTGCCAATCTTGGATTTATTAACTTACCACAATCGTGGACATTTATTAGTCTTAAAACTTTTACCTTGCCTAGGCTTATGTCAACTTCTACTTCTGCAAAAGAAGCACCAAAGGAATAGGCGTTGTTCTTTATAGTATAAGTAGCTTCAGCAGTTATATGTTCATTATCTAGCTGTTCATATAAGACCCTCATAGCCAAGTCTTCTAAGGTCATTAAAGGTTCTTGGTCATTTTTCCTAAGAATTACTCCCTTAACAAGGTCTAGGTTTTCCAGTCCAACTCTAGTGTATTTTTCAACTTGCTTAAAGATCTTTTCCCTTAAAATTTTTGCTGTCTTGCTTATGGCAAAGGAAACCATATAGGTCTGCCTAGAAGCATAGGCTCCTAAACCAAAAGGTGTAACATCTGTGTCTTGAGTTGAAATGATGTGAACATTTTTAAGGTCAAGGCCTACTGCATCTGCTGCCATTTGGCTAAAGGCTGTGTCTGCACCTTGGCCAATTTCAGTTTCACCAACTTGGACCTGGATAGATCCATCTTGGTTTAAGACCATCCTACAAGATGAGGTTTCTAAGGATATTGGATAAACACCTGTGTTATACCAAAAACAGGCCATGCCTACACCTTTGCGGATATTGCCCTCTTGGTTCTTATAGGCCTGGTACTTTTCTTCATAGCCTAGGGCCTTAGTTCCAACTGCCAAACACTCTCTAAAGCTGTCATAGTAGTTCTTATTTTTTGAAAAGTCATCAACATAGTCCTTGGCCATAATATTTTCATACCTATAGGCTAAAGGATTTTTTCCGAGAGCCTTACAGATATCGTCTATATGGGCCTCTCCAGCAAACATAGCCTGAGGAATACCATAGCCCCTCATGGCTCCTGCAGCTGGTAGGTTAGTATATATTGTATAAGCATCTCCTTCTATATGGTCACAAGGATAAAGTTGAGAGAAACAACCTAGGGCCTTGGCGGCTATAGAATGACCATGGGAAGCATAGGCTCCGTTGTTAGAATAAATTTCAATCTTCCTAGCTGCAAAGCTTCCGTCAGCCCTTACATGGGATATGATGTGAATCTTCATAGCATGTCTGGTCCTAGACGACTTAAAGGTTTCCTCCCTAGATGAATTTAAAACAACTGGGTGGCCTCCTACTTGGCTAGTCAAATAGGCACAAAGAGGTTCGTATAAGGCATCTTGTTTGTTGCCAAAACCTCCACCTATATAGGGTTTAATTATTCTGATTTTTCCCCATGGTATGCCTAGGGCCTGACCACAAACCCTTCTAACTATGTGAGGGATTTGGGTAGATGCAACTACTACAATTTTTCCTGCTTCTTCATAGGCCAAGGCTATGTGGTTTTCTATATGGGCATGTTGGGCAATTGGAGTTTCGTACCATCCCTCAACTACCCTTAAGCCTTCTTCTTTAATGGCCTCTTGGTAGTTGCCCTTGTTGGCTGTAGAATGAGCCAAAATATTGTCAGGCCTGTCTTCATGAATAGGAGTCTCTACATTTTTTATTGCTTCAAGGGGGTCTGTAAAAACTCCATATTCTTCATATTCAACTTCAATTAGGTCCAAGGCCTGCTTACAGGCTATTTCATCTCTGGCTATTACTACTGCTATATCATCTCCATAATACCTTACATGTTCATTTAACAGCCTTCTATCTGCCCTATCTTGGTGGGCTGGATCCATAGACCAAGGGTGGCCTGCTGTTGGAAAACCATGTTTAGGAACATCAAAGCATGTAATGATTTTTATAAGGCCTGGAACATTTTGGGCCTTTTCAGTATTAATAGCCAAAACTCTACCATGGGCTATTGGGGCATGTAAAATTTTTGCTACATAGGCATTAGACATTACTAGGTCCTCTGTGTACTTGGCTCTACCAGCGACTTTGTCATAGGCGTCTACTCGGTTTACACTTTTTCCTACATACATATTAGAACCTCCTTCGTAATTATTTTATTTTAAAGTTTCTTTACTTACTTATATTATATGCCTTATTAGCAAAGAATGAAAATGTTTACCTTAAATTTTCATTTGTTTTTTACATGTCCATTAAGTCTCTTTCCTTTTGTTCTTCTTCTAGGGTCTTCTTAGGAAGTAATATATTTAGAACAAAGACCACAACTGTTGCTAGTACAACTGGAGATGATGTAAAGACCATCCTAAACCATTCTGGAAACTGGGCCAAGGCCTGGTCTCCTAGCTGTACTATTCCCATTCCCAAGGCTATACCAAGGCCGACTATAGTTACAT
The DNA here is from genome assembly GCA_030532225.1 of Bacillota bacterium. GTDB lineage: Bacteria > Bacillota > Clostridia > Tissierellales > Peptoniphilaceae > Neofamilia. The sequence continues at coordinate 56,407 of JAUNLQ010000003.1, forward strand.
TTCTACTGCTCATTTCATCTGATGTTATAAGCTTCATGCCACTCATAGTGATTTGAGCAAATACTGTAACTGTAGCTCCACCTATAACAGCTTGGGGAACTGAAAGCATAATGGCTCCAAATTTTGGAATAAAGCCAGCTATACAAATTAACAGGGCTGTGATTTTAAATACATTTTTACAAACTACCTTGGTAAGGGAAACTATACCTACATTTTGACTATAAGTAGCTGTTGGAAGACCGCCTATAAAGGATCCGAAAATTGATGCTATTCCATTTGCCTTTATGCCACCTTCTAGTTCATCGCCACTTGGTGGTCTATTAAAACCTCCAGCTGTGGTAGAGGATAAGTCTCCTACAGCTTGAATTGAATTTACTATAAACATAACTGACATAGTTATAACTGCATCTAGGGGAAAGTCTAAACCAAAAGGCAAAAGCTTTGGTAAAGTTAGCCACTGAGCTTGGCCAATAGATGCTAAATTTACTATACCTAAGGCCAAAGATGCTATATAACCTGCAATTATTCCCAACAATATTGCAGCAAGTTTTACTATGCCTTTAGCAAACATATTACAAACTAAAACTACAACAAGGGTTAGGACAGCTACTGCCCAATATTTTAAGTCTCCTTGGTTAGGGTTTCCATTGCCTCCAGCCATATAATTTAAGGCTACTGGGTACAAGGAAAGTCCAATTGTCAAAACTACAGTACCACTTACCATTGGTGGAAAGTATTTATAAATCTTCTTTATGTTCATACCTACTATAAAGGCGACTATACCTCCCACTAGTTGGGATCCATAAACTGCTGCCATACCATATTTAAGTCCAATACTTGTTAGAACTGGAATATAGGCAAAGGATACTCCCATTATTACTGGTAAGTTGGCTCCTACTTTAAAGACAGGATACAACTGCAAAAATGTTGCTATGGCTGCTATAAACATTCCAGCCTGAATTACATATAAGGATTCTTGAGAACTTATAGCAAAGGGGGTGTTTGCTAATTGTCCTGTTAAAACAATAGCTGGAAGTGTGTTACCAACGATCATAGCAAGTAAGTGTTGCAAGGCTATAGGAAAACTCTTTTTTAAACTAGGTTTGCCTTCTAATTCAAATAAAGAGTTACTTTCTAGGGTTTTTTCCGTTTTTGTTTTCATTTTTTCACCTAAACCATCCTACTACATGCCTGGCCAAATTTCTGCTGCTCTTTGGCGAGATTTAGCATGAATTTCTTTTTGGTCAACTTTTTGGATAATCTTGTTTCTCATTACAAATTCTCCATTTATAATGGTGTCATTTACGATTTTTCCTGTAAAACCAAATAGTGAATGTCCACCCCAGTTGTCCTTGTTAAGAGGAGTTATTGGGTCATAGTCTAAGGTTATTATATCTGCATAGGCACCTTTTTTAAGAACTCCAATTTCCCTTTCCAAATACCTGTTCATAATAAGTGGATTGTTTTTAAATTGTAATTGTAAGGTTTCACCAAAGCCCTTAGTTGGATCACAGGCGTTGTGAGATAATAAAATGTTAGAAACCTTCATAGATTCAAACATATCGTTGGTGTAGGCATCTGTTCCTAGGCCAACTGTTATTCCCTTTTCCATCATTCTTAAAATCGGTGGGCAACCTACTGCGTTATTCATATTGGATTCTGGGTTAAAGACTGCTGGAGTCTTGTGATAAGCAAGAATATCCATTTCCCTTGCGTTAATATGAACATTGTGAATAGCCAAGGTATTTTCAGATAAAATATCAAAACTTTCTAATCTTTCCACAACTCTTTTGCCATGTTTTTGTACAGATTCCCATTGGTCTTCAATACCTTCAGCAACATGGACATGGTAGCCATTATAAAGGCCTTCCATTTCAGTCCTTGCCTTTTCCAAGGTTCTGTCTGATAAAGTAAAGGCTGCATGTAGGCCGAATAAACCATGTAACATGTCTCCGTGATTGTCTTTTTGGCAGGCCTTGATCCAGTCTATATTTTCTTTTATTCCCTTGTCTGCAATTTCTTGGCCATCTCTGTCTGAAACTTCATAACAAAGGGAGGCTCTCATTCCTGTTTCCTTGGCTGCTTCAGCTAGGGCGAAAAGTGAACCTTCTACAGAATTTGGTCCAGCATGGTGGTCAATAACTGTAGTAACTCCGTTTGTAATAGATTCCATAAACATAGTTAAACCATTTAGTTTTACATCTTCAAGGGTCAGCTTTTTGTCTAAGGCCCACCATAGGTTTTTCAAGACGTTATAGAAATTGTCAGTTGGCTTTGATGCTGCCATGCCCCTAGCATATGTTGAATAAATATGGGAGTGGGCACAGATCATACCTGGCATTATTACTCTACCACTACAATCTATAACTTCTTCATTTGGGTATTTATTTTTAATTTCTTCACTAGGTCCAAGGTCTTCAATAACATTGTCCCTTACATAAACTGCTCCATTATCGTAAAAATTATTTTCCTTGTCATTTGTAATTACAATACCATTTGCTAATATCATTATTTGCTCCTCTCTATAGTTGGAAAAAGGGGAAGACTTTCTCCCCCTTATATTTATTTTACCTTTCCTGTTGGTTCAATATAGTAGCTGTAGTTAGCTTCAACTGCCCTAATAAAGGCTTCTAAGTCAGCACTTAACTGACCGTCCCCAAGTTTTGCTTCAACTATATTGCCATTTTCCATACGAACCTTATAAGAGTCTTTTTCAAGTTTTAAGAAGCCTACATTTGTTGAGTCAACAAAGTCTTCTTCAGTCCAGAATAAGGTGATCTTTTCCTTATAAGGATCTCCTGCATGTGGACAGAAGACTCCACAGTTACCACATTCATTACACATACCATCTATATGAAGAATTTGGTGTAGGTTTTCATAGCCTTCAACACTTATGGCCACATTGGCCCTATTTGGACAAACTTGAGTACAGATTTCACAAATTTGGTCACACTTTAAGCATCTCAAGCCTTCACTTTGGTCAGATTTTGCTAAGTCTAAGTGACCAACCCTAGATCTTAAAACTTCCTCAGCTTCAGGGAAAGAAAACTTTTCAAAGTCATTGTCAAGATTTTCTTTTCTTAGAATATCAAGGGCCACAGTCTTTGCATCTCCCATGGCTTTTACTATGGTAGATGGGCCTGCCTTACAGTCTCCAACAAAGTAGACATTTTCAATATTAGACTCTAGGCTAGGCAGTAATTTTAACCTGCCTTTTTGGTCCATATTAATAGCATTTTCTTCAAAGGCTGAAGTGTCTACCTTGGCTCCTGTTGCTCCAATAACTGTGTCAAATTCTAGGTCAATAAATTCTCCACTTCCTACAACAGATTTTCTGCCAGAAGCATCAAAGTCTCCAAGGATCATTTTTTCGCAAGTAAGAATCTTGCCATCGTATTTTACAGGTGCAGTAAGCTCAAGAATTTTGTGGCCTTCTGCCTTTACGTCATTAACTTCTTCTTGGGTAGCTGGCATATAGCTTTCAGTTCTTCTATAAACTAAACAAACTTCTTCAACTCCAGCTTGGCGGGCTGCTAGTCTTGTACAGTCCATAGCCACATCTCCAGCTCCAACTACAGCAACTTTTTTGCCTAGGTCTATGCCATTTTCCATCCTAGTTTTCCATAGGAATTCTAAGGCATCTACTACATTTTCTTGGCCTTCTTTTACTGGAGAAACTCCTGGAGCCCAGGCACCAGTTGCAACTACTATATAGTCAAAGTCTTTTTTAAGGTCTTGGTATTTTTCTTTAACTTCTCTATTAAATTCAAATTTTACACCTTGCTTTACTGCAAGCTTATAATCTTTTTCAATTTCAGAATCTGGCATCCTAAATTCTGGAATAACATGACTTACAATACCATATGGCTTGGCTAGCTTTTCATAAACTGTAACGTCCATGCCATTTCTTCTTAAATAAGAAGCTGCAGCAATTCCTCCAGGGCCTGCTCCAATAACCAAAACTTTTTTGTCAGATTTTAAATCTACAGCCTTAATGTTTTCTACAAATTTTTCTTGGGCATTTTTAGTTGCAACAAGTTTCATGTCTCTAATTTGTAGGCTATTTTCATAATCCACCCTTGTACAGTGTTCTTGGCAGTGGTGGGCACAAATTGTTCCTAAAATAGTTGGGGCTGTGTTATCATTGGCAATAACCATCATTGCCTCATCGTATCTTTCTTCTGCTACAAGTTTTAAATACTCAGGAATTTGTTGTTCAATTGGACAACCTCCATCCTTACAAGGAGCCTTGTAACAGTCTACTAAAGGTAGGTCAGAATCTGTCTTTCTAGATCCTACTTTTTCTCTGTATAATTTATTGTTTTTCCATTCAGATATTATTTTATCCCTTAGGGCAAGAATTTTTTCTACATCTATTCCCTTATAGTCCCTATCTAAAAGGTCTTCAGTTTCAGTTGCAAGTTGGTTAAACCTAGGATAGCCACCTGGTTTTAAGATAGTTGTTGCAACTGTAATAGGTTGGCCTATAGCATCAAAAATATCTCTAATATTTAGGCCATCGGCTCCACCTGAATAAGCCATAGGAAGCTTGCCTTCAAACTTTTCAGAAAGCATGGCAGCCATTGAAATAGATAAAGGAAGTAAAGATCTGCCTGACATGTACATTTCTTCTGAAGGAAGTTCATTTCTCTTTACGTCTACTGGGAAAGTGTTGGTAATTTTCAAACCAAAGGCAAGCTTATTTTTTTCTCCTAAGGCCAATAGTCTTTGGAACATTTCAACAGCGTCCTCATATTGGAGGTCATTGTTAAAATGGTGGTCTGTAAAGGCTATATAGTCAAAGCCCATAGAATCTAGGGTATTTCTTGCATAGTCATAACCTAACATAGTTGGGTTACATTTTATGAAAGTAGGCATTTTCTTTTCGTCTAAAAGATAAGTTGCAATAGCTTCAATTTCATGGGCTGGGCAACCATGAAGAGTGGAAAGGGTAATAGATTGGCAAATATTAGCTTGAATATTTTCCAAGTCTTGTCTATTAAATCTTTCAAACTTGTCTAAATTTTCTTCTAAGTAAGTATAACATTCCTTGTAGATTTGAGTGTTTTCAGCGTTTCTTAAATTTTCAATATAAGTATCTACTTTTTCAGATTTTATGCCAGCTAAGTCATAGCCAACTGACATATTGTAGGCAAAGTCTTTTTTATCAGCAATATTAAATTCTTTTGCCAAGACTAAAATAGCAAAATAAGCCTTAGTATATTCTTCAAAGGCTTGGCCAACTGTTAGTTCTGTTGACCACTCACAGTTGTAACACTCATCTTCAGCAAAAATACAAGGTCTTGCCACTGCCTTTTGGATTTCTTCTCCGTCCATAATTTGAACAGTTTTTATTTCCATAAACCTGGCCCCTGTTAAGTAGGCTGAAATTAGGTTTTGGGCTAGTTGAGATTGAGGTCCAGCTGCAGGTCCAACTGCTGAAGCAATTTCATCTCCAAATACAGTTTTTAACATTTTGCCAGACTTGTTTCTATAAAACTTGTCCTTGTGAATACCAAAAACCTTGTCTTCATTTTTATATTCTGCCAAGGCCCATTCAATTAATTCTTTAAAAGGTATTGGTCTCATAAATTCGCTCATATTTCCCTCCATTTTACTTATAATTTTCTATATTCTATTCTATCCAAGTTCCTGTCTTTCTTTCTAAGGCCTCATCTGCCTTTTCAAGTGAGGTAATTAAGGCTTTTCTACCTGGCTTTGAGCCTACAAAGCTCATGGCTGCTTGTACCTTAGGTAGCATAGAGCCTGGGGCAAAGTGACCTTGTTCAATATATTTTTTACAATCCTCAAGACTCATAGTCTTAAGCCACTGTTCATTTTCTTTAGCATAATTAATGGCAACTTGGTCTACAGCTGTAAGGATTACAAGTACATCTGCATCTACTAGTTCAGCTAGTTTTGCTCCTGTAAAGTCTTTATCAATTACTGCTGGAACTCCAACATATTGGCCATCTTTTTTTATTACTGGAATCCCTCCACCTCCTCCTGCTATAACAACATTGCCTCCCTTATAGAGTTGGATTATAGCTTGTTTTTCAACAATATCAACAGGTTTTGGTGATGGAACTACTCTTCTGTAGCCACGACCAGCGTCTTCTTTAAAGACGTAGCCATTTTGTTTTGAAATTTTTTCTGCTTCTTCCTTTGAATAGAAACTGCCAATTGGCTTTGTAGGATTTTCAAAGGCTGGATCATTTTCGTCTACTAAGACTTGTGACACTACTGTCACTACTGGCACATCTCTTCCCAGTCTATCAAATTCATTTCTTAAAGCATTTTGTAAGTGATAGCCAATATAGCCTTGGCTCATGGCTCCACATTCTGGAAAGGGCATGGCAGGTATATTTTCATCAACTTGATGAGCTTTTTCCATGGCTAGGTTAATCATTCCAACTTGGGGACCGTTACCATGGCCTACTAATATTTTGTTGCCTTGGGCAACTAGCTTAACTAGGCTTTTAGCTGTTTTTTTAACTGCTTGTTTTTGTTCTTGGGGACTATTGCCTAGGGCATTGCCTCCAAGACCTATAACAATTTTATATCCCATAATTATTTATTCCTTATCTATTTGCCAAAGGAAACTTTTTAGGGTCTCCTTTGGTCTTATTTTAATTTATTTTATTTTGTATATTCTAGTGGTAGTACAGCATAGGTTGCAGCACAAGTTACAAGGTCTTGTTTAAAGGTTACTTCATTTGGTGCATGGGCTTGGTCTTCAGCTCCTGGTCCAAAGCCAATAACTGGAATTCCATGACGACCCATTATGGCTACACCATTTGTTGAGAAGGTCCACTTGTCTGTTAGTGGTCTAGCTGCTCTTTTTTGTTCTTCCTTTTTAATAGGAGGAGCAATTCTTTCATCTCCGAAAAGTCCCTTATAGGCTCTTTCAAGGGCTTGGGTTACCTTGTGGTCTTCTGGAATTACCCAAGTTGGGAAGTAGGCTTCTTGTTCGTAAGAAAGGCCAGTCCAAGATGGTCTAGCATAGTCATACATAGTTACCTTGGCATTGTGTTTTTTGGCTGATGGAAGATTTTCAATTTCTTCTATACAAGATTGCCAAGTTTCGCCAGCTGTCATTCTTCTATCAAGGGAAATTGCACAAGAGTCTGCCACTGCACATCTTGATGGAGAAGTGTAGAAGATTTGAGAAGTAGTAATTGTACCCCTACCTAAAAATCTAGCTTCCTTCCATTGAGGATTGTATTTTTCATCAAGCATTTTTACAAGGCCCTTAATTTCTACTGAATCATCAGCAGGGTTTTCGTTTAAGGCTTCAACTTCTTTTAAGATGTCAGCCATCTTGTAAATAGCATTGTCTCCTCTTTCTGGAGCTGAACCATGACAAGAAACGCCTTGGACTTCTACTCTAATTTCCATTCTTCCCCTTTGGCCTCTGTAAATACCGCCGTCAGTTGGTTCTGTAGAAACTACAAATTCTGGTTTAATACCTTCTTTTTCAATCATATACAACCAGCAGTTACCATCACAGTCTTCTTCTTGAACAGTTCCAGTTACTAAAACTCTAAACTTATCATTTAATAGGCCTAGGTCCTTCATGATTTTAGCCCCATAAACTGCTGAAACTGGTCCACCTAGTTGGTCAGAGCTTCCACGACCACCTATTAGAACATCATCTTCAAAGCCTTCATAAGGATCAAAGTCCCAATTTTCTATGTTTCCAATTCCAACAGTGTCAATATGGCCATCAAAGGCTATTTGGATTTCTCCAGTTCCCATTTCTCCTAGAACATTACCTTGGCCATCAATCCAAGCCTTGTCAAAGCCAAGTTTTTCCATTTCTTCTTTTATTCTCTTGGCCTTGTCTCCTTCTTCACAGGATTCTCCTTTTAATTTAATTAAATCCCTTAAGAACTTGGTCATGTCCTTTTCATAACTTTGGGCTTTTTCTTTTATTAATTGGTAATTTATTTCTGTCATTTTTATCTCCTTAACCTTATTTCTCCTTATTTGCTTACTCTATTTTTGTTTTGGTCTAAAAGTTTTTGTAACATCTCTTCTGGATCTTTTACCTTTTGTAGGAAAATCATAGCTGCAATTATATATGGCTTAAAGCTAGCTTCCTTGTATAGAGGCACTCTGTATCTATCGAATACTGTATCGTCTACTTCTCCATGTTCACAAGAAACTCCTGTAATATCTGCAGGTAGACAGTGCATATAAAGGGCCTTGCCGTCTTTTGTAGTCTTCATTAGTTCTTCAGAACAAGTCCAATCCATATGGTCCTTGTTAGCTTCTAATAGTCTTTTTTCCAATTCGTCAATGCCAGCTTGGTCACCTTTTGCATATAGGTCTGTTCTTTCTTCCATAGCTGCAAATGGAGCCCAAGATTTTGGATATACTATGTCAGCATCTTTAAAGGCTTCTTCCATTGAGTTTACCTTAGTAAAGGATCCGCCGTATTTTTCTGCATTTTCCTTGGCTATTTCTTCTACTTCTGGCATAATTTCATAGCCTTCTGGATGGGCTAAAACTACATCCATTCCAAATCTAGTAAATAAGGCTGAAATACCTTGAGGCACTGAAAGTGGTTTACCATAAGATGGTGAATAAGCCCAAGTCATGGCAACTTTTTTGCCCTTTAGGTTTTCAACTCCACCAAATTCATGGATAACATGAAGAATGTCTGCCATTGATTGGGTCGGATGGTCAATATCACATTGAAGATTTACTATAGTTGGTTTTTGTTCCAAAACTCCATCGTCATAGCCTTCTTTTAAGTATTCAGATACATTTTTCATATAAGTATGGCCCTTGCCAATATACATGTCGTCTCTAATACCAATAACTTCTGCCATAAAGGAAATCATGTTGGCAGTTTCTTTTACAGTTTCCCCATGGGCAATTTGAGATTTACCTTCGTCTAGGTCTTGGATTTCCAAACCTAAAAGGTTGGCTGCTGATGCATAAGAAAATCTAGTTCTAGTTGAGTTGTCTCTAAAAAGGGAAATTGCCAAACCAGAATCAAAAATCTTTGGTGAAATATTGTTTTCTCTTAGTTCTCTTAGGGCATCTGCTACAGTAAAAATTGCCTCTAATTCATCTTGAGACTTGTCCCAAGTGTGGAAGAAATCTTCTTGATAAAGATTTTCATAGTTTAAGCTACCTAGTTTTTTTATTAAGTCTTTAATTTTGTCCATTATATAATCCTCCTAATTATTTATAAGTGTATTTTTCATTATTTTCATAAAGGCCATCCCAGACAACTTGTCTATAGTGAACAAAGTCTGTGTCTCCTTCAGTTGAAAACAGTAGTATTACTGAATTTTCGTCTAAGTTTAAATCTTTCTTTATTTTTTCCAAGTCTGGCCTTTGGAGAATTTCACTTAAGGCTCCTAAAGTGGCTGCTCCAGATTCTCCAGAAATAACCCTTTGGTCTCCCTTTAAAGGGTTGCCTAAAACTCTCATTCCCCTAGCTGCTGCCTTATCAGGTACTGATAAGAAAGCATTGGCATAGGATTGAAGCACTGGCCAACCAATGGTAACAGGTTCTCCACAAGCTAGTCCTGCCATTATTGTGTCCATCTTGCCTACTACATTGTGGATTTTTCCGTCATCATGCTTGGCAGTTTTGAAAATACAGTTGGCTTTTTCTGGTTCTACAATGCCTATAAAAGGTTTTTGGTCTCCAGGATAAGTTGAGGCAAAGTAGCCTGTAACTCCACTGGCCAAAGATCCAACACCAGCCTGTAAGAAAACGTGGCTGGCCTTGTAGCCTAAATCTTCCATTTGGTCCTTGGCTTCCTTGGCCATAGTGCCATAGCCTTGAAGGATCCAAGTAGGAATTTCTTCATAACCTGGCCAAGCTGTATCTTGAACCATAACTCCATTGTGGTCCTTGGCATATTGGTCAGCATATCTTACACAGTCGTCATAGTTCATGCCTTCCATAATGTCGCACTTGGCTCCATGGGCTCTTATTCTGTCCCTTCTTTCTATGGCAGATCCATCAGGCATTACTACTACACATTTTTGTCCTAGCTGTTGGGCTGTCCAAGCCACACCTCTACCATGGTTACCATCAGTTGCAGTTACAAAGGTAATATCTCCTAGCTGGTCTTTTACCTCTTGAGATAGAAGTTTTTCAGCTGTCAGATCTTCAAGGTCCAGGCCTAATTTTTGCCCTATATATTTTCCAATGGCATAAGAGCCTCCTAGAACCTTAAAGGCATTAAGACCAAAGCGATAGGATTCATCTTTTATAAAAATATTTTTTACTCCTAAAAGTTTGGCCAAGTTTTTTAGCTCAACTAAGGGAGTCTTTTCATATTCTTTAAAAGATAAATGAAATTTTTGGGCTGACTTTACAATGTCTTCATTGATAAAATCTAGGTCAACCTTTTCCCTTTTCCCTAAATCATTTACAACAAGTTCATATTTTTCTGTCACACTTTTACCTCCTCTAATAAAAGTATTTTAGCTTTAATTTTTTTCAATATGTCTTTGCCTATATAAGATGCAAAAACCGTGCCAAGTTTTTTAGCTTTTTTAGGGAAAATTTTTAAAAAATTTAAAAATAAAAAAAGAAACCGCCATTTTCAGCGATTCTTTTAAGGTAAAAATTTAAAAATTTTTCTAGTATTTTTATTTTTTCTAAGTCTTTTATCACTATGATAATTTTTATTAAAATGATAATTCTCTCTAGGCTTTAGATTTACGGCTTCTAACGTTTTCCTATCATTATGATAAATTTCTTTCTTCTTTCAGCTTATTTTCTTGTGATTTTCCAATAATATTTTTTAAATTTTTATTTAAGCTCATCTAAGTCTAGGCCTTGAATTTTTCTGTACAAGGTTGCAATTCCTATGCCTAAGGCCTTGGCAGCTTCTTCCTTGCCTCTAGTATTTGTCCCAAAAATATTTAGGGCCTTAAGGATTTCTTTTTGTTCCAACTTTTCTAAAGGGGTGATTTGGTCTTCTTTTAATAGAAGATTGTAAGGATTATAAATAGACCTAGGCAGGGTCTTTAAAGTAATTTGGCCAAATTCCATCATGTTAACCATATACTCACAGGCATTTTCCAACTCTCTTACATTACCTGGCCAAGGGTAGGCTATAATTTTTTCTATAACATCCTTGTCTACCTTGGTAAAGGTTTTTCCAAAAAGATTTGAATAGTGCTTTATATAGTAGTAGAAAAGCTCCTTAATATCATCTGGCCTTTGTCTAAGTGGTGAGATTTCTATAGGTATAACATTTAAACGATAATAAAGGTCTTCTCTAAAGGTGTTTTGTTTAATCATCTCCCTTAGGTCCTGGTTAGTAGCAGCAATAATTCTAACATCTAAGGGAATCACTTGGTTGGATCCAATTCTCGATATTTTCTTTTCTTGGATCACTCTTAAAATTTTTGATTGTAAATAAAGGGGCATATCTCCAATTTCATCTAGGAAGATTACTCCTTTGTTGGCAAGTTCAAATTTTCCCATTCTCCCTCTAGGGTCTGCTGAAGTAAAGGCTCCCTTTACATAACCAAAAAGTTCAGACTCTAAAAGTGCCTCAGGTATGGCTGCACAGTTTATGGCTACAAATCTTTCATTTTTTCTGTCTGAATTTTTCCAAATAGCTGTAGCCACCATTTCTTTACCTGTACCAGATTCTCCTGTTACTAAAACTGTAGAAATTGAAGGTGCAACTTTTACAATATCTTCCTTTAGTTTTTTAGTCTCCTTGGACCTGCCAATAATCTTGTCTAAGTCTGCTACATTTATAGTTGTAGATGTAGCTTCATAAATAGAAGACTTCATGGCCTGTATGTCCTTAAATAGAATAATAGAATTATAATTGTGATTATCTGGAACTTGAAAAATTGTACCAAAAACTGTAGATTCTAAATTGGCAATTTTTATTTTAAATTCTTCACTATCTGCAAGCTTGTCTCCAGTTTTTGTTATGGCAATACTATCTTGATCAATAATCCAATCAATGCCTAGCTGGGCCTTGGCTGACTTGTTTATTATTTGTATTCTATTTTGGTCATCTATAACAATGGCCCCTTCTTCCATATTCCTAACTACAATTTCAAATATATCTAAGGTAGATAAGTGTTCTTCTCTGTCTTTGATATTTTTATAGGAAATGGAAATAAAGCCTGCAGTTTGTCTGGCTATAACTGTATAAAGATCAAAGTCAATTGCCAGGCTTTCCTTGTTTATTTCCTTGATTGTCGTTCCTAAAATACCAAGGACCTTCCCATCAACTATAATAGGAGTAGCAATTAGGCCTTGAATATTACTAGCTTTAAAAACTGGACATTGACTAAGTAATTTATTAGCCTGGCCATTTTTTATTATAACTTGGCTTTTTGATTTTATAACATCCTTATAGGCTAAAGGCAGGTCTTGGTCCTTAGAATCTGAATTTCTAACAAGTTTTCCAGCCTTGGAAATTATTCTGCCCTTAAGGTCTACAAGTTCAACATAGCCTCCTCCAATGTCTGCTAGCATTGATACATATCTATCTGCTTCTTTTTTTAAAATAGCAGTTAAGTCCTTTAGACTTGTAAATTTCAAAAAAATCACCACCTGTATTTAATTATTATAACAAAAAAGGGCCCTTAGTGTAAGCCTAGAGGCTTTCCTTGTGGCCCTTGTAGGAAAAAACCCAGACCCTGGCTTCCTGACTTTCTTCCCTAGAGAAAATAAAGAAGTGGTCCTTGCCGTCCTTGGAATTTTTTCCATTTAAGATAAAATAATTTTGTTCCCTAGAGACCATGGACTTTACCAGGTCGTCTACTAAAAAGGTTAGGGGAACTTTAAAGTTGGAATATTTATAAAAGTCTTCTTCAAAATTTTGGTAAGAGGCAGAAAAATAAGAAATCTGGCCTTGAACCTTATCTGCCTTAGTCATGGCCATCACCTTCTACTAGGTCCAAGGCTATTAAAGACTTAAAGTCTAAAATTAAGACCCTGCCCTCACTTGAAAAATAAATTTTGTTGGCAGAAATTTCCTCCACCCTGCCAATAAAAGGATTTTTTCTTAAATTTGTATAGAGGATTAGCCTTAGCTTTTTTATATAGGCCTGGCCTAAAAGTAAGGCTAGGGACTCCTTATTCATCTGCCTGGAAAAGTCTATGCTTTGGTCCTCCTCTGCTAAAGCAGCTGTATGTTCAGAAATAAAAAAGCCCATCCACTTGGCCATGCCCCTGTCTACATATTTTCTCGCCGACTTAAAGGGCAAATAAGATCTGTCAATCACTTTATTCCCTCCAATCCTCCACAATGACCTCCAATAAGCTTGCTTCTTTCTATGGCCCTAGACCCTTCCATTAGGGAAGAGCCATTTTGGATAGATAAAAATCCAAAGGCATCTCGAATTTGGTCTATGGTCTGGTCTAATCTTTCCATTTTTTCAATATTTTCTATGTCGTCAAAAAAGCTAAAGGTCCTAAAATCTTGGTCCACTAACTTGTCATAGCTAAGTCCAACAGACCTAACTGCTCCTCCAAAATAATGGTCCCTAAAAAGTTTAAGGACATGGTCTTTCAAAATTTTGCTAGCATTTGTTGGGTCAATGGTCCTTTGGGCATTTATAGGCCTTAAGTTTTCCTTGTAAGAATAGCCTATATAAATTCTCACAACACTGGCCCTTTTTCCTAGCCTTCTAATTCTAGTGGCCACCTGGTCAGCCATTTCTCCTAGGACTAGCTCAATTTGGTCCTGGTCTATATAGTCCCTAGGGAGAATTTGGGAATTTCCCAGGCCCTTGGACTTAGGCTTGTAGACCTTGGTCACCTTAGATTCGTCTACTCCATTGGCATGGAACCAAAGTTGCAGGCCGATTATACCGAACTCCTTTTCTAGCCTGTCAGGGTTGGCCTTGGCCAGGTCCTTTACAGAAAAGATCCTAAGCTTGTTTAGTCTTTTTTCAGTTCTCTTGCCAATGCCCCAAAAGTCAGTTAATTTTCCTATGGCCCAGACCTTAGACTCTACATCTTCATAGGACCAGTTGGCCCTCATAGTCTGGGTCTTTTTGGCCTCATTGTCTAGGCAAAGTTTGGCTAGAAGTGGGTTGGCATTGGACATGCCAATTGTGGAAAAAATCCCAGTTTCCCTAAAAATATCCCTTTGGATCTTGGCAGAAACCAGGTCTAGCTTAGTCTTTCTAGACAAATTCTGATCTGGTACAAAGTAGTTTAAGGACTTGGTCAGGTCTATAAAGCCTTCGTCAATGGAATAGGGGTGAATGTCTTCTTCAGGGGCATAGTTTTTGAAAATTTCTTGGATCTTAAGGTTTTCTTCTATATATAAGGCCATCCTAGGTGGGACAATTAAGGTCTTGGCTGCCCAGTCTTCAATATAGGCTACCAGGTCCCTGGTAATTCTTATGCCCTTAGTCTTAAAGGCCTCTGGCTTAAACTTCCTAGTTACTATATCAAAGGGCAGGTCCCTGGCCCTACCAACATTTTCCTTGCCGAAAACTTTTTTGAAAGTTGGAGAAGCTGCCAAAATTAGGCCACTAGAATTGTCAGCCCTAGACATGACACAAAGGGAAGTGTCTAAGGGATTGAGCCTTCTCTGGACACATTCTACAGAAGCATAGAAGCTTTTCATGTCCACAAAGGCAATGTCAGATTTAGGCTCCCTGCTGTAGTCAATATAAGTCAACTTCCTTTCCTCCCTTCTACCAAGATTTTTCTGCTGGCTTGTAGGTTTTTAAAAATTGTGAGCTAGGTCTTTGGACCCTTAAACTTTCTAAGGGCAAAAACTTTAGCTTAACTAGCTCTGAAATCTTTAAGTTTAAAAGATTTATATCTACTCCTAGTTTTAAGGCCAGGTCCCTGTCAGTAAGGCCCTCCTTCAAGTAGGCAAAAACATCTTCATCCCTAATAAGCAAGTGGGCAGCAAAAATATTGGCCTCAATTTCATATTGGTTGCTAGGATTAAAAAGCTTGCTTTCGTGGAAGCTGGCCCCATCCTTGCAGTAGTTTCTGTGAAGCTGGTCGTGGCCAAGTTCATGGGCCAAAACTGTGTTTTTCAAATAGCCTAGGTTACTAGGAATAAAAATATAGCGGTTTTTCAAAAGGACCTTGTACATACCTAAAAGACTTTTTGTGTCTGCTATATACTTGATTTTTATGTTAAGTCTTTGGGCCAGGTCTTCTGGGTCCCTGGTTTGATACTTGGCTACCAGGTCCTGAACCTTGTCATAAATCCACTTGTTAGCCATAAAATCAATCTCTTTTCTTTCCGTACTTTTTATTTTCTAATTTGGCCTCCCAATAGGCTTCTTGGATGGCTTCAAAAAGGGCGTCCTTGTCTTCCTCTGGCAGGTCTCCACCAGCAAAAAGGCCAGTCATAGAATTTAAAAGTTCTTCTGCCTCTCTGGCTCCCTGGTAGCCATAGCTTTCCTGGGCCTTAAGAACAAAAGAAGAATCATCAGTAAGTAGGTAGTTTATGTCTACCTGAAAAAGCTGGGAAATTTTTTCGTACATTTCCATCTTCCTTGGCCTAGTCCCCTTAAGCTCGTAGTTGCTAACAGCCTTAAGACTAAGACCTAGGGCCTTGGCCAGGTCAGCCTGGGTCATGTTCCTGTCTTCCCTAAGTTTTCTAAGTTTAGATCCAAAATTCATTGTGTCCCCCTTAATAAGTGTATAAGCATTTAAGCTTTAAATTTTTCTTTTAATAAGAAGTTTAACTACTCATATTATAAAAAACTTCAGGCTCAATGTCAATAGATTTTCGAACAATTGTTTGATATTTTAAAAAGCCTTAGGAAAAATATCTTTCTAATAAGAAGCTGCTAATTGGGTATAGGATAAATGTAATAAATAATAGGAGGTAGCTTATGGCATTTTCAATGAAAGACAAGAAAGTTATAATCACAGGTGGAGGCAAGGGTATTGGCGCTGGCATTACAGAAACTTTTCTAGAAGAAGGAGCCAAGGTAGTTTTTACAGGTAGAAATGAAAAAGACGGCCTAGCCTTTGCAAATCAAATGAAAGAAAAAGGCTATGAAGTAGATTTTGTAAAAGCAGATGCAGCTAGTGAAAAGGACACAGAAAATCTTTTCCAAGAGGCCAATAAAGTTCTTGGTGGCATTGATATAGTTGTATTAAATGCTGGTTACTATCCTGAATCAAAAACCAGGGACATGACCTTGGACCAATGGGATGAAGTATTGAATATTAATCTTAGGGGAGTATTTCTAAATACTAGAGAGGCTATGAAGTACCTAAAGGCTGGTGGCAGAATTGTAATTACCTCTTCTATAACAGGAAACAGAGTAGGAAATTCTGAACTACCTCACTATGGAGCAGCCAAGGCTGGAGTAAATGGCTTTATGAGATCAGTTGCCTTAGAGTTGGCAGCAGATGAAATCACAATTAATGCAGTTGAGCCAGGAAACATAATGACTCCAGGTATGGAAACAAATCTTGGCCCAGAATATATTAAAAACCAAGAGTCTATAATTCCAATGGCTAGCCTAGGAGATCCAAGGGATATTGCCTATGCAATTTTATTCTTTGCATCAGATGAAGCCAAGTATATAACTGGCCAATCAATTATTGTAGATGGAGGGCAAATTCTTCCAGAATCGCCTTTGGAAATGTAAAAAATTTTTAGCCTGGCATAGTTCCAGGCTTTTTTCTTTAGTATCTGTAGGGATAAAAATATTTCCTTACAGATATTTTTTTACAAAAAAATCTCCCTGGCTAGCAGAGAGACTAAACTTAAATTAAAAAATTTTTCTTCCTCTAACAAATTTAGAAACTAGGTCAGAATCTTGGGCCAGATAAATCACCCTTTCTAGCCTCTCTTCTATATTCCACTCAGACCAAGGAGAAAACCTAGAATCATCAACAACTAGGCAGTCAAATTCATAGCCTTCAGCAAAGGAACCTAGCTTGCCGAAAAATTCTCCTCCCCCTAAAGTTCCTAGATAAAAAGCCTCTTTGGCAGATAGGGCCTTGGCATTTTGGTCCACTAGTCTCCAATACATTTTAGAAACCTGGATAGCATCTACCATGGCCTTGAAAATCGACAGAGATGACCCTGCTCCCACATCAGTTCCCAGGCCTAGCTTTAAACCATTATCTAAAAATCTCCTAATAGGGGCAATACCAGAAGAAAGATTTGTGTTAGAATCAGGACAATGGGCCACAAAAACATCCTTGTCCTTTAAAAGTTCTTCCTCTTCAGGAGAAGTCCAGACACAGTGGGCCATAATAGTCTTTAGGCCTTGGAAGCCTAGCATCTTAAACTGGTCATAAGCATCAGCATAAGACTTGGACCCTGGGCATAAGTCTTGGACCCATAAGATTTCCCCTTGATTTTCAGACAAGTGGGACTGTACAGGCAACTTGTAACTACTTCTAATTTTAGATAGGCTATCCATTAGTTGGTCAGAACAAGAAGGAATAAACCTAGGAGTAATAATAGGAAAAGTCCTTTCATATCCCTTGGCTTTTACAGCTTCTAACCAAGCAAGAGTGGTGTTAACAGAATCTTCTGCACTATCCTCTTCAAGGTCGGCGCCGCCATTTCTATCCATATTGACCCTGCCAACATAAGAGATTAAACCAGATTCCTCCATTAAATCCATAAGTAAAATAGTAGCAGGCAAGTGGAGACTGGCAAAAATAGACAGCCTAGTAGAAGGGCTTCTTTTTATTTCTTCAACAAAAAGCCTATACTTGTCCATGGCAAAATCCAAGTCCTTGAACTTGGCTTCTTCAGGAAAGGTATAAGTATTTAGCCAATCTAAAAGCTCCAAATCCATACCCAAACCCTTATAATGATTTTGGGGGCCATGTAAGTGAAGGTCTACAAGACCAGGTATAATTAACATATTAGAAAAATCTAAAAGCTCAAAATCTGAATATTGGTCAGGAAGATTAGCGAAGGCTCCCTGGGAAATTCCATCTTGACAAACTAAAAAACCGTCTTTTATAGTCAATAAATTTTCCAGTGACTGACAATAACAAATATCTCCCTTAATCACAAAAGATTTTTTCATAAAATCACCAAACTTTCTCTATTTATCAAGACATAAGATTGAAAAAAATTAGGCTAAGAAAAATAAGAATTTTTATTGGACAAAAAGTTACTGCAAATTTAATTGGTCTTTAAATAAATTAAAACACCTTTAGAAAAATTTGTCAAGGAAGACAGGCCTGGCTAAGGGTCTTTGAGATTTGCTACAAAACAAAAAAGAGAGGTGTCTTATCCTCTCTTTAGGTCTTTTAGTTTTTCCAGGTCTGCTTTATAGTTGTAGTTTTGGAAAAGTTTTAAATCTTTATCAAGACTAAGAAGCTTTTCTTTTTTTATTTTTATAAAGTCCTGGTCTTCTATTAGCTTTTTTATTTTTAAGTCTTTGTTTTTTAAATTTTCTTCTATAGCCCCTAAAAGATTTTTGCTATAGATTCCTGCCATAGGTTCTACTAGGCCATCAATTTCTGCCACTAGGCCAGCAGGCTTTTCTTTTTGAAAAACTTTTTTTATATAGGTTATATAAGCATCATTTATATAAGGCATATCACAGGCCATTACATAGGCTGCCTGACCCTTAGTTTCCAATAGGCCAGCGTGAATGCCTGCCAAGGGTCCAGCATTTTCGTAAATATCCTGGGTCAAGGTGTATCCCTTGTCCACATACAAGTCCTGGGTCTTAGTTACTACTACAATTTGTGAAAAGTGAGCCTTCAACTGACTTGCCAGGTAGTCTACTATTAGTTGGTCCTTTATTTTTATTAGCTGCTTGTCAAAGCCCATCCTAGAGCTTTTGCCTCCTGCTAGGATTATGGCAGTGTCTATTTTCACCTAGATCTCCTTTAAGCTGTCTATTATAGCCTGGCTAAGTTTTGAATAAAAGACTACTTCTTCATTGGCAGAAATCTTTTCTTTAAAACTTTCTAGCCAGGTCATATTTTTTGTAATTTCTTTTATATCCTTGTCTATTTCAGCCTTTAGAACTTCTTCTTGGACCTGGTCTTTGTGGTCTAAAAGAGTTGCTATTACTGCTAGCTTGGCTCCTATATGGTCTGGTAGGTCCTTGTAAGCTTGGTCAAATTCTAGGCCCCATTTTTTCATTAGCTTGATCATGTCTCTGGCTGGCTTGTCCATTAGGCGAGAATCTTTTTTGTAGTAGGAAGATTCATAGGGTGATGCCAGTGGCTTGGACACACCTACAAAGAGATAAAGATAGTCTTTGGATATTTTTTCTTCTAAGTTTTTTCTATAGGCTGGATCTTTAAATTCTGAAAATGAAAGTTGAGGAAATGCTGTTTCTAGCATTTCCCCAAGGCTTCCATCTTTTATTCTTTCTTTTATAAATTCATCTGGCCTAGAAAATAATAGACTTAGAAGGTCTAATTTTTCTTTGGTCTTCATCTATATAGCTTCCACGTTACAGATTTCTTCTTTTACTGTAAAAGTATTTGAGAATGGGTCTGTCCTATTGTTGTCTACAAGAACTGATGGGTTGGCTCCAACTCCATGGGCAAGGGTCATTGTTGGTGCATAGTGACCAAATCCATGGGTCATGTGAACATAACCTTGTGGACATCTTTTTGAAACTAGGACTTCTGCTTGAACTTCCCCTGTTGGGCTAAAGGCCCTAGCCATATCTCCAGATGCTAGGCCTCTGGCTTGGGCATCTTCTTCAGAGATTACTATATAGTTTGTATCTTTTACGATTACTTCTTCGTCAAAGATTTGCATTAAATATTTGTTGTTTCTAGTTGAAGTTTGAGTATGCCAGCAAACTTTTCCACCTGCCATAAATCTTAGTGGATATTGGTCTGTTGTTGGATTAACTTCAATATAGCCTGGAACTCCAGTTTTGGCTGCTTCTATAAAGACCTTGTGGTCGTCATTAATATTTTCTCCTACAAAGGCAAAGAAGTATTTTCCGTTGTTAAATACACTTTCGTAGTTTTTGTAAGTTCTAGCGTCAATGTCTTTTTTCATCCACACACCTTCAGCCTTAAGTTGGTCAAGGTCTGCAACAAGGCCGTCTCCTTGGTCAGCGTCTAATATTGATCTTTCCATAAAGGCTTCTTCTCCTTCTGGATCAAGGGCCATAAACTCTTGGAAGCCAAATCTTTGGCCTAGTTTTATAAAGATCCAGTAGGCTGATTTAGAATCCCACATTGGCTCTACTAAAGGTTGAGATAGAGAAATTGCTGGTGTATAGGCATTTATTGATCTTGATGCATATCTTTCTAAATATGTTGCTTCTGGTAGGGCAATTCCTCCTACTGGAAGGGCTTCACAAGTTTGGTTTAGATAAATATCAACAACTACACCAAAATCTAAGTTATTAAAGGCTTCTATAAATCTTTCTGTTCCTGATTGGGCTCCAATTGGGTCTGTTTGGTAGCAAATTAGGGCCTTAATTCCCTTACCATCATATAGAGGAAGAGTTTCTTCTTCTACCCTTGGGCCTGCTGGAACAGCTTCAGGATTTAATATACAGTCTGGAAGAACATTTCTGTTTCCACCTTCTGGGCTTCCTGAATAGGATACATAGCCTAAGGCTTCCCAGAATTTTTCCTTGCCCTTAGAGTTATCTTCTGTAAACTTGTCAGATGCAAGTTTGGCAGAGGATCTCTTAGTAATTCCACCTTCTCCTAGCATGTTGCCTGTTAGGGCTACTAGGTTTAGAAGGTGCCAGTCAGCTTGGGTACCATTACTGTGCATAATAATACCTGAAGAGGTGTCAGCTACTGCCCTGTCAGCTTGGGCAAATTCTCTGGCTATTCTTCTAATAGTTTCTGCATCTATACCACAAGTTTCAGCTACTGCTTCTGGGCTGTAAGTATCTTGTAGAACTTGGTCCTTATATTCTTCAAAGCCTGCTCCATAGTTGTCTACAAAGTCCTTGTCATAAAGGCCTTCTGAAATTATTACATGGTTCATAGCCATAAGCATTAGGCCGTCAGTTCCTGCCTTAATTGGAAGGTATTCGTCAGCCTTAGCTGCTGCATAGTTAAATCTAGGGTCAACTACAACTAATTTTGCTCCCCTAGTCTTTGCTTCTATAATATCAGTTGGCATGGCTAGTCTGTATCTTGGTGATTCAATTTGGTTGGCGCCAAATAACATTATATAGTCTGAGTTTTTAAAGTCACAATATAGGCCAGAGGCACCTGCAACTAATTGTTGGGCAACTCTCTTACCACCGTCACAAATTGAGTTTTGGCTTAGAACGCCATTTGGTGATCCATAGGCCTTTAAAAATGCCTTAAGATAAGCTGTATAATAACCTCTTCTATTTAGGCCAACTACAGTTTCTGGGCCATAGTCCTTGGCAATTCTAGTTAAATTTTCATAAATGTCATCAAAGGCTTGGTCCCAAGTGATTTCTTCCCAAGTATCTGGACCAGTTTTTCTCATTGGAGTCTTTAGTCTGTCTTCGTCATAAAGTTGGGCAACTCCAGCATTTCCCTTGGCACAAAGGGCTCCACCTGAAACTGGACACTTAGGGTTTGGTTCCATTCTCTTTACTATGCCTTCTTGGTCTACAACTCCAATAGCTGCACAGTTAATCGCACACATATAACAAGAAGTAGGGATCTTAGTCACCTTTTCCTCTGTATATGTAAAAGGATAGTTTCTGTGGTCAGTTGATTTTTTTGGAGCATTGTTAATTCTTTTTGGTTCAGTAAAATATTCTGTAGAACATCCTGTTAAAACTGCAGTAGAAGCTACAGCAAGGCCTGAAGCCTTAAGAAATTTTCTTCTGGAAATTTCCTTATTCCACATATCCTTTAGCATTATTTTTCCTCCTCTAAAATATAATAAACATTTGGTTCAAAATCTTCTGTTCCATTGTCTAAATAAGCATCTAGTCTTACTACATTGCCTTCAGCAACAAGCTTAGAAACTTCAGAATTAGGGTCATCTAGGTCACCAAAAATTCTACACTTAGTTGGACAAGTTCCTACACAAATTGGTTGGCCGCCAAATTCAACTAAATTGGCACAGAAAGAGCATTTTACAGCTACCTTGTCTTCTGCATTCATAGACCTAGCCCCATAAGGACAAGCCTTAACACACATAGAACAACCAATACAATTTTCTGGATTAATAAGTACATAGCCTTCAGGAGTTCTGAAAGTGGCATCTTCCACAGGACAAACATCTACACATTGTGGATTAGAACAGTGGGCACAAAGTTGAGGAGTAAAATCTAATTTTAGATCTGGAAAATCTCCTGATTCCTCTACATTAACCCAATTAAGTTTATTTTCTGCTGGCATGTCATAGTTTTGTTGACAAGCGACAACACAGGCATTACAGCCAATACATTTTTTCTTATCAAATATCATTGCATATCTTGACATTTCTTACCTCCTATTATTACCTCTTCTATTTTTTCTTCTAAGGGCACAAGCTAGGCAGTAGCCCTCTTCATTAAGATCGCTAGTATTTGTCTTACAGCCCTTACAAAGAGCTTTTTCCTTTTTATAAAGATGCTTTTTTTCAAAATCCTTTAAAAGAGCTTTAGTAAAAATATTACTTGGACACTTTTCTAAACAACGGCCACAGAAATTGCACAAGTCTGGATCAAAGCTTAAAATATCAGCCTCCTTGTTAGACTCAACCTTCAAGGCTCCACTAGGACAAAAAGTTTGGCAGGTCCTACAAAACACACAAGGCTTTTCAATATCCAAGCTATAAACAAAGGGCAGATAAAGACCTAGGTCCTTACCATCCTTAACAGCTTTTTTTAAGAGAATTTTTATTAAAGTGTCTAGGTCTTCTTCCCTTTCTAGGTCTAAACCTAAGCTTTTAGAAGTGGACCTTACAGAAGACTTGGCCAAATCCTCTGTAGTCTTAAAGATATTCTTAAAAAGATCTCTCCTTGACAAATCTTCATCTAACTTGTCCTTAAAGCTTTCAAAAGAAATTTTCAAATTTTCCCCTTGAGCCTTCTCCCTAAAATCTTCTATTAAAGCCTTAGTATCCCAGCCTAGGTCCTTGTACTGGCACTGGTCACAGTGGGAAAAGTCCATAAAAACCTGGGCCTTTAAATCAGCTGCAAAAATTCCAGCCAAAAACCTAGGATCAATAGTCCTTAGACAACCAAAGTTCACATCAGCCTTAGACTTATTTTCCATACAAGTACAAGAAAAGCTAGTAAGATTTTCATCTAGGGCCTTATTAATAAAGGCTAAATAAGGTCTGTCAGGAGACTTTAAGGTCCTAGAATAACAAGCCGTCACACAAAGGTTGCAGCCAGTACACTTTAAAGGATCAACATAAACCCCCTGGTCAGTAAGACTAAGAGCCTTCTCAGGACAAATATCAAAGCACCTAGTGCACTTATCCTTTTCCTTCCTAGATCGAAGACAAGTATTTGAAATAGAATCAATTTTTTTCTTGAAAGTCTCATCTAAGAGACTTCCTATAACAAGTCTTTCTATCATAAAATCACTTTCTATATATCTAAAAATTCATAAATAATTATAGCACAAAAAATAAAAATTTGCTAATTCCTTGTCAAAGTTTTGAGTGAAAATAATATTAGAATAGATATTGTTTTTTTTATTTTTTAGCTTCGCCGATTGCTAGTTTAATTATAATTAAATAATATATTTTTCTTTTGAGTTACTTTGGCTTGCTTCGCCGTTACTGTATTTTTTCCGACTCAAAATTCTCTTCTTTAATTAACATATTCTCAACGTCGGAAGGGGAACTAAGGAGACCTAGGCAGTCGAACTCCTCTTAATTATTTTTATTGTTCCAGCTTCGCCATATTCCAACTTTTTGCGACTCATAATCTTCTACTTAAATTAACAGATTCTCAACGTCGGAAGGGGAACTAAGGGGAGCCGAACCCCCTCACGTTCCCCTCCCCGACACCCCACCCCTTCCTACACCCACTTCGGCCACTGCGTGGGGCTATGAGAAGAAAGACTTGATTTCGACAATTAGTTGTTACTTTTTTTCTAGGGTGGACGTCCTTGTAAGTAAATTGCTTCGCAATTTGGGGCTTTTGCCCCTGTAGGGCTAAGGATTATTTTGAAATTTCCATTTGTTTATCAAACTCAAAGATTTTGACTAGGACTTCAAACCCCCGAATCCTTTCCCTCCCGACACCTACCCCTTCCTTCACCCGCTTGACCCATTGCATGGAGCTGTGTGAGATTGAAACATTTTCTGTAATATCCGTACTTTTATCTAAGATATTTTTCTTCCTTGTATCTTAAATTGCTAACGCAATTTTAGCTTCGCCTTTGTCTTACTTTATTTTGTTTTTGTAAACATAAAAAAACACCGATAGTAAAAATCGGTGTTTCCTCTTTCATTAGATAAGTCTTGAGTAAAATTCTACTACTAGGTTATCTTGGATTTCAATTGGTACTTCGCTTCTTTCTGGGTATCTTACATACACTCCTTGGAAGTTTTCTTCTTTTGTTAGGTATGGTAGATTGTTTAAGAAAGCTGCTTGGTAATTTTCTTTGAACATTTCGTTCTTTCTAGCTTTTTCTTTTAATGAAATCTTTTGTCCTGGTGTTACTTGGAATGATGGAATGTCTACTTTCTTTCCATCTACTAGAACTAAACCATGGTTAACCATTTGTCTAGCTTGTCTAATTGATGATGCAAAGCCTAATCTATATACTAGGTTGTCTAGTCTAGATTCTAGTTGTCTTACTAATACATCACCTGTTGGTTCTGTTGAGTTTAGAGCTTTTTCTACATAGGCTCTAAATTGTTTTTCCATAACATTGTAGTATTCTCTTAGTCTTTGTTTTTCTAAAAGTTGCATACCATATTCGGTTTGCTTTTTGTCGTTTCTTCCTTGGCCCTTGCCCATTCTCTTGTTGGCTTTTGCTAGGCCATAAACATTTAGTCCAAGACGTCTAACTTGTTTACATCTTGCTGATCTCATTCTTGCCATTTTTTAATACATCCTTTTCATAAATTATTTGCCGCGATAATTTATTCCAACATTTATAATATAATAGTTTGAATATTTTGTAAAGGGTTATTTTTCTTTTTTCTCTGTTTTTAGCTCTGCAATTGCTTCTACTTCTACTTTGTAGCCATTATGAAGGGGCAAAACTGGTATTATGGTCCTTGCTGGTTTGTGATGGCCCATAAATTTTTTATAAAGTTGGTTAATTTGGTACCAGTCGTTACCATCTGCTACTAAGATTGTGACTTTTAATATATCTTCTATGTCTGCTCCTGCTGAGTTTAAGGCTGCCTTTAGGTTTTTTAAGACTTGTTTAAACTGAGTTTCTAAGTCTCCTGTTACTATTTTGTTAGTCCTGTAGTCTACTGGAACTTGGCCTGATACATATACTATGCCTGCTTCAGATACTACAACTGGGCTAAAATGGCCTGCTGGTGGTCTTGTGTCTTGGATTTGTACTAATTTCATTTTCTTCCTCCTATTTTAATATCCCTTCCATCTTAAGTCCTGACCAATAAATTCATATATATCAAAACTATCTAAGATCCTGGAATATACCCTGTCTGTGTAAATTTTAGATATGTCTCCTGGACTTAGGTTAGTTGATATTATCATCTTTTTTTGTCCTAATTTTCTAGTGTTAATTAGATTAAATACTTCTGCTGTTGAAAAGGCGTTGGGAACTTCTGTGCCTAAATCATCTATTATAAGCAGGTCTGCTTCTAGGAGATAGTCGTATTTTTTCTTGGCTTCTACTAGGTCTTCTGTTTTGCCGAATTTGTATTCTCCTATAAGATCCATTAGCCTGTGGGCTGTTTGGTAGATTACTGTGTAGCCTAAGTCTAGTATTTCCTTGGCTATACAGTTGGTCATAAAGGTTTTTCCTAGGCCTGTTGTCCCATAAAAAAGTAGGTTGTATTCTTCTGGGTCTTCAAAGTTTCTAATAAATTTTCTAGCTCCGTCCATAATTTCTTTCATATTTTCCCTTGGACTTAGGTCCTGGCCTGGAGAAACTTGGTCTGAAAATACATTAAAGTCAAAACTTTGGAAATTTTCTTTGGCTAGAATTTTGTCTAAGTTGGACATTTTGTAGGCTTCTTTTATTAGTCTTTGGTTAAAACAGCTACAGGTTTCAGAGCCAATAAAGCCTGTGTCCTTGCACTTTTCACATTCATAAACTGGGTCCAAGTAGTTTTCTTCATAGCCATGGCTAAGAAGGAGATTTTTCTTGGCCAGCCTAAAGTCTTCTAGCTGGTCTTCATAGGCTTGTTCTTTGCCTAAGGCTAGCTTTCTTGCTACTTTAAGTGTGTAGGCCATTTCTTCTTTTTCTATTTGTTGCAAAAGTGGTATCTTTTCTAAAAGTTCTTTTTCTTTGGCCCTTTTTATTTGGTCAATTCTGTCTTGTTTCAGTCTATATTCTTCTAGAATTTTTTGGTAAATGGTCTTTGATGTCATTTTGATCTACGCCTTTTTCTAATGGTCTTGGCCATTTGGTTTAATTCTTCTTCTGTATAGTTTTGGCTTTGGCCTTCAAAGTTGTTAAAGTTGTTTTTTGTTTGCTTAGCTGTTGGGCTTGGTTTTATGTCTTTTTCTTCTATGTCTTTTTCTGTTTGGATGCCCATTTTCCTCCATTTTGTTAAGATGGAGTTTACATAGTTTATTGATGGTTTAGGGATTTGGGCCGTTCTTTTTATGGCCTGGTCTATTAGGTCTTCTCCATAGCCATATTGGTCGTACCAAGAGTTTATTAGTTGGATTTCTGGTTCTGATACCATCCTGTATTGGAGGCCTAATTTTCTTAAGATTTTATTTTTGCGGACGTATTTTTCGTCTGATTTTTTTATTTCTTCTTCTATTTCTTCTATGGTTCCTAGGCCCTTGTCATACCAAGATATTATTACTGCCCTTACATAGTTTACTGAAATCTTGCCCTTTTTTTCTGTACAGTATTCAAAGGCCATGGCTATCATATCTGGTCCCATGTTGTACTGGCTAATCCAAGATAAGATCTCCATTTTTTCTGTTGGTGTAGTGGTCCTTCTCATATAATAATCTATTTCATTGAACATGGCCCTTATTGACTTAGATTCCATTTGCCTTACTAGATTATCTGTAGGACTTTTTTCTGGGACTTTGTTTTGGTCACTAATATTTTTTATATAGTAGGACCTTAAGGACAAGAATTTAATGTCATAGGTCCCATCTAGGTTTATGTATTTTTCTACTAGGCCTTCTTGTTCCCAGTAGTTCCAAGCATTTTCCACATCTATTAGGTCAAGATTTAAGTTAGTAGCTAGGATTTCGTTAGAAAGTTGAAATTCACTTTGGCTATCCTTGTGTTTATAGGCATACAAATAAACCTTTACAAAGTTGCCATTTGCCACTGGCATAAAATCCTCTATAAAGATATTTTCAACTTGGGTTGTGTCAAGGTCTATTGGTGTTTTTTCAACTGTAAATTTCAAAGTTAAAATCCTCTTTTCTTAGTTCCATCTTATAAACATAATTATATAGAACACTTCCCTTTTTCACAAAGGCATCTTGGTGGTCCAAGTATTCCTGTGAGTCTGGGTCTATGGTCAAATTTGGATAAGGCTCTAGGTGCTGAGATACTTTTTTAAAGCCTACTTTTTTATAAAGTTTCAAGGCCCTGTCATTGTAGGCTGCAACTAAAAGCTTCATTTTCTTCATAGACTTTTCATTAAAATAATAGTCTAAAAACTTTGGAAGAACAACAGATCCAAAGCCTAAGCCAACTAGGGATGGGTTAAGAACTAGGCCTAAGGTTGAAGACCTAGTTAGCCAGTTTATGTTTTTGTTGCCTAAAAAACCTATTACTTCTTCTGCATAAATTATAGCAAAATATGAATTTAAAGGAGGCAGGGTCTTTTCTAAATAGAATAGACTACACTGGCTTTGGTTGGAGAAATTAAAGTTATAGTCTTGAAAAAGCTGGGACTGGTGTCTGCCCCAATTCATCATCTTCAAAACATGGTCTAGTTTTAGTGGCTCAAAATATATATAGTCTGGTCTAATTGCTAGGCGGTCCCTCATGTGTGTCCCCTTCTTTGTTGACAAATTTTGTATATTGGCCAAGGAAGGTAAGCTTAATGGCTCCTGTAGGTCCATTTCTGTGCTTGGCTATAATTACTTCTCCTACGTTTTTATCTTCAGTTTCTGGATTGTAGTATTCGTCTCTATAAAGAAACAAAACTACGTCAGCATCTTGTTCTATGGCTCCAGATTCACGAAGGTCTGATAGAATCGGTCTTTTGTCCTGTCTAGCTTCTGTGGCTCTTGACAACTGGGACAAGGCTATTACTGGAACTTCTAACTCCTTGGCTATAGCTTTAAGATTTCTTGAAATTGCTGAAATTTCTTGGGTTCTATTTTCATTTCTACCTGTCATTTCCATTAGCTGCAAGTAGTCTATTACTATTAGGTCCAGGCCTTCTTGGGCCTTTAGCTTTCTGGCCTTGGCCTTTAGTTCCAAGGGGCTAATGCCTGCTGTATCGTCTATATAAATAGGTAGTTTTTCTACTGCAGAAGTTCCCCTTAATAGTTTAGGATAATCATCTGTTTCTAGCTTACCTGATATAATCTTTTGTAGCTCTAACAAGCCTAAAGATGAAATCATTCTTTGGACTAGCTGATTTTCGCTCATTTCTAGGGAGAAGACAGCAACCTTATAGCCTTCTGCTGCTGCATTTACAGCAAAATTTACCATAAGGGCAGTTTTCCCCATTGATGGTCTAGCTGCTAAAAGGACTAGGTCAGATTTTTGGAAGCCTGAAAGCTTACGGTCTAAATCTATAAAGCCTGAAGTAATTCCAGTTAAATCAGATTTTGATTCCATTCTCTTTTCTAAGGCATCAAAGGTGTCTATAAGAATTTTATAGACTGGATTTAGGCCCTTAGAATGTAGATTTTGGCTAACATCAAAAATTCCCTTTTCTGCAAATTCTAAAATAGTTCCAACTTCTTCTGCATCTTCATAGGCATGGTCCAAGATTTGGGACGAGGTTTCTATAAGCCTTCTTAGGGTAGACTTGTCTTTTACTATTTTTAGGTAGTATTCTATATTTAAAGTTGTAACAACTTGGTTAGTCAAATCTCCTAAATAAGCCACTCCCCCTATTTCTTCTAGCTTGTCCATTTTCCTAAGTTCATCCATTACTGTTATTAGGTCTATTGGGGCTGATTTTGAAGATAGGCTTACCATAGCCCTAAAAATTTCACTATGGGCTGGATTATAAAAATCCTCTGGCCTTATTAGTTCCAAGGCTGCATCGATTTTGTCTCCTGATAACAAAAGTATGCCTAGAACATTTTGTTCAGCTTCATTTGAGTAAGGTGGAATTCTACCAAGGGTGGTTTTTTCAGCCATAAATCTTTCCTTTACTTTCTATAGATAGACATAGAGAATAGTTAGTTCCTATTCTCTATGTTTTAGTGCAATATTTTACTTTGTTTGAACATTAACCTTTAGTGTAGCTACAACTTCTGGATACACTCTAACTTCTACTTGGTGAAGACCTGCAGTTTTAATTGGCTCTTTAAGTTCGATTTTTTTCTTGTCAACAGAAAGTTTTTCTTGTTTTAGTAGGGCCTTAGAAATTTCAGCATTAGTAACTGAACCAAAAAGCTTGCCTGTGGCTCCGCCTTTTCCTTCAAGTTCAAGGGTAATGCCTTCTAGCTTTTCTTTTAGTTCTTGGGCACCTTGTAAAGCCAATCTTTCTTCTTCTTCAAGTCTAGCTTGTTCTTCCTTCCAGTTTTCAACATTTTCTGGAGTAGCTTCGATTGCTATATTTCTTGGAAGCAAATAGTTTCTAGCATAGCCGTCTTTGGCCTCTACCATTTCTCCTGCTTTCCCAACGTTTTTATAGTCCTTCAGTAGTATTATCTTCATTTTCTTTTTCCTCTCTTTCTAAATCTTCATAGTATTGATCAATTGCTGAAATTAGCATTTGATAAGCTTGTTCTAAATTTACACCCTTTAGTTGGGTAGCTGCAGATGTTAAGTGGCCTCCTCCTCCTAGTTTCTCTAGAATAAGTTGGACTGATATGTCTCCTGAAGACCTACCAGAAATGTGTACCATATCATCCTTTACTGTTAAAACGAAAGATGCACTTACATCTACTATATTAAGTAGGGAATCCGCTGCCTTAGCTGCGATTAAAATGTTAGAATCCACATCTTGGTCTAAGATTGCAATGGCAATTTCTCCCCTAATTATATCTGCATCGTGGATAACTCTGGCCCTTAGCCTTACAGTATCCATATCTTCATTAAAGAGTTTGTTAACCCTAGTTGGATCAGCTCCATGACGGCGCAAGACTGACGCTGCCTCAAAGGTTCTAACTCCAGTTTGGAAGGTAAAGTTTTTAGTATCAACTACAATACCTGCCATCATAGCCTCTGCCTCAAATTGGTCTATGGCTAGATTCTTTTCCATATATTCTAAAATCTCAGTAACTAGCTCTGCAGTTGAAGAAGCATAAGGTTCTATATAAGACAAGACGAAGTTTTCTATAGCATCATTGCCTTTTCTGTGGTGGTCTATAATTACAACCTTGTCTATAATCTCAAATAATCTTGGTTCCTCAGTAAGCATGATCTTGTGATTGTCCAAACAAATTAATAAAGATGAAGTCTTCTTAGCATTTTCAAAGGCCTGGCTAGACTTAATTACATTTTCATATAGGTCTGGACTTTGGGCTTGTAGCTGTTCCATAATAATTTTTATAGATGGATTTACTTCATTTAAGACAATATAGCCAGGTTTTCCCAGCCTTTTAACTGACCCTAGCATACCAATAGCAGAACCAATAGAGTCCATATCGGCATTTTTATGGCCCATAATATAAACTTCAGAAGACTCTTCAATTAGGTTTCTTAGAGAATTTCCAATAACCCTTGCCCTAACTCTGTTTCTCTTTTCCTTGGCCTGGGTTCTGCCACCAAAAAATTCGTGGCCTTCCTTGGTCCTAAGAACAACCTGGTCGCCACCACGACCTAGGGCCAAGTCTACAGCAATTCTAGACTCTTCATAAGACTCTGGAATAGACTCAAGAGCCTGAGAAACACCAACAGACAAGGTAATAGTAGACTCATTTTGTAGGCCAATGTCTCTAATTTTATCTAAAATAGAAAACTTGTCCTTAACCATATTTTCCAAAGAAAGATTATTAAAAACAACTAAGTACTTGTCATCTTCATATTTCCTAACAATACCTTGGTTGCCAGTAAAATAAGCCATAATCTCTTTTTCAATATCAGCAACAATAACAGACTTAATATAGCTTTTCTTTTCCAGGCCAATTTCGTCATAGTTATCTATATAAACATGGGCAAAGCCTACTTTTCTATTATTAAAATCAGTTTTTAGTTTTTCAAAATCAGTATTATCTACCAGATAAAAAACATAGAGAATCTTGCCATCTTGTTTTTTTACCTTATTACTGTAGATTAGATAGTTTTTGTCCTTTAAATAAATTTGTTCCTGCTTGCCTTCAAGGACCTGGTCAAAAGAAAATCCCTCAATAGCCTGGTCAACTTCCAAGCCTACAGCCTGTTGTTGGTCAATAAGCTTTAAAAGACTAGGGTTGTACCAATCTACCAAACCCTTTTCATCAGTAAGAACAAGGGGAAAGGGCATATTGAAAATAGAATCTTGGGCTGCAGAATCTAAGTTTTCGCACAACCTCATAACAGTATCATTTTCCTTGGATTCTAACTCTTCATAGCGGTAGAGGATCTCAAAAACAATGATCACTGCCAGAACAAGGCCAACAAGACCTGCCACATCATTAAGAGCAAATAAAGCAATTACTATAATGACTAGCAATAAGATGGTTAACTTATACTTACTTAACTTTTTTAACCTATCCAAGTTATTCCCCCCTTACTATTTTTATTTTTCTAAATTGAACTAGGGTGTCAATTAGGCCAACAATAGCAACAACAGCTGCCACAGGTGCCACAACAACTGCCAGTAATAAGAAAAGCATTCTTAAAAACCTGGCTAGCTTAATTCTTACTAAAAGATTGGTCAAAACAGCCATACCATTTACAAAAAACAAAAACCCAAAAACTAACAAAACATTAAAGTATATAGGCATATACAAGTCGCTTTGCAAATTTTTTAGCATAAGAGGAATGAAAATTCCCACTGCAAAGGCTACAATAAGTCCCCTAGGCATTTGTAAATAACCGAAAAACGGTGGCTGAGGAATTAAGACTCCCTTTGACAAAAGCTTTCTTCCTACAGAAGTATAATTAATATAAACAATTATCCCTAGTATTATAACATAAAGACTAGGCATAACCATAAGAGAGATATCATAAATCCTCTTAATAGACTGTTGAAGCTGAGAAACTTCTAAGGCTGTAAGACCTTCTTTCATCATGTCCACTTGGGCAGACATTAAACTGTCCATAGTAGCTGATAGGTCTAAAGGTTGAACCCTTAAAAGTCCTAGTTGGAAGGCTGTCATAGAAAGAACCAAGACCAAAAGCACTGTAAAATATATAAAAATATAAGATTTTCCATTTATAACTCCATAATGGAAGATTAGAACCATAGGTGCAAAAATGAAAAATAAGGCAAGGCCTGACATAAGTGACGAAAACATAGACAAGACTAAGCTAGTCACAAACATCACTAAAATAGACTCTTTCAGGCCAGATTTTATAGAGGCCTCCATAAAAAGACCTGGATATATAAACATTATAAGCACTGGAGCAAAGGAAAAACCTAAAAATCCAATAAATAAAGCCCAAGCAAGTAATCTTAAAAGCTGGCTATATTTTTCTTTATCTTTTATTTCCAAAATTTAACCTCCATGATATTATATCTTACCATAAAACCATATTATAATCATCACCTATATAGATAGAAAATATTCTTCCCTGGCTTAAATAAAGTAAAAAACCTTGGCTTATATTAAATAGATAATGTTTATTTATCCAAGCAAGGGGTAAAATATTAATGCGCGAAAACACGAGATTTTATTTTTGGAGGTATATATATAATGGAATTAAAAATGAGTGAAAAACTAGAAAAAGCATTTAACGATCAAATTAGATTAGAATTAGAATCTTCTTATATTTATACAGGTATGAGAATGTATTTCCAATCTTTAGGTTTGCCAGGGGCTACTAAATGGATGACTATCCAAGCTGAAGAAGAAAGAGAACACGCTGATTTATTTATTAATTTCTTACTTGATATGGATGCTGGCCTTGAACTTGGCACTTTAAATGCCCAAACTACCCAATATGATTCAATGTTAGATGTTTTTGAAAAGGGTCTTGCCCACGAAAAGGTAATTTCTGCTTCTATTCTAAAACTTTTAGAAATGGCTATTGAAGAAAAGAACTATGGTGCAGAAAACTTCTTAAGAACTTTTGTTGATGAACAAATTGAAGAAGAAGACCACTTCAGAGGCTATGTAGATTTAATTAAAATGGCTGGAGATGATGTTGCAGCCCTATTCAAAGTTGACTCTATTTTAGGTAAAAGAGAATAATTTTTTTAACAAGGAACGTCTACTTTTAGGCGTTCTTTTTTTTGAAAAATTTTTTTGCCCTTGAAATTTTTCTAACTTATATATATTCTTATAGTTAAGATAAAATTTTTTATTAATTTTTGAGGTGAATATGGAAAAGAAAGGAAACAATCATTCTTTCTTTGTTAATGTTCTATTAAGACTTATAAGTAAAATCAATGACCATAGTTTTTTTGATAGGGCAGCTGCTGTAACTTATTATATTTTACTGTCTATTGGCCCTTTTATGATGTTGATGTTTTCTATTATTAGCTATTTTTTATCTGATAATGTTGACCTTATTATAGATTTTATTAATGGCTTCTACCAGGGAGCAGACTTAGTAGTAAATCCAATCCTAGTTTATCTTTCTGATTCTAGGTCCTTGGTCCTTACTATTATTAGTGTTTTGGCTGCCTTGTTTTCTTCATCAAAGGCGGCTAAAAGAACTATTAAGTCCTTGGAAGATATTTTTCAAATTGAAAGAAAATCTGGCATTAAAAGACTAGTGTCTTCTTATGTCTATGCTATTTTGTTTACTTTGGCCTTGGCCTTGGCTATAATTATTTTTTTCGTCTTCTTTGTTACTGGAGACCCTATTGCCAATATTGTAAACTATCTTTTTTCTTTCGATTTAAATAGGTTTTTCTTGTGGAGATTTATGAAAAATATTTTCCCTGTTTTATTTTTAGTTGTTTTTGTTACTGCTATTTTTAAAACTTTTTCAGAAATTGGCAACAAGGGCAATGAGGAAGATAAGATTAACTTATTCGAGGCTTTTTTAGGGGCTGCTTTTGTATCTTTAGGTTGGATAGTAGGCTCTATTGCTTTTAGCTTCTATATTAACTTTTCTTCTTCTAATGCTGTTTATGGGGCTTTAGGTTCTATTATGGTTATGATGTTGTGGTTTTATTTTCTAATTTTTATGCTCTTTTTAGGAGCTGGCTTAATAGTAGCTTATACAGAGGAAAAAGAAATTAAAGGTAAACCTGCTATTGAAAAGATTTTTGTGAAAAATAAAAACTAGGTTAATCAAATTTTTGATACCTAGTTTTTTGTTTTTTATGAGATTTTTGGGGCTATAAAATAAAATCTTGAGCCCTGACCTTCTTGGGATTCTACTCCATATTTAAAGCCATGTTTTTTTAAGATGACTCTTACTATGTGCAGGCCTAGTCCTGTTCCTACTACATTTCTTATATGGTTGTGGTGGTCTGTGTAGTATCTTTCCCAAATTTTTTCTTGGTCTTTTTTGCTTATGCCTCTTCCATGGTCTATTACTGAATAGGATACTGATTCTTGGTCTTCTTCTATTTTAAAGATAATCTGCTTGTCTGGACCTACAAAGCTTACTGCATTTGAGGCAAAGTTGTATAGGACTTGGTAGATCATCGACCTGTCTGCCTTGATCCAGCCGTCTGAGTTTCCTTCTATTATAAAGTTATAGCCTTGTTTTTGGCGAAGTATGTCTAGTCTAGAAATAATGTCTTCTGTCATTTCCTTTAAGGAAAGTTCTTCTGGGTTAAGTTCGTGCATTTGCATTTCTAGTTTTGATACATTTAGGATTGAGTTTACCATTTCTGTTAGTCTGTCTGTTTCAGAAATTATTGTGTCTAGATTTTGGTTTCTTAGTTCTTCGTTGTCTCCTGTTATGTCCTTAATCATTTCTGAGTAGGATTTTATTACTGTTAAGGGAGTCTTTAGGTCGTGGGAAACATTGGCTACTATAGACACTCTCATTTCTTCCATTTTGGATAATTCTTGGGTCAAAAAGTTTAAGGTGTCTGCTAGCTGGTCTGTTTCGTAGACTCCTGATTTTTTAAATTTAATGTCTGATTTTCCTAGGGCCAGGTCCTTGGTAGTCTTGTTTAGGTCTAAGACTGGTGCTGATAGTTTTTTTGATATGAAGTAGGACACTATCATTCCTATGGCCAAGACTATGCCAATAATGTAAGGAAACTGCCTTCTCATTATTTGGACTGTAGAGTCTATTGGTTCCACTAGGGAGACTATCATTAAGTAAAGGTCCCTGTCTTCTACTTGGCCTAGGTAGGAGGCGTATATAAAGGTTTGGTACCTGTCGTCTAGAACCTTTATTGGATATACATAGTGGGAGCCTTCCACCTTTGGTACTGAGGCCAAAACTGCGTTTATTAGGTCTCTGTTATAGGAGGTAAAGTAGAATATTCCCATCCAATCATTGGGAAAAATAATATTTCCCATGCCGTCTACTATTTGGATCCTATCTGTAGAATCAGATGACATTTTTCTAATGGTCTCTTCAATAGACTTGCCTTCTATATAGTCGTTGGTAATTTGCCTGCCTCTTTCTTCCAGGTCGGCAATTTTCATGTTCTTATAAAAGGCTGTTAAAAATACATTTTGAAATAGCCAAATTATTAAGAGTATGATTACAATATAAAAGGCGAAGTATTTCCAAATACGATTTAGAATACTTCCCTTTACCATTTCTGATTTAATTTTTTTATCTTTCTTCTGGATTTTCGGAATCAAATTTATAGCCAACTCCTCTTACTGTGATTATAAATTTTCTATATTGGCCTATGGTGTTCCTTAGCATTTTTATGTGAGTGTCAACTGTTCTATCGTCACCGAAAAAGTCATAGCCCCATACTGAACTTAAAAGTTGGTCACGAGAAAGGGCCTTGCCTTCGTTTTGGATAAAATAAGATAATAGCTCAAATTCCTTTGGTGTTGCAGATACTTGCTTGCCATCTACATAGATTACATGGCCATCTAGGTCTATTTCTAGGCCTTCTTTTTTCCAAGTCTTGTTCATTCTTCTT
Source organism: Bacillota bacterium (assembly GCA_030532225.1). Taxonomy (GTDB): domain Bacteria; phylum Bacillota; class Clostridia; order Tissierellales; family Peptoniphilaceae; genus Neofamilia. Next base: position 92,673 of record JAUNLQ010000003.1, read on the forward strand.
TCCTTGGAATTTCTCTTAATAGCCACTTTTACTCTGGCCATTAGCTCTTTTGGAGAGAATGGCTTTACTACATAATCATCTATTCCAATTTCAAAACCGAATAACTTGTCATATTCTTCTCCACGAGAGGACAACATTATTACTGGTATGTCTTTAAATTTGGCAATTTCTTGGTGAGCTGAGTAACCGTCTAAGTTAGGCATCATTATATCCATGATAATACAGTCATAGTCATTTTCCTTGGCAAGTTCAATTGCCTTTAGGCCATCTTCTGCAGTATCAACCTCGTATCCTTCGTATTTTGCATAGGTTTTTATGACATCTCTAATTCTTTCTTCGTCATCTACTACTAAAATTTTACTCATTTTATTCACCTCTTTATTAAATTTTATTATATTTTTGTGAAATCCAAATGGACAATCAATGAATAAATATAAAGACCAAGATTCCTACTATAATCCTGTATATACCAAAGACTACAAAGTCGTGAGACTTAATATACTTCATAAAAGTTTTAATAACTACAGCTGCAACTAAGTAGGACAAAATGGCCCCTAGAAAAATTAATAGCCACTGGCTTTGAGAAAAAGAAGTTCCCAGCTTTATAATCTTTAAAGTTGTGGCTCCTAGCATAGTTGGAATAGCCAAGAAGAAGGAAAACTCTGCTGCCACTGTTCTAGAAGTTCCTGCTGTAAGACCTCCTATAATAGTAGCTGCTGAACGAGATGTTCCTGGTATCATAGCCAAACATTGGAAAAAGCCGATTTTAAGTGCCTGGCTAGGACTTAAGTCCCCTAAGTTTTTTGCTAAGACTTTTCTGTTCTTTCTTTTCTCTATTATAATTATTACTATACCCCAAAAGATTAAGGCTCCTGCAACAACTTTTGGGCTAAATAGGTATTTGTCAATTATGTCATCAAAAATAAGGCCTAAAACCATAGCTGGCAAAAATCCAATAACTACCTTGATCCAAAGTCTCATTGTTGGTTTGTGAAAGTTTTTTAGCCTAAAGGAGATTTTTTCTTTGCTAGTCATTCTTTCATAGCCAGCCATATCTTTATTAAAGGAAATTTTCCCTAAATCCCAGGGATTTAATTTATAAAAATATTGACTTATTACTGCAAAAATAGCTCCTAACTGGATTATTACATTAAAAGCATTGGAAAAAGCCTCTGGTTCTAGCTTTACAAATTCATTTACTAATATTAAATGTCCTGTAGAAGAAACTGGCAAAAACTCAGTTATCCCTTCTACAAAAGACAGTATTACAACTTTTAAAAATTCACTCATTATCCTAAATCCCTAAATCCATTTCCCTTAACTTCACTTGAGTCAGTTATAGTTAAAAAGGCATCTTGGTCTATTTCTGCCATAATTTCTCTTATTCTAGCAATTTGTCTTGAAGTAACTACTGTAAAAACCATTTTTATAGGCTCTTGGCTAAAGGCACCTTCTGCATGAATCAAGGTTACCCCTCTGTTTAGTCTTTGGTAAATAGCCTCTGTTATTTCTTGGTGCTTTCTAGTTACTATCATAACATTTTTTCTTTCACCAATACCTAGCATAATTTGGTCGGCTATAGAAAAGAGTATATATTGAGAAACTATGGTATATAGAGAAATTTCTACTCCATAAATAAAGGCTGATGCACTTAAAATAAAGGCGTCTACAATTTTGTTTAAGGTTGTTACTGACATATTAAAGGACTGTTTGGTTATGGCTCCAATAACGTCAGTTCCCAAGGTAGAAGACCCTACCCTATAAATCATCCCAGCTCCAAGTCCACGAACAACTCCAGAAAATATTGTGTTTAGCATTAGATCATCAATTGCCAAAACGTGAATATAAGGGGCTGTCAAAGCTTGGACTATAGAAAATACTATTACTGACAAAAATGAATACAAGGTAAATTTTAAATTAAACCTTCTTAGGGCCAGGATAACCATAGGCACATTTAAAACAAAATAGGCAAGGCCTGCCTGAATACCTAAAGAGTACTCTGCCATTAGAGCAAGTCCACTAAATCCTCCTGCAATTAAGCCTGAAGGCATAGAAAAAAAGTTTTGGCCCAAGGCTAATAAAGCAGAGCCAATAATTACTGGAAGCAATAGGTTTTTAATATCTTCCATTCTAAAAAGTTCCTTACTTCTCATTTTCCACTCCTAATCTAAAATTTTTAAAAAGCCCTCAAAAAACACTTGAGGATAAGAAAACATCTTCTCCTGACCATTAAAATCTACATAAATAATACCATCTTGGACTTTGGTCATTTGTCCCTTACCAAATTTTTGGTGGTAAAGGATCTTTTCAGGACAAAGATTTTGTAAAAGTTTTTCTCTTTGATCTTTAGAAAAAACTAGCTTTTCTTTTTGATTTTTCTTACTTAAATCTTTAAATACTAAAAGAGAATTTTTCAACAGCAATCACCTATAAATCTTTTCTTAGGTAAAATAATGAACTTATATATTCTAACACAAAAGACCAAAAATTTTTCTTAAATCTAAGTAATTTTTTTTTAAAATTTTTCACAAGTTTAAGTCTACTTATCCACAGTTGTCAACAGTTTTCCCCATGTTTTCTTGGTTTTTATTTTAGAAAAATTTTCCTAGACTTTTTTTCTTAAATTTTTTGAAAAATATAAATTTTCTTCTTGGGTTTTTAAAGGCTAGAAAGCTGATGTTTACTGGTTTTTGTCGAGTTTGCATCTTCTGTTTCATCTTATGGTTTTTTCTTTTTCACAAAAGCTTGCCTTAGCCTTGATTCCTTGGGCCTTGGACAAGTATTCCCAAGGGCCTGTGGATAAGTCCAAAGTTTTGGGGATAAGTTTTTTTGTCCCTATTTTATCAGCTTTGAGCCTAGATAGCTTGTTGAAAAGTCTAGGTCTTTTATTTCATGATTTTTTAAAATTTTTCTTTTTTCTATTGGTCTTTTTCTGATCCTTTTTCTTTTTTTGGATAGAGTTTGTTTTTATAGTATTTGTCTGCTTGATAAAGGGCTGCTATTGGGTTGTGGCCAAGGACCCTATCTTTTACCCCTATTACTGTTACAGGTGCCTGTGAGTGTTTCAAAAACAAGGAGTCATGGCCTACACAAAGGCCTAAAAGCACATTATAGTCTGTTTTTGCTTCATTTAAAAACTCTGCCTGGCCTATTGGGTTGCACATTACCTCCCTAGTAAGGGGTCTTAGGTAGTCTTCTTTTTCTAGGCCTACATAGGATTTTTCTATGGACCCGTTCTTGCACATTACAGAACTAACTTGGAAGCCATTTTTTGTAAAAATATCGTAGAGAATCCTGCCTTCTTCCATAAGACCACTACAAAAGGCTAGGCCAATTTTTTTCACTTGCATTTTTTCGAAGAAAAGCATAGTTTCTTCTACCCTAGTTAGCCTGCAATAGCCTTCTTTTTCTGTCTTTGCTGCATTATAGGATATTTTCCTATCTAGGGGGTCTTGGTATTTTTCTTTTATTTCTTCTAACTTTTCTTCTTCTAAAGTTGGACAGTTATTTGGATAGTCTTCACTGTCTGTCCTACAAGATTTTTTGCTACAAAGGGCACAGTAATACATACTTTCCTCCTAAAATTCTTCTACTAGGGCCAAAACCATTTTAGCTGAATTGTCTGAGGCCTCAACTTTAAATTCATCATAGGTCATAGATCCACCGTCATCTGCCAGGTCTGAAATAGTTCTAATTACTATAAAAGGCAGCTTGTTAATAAAGGCAGTGTTAGCAATGGCAGCCCCTTCCATTTCTACACAAAGGGCAGAAAAGTCCTCTTGTAATTGGGCCTTTTTCTTAGAATCTTCTACAAACAAATCGCCAGTTACTATAGTTCCAGTAAAATGCTTAAGACCTTCTCTGGAAAAAATTTCTTCAGCTAGTTTAACAGCTCTTTGGTCTGCATAAAAATATTCTTGGTAGGGAAAATAGGCCTTTAAAATTTCATGGTCAAAGTCGTGGAAGGTTAGCTTTTCTCCAATTACTACAGAAAGTACATCTAGACGGCTGTCTAGGCCTCCTGCTATGCCAGTGTTTATAATAAAATCTGGACCAAACTTGTCTATCATAATTTGTGTAGACAAGGCAGAGTTCACCTTGCCTATAGAACATTGGGCCACAACTAGGTCCTTGCCCTTGTATTTTCCTGTATAATAAGTAAAACCAGAAATTTCCTTACTTGCCAAGTCTTCAATATGATCTAGAATCAGCTTTACTTCAGACTCCATGGCTCCTAAAATTCCAAATTTCATATTCTTTCCTCTTTTCTATTGGATTTATAACAATTACTTATTTATCTATATGCTAATGTTATCTCAAAATCTATAATTTATCAATTTATTACTTTAATCTAAGGCTAAATTTTTCTACAAAAGAAAGAAAATAAGAAAAGTGCCTTTGAAATAAAAAGCACTTTAATCTTTTATAGGCAAACTGTTTTTCTAATATATTTTCTAGATTCATTTTCTTTTCTTAAAGCTGGATCTATTTTTTGCAAGTGTCTACAAAATACTTAAATATTTTCAAATGGTCTGAATCTTTTTGAGCCAGCATTTCTGGATGCCATTGGACAGCCAGCAAAAATCTTTGTCTGGCATTTTGGTCTTCTAGGGCTTCAATAATTCCATCTTCAGACATAGCTCCAATTTTTAGGCCCTGGCCCAGGTCCTTGGCTGCCTGGTGGTGGTAAGAATTGACCATTAGCTCTTCTTGGCCTAGGATTTCATAAAGGAGGGAATCCTTTTTTATTTCCACTTGGTGGCTTACATTCCAAGAGTAGTTGCAGTTTATACTGTGGTCCAAGTAGCCTGCAGAAGGAATATCTAAAATTAAATTGCCCTTTAAATAAACATTTAGCATTTGCAAGCCCCTACATACGCCTAGGATTGGCTTCTTTGTTTCCTTGTATATATAGTCTAAAAGCATTAGCTCTTGCCTGTCCCTTTCAGGGGAAACTTTGCCTATTTTGCTATTAGGCCTTTGCTTGGCTAGTAGGGGGTCCAGGTCTGCCCCACCAGTAAGCAAAAGTCCGTCTATAAGGTCTGCTATGTCTTTAATATAGGCTTGGTCTTCAGAAATTGGTATAACAAAAGGGATTCCCCCTGCCCTAATAATGGCATCTGAGTAGTCGTTGGGAATAACTGACCATTTTTGGCCATAAGTACCTACTCCTGAATCAGAATAATATTGGTGGTTGTCGTCAAAATTACATGTAAGTCCTATAATTGGTTTTTTCATTCTTGCCTCCTTTGCATACTTATCTTCATTTTAGTTTAATTACTTTTAATAAGCAAGAAAAAACCAGGTGCATGACCTGGTCTGAAATCTTTTAAATTTTTAAGAAAACTTTATTTTAAAGCCATCTTGGTCGTAGCATACTTGCCAGTTGTGAAGCTTGGCTATTCTTTTTACATTAGCCAGGCCTAGGCCCCTGTTTTTTTCTCCACTTCTACTTGGGTCTCCTGTTACCATGGCTTGGAAGATTTTCTCCCACAAGTCTTTGTCTATAGGCTTGCCTGTGTCTTTTATGGTCAAGGTTTTTCCTGTAAAGGAGATGTTGGCTTGGACTGGTTTTTCTTGGTGGTCTATGGAGTTTTGCAAAATGTTTTCCAAGACCCTGTGATATAAATCTAGGTCAAAGGCTGTTTCAAATCTTTGGTCATCTGCAAACAAGATATTGACTTGGAGGCCATTTTCTTGGTAGTAGGAATAGTTTTCTCCTACATATCTTCTAGTGGCTTCTAGGATGTCCTTTTTTTCAAGCTGGTCTAGGTCGACTGCGCCTAGGTTGGCATAGGTCATTAGGCCCTCTAGTCTAGACTTTAAGGTGTAGGCCGCCCTTTGGATCTTGTCGTAGTAGTGGTCTTTTTGGGCTTCTTGGATTAGGCCTTCTTTCATGGCCTGGTTGTAACCGATTATAGCTGAAAGGGGGGTCTTCATGTCATGGGCCAGGCCTGAAAACAGCCTGTCTTTTTCTGCTAGTTCTGCCTGGTATGTTAATTTTTCTTCTTCTTGGAAAAACTTAGTCAGCCTTCTTATTAGGTAGTAGGTCCCACTTATATATATAAGGACAAAAATTAGACCTAAAAGACCTAGGCTTATGGATCCTCCTGGAAAGTTAGAGTTTACCTTTATAGTTGGAGTTTGTTCTACCCTTTCCTTGGGAAAGAAAAGCAAAAGTTTCTTGTCCCCTTGGCTGTCATAGGAAAACATAGTGTTTTCACTGACTTGGTAATTAGAGTAGTCTATTAGGTCATAAAGGTTCAGGTCCTTGTGTTGGTCTATGTTAAAGGTTTTTTCAACTCTGCCAGCCTGGTCTACTAAAAGACCATAGGCTCCAAGCTTGGAAAGTTGGTCCCAGTCCAGGTCTTCATAGGCCACATAGCTATCTGAGGGTATGCTGTCTGCCAGCCTAGTCCCCCTAGCCAAAAAAATACTAAGGGCAAAAAAGCTAGTAAATATTAAGACTGTAAAAAGAATAAAGGCCAGCATAAAACTTAGGGTCTTTTTAAAGCTTGTAGATTTATTCATTTTTTTCTTCCTTTACCATGGTGTAGCCAATTCCTCTAATGGTCTTGATTATCTGAGGATTTCTTGGGTCTCTTTCAATTTTCTCCCTTAGCTTGGAAATATGGACCATAATGGTGTTGTCTGCATAGACATAGGCCTCTTCCCAAATGTCTTCATAAATTTCTTCCTTGGTGAAGACCTTGCCTGGTTTTTCTAAAAACTTTTTCAAAAGTAGATATTCCTTGGCTGTTAGGTCTAATCTTTGGCCGTTTTGGTAGATCTGCCTATTTTCTCTGTCTAAGACCAGGCTGCCATTTTTCACTTGGGTCTTTTCTTCTTTTTTTGGTTCTGGCCTTCTTCTTAAAACTGCCATAACCCTGGCCACAAGCTCGCTAGGATCAAAGGGCTTGTCCATATAGTCATCAGCCCCTAAATTCAAACCTAGAATTTTGTCTTCCACCTTGGTTCTGGCAGATAAAAAGATTATAGGAAAGTTTCTAGTCCTGCCTAGTTTTCTAATAAGTTGAAAGCCGTCTAAAACTGGCATCATAATGTCTAGGACCATAAGGTCAATGTTTTCTTTGCCAAGTAGGTCATAGGCTTCCTGGCCATTTTCTGCTTCTAAAACTTCAAAGCCTGCGTTTTCCAGATAAAGTCTTAAAATATCCCTTATGTCTTGGTCGTCATCAACTAGCAAAATCTTTTTCTTCATTAAATCTACTCCATTAAATCATCTAGACCTAAGGACAAGTCAAATTTTATTAATCCTAACTTGTCTTCCTTGGCTAAAATTTCCGTCTTTAGGCTGCCTAAAAGGTAAAATTTTTCTGTCCCCTGGCTAAAACTTTTATAGAACCCATTTGGTCTTTGGCCTAGGTCTAAATTGACTAAATTTTCCACATATCTGGCTGTTCCTTCAACAAGTTGTAAGTTTCTGGAATTTTCCCAGTACAGGCTGTACTTTTCAGGTCCCAGGGTCTTTTTTAAATAAGCCTTTAGGTCTTGGTAGGCCTTGGTGTAGGCTTGCTTTTGGCCTTGGTCCCTATAGGCAAGGAGGGCCTTAAGCTCTTTCATATATAGGTCCTGGTAGGCCTGGTCCTCATCTAGCCTGTTTAAAATTTCCAAAAACTCCTTATAGGTCTGGTCTTCAGCCTTGAGTCCAGCTTGATTATCATCGTCTAGGCCTTTTTCCATTTGATGGCAGTGAAAGCCTTCATGGGCCAAGACCGCCAGATAAGTACTTTCTAGACTAACCTTGTCCAACTTTCCTTGGTCAAAAATATTCCTAAAGTCCTTTATAGGCAGGGTCAAAATCACAGGTCCCTGGTCTGTATTTAAGGCTGAAAAACTAAGGGGATAGCTGACTCTTTCCTCAGTAATTTGACCTTGAAAGTAACTATAAGTAATTTTATCATAGTTTACCCTAAGTGGGTACTTGGCTGGGTCAAAGGCTGGGAAATATTTTTCTCCATCTAAGGTCTCTAGGCTTTGTATTGGCCTTAAAGTTTCTGGGTCAATGGTTTGGATCCTAGTCTTGTACATGGCTAAGAGCAATAAAAGACCTAGGCCTAGATATAGGATTTTATTTTTCATACTTGGCCACCCCATGAATAATTAAGGCCACAAGACCAAGAAGCAACCACAAATAAAATAAGGATGAAAATAGCAAATTCCAAGAAGAAAATTCTCCAAAGAACAAGTCTCTGGCTATGGTGGCAAAGCTGCCTATAGGAGGCAGGGCCTTTAAAATAAGCCTAAGAAAGTTGGGAAAGGCTCCTCCTAGATTGCCTAAAACAATGTCCAAGACTCCCCTTAAACTTGCTAAGATTACTAAAAGGACTCCTATAAGATTTAAGGCCAAGGGGCTAATAAAAAAGCTAAGGCCTGTAATCAAAAAGCTTACAGAAGAAATTGCAGTTAAATAAACTAGGCTAGCCAAAATAAAGTTCAAAGGACTACTTGCTGGTCTTTTAATAAGCAAGGACACTAGCATAGCCAGGCCTAAAAGAAGGGCCATTTGAAAAGAAGTGATAACATTAGCAAGGAAAATCCCCCAATACTGGTCTTTTTTCTTTAGGCCATGGAGGCTAAGTAGGTCTGTAAAGTTGCCCTTCTTGTGCCTGCCAGCACTTGGAGCACAAATACTTACACTTGCCAGGGCTGCCAAAAGAATTAGCCCTGTCCACTGGTAGCCATATTGGCCATAGTCAGATGATATGTCAAGGTTTTGATTAGTGGAAAAGGTCATAAAGGAAATTATTAAAGTCATAAAAGACCCTACAAGGGCATAAACTACAAAACTGGATTTTTTTCTTCCTTCTTTTAATTTAAGCAACAAAAAATTATACATAGTTTCCTCCTTGGTAAGATTTTTTTGCCAGGTCCATAAACATTTGGCCTAAGGATTCTTGGGCCAGGTCTTCCTTAGAAAAGCTCCTATGGCTTTCAGGGCCCATAAGTATAAGGCCACAGTCACAAACTTTTTCCACATCTAAAAGTAAGTGGGAATTTAAGATTATGGTCTTGCCTTGGTCCTTAAGTTTTTCTAAAAGGTCTATTATTAGCCTTTGGCCAAAATAGTCTAGACCTGCTGTAGGTTCGTCTAACAAGAGTATATCAGGATCACCCACCAGGGCCTGGGCCACTGCTAGACGTTGTTTCATGCCCTTAGAATAGTTTTTTATTAAAGTCTTGCTAGTAGGCTCTAGACCAAGAAGACTTAAAAGCTCTGAAGCCTGGTCCTGGGACCCTCTTAGCTTTATGAAAAATTCCATAAGGTCATGGCCTGTTAAAAAGTCTGGAAAGTCTGGACTTTCTGGAGAATAAGCCAGCTTCTTTTGGCCTTGAAGTCTAATCTGTCCCTGGTAGTCCTTATCCCAACCTAGGATCATCTTCATTAAAGTAGTCTTGCCCACTCCATTTGGCCCAATTAGGGCGAAGATTTGTCCCTGGTCTACTTGAAAACTTAGGTCCTTGTAGAGCAGCTTTTTGCCAAAGGACTTTTTTAAATTTTTTATTTCCATTTGATCACCTCAAGTAGATTATAGGACCTGAAACTTTAGCCAGCCTTAGGCCAAGCTTAAATTAAACTTAAATATAATTTTGCCCACAAAAAAACGGCAGACCTAAGTCTACCGCAAAAAATTTTATCTTATTTTACTAATTCTTCAACTTGGTCTAAGGCCATACCTTCGCTACCAGCATCTCCCTTTGGAGCTTCTTCAGCAAAGTTATATAGAACTTGGCCATCTTTTACTACTAATAGAGCACTTTTAGCATAAAATGGGTTTAGAACCTTGATGATTGGTTGTCTAGTTTCTTCTTTGCCTTCATAGGCTTTAGAAGCATTTACTACACTTTCAACAAAGCCGTCCCAGTCAGCTAGGTCTGTGCTTTCTTCATAAGTGTGAGCCTTAACAGCATCTGCTACTAGGTTGTAGTCTTCACTGTTTCTTTGTTTTAAAGTAAATTCAAAGGCATCTGTGTTTAAGAAAATAATAAAATTTTCCACATATGCACTGTCTATTTCTTTTGCAAGGTCTAGTTCTCCTTGGCTTATTAGGCTCTTATCAATAGAAGCCATAAAATCAGATTCTGAAGCTCCTTTTTCTTCAGTTTCTGCTGCTGCTTCTTGGTTTTCTGTTGTTGCTGCCACTTCTTCATTGGCCTTTGGGTCTTCCTTAGCTGGGCTTTGGTTACATGAAGTTAGAACAAGCATTAAAGCCAAGGTTAAAAATAGTTTTTTCATTTTCGTCCTCCAAATTTTTAAAATTTCTTTGCCAAAATTCGTCAAGTTTTTGGCGTCGATTACCATTATAACAAGGTCTTATGCCTATGTCAAAGAATTGTATAAATTACAGTATATTAGAAATTTATTTTAATTAATTGAAATTTATTTATATGTTTTTTTCTAGCCAGTCTTTCAAGACTATAGCCTGGTTGTGTTTTTGGTCCTTGGCTCCATAAAGGAGGATTAGGTCTTGGTCTTTTAAAATATCTTGGACCTTTTTTATAAGGCTTTTGCCTTGGGGGTTTTGGTCTAGTTCTTTTAAGTATTGGTCTTTAAAGCTTTCAAATCTTTCTGGCTGGTGGTTAAAGGCCTGGCGGACTTCCTTTGAAGGGGCTAAGTCCTTGGCCCAATAAAAAGGCTCAAGATCTGATTTTTTTATTCCCCTTGGCCAAAGTCTGTCTACTAAAATTTTTTGGCCCTGCTTTACTTGGTCCAGGTCATAAACTCTTTGGATTTTTATTTTTCCTTGCATCTTTTCCACCTTCCTTAAATTAAAGAAAAGGCGATATTACTACCGCCTTTGTTAAACTTATTATTTTTCTTCTATAGCTGAAACTGGACAAGAATCCATAGCTTCTTTTGCTGCTTCTAAGTATTGGTCTGCAACTTCTTCATCAATGGCTACAGCCACTCCATCATCTGTCATTGAAAAAACTTGGGCACAGATGTCTGCACATAGGCCACAGCCTATACATTCTTCATTTACAAAATATTTCATGTTTTCCTCCTAATTTTTCTATTTTACTTTGCTTTCTGGTCTTATTATATTATACTTATCTTAAGAATTCTGTTGTTTTAACAACAAAAGTGAGGTTTTTTTATGGATACAGACTTTTTAATGACTACTAAACTATTTGAAAATATTAAGGCCGATGACTTTCTCAAGCTTTTTTCTTGTATTAGACCTAGGCAAGAATCCTTTACAAAGGGCCAGCTAATTTATTGTGCTGGCAGCCAAGTTGAAGAAATTGGTCTTATAAAAAGCGGTGGGGTCAACATTGTCTTTAATTCCTATTGGGGTAGTAGACAAATTTTTGCCCACCTTGGTCCTGGCCAGGTCTTTGGAGAAAACTATGCTGCCCTTAATAATATGTCCCTGGCTGCAGATATTGAGGCTAGTGAAGACAGTCAAGTTATTTTCTTTAGACTACAAAGTTTGTTAACTAGCTGTTCTAGGTCTTGCGTTTTTCACCAACAGTTGATTTTTAATTTGTTTAAAACTTCTGCCCAAAAAAATCTCCAGCTAACTAGGAGGATGATTCACACCTCTTCCAAGTCCCTAAGAGACAGGCTGACTTCCTACTTGTCTGAACAAGCCAAAATAAATAACAGCCCTAAGTTTTCTATTCCTTTTAATAGACAGGGCCTGGCTGACTATTTAGGCGTAGATAGGTCTGCCATGTCCAACCAGCTATCTAAGATGAAAAAAGACGGCCTAATTGACTACAAGAAAAACCACTTTGTCCTTAAGGACCTAGAAGAAGGCTACTAAAAGTTCCTAGATAAACTTAACTTTTCTTCTAGTAGTCCTTGTCTTCTATAGGCTGACTTTGGATTTTATAAAGTTCTTCCAAATCTTCTATACTGGCAGACCTAAGACTTGCTACTGGAATATTGTAGATAGAAAGGGCCTTGGTCCAAGACTGGGCCTGGCCTTGGTCCGCCCTATCACTTTCAGGAATTAAAATTATAGAATAGTCTCTTATGTCCAAGGAAGTTTGGCCCATAAGCCTGTCTAGGTCCCTTAGAATTTCCATGGCCTTAGAAAAGTCTGCCTGGTCAGCAAAGCCTTGAGCCAAGGCTGAAACTTGGAAGGGGAAATTTTCCAAATCCACTTCTTGGTCTAGGCTTAAAACTTCCATACCCTTACTGTCATCTATACTTAAGGAAATTTCATAGGCCTTGGAATTTTCTTGGGCCAGGTCCCTGCCATAGATCCTTAAGGCATCTGAAAACCTAAGCCAAGTGTTAAATAAAATATCAGAATAAGTATCATATTTTATCTGACCAAAGGAGTCGGCTCCTATTTCAAAGCTTGTATCCTGGCTAGTTCTATCTTGTATATCCATGGTGTAAGAGGCAGTTTTAAAGTTATAAAAAATCTCTCCCTTTTCAAAGTCCCTAGCTGGATAGCTTACTTCTATGTATTTGTTAATGGCAAATTTAGCAAATTGTTTAGATAAGGGATTACCAAATAAGCCATTGGCCACATAAAGGCCCCCTATTAAAACTAAGACTAAAAGAATTTTTAAAAGTTTTTTCATAAAAGCTCCTTAATATAGATAATTATAGCCTAGGACCAGATAAAAAGCAGTTAAAATTTGCTGAAAAAAACCTGGCCATTAAGGTCAGGTTAAAAACTTTTTATTTTATTTTACTAGGCCAACTGCTTCAAAGTAACCTTGTGGATGGTCACAAGCTGGACATGCTAGAGGAGCTTCTTCTCCTTCGTGGATATAGCCACAGTTTAGGCACTTCCACACAATTGAGTGGTCCTTCTTAAACATTTGTCCTGCCTCTAGGGTATCAAGTAGAATTTGAAATCTTTCTCTGTGATGTTCTTCTACTTCTCCAATTTCTTTAAAGGATTTGGCAATTTTTGGGAAGCCTTCTTCTTCTGCAATTTTTGAAAATTCTGGATACATGCTAGTTGCTTCTTCGTTTTCTCCATCAATGGCTCCCCTTAGGGCAAGCTTAGTGTCCTTATAAACTACAGGAAAAGCTGTGTATTCTGGATTAAGTTCAACTGCTTCGTTTTGGAATTCGTCTTTTAAGTACTTGTATAAAGTTTTGGCATGGACTCTTTCGTTGTCTGCTGTTTCTGCAAAAACTCTAGCTATGGACTTGTAGCCTGCTTGGTCTGCGATTTTTTGAGATATAACATATCTTTGGTAGGCTTGTGATTCACCAGCAAAGGCTGTTATTAAGTTACTAGCTGTCTTAGTTCCTCTTAGTTCTTTCATTATACTTACCTCTTTCTTAAATATTTTCTTATATTATATTTATAACCTATAAAAAATGGCTTAAACACTAGGTTTGCTGATAACTGTTATCAATGAAAAAGCCCTTTGACTTATAAAAAAAGCTGGGAAGGCTCCCAACTTTTCTCCTTAAATATCTAATTCTAACAATATTGGTGTGTGGTCTTGGCGGTCTCCTGAATCTATCATAGTAGACCTTTTGATTTGGTCTTTGATCCTATCAGAAACTAAAAAGTAGTCTATTCTCCAGCCAGAGTTGTTAATCTTGCTAGTTTTTACTCTTTGGGCCCACCAAGTGTACTGGCCTTCAATATCCCCATGCAAGTATCTAAAGCTGTCTATAAAGCCCTTGTCCAATAAATTAGTAAAGCCTTGTCTTTCTTCGTCAGTAAAGCCTGCTGACCTTCTGTTATTTTCTGGATGCTTTAGGTCAATTTCCTTGTGGGCTACATTAAAATCTCCTGTTGCTATAACTGGTTTGACCTGGTCTAAGGCAGCCAAATACTCTCCATAACAACGGTCCCACTCTTGTCTTTCTGCCAGTCTCTTTAGTCCATCTCCAGCATTAGGCGTATAAACTGTAGTAAAGAAAAAATCTTCAAATTCTAAATTTATTATTCTACCTTCTAAGTCCATTGGTTCAGGTGCTTGTATAGCTGGTATTGTTACCTGGGGCTGAAATTCTTTCTTATAAAAAATCATAGTACCTGCATAGGATTTTCTGGCTCCTTGTCTAGAAGATGCCCAAACATAGTCATAAGCTGGAAAAATCTCAGCCAAAATTTCCATATGTTTTTTTGTAGGTCCTTTTTCAGATAGTTTAGTTTCTTGGATGGCTATAAAATCTGGATCATAGTCCTTTATAGTATCTAAGACCTGTCTAGACATTTGTGCCCTAGCAGAATCACTGGTCAAAGCTGCGTTAAGGGAATCTATATTCCATGAAATAAATTTTTTCATCTGTCCTCCTTGGAATTTTTTCTTCTATATATAGTATAGCAAAGATATATTCTTTTAGAAAACAATTTGTCCCAAGTATGGTAAAATATTTTTATTAAGGGAGGATTTTATGAAGCTAGCAGCCTATGATTATGCCTATGTTGAATTTTTTGTAGACTTGGACCAAGGGCTTTTTGAATTTTTAAAAGGCCAAGGCCTATCTGAAAGATTTATAAAAGGCTCCTATAGAAAATCTTTAATAAAAATAAATAACAAAGAGCCAAAATTTCCATTTCAGCTTTATAAAAATGACCTAGTTAGAATCTATTATGAAGACCAGACCCCTAGGACTCAGGCTTGTAGCTATGCTGACTTGGACATTGTCTATGAAAACGAAAATTTTCTTTTACTTAACAAGGCTCCAGGCATTTCTGTCCATCCAACTTTTTCTAGACAGAAAAATACCCTCCTGGACAAGCTTGGCTCCTACTTTAAAGACCAGCAAATCCACAGACCAGTTCGCCTAGTTAACAGGCTAGATTTGGAAACATCTGGCCTAATTTTAGTTGCCAAAAATCCCCTTTTCCAAGACCAAGTGTCCAGGGACTTTGGCTCTGGCCTAGTGGAAAAATCTTATTTGGCCCTAGTCCAAGGAAATTTTAAAGAAAAGATCCTTTTGGAAAAAGAAATCTTGGACCAAGAGGACTTTAAGATGAAAAGAATAGTTGACCCTAGGGGAAAAATGGCAATAACAAGCCTTGTCCCCCTTAAGTCTACTGAAAGCTATTCCCTAGTCCAGGCCCAGCCTTTAACTGGTAGAAGTCACCAAATTAGAGTCCATCTTGCCTACTTAGGCCATCCGATTTTAGCAGACCAACTTTATGGTAAAAACTCTGACCTAATAAGTCGCTGTGCCCTCCACTCTCATTCCTTAAGTTTTGTAGATCCTTTTAGCAAAGAAAGAAAAAGCTTTAAGGCTAAGGTCCCTGCTGATATGGAAGTCTTAATAAAGGGACTTGGCCTTAAAATCTAGAAAATGTTTATAAATCTTTTTATGGGTAAAATACTTACAGGATAGCTTTAATAGATTTTTACAAGGAGGATTATATGAATAGAAAATTAAAAGAAGTAATAATTGGCAGACCTGGAGTAGATGGAAAGGTATCCTTGGTCCATGTACTTTCTAGGAGAAATCTTAAAGATGCTGATCCTCTACTACTCATGGATGCCTTTAAGTCAGACGATCCTGGCGAGTACTCAGCTGGCTTTCCTATGCACCCTCACAGAGGCATAGAAACAATCTCTTATGTTTACAGCGGGTCTATGGTCCACAAAGACTCCCTAGGCAACGAAGATGCTGTAAGTGATGGAGGAGTTCAGTGGATGACTGCAGGCTCAGGAATCTTCCACGAGGAAATGATACCTGCTGTGCCCCATCTTTTAGGAGTCCAAATTTGGCTTAACTTAGCTAGCAAGGACAAAATGGCTCAACCTAGCTATCACAATATATCAGATATTAGAGAAATTCCCTTTGATGGAGGCTTTGTAAGACTTTTGGCAGGCCAATATGAAAATTCCAAGGGCTTCCAATCTAAATACCAAGCAGTAACTTATTTAGACGTTCACATTTATCCAGGATCTAAATTTGAAATGGACCTTGAAGAAGATAGGACTCTTATGCTTTTTGCCCTAATTGGTGAAGCTTATGTTGAAGACCAACTTATACCAAACTTTTCAGCAGGTCTAGGAGAAGACAAAGGGGACAAAGTCGTTATTGAAAATAGGTCAGACCAAGAAGTTTCCATACTATTGTTTACTTCAAAGAAAATTCAGGAACCTGTAGCCTGGCCAACTGGACCAATAGTAATGAACACCCAAGAAGAAATTGACCTTGCCTACCAAGAAATTGAAGATGGAACATTCTTAAAAGACCATATAGACATGAATGCTTAAAATTTTTTGGAGGGACTTATGAGAAGAATTTATACAGCTGATACAGTAAGATCATCTGGCCCATATTCCCATTGTGTAGAGGGAAACAGCCACATTTTTATATCTGGCCAAACTGCCTTAAATGGAAAAAATCCAGGACCTAAGGGAGATATAGTAGACCAAACTAAAAAGGCCTTTGAAAACTTAGAGGCAATTTTAAAAGAAGCAAATCTCAGCTTCGATAATGTATTAAAGGTAAATGTCTACCTAACTTCTATGAAATATTTTGATGATATGAACCAGGTTTATAAGGAATACTTTAAAGAACCCTACCCTGCTAGAACCTGTGTGGCAGTTTTAGAACTTCCCCTTGGGGCAGATATAGAAATTGAATTAGTTTGTCAAAGATAAGTTTTAAATAGAATAAATGTATAGATAATATTGTAAGAATTTTAGGTCTAGCCTGGCTAGGCCTTTTTTATTTGGAAAAATTTTATTATACTAGACTAAAGGAGGGATGGACTTGAAAGATATTAGCTCCCTAAGAAGAGACTTTCACAAAATAGCCGAACCTGGCTGGATGGAAGTCCAAACAACTATAAAAATTATAAAATACTTAAAGGACCTAGGCTTCCAAGTCTACTACGGCAAAAACATCCATGGCCAAAGACTAGGCCTGCCTGATCCAGAATTTTTTTCTGCCTATGTTGCTAGCTTAAAATTTGAAGATATAAACTTTAATATTGAAGAAATTCTCCAAGGCTATACTGGTTGTATTGGAGTCTTTGACACAGGTAGACCTGGCCCTACTACAGCCCTAAGGGCAGACATAGACGCCTTAACAGTTAGTGAATCCAAGGACCCTAACCATAGACCTAACAAGGAAGGCTTTACAAGTACAAATGACTTTGCCTCCCATTGTTGCGGCCATGACGGCCATATAGCCATTGGCCTAAAAACCTGCCAAGAAATCCTAGCAAGGGCTGACCAACTTTCTGGCAAGTTTATAGTAATTTTTCAGCCAGCAGAAGAAGGAGTTCGTGGCGCCTTGTCTATGAAGGACCTGGAAATCTTAGACCAAATTGACTATTTTCTAGGCAGTCATCTTGGTATGGGATTAGAATCTGGCCTTATAGGCCTAGGAACAGAAAACTTTCTAGCCTACCAAAGCTATGATATAGACCTATTTGGCAGGGCCTCCCATGCTGGAATGGCTCCAGACCAAGGAAGGTCTGCAATTTTAGGGGCAGCAGCTCTGACCCTAGGCCTCCACAGCCTTAGCCAGTACCAGTCTACAACTAGGCTAAATGTTGGAGTCCTTAAAGGAGGAAGTGGGAGAAATGTTCTTCCAAGTCAGGCCAGCCTCCAAGTGGAAATTAGGGCAGATGACAACACTGCCATAGCAGACCTGGCCCAAAGACTCAAAGCCATGGTCCAAGGAACAGCAGCAGCCTATGAACTAACCTACCAACTCCTTGGCCAAGGTTACGCCCAAGGCTACACCACTAAAAATCCAGACTTTGTAGACTCAAGTGCAAGCTATTTGAAAAATAAGGGCTATAAACTTCTTTTAAGACCTAACTTTAACGCCAGCGAAGACGTAAGTATATTCTTAAATAAAGTAGAAGAAAACGGCGGCAAGGCCCTCCACTTTATTTTTGGCTCAGAATTAAAAGGAAGCCACCACCAAGAAGACTTTGACTTTGACGAAACTAGCCTAAGCTTGGCAGTAGAAGTATATATGGCTATGATAGAGAAATTTAATGGAATAAAAAACCAATAAAAAAAGAAAGGCTATAAGCTTAAATGCCCATAGCCTTTTAAAATGTTATTGATTTGTTAGTATAAAAAGTTTTGTCTATCAGCCCCTTCTAATAGGATGTGGCTGAAATTTTTCTTTCATTAATTCCACTATTCTTCTAGGTCTATCTTTTGCTTTTAATTTTTGACCGTCATTTTGGGTGACATTTTGAGAGTCATTTTGGGTGTCATAATTTAGAATCTTTAGGATTGAAGTAAAAGAGCTTTCTGTTGACTTGAACTCTGGTTTTAGTTTTTCTTTATAATTTTCTTCTCCTTCAAATGCTTCTTATTCTTGACCATTTATTTTTTCTATTATCTCTTTTACCTGTCTAAGGTCGGAAATATTATAATCAACTTGGCTTTCTGCTAGGTCCAGGCCCTTTGGATTATAAAAAATATTTTTAAAGCCACAGTTTTTTGATAGTTGGATATCTGATGTTAGGGAGTCTCCTACTATTATATATTCTTCTAGTTTTGACTGTGGGAACTCATCTAATATTGCCTGAAAAAATCTTGGGTCTGGTTTTTCAAATCCTACTAGGTCTGATATAAAAATTCCATCTAAAAGCTGGTCTAGACCAGATCTTTTTAGTTTGCCTTTTTGGGCAACTATTGTGCCATTGGTGGCTGCAAGTTGTATATATTTTCCCTTTAGGTCTTTTACAACTTCTAGGCCATAGGGTGAAAAGGCTGCAACTCTGCCTAGGTTTTCTTGGTAGGACTTATTAAAGTCAGGAACCAAAGAAGAATCCAGCTTATAAAGGTCGAAAAGGTCATAAAATCTGCCTTCTAAGACCTGGATTTTTTCCAGTTCTCCCCTTTCTAGTCTTTGCCAGTAGCTTTTGTTTATTTGTCTATAGTTTTCTAATAGTTCTTCACTTGGCTTACCTAGGCCAAATTCTTCAAAGCTGGCCTCAATAGACCTAGCCTCTGCCAAAGAAAAGTCCAAAAGGGTTCCGTCTATGTCCCAAAGTATATATTTAATCATATTAGTTCCTAAGTTTATTTCTCCTAATATTTTACTTTATTAAAATTGTAATTGCAAAGTCCAATATAGTTTTTATTTCTTAAATAGAATTTTTATTTATAATTTTTTTTAAGATTTTTATGCTAAAGGTCAATTTATTTAGTTTTTTACGTTAATTTATAGACTAAACTTTATTTTACTTATTCCTTAGTTTATAATAAATATATGAAAGGGAGGTGATATTGTGCAAGATATAGTGTCTCTAAGAAGGGACTTCCATAAGATTGCCGAAACTGGCTGGTTGGAAATCCAAACTACTATTAAGGTTATTGGTCATCTCTTAGATTTAGGCTTTGAAGTGAAATATGGCAAAGAGGTTCATACTGAAAGGATTGGAGTGCCTAAACAAGCTGTTTATGATGCTTATTTAAATACTATTAGTCTGCCTCAGGTCTCTTTTGATATTTCTGAAATCATCCAAGGCTATACTGGTTGTGTTGGTGTTTTTGATACTGGTAAACCAGGGCCTACTGTTGCTATTAGGTCTGATATAGATGCTGTTGGTCTTAGGGAAAGCGATTCCATAAACCATCTAGCTAATATTGAAGGCTTTAGAAGTACAAATGATTTTGCCATGCATGCTTGTGGCCATGATGGTCATATGGCTATTACTTTAAAAACTTGCCAAAGAATTGTAGATGAAAAAGACAAGCTAAAAGGCAAATATGTAGTTGTTTTTCAACCTGCTGAAGAAGGAGTTCGTGGAGGACTTTCTATGAGTAAGCTGGATATTATAGGTGAAGTTGATTATCTTTTAGGCGGCCATATTGGTATGGGTATGGAAACTGGAACTATTGGAGTTGGAACTGATAATTTTTTAGGTACAAAAAAGTTTGACATTAGTCTAAAGGGTAGGGCAGCCCATGCTGGAATGGCTCCTGACCAAGGTAGGTCTGCAATTTTAGGTGCAGCAGCCTTGACCTTAGGTCTCCACAGCCTTAGCCAGTACAGAGCCACTTCTAGGATCAATGTTGGCCAAATTTCTGGAGGAACTGGCAGAAATGTTGTTGCTCCAAATGCAGAGCTTCTGCTGGAAATTAGGGCTGACGACAATGAGATTTTAGAAGATTTAGACTCAAGGGTAAGGATCATGTCCAAATCAACAGCCCAAGCCTATGAACTAGAAGAAGAAATCGTCCTAGCTGGAGCAGCTGAAATGTTTTCTACTAGACATCCTGAATTTGTCAAGGAAACTACTGATTATTTAAGAGCCAAGGGCTACAAGGTTTTTGAAAAGCCTTCTCTAAATGCCAGTGAAGACATTAGCTTCTATCTTAACAGGGTTGAAAAAAATGCTGGCAGGGTTATGCACTTTTTATTTGGTTCAAATTTAAAGGCTGCCCACCACAATGAAAGTTTTGATTTTGATGAAAGTATATTGCCTATTGCTGTAAATCTATATATGGATATGATTTACAAGTTTAATAATCATTAAGGGAGGTAAAAAAATGACAGAAAAGAAAAAAACTGGTGGATTCCTCGGTTGGGTTGAAAGAACTGGAAACAAAATTCCTCATCCAATAATCCTTTTCCTTTGGTTAATGGCCATTATTGCAGTATTATCATTGATTATTGGTGGAAAGACCATTACTAACCCTACAACTGGTGAGGATGTTGTAATTAATAATCTACTGTCTGGTCCTGGTATGTCTTATATCTTGACTAGTATGATCAAAAACTTCGTAAACTTTGCACCTTTAGGATTAATTCTTACTATGACCCTTGGTATTGGTCTTGCTGAAGAAGTAGGCCTTATGAGTGCCTTTATGAGAAAGACAATTTTAGGTGCTCCTGACAAGGTTATAGTACCAGCTATTATGATAATTGGTATTTGTGGTAACATTGCATCAGACGCTGCCATTATTATTGTTCCAACCCTAGCGGCTATGATCTACTACTATCTTGGCAAAAACCCAGTTGCAGGTGTAGCCATTGGTTATGCTTCAACAACTGCAGGTTTCTCAGCCAACCTTATAATCGCTGGAACAGATGCTCTTTTACAAGGTATTACCAATGAAGCTTCAGCCTTAGTTGGCGCTCCAGAAATAGAAATTACTTCTAACTGGTATATTATGATAGCTTCTACATTCTTACTTACTCTTGTTGGTACACTTGTTAACAACAAGATTATAGAACCAAGAGTTGGTCCATATAACAAGAAACTTGATATGGAAAAAGCTGAAATTACAGCAGAAGAAAACAAGGGACTTAGGGCAGCAGGTATTACCCTACTAATCTACCTTGCTATTATAATAATAGCCTGTATCCCACAAAACTCTTTCTTCAGAAATCCTGAAACTGGTTCTCTTACTAACAAGTCTGTTTTATTAAAGGGACTTGTACCACTAATTCTACTTATGTTTATTGCCATTTCTATAGCCTATGGAAAGGCTTCTGGCTACATTAAAAATGCTGGCAAAGAAGTACCTGCCATAATGTCTAGGGCAATAGCTAAGATGAGTGGCTTTATAGTATTGGCCTTTGTTATTGGTCAATTTATAGGTTGGTTCTCTTGGACTAACATGGGCCTATATATGGCTATATCACTAACTGAAGCCTTGAAATCAGCCAACGCAACAGGAATACCACTATTTATTGGTTATGTCCTAATTTGTTCATTTATCAATATCTTTATCGGATCTGGATCTGCTAAGTGGGCCTTAATGGCACCTATCTTTGTACCAATGATGTACCTACTAGGCTACCACCCATCTTGGGCTCAGTTCCTATACAGAGTTGGTGACTCATCAACAAACATAATCTCTCCACTATTTAACTACTTCCCAATAATCCTTGCCTTTATGCAAGATTATGACGAAGATGCAGGAGCAGGTACCCTACTATCACTAATGATTCCATACTCTTTAATATTCTTAATTACATGGATATTATTCGCTATAGTTTGGTACTTCCTAGACCTACCTCTAGGCGTTGGTGGACAAATATTCCTATAAAAGTATAAAAATAAAAGTTTTAGACCTTCCAGTTTTTTAGCTGGAAGGTTTTTTATCCATGAAAAAAGCCCCCTCACAAAGAGAAGGCTAAAAAGTATTTTCCTATTCAATTGTAAACTCTATCCAGCCTTGGGACTTTTTCTCAATTATTTCCCCAATACCAGCCCTAACAGTCCTAATATTTTCATCAAAAATAGCCTCCATTTTAGCAGTGTTTAAGGCATTTTGACAAAGGGCCACATCTAAGTCTGGTCTTTTAAAATAAGAATAGTCTCCCTTAAAATATTCTACAACATTGCCAGAAAAAACTATTTCGATTTGTAAATCCTTGCCTACTTCTTCCATATAAGTTTTTAAATTTGTAATTTTAGTTTTTAGTTTGTCTACTAGTTCAAGTTTTTCAATTCTAAATAAAACTTTGTACATAAAATTTCCTCCTTTAATGTCTAGTCTATAGTCTTTATACCATTTTTTAGCTAAGAAAAATCAGCCAAGGAAGAATTATCTACAAAAAAAAGGCCTAAAAAAGCAAATAGCTTTTCAGGCCCTTTTATATATAAAGAGGTTATTATTATTTAACTTGTGCAAGGGCTTGGTCAAGGGCAGCTTGTAGGTTTACAATTGCTTCCTTAACTTCTCTAACTGTAGACCTAGAGTCTAGTTGAACTCCAACTGCCTTAGTAATGTTAGCATTTAGTTCCTTGTAAACTTCAAAAGTCACCTTTCCTAAAATTTTTCTATCTCTTTCAAATCTAGTAGCCCAAATAGCCTTGTCCAGGTCTCTTTTTACATAGATTGTAGCAAGGTCGTCATCTTGAACATCTGGCATAGACTTGGCAACTTGGATTGCTTGTTGCAAGGTGAAAAATTCAGCCCTAATATCTTCAACGGCTCTGAAAGGATCTGCAGCTACAAAGATAGCCCTAGTAATAGCAAAGCCAAGTTCAGTATGGGCAGATCTTACCTTAGTTGTTAGTTCTGTAGTAGCCACTGTAATAGTTTTTGCAACTTCACTTAGTAGCTCAATTCTAATAGAAATAGAATCTAAGTCATAAATAGTTTCAAGGGAGAAACGAGCACCTGAAGCCTTTAAGTCTGCAGCTTCAGCAGAGCTTTCAAGTTTCATTAAACTTTTTTCAAGATTTTTTGTCATTCTTGCATAAGAAGAATTAAGCTGACTGTTTTCCAATAGATCTACTTGATCCATAACTTGATTAAAGCTATCTTCGTAAGTAGCTTGGTTTGCAAAAGCTGTTAAAGGCGATGCAAAAAGTACAAGAGCCAATA
Organism: Bacillota bacterium; assembly: GCA_030532225.1. Taxonomy (GTDB): domain Bacteria; phylum Bacillota; class Clostridia; order Tissierellales; family Peptoniphilaceae; genus Neofamilia. The sequence goes on from JAUNLQ010000003.1 coordinate 115,896, forward strand.
GTAGTACAAATAAATTGCTTTTTTTCATTATAAAGCCTCCAAATAAAATTATTTTTTTAGTCTTCATAAAATAATAAAAGACCAGAATATAATTTGTTTCTCAAATATTCAAACACATTGAATACTGGCAATTTATACAGAAAATATAAATCACTTCCAATAGTTTCCTTTAATGGCCATTTACTAAAAAACAATACTTTTATTTTGCAAATTAAATAAGCCAAAGAATACAAGGACTCCTTTTTTACACTTATAACAAATAGACTTTTATTGTAAGTGTCTTCCTTATTCTCTAAGTTTATATTTGCCAAAGAAAAATATACTCATTGTACAATGCATAGGTAGATAGGAGCTAGTATTACTTAAGGCTAAAAATAAATTCCCAATAGCTAAACAAAGTTTGTTAACTATTAAAGCCCTGTATTTTACACCTTTGTAAGACTGCCTGATAATATCTACACAAGCAGTATATCATAGAAAGATGGAAAAGTTTATCCCTTGCCTTTAGATTTTAAGAAGATTTCACAAATGATAGAGACACTCATTAGCATCTATACATATGTCCTTTGAAAGCTTGAAAACAAGCCATTTATCCCAGAGATTTTTCCTATTAATTTCTGGTCATATTTTCATAAATATAACACATTTTAAGCTAATGTCTTTTATAATATGTTTTTTTATACATATTTTTAAGCAAATATATTTTCTAATTTTGTCTTTATTTTTTTCATATTGAAATTATTAAAATTTTTTCCTGTCTACTTCTTCTACAAGGTCAAGAAAAAACCATATGGCTTTTTGTCCATATGGCTTTCTTAAAATTATTTTAAATTTTTTAGCTTACTAGGATGGAAGCTTTTTTGATTTTGGTTCTTCTGTAGTTTATCTAGTTTTTTTTCCTTTAGATTTCTACTGCTGAACCGCCCTCCGACTCAAAGATAACATTGTAATCTACATTTTCTAGCCATTTTGCATATAGGACAAAGTCACAATCTACTACTGTGTCAAAGCTGTAGATGTTTTCACAGCTTTCGTCTGTGCACCAGCCTACAAAGATATAGCCTAATCTTCTTGGGCAACTTGGTTCTATTAGTCTTTGGCCTGGTTTTAGTCTTTGGCTAGCTACTAGACTGCCTTCATTTGAGTCAAAGCTTACTGTGTATTCTACATCTTCTATCCATTTTGCATAAAGGATTAGGTCCCTAGTAACTTCCCTGCTAAAGTCGTAAATATTTTGGTAATCTTCATCTGTATACCAGCCTGCAAAGCTGTAGCCCTCTCTTGTAGGGTCTGTTGGCCTTGCTAGTCTTTGGCCTGGTCTTACTCCACGACTTTCTACTGCTGATCCTTCTTTTGTATCAAAGTTTACTGTATATTCCACATCTTCTAGCCATTTTCCATAAAGGATTAGGTCCCTAGTAACTTCTTCACTAAAGTCGTAAATATTTTCATAATCTTCATCTGTGTACCAGCCTACAAAGTTGTAGCCCTCTCTTGTAGGGTCAGTTGGCCTTATTAGTCTTTGGCCTGGTCTTAGTCTTTGGCTAGGAACTGGGCTGCCTTCTTTTGGATCAAAGCTTACTGTGTATTCTAAGGCTAGGTCTTCTATCCATTTTCCATATAGAACAAGGTCTCCATTTACTTCTTTGTTAAAGTCATAAATATTTTGGTAATTTTCATCTGTATACCAGCCTGCAAAGCTGTAGCCCTCTCTTGTAGGGTCAGTTGGCCTTGCTAGCCTTTGGCCTGGTCTTAGTCTTTGGCTAGGAACTGGGCTGCCTTCTTTTGTGTCAAAGTTTACTATATAGTCTGCTACTTGTTCTTGGATCTTTGAATAAACATTTATAGCAAAGTCTTTTCCTGAACTTTGGATCTTATTTCTTGAGAAAATTATTTTGCCATTAAGATTATTTGTTGAAGATCCTTGGCTATTTAAGGCAAGAGGAATGTTCATTTCTGAACCTTGGCTATCTAAGGCTATTACTACAGTAAAGCTTTCTCCTGGATTAATTTCATTGTTGGCTGAATAAACTGGAACTGTATAATATCCAGTGTTGGCTAAACTTCCACTGGCTATTTTGTTTTCTTTGCTTAGATTTAGGTTGGTCCAATCTATGTTTTTTATTAGATGGACACTATAGCTTACTGTATCTTGGTTATAGTTCTTAAAGCCTATATCTGTAATCCTTTGGCTAGAATTACTGTTGTTTGTATAGGTGTTTGCATAAGCTAGTTCTTTTGCTCTGCTTATATTAAACATACTGCTATTAGGGTTATCATCTACCAAATATACATGGTCAGCCTGTCTGTTTCTAATATTGTCAAAGGAGAAGAAGATTTGAGACTGGCCATCTATAGTTTCTGGGAATGAAGCATAACTTATCCAAAAATATCCCTTGTGGCCAAATTTTTCGCCCCAGCTGTTTTTGACTAAATATGCTCCTATGGCTCTTTGACCCCTTAAATTTTCAATGACCTTAGTATCATCCCAGCCTACAATTGTAACGTCATGGTTGCCAACTGTGTGGACCCTATGGTAGCCTAAAAAATTATCGGCAGAAACACTATAAGGCCCAAAGTTTTCTGTTGATGAATCTGGCACATTGTAATAGTTATAATCAGAGGCACTTTGGCCTGGTGCATAATAAGAGCCTATTACTGCCCCATGTTTAATTACCATTTCCTTTACAGCAGACTTGCCAAATATAATTAAATCTCCAACGTGTTTATTGCCTTGGATCTTATTCATGTCTCCATAAATATTTCCATAGCCTTTGCCACTAAAGTTATTTCCTAGTTGAGAAGTTGAAGAATAAGCATTTTCATCTAGGGGCCCATTAAGTCTAGAAAAATATTGCATGGCAATTAAAGCATTGCCGCCAGTTTGTAGGTTTATGTCCCTATTGGCATTTTGGGCAAGATGCATTTCTGAAAAATCATAGTAGCTAGAACCATTAGTCCTTCCTAATTTCTGTTCAATAACTGCCAAACTTGAATGAGCCCAGCATGTTCCTGTTGGTCCCTGGTCTTTTACAGGAGACTGTAGGTGGTGTTTAGAAATATTAACATCTGTAATAATTATTGGATCAGGAATATATTGGGACAGAGCCTTTAAGCTTTGGCTAACCTTGTTTTCAACAACAGGAACCAAAGTTTGTGGAGGTATATAGCCATGTTTATATTCTTGTTTATGTTCTAAATAATATTCATATTCTGGATTTCTTATACTTGCTACTTGGAAATCTGTTTCATGTGGGCATCTAGCACATACAGGCATAGAAGCCATGATAATAGAGATGGCAAGCACTAAAGAATAAAATCTGTGCAATCGTTTTCTCTTCATAAGAATTTCCTCCTAGTAAATTATCTACTTATATTGTACCCCTAAAAAACAATTTTTACCATAGCAAACTGTTGAAAAATAGAAAGAATTGAAAAAAATATTTAACATAAACAAATATACTATACTGTTATTATGTACTTATTAATCTATAGTGATTTTGTGTTAATTATAGGCTTTTCAGCCTTTTCTTTTGAAATTTAAAAGTGATTTTTTTAGAAATAAGACCAATTTTGTGAACTTTAATCTTAATATGATTTTATATATTTATTATTATAAAAAGAGCTTAATAAAAGCCCTAGGCTTAGTTAAAAGCTAGGGCTTAGTTTTTTGTTTTACATTCTTGAATATACTATTTCCATAACCTCTGTTCTTAGGTCTTGGGCTGTTTTTAAAATTTCTTCCATTTTTTCAGTATTTTCTTTTACAAAGTCTTGGTCTTTTATACTGTTTAGGTTTATTCTTACATTTAGTAAGGATCCTTTTAAGCCAGCATAAACTAATAGACAACCTACTCCAACGTCAGAAATTGCATTTATTGATCCTCTTATTGCCATTAGCTTCATTTCTTTTAAGCTGTCTAGGCAAAGAAGGGCTGTTTTTAGTGGTACTTCCATGGCTTCTTTGTAGCCTACTTGTATGGCTGCAGACCTGGCTTTCTTTTCTTCTTCTGTTTCTTTGGCCATGGCAAAGGCTGCCATTACTCCATCAAAGGCCTTTGTATCATCTTCCATAGCTTGTAGAAGTTTTTCTGTAAGGTCTTCAAATCTTTCTACTGCCTGGTCTAATTCTTTTTGTTCTTGGTCTGCTAGTTCTTTATAAACCTTTTTGCCTTTTGTAAGGTTATAAACCATAGAGTTTAAGGCTGCACCTATTGATCCAGCTAGGGCTGATACTGAGCCTCCACCTGGTGTTGGGTCACCAGAAGCAGTACGGCTAACAAATTCTTCAATTGTAAGTTCTCTCAAAATATTTCCTCCTAAATGTTTAAAATACCTTCTGCAAAAGTTCTTGCATTCATTCTTACATAAAACTTGTCTTCTTCTATAGTGGCTTCCATAATTGAATATTGGCCAGAATTTAGTAGATGACAAATATTATCTATGTCTTCTCTCTTTATACCCTTAGCTAGGAGATATTTAACTATAAAGCCTAATTGATGCCTTGAGTCTAGTTTGTTAGTTGACTTCTTGGCCCTAGCTACATAAAAGAATACATTTTTAAATTCAGGGTCATAGTGGACTAGCAATTTGTCTTCTTCTAGGGAATTTCTAGAGCAGTCTATGTTTTTTCTTAGTTTAGAAAATTCTAAAGGGTCTGCTACATACAGGATTTTTGTTGCTAGCTTTTTGTCTGCTGTGGAAATTAGGACTTCATGGCTAGTTTGAGTATTTTCAATGTCTTCAATTATTACTTGTGGGAAGTCTATTTTGTGACAAACACCAACAGCCTTCATATCTTCATAGGATATGGAAACCTTAGACTTGTTTTCAGGGTCGTTTACTGTAATTTCCTTGTTGCCCATTTCTATTTCTCTAATAATTGAAGATTGGGTTAGGCTATAAACTGCTGCAACTTCAGCATAAAAACAATCGAACATTTCTTTTTTTGAGGAAAACACTCGCATTTCTAAGTTGTCAGATAGAGACGCCCTTATAAAAACAGTTCTATAGGCATTAAATACCTTAGCTATATCCTGCATTTCATCATCTGATAGGTTGTTTTTGTTGTCAATTACAACAGGGATACCCACCCCTTTTAGCTTTTCCTCGCCAAGTATTTCTATATTATAAAAATTGTATTGCATTATTCACCTACTATTATTTCTATAATTCTTTGAAGGTCTTCATTGTCATAGTAGTTTATTGAAATAACCTTCTTTGTTTGGTCTATTTTTACCTTTGTTCCTAAAGAATTCATAAATTGTTCTTCAACTTTAAGAAGATGGTAGTTTTCTTCTTTTATTTTAGGCTTTCTCTTTTTCTTTTTGTTAAGATCTTTTACTGTTAAGCCGTTTTTTATTATTTCTAGGGCCTTTTGGTACTGGGCCTCTTTGTCAGTTATTGATAAAAGTTCACGACCTATAGAATAGGAAATTTTTCCTTCCTTTAATAATTCCAAGACCCTTTCATCTAGTCTTAAAAGTCTTATGGTGTTGGAAATATATGGTCTGGACTTGCCTATACCCTTGGCTAAGTCTTCTTGCCTAAGTTGGTATTTGTCTATAAGAGTCTTATAGGCCAAGGCTTCTTCATAAGGGTTTAGGTCTTCTCTTTGAACATTTTCAATTAAAGAAATCTTTTCCCTTTGTAAATCATCTAAGTCCTTTATAATTGCTGGAATTGTAGTCTTCTTCGCTAACTTAGAAGCCCTGTATCTTCTTTCTCCTGCAATTATTTCATACTTATCATCAAGTTTTCTTACTATTATTGGTTGGATTACTCCATAAGTTTCAATAGATTTTGCCAAATCTTCAAGCTTATCTGCTTCAAAGCTTTTTCTAGCCTGATCTTGGTTGGCTACAATATCTTGGATTTTAAGGTCTAAGACTTGATCTGTTTTTTGTGGCTTAATTAAATCTTCTAAGTTATCCTTATCCTTTATAAATATATCTAGTCCTCGTTTTAAGCCGCCTTTTTTATTTGTCATAGTCTTTCACCCTGGTTAATACTTCCTTTCCTAAAGCCTTATAATTCCATGCTCCCCTTGAAAGTGAATCATAATCAAAGATTGACTGTCCATAAGATGGAGCTTCAGCTAGTCTAACATTTCTTGCAACTACAGTTTTAAAAACCTTATCTGCAAAAACTCTTTTGATTTCTTGAAAAACATCTGTAGCTAATCTGGTTCTAGAATCGTGCATAACCATAAGAACGCCAAGCAGTTCCAAGTCTGGATTGTAATTTTCTTGGACCATACGAATTGTTTCTATAAGCTGGCCAGTTCCTTCTAAGGCATAGAATTCTGATTGTACAGGTATAATTACAAAATCACAGGCAATAAGTCCCATTAAAGAAAGAATGCCTAAAGATGGAGGACAGTCTATAATAATAAAGTCGTAGTCTTCTTTTACCACTTCTAAGCTGTCTCTTAATTTGTTATGCCAATCCATAGTATCTGCAAGTTCTATTTCCAAGCCTGCCAGATCGATTCCTCCAGCTACAAGGTCTACATCCTTGGCTGAAGATTGTATCTTAATTTCATCTACAGACTTTTGGCCTTTAATAAGGTCATAGACATTGGCTTCTAAAGAGCTTTTGTCAATTCCCAGGCCAGAACTAGCATTTCCTTGAGGGTCCATATCAACCAGTAGAACCTTTTGTTTTTTTCTGCCTAAGGCTGCTGATAGGTTTATAGATGTAGTTGTTTTTCCAACTCCACCTTTTTGGTTGAAAATTCCTATAACTTTTCCCATATTTCACCTCGCTTTTATATTTTATCATAGTTTCTATATTAAGTTAACTGTAAAAGCTTTTATTCTTGTCTTTAATGAAAATTTTACCTGCCTTTAATTTATGTAAATTTTTAAAATGTTTCACGTGGAACATGGACTTTTATAATTTTAATGTTTCACGTGGAACATCTTTGGAAAAAATAAAAAAGCTAATGTTTCACGTGGAACATTAGCTTAGTCTTAATCTAAATTAAATATGTCTAATTGGTTTTCCAATACTTGGGTCTTTTTTTCTTCTTCTTGTTCTTGGATACTATCATAGCTTTCTATGTGCCTTGCTTCTTTATAGTCTTTAAAAAAAGATGTTTGGCCTTTTATTTGTGCTACAGTCCTTGGCATATCCAAGGTAATTTCATAGGACCTGGAATTGTTTTCTCTTCCTTGGTTTTTGGCTTTTAACATGTTTTCTAAAAGAATTTGGTTGTCAGCCTGTCTTTGTTGGTCTCTAAGGTCTCTTTGTCTTTTCTTTTCTCTAAACTTTTCTACTTTAAAGTCTTTGTAATAGGAGCTTAAGTAAAAGGCAGTTATTAGAGCTGCAATAATCCTAGTTGTTAGTTGAATCCTATCGTCAATTTGTAGAAAATAAGGACTACCAGCAAAGTATGTTATTGCTATTATAAGAAAAATATATTTTTTAAAGGGCTTCTTATCTTTTTTTATGTCCCATATAAAGAACATGCTTATGGCTAAATATATTATTGTTCTAATAATCATTTTTATTCCTACTTTTCTATCTTCCTATAGGGGTCTCTTTTTTATTTGTCCATAGGCCCTTGGATATTTTTTTGGACTTGCCTTAACTTTTTCTATTACTACCAAGGCTCTTTGGTTGTCATCCTTAGTTAGGTTAAATTTTATTACTTCCTTTAAGGATCCTCCAAGGGTTTTTATGGCTTTTTCAGCTTCTTGGACTTCTTGGTCTACGTTTTTTCCTTTCATAGCCACAAAGAGTCCTCCTGGTTTTACTAGGGGAAGGGCTAGCTCTACTAATATATTAAGTCTAGACACTGCCCTAGAAGTTGCAAGGTCAAAGCTTTCTCTCATTTTTGGATCCTTGCCTGCATCTTCACCTCTCATGTGGATAGTGTGGATATTTTTCAAGTCCATTTGATCTATTACAGAGTCTAGGAAGTTAAGTCTTTTCTTTAAAGAGTCTAGAAGGGTAATATCTAAGTTAGGGTTGGCAAGCTTTAAGGGAAGGCCTGGAAAGCCTGCTCCTGTTCCTATGTCTACTAGTTTTTTTTCTTCATAAAATTCTGCTACTTTAAATAGGCATAGGGAATCTAGGAAGTGCTTTATATAGGCCTCTTCTTCTTCTATTATATTTGTAAGGTCGGTTTTTTCGTTGCCAGCCTTTAGTAGCTTATAAAATTTTTCAAAGTCTTGGTAGTTCAGGTCTAGGTCTATAGCCTGGTCCTTAAGTCCTTGATCTAAAATCTGTCTAGACATTTTTTCTCCTTTGTTGTTCTAAATATATAAGCAGGACATTTATATCTGCAGGGGATACTCCTGTTATTCTAGATGCCTGGCCTATAGATTCTGGCCTAAAGTCTTTTAGCTTTTGTCTAGCTTCGTTAGACAGGCCCTTAACATCATCAAAGTCTACCTGGTCAATTTTCTTGTTTTCCAGTTTTTTAAATTGATTGATCTGTATAGTTTGTTTCTTTATATAGCCTTCGTACTTGATTTCTGTTTCAATTTCCTGGCTAATGGATCTTGGTAGGTCAGGGCGGTCTGGGTCTATGTCCTTAGTAGATTCATAGGACAGCTCTGGTCTTCTTATTAGTTCTGCTAATGAAATGCCAGTTTTTAGGTCAGTTGAGCCATGGTTTTTTAGAAATTCTTGGATTTGGCTTGTTGGTGTAATCTTAATTTTTTGTAGCCTTTCCAGTTCTTGTTCCAAAAGCCTTTTCTTGGTCAAGTATTTTTCATATCTTTGGTCAGATACAAGGCCAATGTCTCTGCCTATTTGGGTTAGGCGCATATCTGCATTATCTTGGCGCAAGCTTAGCCTGTATTCTGCACGAGAGGTCATCATCCTATAAGGTTCGTCAGTGCCCTTAGTTACTAAGTCGTCTATAAGCACACCAATATATGCTTGGGACCTGTCTAAGATTAGTGGCTCCTTGCCATCAATTTTTAAGGCTGCATTAATGCCTGCTATAAGGCCTTGGGCAGCAGCTTCTTCATAGCCTGAAGACCCATTGATTTGGCCAGCAAAGTAAAGGCCTTCTATATCCTTGTCTTCAAGGCTTAGCTTTAAGTTTCTAGCATCAATAGCATCATATTCTATGGCATAGGCTGTTCTCATAATCTTACAGTTTTCTAGGCCAATAATTTCCTTATAAAATTCATTTTGCACTTCTTCTGCTAGGGAAGAGGAGGCTCCTTGTATATACATTTCCTTAGTATTTAAGCCTTCTGGCTCAATAAAGATTTGGTGCTTGTTCCTTTCAGGGAAGCGATTAATCTTATCCTCTAGGGAAGGGCAGTACCTTGGGCCTACACCTTCAATGTCTCCTATATACATGGCGGCTCTGTGAATATTTTCACTAATAATTTCATGGCAGCGTTCTGTAGTATAGGTTAGATAACAAGGCACCTGGTCTATATGAAATTTCTTGTCAAAGTTCATAAAAGAGAAGGGGATAATGTCCTGGTCTCCTTCTTGGATCTCCATTTTTGAGTAGTCTATTGAATCTTTGTGGACCCTGGCAGGAGTTCCTGTTTTCATCCTCCTAAGCTTAAACTGCTGGCCCATAGATTCAGACAGGGCTGTAGCCGCCTTAAGTCCATCTGGTCCTGACTGATAATTAAGCTCACCAATAAAGACCCTGCCACCTAAATAGGTTCCAGTAGCCACTATAACTGCCTTTGCCTTATAAATTCCACCATTTAAGGTCCTAACACCTTGGACTTTTCCATCTTCAATAAGAAGGTCAACTACTTCAGCTGCCTTTAGCTCTAGGTTTTCTGTATCTTCTAGAACCTTTTTTATTTCTTCATGGTAGGCTCTTTTGTCTGCTTGGGCCCTAAGAGAATGGACAGCAGGTCCCTTAGAAGTGTTTAGCATCCTAGACTGGATAAAGGTCTTGTCAATGTTTATGCCCATTTCTCCACCTAAGGCGTCAATTTCTCTAACTAGGTGGCCCTTGCCAGTTCCTCCAATATTAGGATTACAAGCAAGTAAGGCAATTCCGTCTAAATTTATAGTCAAAAGGGCAGTCTTTTTTCCCAATCTAGCAGCTGCCAAACCAGCTTCAACACCAGCATGGCCAGCTCCTACAACTACCACATCGTAGCTTCCATATAAATAATCTTTAATTTTTGTCATAGATTTTATCACCTATTTTCCAATACAAAATTCTGCAAAAATTTTGTCTAAAATATCTTCACTTGTAGTTGAGCCAGTGATTTTTCCCAGCTCTTCCATACATAGATTTAAGTCTACTTCCACCAGGTCCAAAAATACCCCTTGGTCCAAGTCAGCTATTGCAGATTCTAAATAACCATAGGCCTTATTAAGATGGTCAAGATGCCTAATATTAGACACATAGGACTCAGAAGAAGAGTAGATTTTTTCATCAAAGAATAGGTCCTTAATTAAATCTTGTAGCTCTTCTAGACCCTTATTTTCCTTTATAGAAGTTTCCAAAACCCTATGGCCCTTAAGATCTTCCATAGAAATTTTAGATCCTAAATCAATTTTGTTTATAATTATGATCTTTTCCTTGTCCTTGGCAGAATTAATAATGTCCCAGTCCTCTTCATTAAGGCCACTTGATCCATCAACTAAGATTAAGACTAAATCAGCCTCAGCAATTTGGTCCCTGGCCTTGGTCACTCCAATTTGTTCTACTTGGTCTTCAGTTTCCCTAATACCTGCAGTATCAATTAGAGAAAGGGCTATTCCATCTAAGTCTAGGCTTTCCTCTATAGTATCTCTAGTTGTGCCTGGTATATCAGTTACAATGGCCCTGTTTTCCTTAAGAAGGGCATTTAAAAGGGAAGACTTGCCAACATTAGGCCTGCCTATAATTAGGGTTTTTATACCCTCTCTTAAAACCTTGCCTCTTTTTCCTGACTTGATCAAGGATCCAATCCTAGCTAAAAGGGGCTGAAGCTTTTCTATTTTTTCACTGTCTGTTAAGGTGTCATTTTCATCTTCTGGAAAGTCAATTTCTGTAATAGTAGAAGCCATAACAGCCATTAAATCCCTGTGAATAGCCTTAACCTCAGCTGACAAAGACCCTTCAAGCTGTTTCAAGGAGTTGTCATAGGCCATTTGGGTATTAGAATCAATAAGGTCTAAGACAGCCTCAGCTTGGGCCAGGTCCAGTCTGCCATTTAAAAAGGCTCTTTTAGTAAACTCTCCTGGTTCAGCTAGGGAGGCTCCATTTTTCAGTAGGGTATTTAGAACTTCTCTAACAGCAACAAGGCCACCATGACAGTAGATTTCCACCACATCTTCACAGGTATAGGTCTTTGGTCCCTGCATAAAGACAGCTAGGACCTCATCTACAAGCCTGTCTCCATCTATAATATGACCATAGGTCAATTTTCTATTTTCAATATTTTCAGCATTTGAAAAAACATTTTTTAAAATTTCTAGGGAATCTTCTCCAGACATACGGACGATTCCCAAGCCAGCCCTACCAACCATGGTAGAAATGGCACAGATAGTATTTGCCATAAAATTCCTCTTTTCTACTTGGTCTTATCTATCTCTATCCTTTCTATTATAAAATAAAAACTTATAAACATAAAGCCATGATTTCTAGTATAATATAATAGGCTATAAATTATACCCTAAGATTGGAAAATATAAAAACTTAAAGGACAAAAAATGAACTTAAAAAAACTAGACCAAGAAAATTTAGATCTTGTAATTGAAAAATACATAGAATACTACAATGAAGTAGAAGCTGGCAAGTGGACCTACGATTTGGTCCATAAGAGAATCAATCAAATAATAACAATGGCAGACTCCCTTGCCTATGTTTTCTACAAGGACAAACTTGCACTAGGCTTTGTTATAGGCTATTATATGGTTTACGATGACTTAAAAGGTCTTTTCATAGAAGACATTTTGATCTTTAAGGACTACCAGAATAAAGGCTATGGAAAAATATTTATGGAAAAAATCTTTGATCTAGCCAAAGACCAAGGAGCCTCTATGGTAGAACTAATAAGTGAAAAAGACCAAGGCCATATAAAGTTTTATAAAGATTTGGATTTTTATCCAGTTGACAGCCTAGTAATAATGGCAAAAGACCTAGACTAAAATGGAGGAATAAGTGGACTTAGTACAAATTGGAATAATTCGCTCACCCTATGATAGGGAAGGGCTTAACAAGGCACCTAGACAGGGCCAAAAAACTGTCTTGTCAGAAATTGAAATATTTAAAGCCTATGAAGCTGGTCTCCAAGGCCTAGAAATTGGCCAGGAAGTCCTAGTAATATATTGGGCAGACCAGGCAGATAGAACAATTCTCAAGGCCAGATCCAGGGCCACTGGACCTATAAAAGGAGTCTTTTCCCTAAGATCTCCATCAAGACCAAATCCTATCTTAATAACAAGTTGTACACTGGTAGACATAAAAGCAAATACACTTACAGTAGCTGGCCTAGAAGCCCTAGACCAATCAGCCCTAATAGATATAAAAACCACAATAAAATCTCCTAAGGACAAGTAAGCCTAGGAGATTTTTATTTGCCTTAAAAAATTCTAAATTGACTAGCCAAATGGAAAATATTTGACCTTAGATCCAAGGACCTAAAGGAAATATAAAGACCAAAGACCAGTGAAATAAGTTCTGACACAATAGTAGCCAGCCAAATATAATCTGGACCAAAAACCCTAGTCAAAAGGAAAAGTGCCAGACTAATAGAAATATAACCTCTTAACAAGGAAATAACAAGGCCAGCATTAGGGTGCTTAGAAGCAGTTAAATAGCCTGATATAACAATAGACAAACCACTAATAATAAAAGCAAAAGAAAAAATCTTAAGCTTGCTAACAGAATAATAGAAAAGCTGTCCATTAGCCTGGTCTATAAAAATACCAACAATGTTTTTAGAAAAAACAGAACAAATAACAAAGAAAAATACCCCGAAACTAAGGGCAGTTCTTAGCATTAAATTGGCCAGCTCCCTTAAAGAGCTAGAATTTTCCCTGCCCCTATAAAAACTAACTAAAGGCTGGGCACCTTGGTTAATGGCAATCATAGTATTGACCACTAAATTGTTCACATACATAATAATAGAATAAGTAGTAATATAGGAAGAACCTAGGTTTTTCATAATAGTAAAATTATAAATAAAAGTAGTAAAGCCAATAGAAAGCTCAGTTAAAGCCTCAGGCACTCCCATTTTTATAACCTTAAAAATCTTTGGCAAATTAAAAGAAAGGGAAGAAAACTTCAGATTACTCTTAGGAGAAATAAAATGGAAAAGATAAACTCCACTACCTAAAACCTGAACAATAACAGTAGCAAGAGCTGCTCCCCTAATACCAAAATCAAAGACAATAACAAAAATATAGTCTAAAATAATATTAAGAAGGGAACAAACAATACCAAGCCAAACAGACAACTTAGGAAAGCCATCAGCCTTTACTAAGATTTCTAAATTATAAGACAGCATAAAAAATACTGAAAAAGGACTAATTAAGCCTAAATAATCAGAAACATAAGAAAAAGTAGCCTGGTCTCCACCTAAAAAACCAATAAGCCTATCTAAATTAAAAAAAGCCAAAAGACCTAAAACAAGGCCTAAAACACTTATAAGCAAAATAGACTGGGTAAAATACTTATTAGCCAGGTCCTTTTCCCCCTTGCCTCTATGAAAAGCAATAAGATTAGAAGAACCTACAGAAATCAAAATTGTTAGGGCAAAGAGAAAGCTAATAAAGGGCATGGAAATATTCACACCTGCCAAGGCATTAGCCCCAACACCCTTGCCAACAAAAGCACCATCTACCATATTATATAAAGAAAAAAACCACATAGCTCCAATAGAAGGAAACACAAACTTGTTAAACTGTTTTTTGGTCCTGGCTAATAATTCTCTTCTCTTTTTAACCTTCGTAAAACTTTGGTCCAATATATCTACAACCTTTTTTTTTAAACTTTTTAATATATATTTCTATTGTAAGTCCCTTTAAAACACTTGTCAACTCTAGTAAACCTTTTCATTTAGCTTTAAAAAATTTAAAATATTCTTAATATATTCTTAACTAAATCTTAAGGAGGAAAAAATTGTTATAAAGTTTTTCTTTGGGTATTAATGATACAAACACAAAAGAAAGGTTGGATGAAGAATGAATATAAAAATTGACCATAAATTACTAGCCCACTTAAAAGAAAAAAACGCAGAAAATATTACAATCTCTTACAAAGGAATACCATCTTGCAAGGGACTGGAATTTGATCCCCTAGTAAGACCAAGTCTTCCAAAAGAAGAAAAAATAAATGACTACAGCCTTTATGAAGCTGAAGGCATAAATATTTATCTAGACAAGTATATAGAAGTATTGAAACCAGAAGAACTTTATATATACTTTTCAAAAGTAGGCATGACAGAAAATTACTTTGCACAATTAAGCTAAAAGGCCAGGGGATAGTCCCTGGTTTTTTATTGAAAATTCAAAATAAAAAAAAAGAGAGACTTAAGCCTCTCTAATTTTGTGATTAATAGGTTGTTTTTTTAGATATTACCACTCTTCTATAAGGATCTCTGCCTTCTGAGTGGGTTGTAATTCCTTGGTAATTTTGTAAAACCATATGAACGATTCTTCTATCTGCTGGATTCATTGGTTCTAATTTTACTGGGCGGCCGTATTTTATCACTCTGTCTAAGCCCTTTTTGGCTATTTTTTCAAGATTCTTATTTCTCTTGTCCCTATAACCATTGGCATCAACTTTTACCCTAATAAAATTCTCTCTGTGTTTATTTATAACTTGGCTTAGAAGATATTGTAGGGAATCTAGGGTTGAACCATGTTTTCCAATTACTATACCTAAAGATGCTGGGTTGGAACTTTTTATTTCCACATCTAAATTATCACCATCAAAATCTAAAACTAAGTTATAAGAAATATTAAATTCATCGATTATTGTTTGTAAAAATTCTTCAGACTTATTTTTTATTTCTATGTCTGTCCAAATGTCATCAATGTTTTTCTTGTATGAAAAAGATTTTTCTTCTTGGTCATCATCTTGGTCATCTTCATCTTCAAAGTCTGATCCATAAGAAACTTCTTCTTTTTCAACTAGGTCTTCTCCTTGTAAAGTCTCGATTATTTCGACTTCCTCTTTTTCTACTGGCTCTATTTTTTCTTCTTCAACAAGGTCAGCCTGGCCAGTAGCTTCAACTACAGCTTCTTCTTTTGGCTGGTCCTTTTCTTCTTTAATTTTTTCTTCTAGAACTTCTGCTTTTTCTTCTGGTTTTTTGCCATCGTAGAGAATGTCTCTAACAAAGGAAGATATGTCTTCTTTTTGTTTGATTTTAACCATAGCGTCTTTTTGGCCAATACCTAAAAAACCTGCTTTTGCTTCTTCTAGAACTTCGATTTCAACTTCCATTCTAGTCAAACCTAGCTCTAATAAACCCTTTTCTATGGCTTCATCTACTGTTTTAGCCGTCTTAATTATAAAACTCACTTGCTTTCACCTTCTACTTTTTTTAAGAAAATCTTATTTATGATAAGCTGTTGGATAGTTTGTAAGCCTTGGTTGATTATCATATATAGGGGAATTACTGCAGGAAGGTTTCTATAAACAAATACAAACATTAAAGGCATCATTAGTGTCATCATATCATTAGACTGTTTCATTGCCTTGTCTTTTTCTTTGTCACCTGTTGATGGTCTTGGTTGGCTGGCCATAATTAGTTTTTGGCTGGCAAAGGAAACAAGTCCTGATAAGATTGGAATTATCATAGTCTTATCCTTGTCTGCAATATTAGCCATCCAGAAAAAGGCCTTGTTTATAGAATCATAGTATCCTGGCTCTGTAAAAACATAAAGATTTGGATCCCTTACTACTGCAAACATAGCAAAAAGTATAGGCATTTGAATAAGTAATGGCAGACAGCCTCCCATTTGGCTTACTCCTGCTTCCTTATATAGCTCTTGCTGCTTTCTGGCTATAGTTTGCATGTCGTTTCCGTATTTTTCTTGAAGTTCTTTTACCTTTGTTTGCAAGGCTCTGCTTTTTGCCATAGACTCTTGTTGTTTTAGAGACAAAGGCAGGGTAATTAATTTTATAATTACTGACATTAAAATTATGGCATAGGCATAATTAGAGACAGGCCCTGAGTCAGCTGGGTTAATATTACTTATAAATTCATAAGAAACTTTAAGAATCCAGCCTACAAATTGGTATAAATATCTCATTTGTCCTCCTATTCTAGTGGATCGTAACCACCTTCATGATAAGGGTGGCACTTTAATACTCTTTTTATTGTCAAGAATGTGCCCTTAAAAAAGCCGTATTTTTTGTAGGCCTCTAAGGAATATTGAGAGCAGGTTGGAGTAAACCTACAATGAGCTCCTGGCAATAAATATTTTGAGATAAATCTTTGATAAAATCTTATAAGGTAGACCATTAGGTATTTCATTTATTGTTCACCATCTTTGATATTTTTAGTATATGGAAAAAAGCAGACCTTAATTGTTGAAAAGAGATATCTGGAACATTTCGTTTTACTATAAATATTAGGTCATAGCCCTCTTTTATAGAGTCCTCATATTCTCTAAATATCTCTCTAAGTCTTCTTTTTATTTTGTTTCTAACTACTGCAGTCCCTACTTTTTTAGACACAGTAAAACCTACCCTTGTATAGGCTAAATTGTTTTTTCTTACATACAAGACTAGGTTCCTATTACCATATGACTTACCCTTACTATAAGCTTTTTTAAAATCAAAGTAACTTTTAACAGTAATCATATTATTGGACTGTTAGTCTTTTTCTTCCTTTTCTTCTACGAGATGCAATTACATTACGGCCAGATTTAGTTAACATTCTCTTTCTAAATCCATGTAGTCTTGCTCTTCTTTTTCTTTTTGGTTGGTAAGTTCTTTTCATAAACTATGCACCTCCTCATATTTACTCTATTTAATCACTTATATAGTATATTAATATTCCTATTTTTTGTCAATAAATAAAAAGATATTCACAGGATTTTAAGAATCTGTAAAATTTATTATTTTTTCCCTAAGCTTATTTTAAAATCCTTGTAAAGAAAATTGGTCACATACCTGTGGATAAGTATTGAAAAAAACATTTGTTTGTGGTAGAATAAGTATAGGTAAAAAATTCTTGAAATAGTTGATATAATCTTGCTTACAACTATTTTTTATAGGACTTTTTTTGAGGGTAAATCCCTCTTTAATTATTTTTATTATTAACAACTTATCCCTGGCATTTTTTTGAAAATTTTAAATTCTGTGGACTAAGGTCTTGTCAACAGTCTGTTGATAAGTATGTGGATATCTTCTATATTTTTTAAGAATTTATCTTAATTTTTCCCAGTAATTAGCAAAAAAATTATTCACAGCTAGAAAAAATACTTGTTGTTAATAAAAAATCCACTACAAGATATCCACAATATCCACTGTGGACAAAGTTGGCTTTTTTGTTAATAAACTTATCCACTGTTGTTAATGTTAATAAGGAGAAAAAATGACTAGAAATAACAATGAAACTTGGATGAGAATCCTAAATGAAATTGAAAGAAATATTGGTAGCAACTTCAATTATTGGTTTCATGGCATATCTCACAAAATCCTTGGTGAAGACTTTATAATAGAAGTACCAACAAATTTTACCCAAAGCCAAATGGAAAAAAGGTACTATGCTATTGTAAAAAAGGCTATTTTTGATATTACATCTTATGACTACAACCTAATATTCCAAGTTGCTGAAGAACAAATTGAGGAGGAAGAAAAGGATGTAAACCTCTATAGATCTGAATCTAACATAAATCCTAGATATACCTTCGAAAACTTTGTAGTAGGTAAGTCTAACGAATTTCCCCATGCAGCAGCCCATTCAGTAGCCGAAAATCCAGGAGGCCTAAACAACCCTCTTTTTATTTATGGATCTTCAGGCCTAGGAAAGACCCACCTAATGATGGCTATAGGAAATTATATGTTAGACAAAAACCCAGACATAAAGCCAATTTATGTGTCATCAGAACAGTTTACAAATGAGCTAGTAGAAGCTATTAGAAAGGACACTACTCCAGAATTTAGGGACAAATACAGAAATGTAGACCTGCTTTTAGTAGACGACATCCAATTTCTAATAGGCAAGGAGCGAATCCAAGAGGAGTTTTTCCACACCTTTAACATGCTCCACCAAAACTACAAACAAATCGTAGTAACCTCAGACAAGCCTCCAAAGGATTTAAAGGGCCTAGAATCCCGTATAATTACCAGGTTAGGAGGAGGGCTAATTGCAGATATTCTAGAACCAGACATTGAAACTAGGATAGCAATTTTGAGAAACAAAAACGAACAAGAAGGTTTTCAGGTATCAGACGAAGTCCTAGACTACATAGCAGAAAATGTAGACTCTAACATTCGTGAACTAGAAGGTGCCCTACTTAGGGTAGTAGCTTTTTCCAATCTTTCTAGAAAAACTGTTGACCTACAAATGGCCCAAAATGTCCTAAAAGATATTTTAGACCAAAAGAAAAAAATAAAAATTGACTCAAAAAGAATAAAAGAAATTATATCTGCCCACTATGAAGTTAGTGTAGAAGATTTAGATTCTAAAAAAAGACCAAAAGATATAGCCTATGCCAGACAAGTAGCTATGTACTTATGCAGAAAAATGACAGACATGTCTCTACCTAAGATAGGAGCTGATTTTGGAGGCAGGGACCACACTACAGTAATCCACGCCATAGACAAAATATCCAACGAAATAAAATCAGACTCTGGAGTAAAAAGAACTATTCAGGACCTAAAAAGAAAAGTAAAAGGCGATTAGTTATAAACAAGTTATAAAATGAGCTTTTTAAGACCAAATGTTAGCTTTAGGACCTTATCCACATATACACAGGTCCTACTACTACTAAAACATATAATATAACTAAGGAGAAATCATGAAATTTAAAATTAACCAACACGATTTAAATGAAAGTATATCTATAGTTCAAAGAGCTATTTCTTCTAAGGCTATTTCCAAAGAATTAGAAGGAGTCCTTTTACAACTTGAAAATGGCAAATTAAAATTAACAGGAACAGATGCAGAAATTATATCCATAGAAACTTATGTAGACTGCCAAGTTATAGAAGAAGGATCTAGCCTAGTAAATGCTAGATTATTTGGAGACATAATCAGAAAGCTTCCTAATGATGATATAGAAATTGAAGTTAAGGGAGACAGAATGTTTATATCAGTTCAAAAATCCAACTTCGAACTATTAACCCACAACTACAAGGACTTTCCATCCCTACCAAAACTAGGCAAGGACAAGTCCATAATAGTAGCAACAGATACATTAAAAAGGGCCATTAAACAAACTAGCTTTGCAGTATCTTTAGACTATAACAGAAGGGCCTTAACAGGAGTACTTTTTGAAGTAAAAAATGACCAAATAAACTTTGTTGCCCTAGACGGCTATAGACTAGCAGTATATACAGACCCAAGTCCATCTGATCAAGAATACACAGCCATAGTTCCAGCCAAGGCCTTAACAGAACTGTCTAGAACTATATCAGATGAAGATGAAAATATAAGAGTATGTTTTTCTAGAAACAATATTAGATTTGATCTTAAAGACACTACCTTTTATTCCCAACTTATAGATGGCCAGTTCTTTAAATATGAGGAAATAATAAGAAAAGACCATGTAACTACAGTAAAAGTTAACAGACATGCCTTCCAACAATCTCTAGAAAGGGCAGAACTACTAGCCAAGGAAGAAAAGGCCAATTTAGTAAAACTAGAATTTAAAAATTCCCTAGTAAGAATTTTATCCAATACAGAATTAGGTTCTGTAGAAGAAGAAGTCCTAGTTGAAATAGAAGGATCAGACCAGCTAATAGCCTTTAACTCTAGGTATTTGTTAGATGGCATTAAGAATATGGACGATGTGGAAATAGAACTAAGTCTTTTAGACGATGTTAATCCAATGATAATAAGAGGAGTAGACAATCCTTCTTATCTATATCTAGTCCTACCAGTGAGGTTGGCCTAGTGAATATAATAGAAATTAAAATAGACTCAGACTTTATAAAACTAGACTCTCTCTTAAAATATGCCAACTTAGTAGGATCTGGCGGAGAGGCCAAGGTCCTAATCCAAGATGGCTACGTATTAGTAAATGGAGAAATTGAAAGAAGAAGAGGAAGAAAAATTCACCAGGGAGACCAGGTGGATTTTCAAGGACAAATAATAAAAGTACTATAAATGAAAATAAAAGAAATCAATATAAAAAACTTTAGGAATTACTCAGATTTATTTTTACAACCAAATAAAAATATAAATGTCTTTGTTGGAAAAAACGCCAGTGGCAAGACCAATATCTTAGAAGGAATTTCTATATTGATTTCTGGAAAGTCTTTTAGGACTACTAGGGACAAGGAAATTTTAAAATTCCAAGAAGATTTTTTTGAAATTTCAGCCTTAATCGAAAAATCTGGCCTGGACAAGGACTACTATTTAAGATACGAAAAGGATAAAAAGAAAAAATACCAAATAAACCTATCTAATATTAGTAGCCTTCAAGAACTAAGAATGTCCAGTCCCTTAGTTAGCTTTGTGCCAGAAGACTTGGAAATAGTAAAAGATGGTCCAGCCCTAAGAAGAAAATTTATGGACTCTGCTATTTCTAACTTAGATTTTATTTATAGGTACAACCTAAAAAAATACAAAAATATTTTAAAAGAAAAAAACAGCCTTTTAAAAGAAAGAAACAAGGGCCTAAATACTAACTTGCTTTTTCAAGCTTACAATATTCAACTAGCATCTTTAGGAGCCTATATAATCCAAGCTAGGAAAGAATTTTTAGACCAGCTTAATGAAAAAATCAAGGACCTACATTTAGACCTTAGTGCTGGCAAAGAAAACTTATATTTACTTTATCAAAATCCCCTAGGCCAAATTGCAAATATAAAAGATCTAGAAAAAAATCTTTATAGTCAAATGATGGAAGCCCTAGAAAGGGACCTTTATGTAAAATACTCAACTTTTGGTCCTCACAGAGACGATTTTGATATATTAACAAATAATATATCCTTAAAGACCTACGGATCCCAAGGCCAAAAGCGAACAGCAGTTTTATCTATGAAACTAATAGAAATAGACCTTATTAGCCAAAAACGATCCCTTAGGCCCATTGTCCTTTTAGATGATGTGTTTTCTGAGCTAGACTCTTTTAGAAGGAAAAAACTAATAGATAATTTATCCAAAAGTCAGTCCTTTATTACTATGGCTGACGAAAAATATTTAGATGAATTTTCAGATGTTTCTTCTAATATATATTTAGTTAATGATGGAAAGATAAAATTAATAGACGGAGGAAATTAATGGCAGAAACAAATACAAATTATGGAGCCGATAATATTGAGGTTTTAGAGGGCCTTGCCCCAGTTAGACTTAGACCTCATATGTATATTGGTTCAACAGGCCCAAAGGGTCTTCACCACTGTGTTTATGAAGTCTTAGACAACTCTATAGATGAAGTATTGGCAGGTCGTGCTAGCACAGTTGAGGTAATAATTTATAAAGACGGATCCATTTCAGTAGAAGACGATGGATCAGGTATACCAGTAGAAAAACACAAGACTACAGGCCTATCTACAGTAGAAACAGTACTTACTATTCTTCATGCAGGAGGAAAATTCAACTCTGGTGCCTACAAGGTATCAGGTGGTCTTCATGGTGTAGGTGTTTCAGTAGTAAATGCCTTATCACAATGGCTAGAAGTTACAGTTTCTAGAAATGGCAACAAGTACAAACAAAGATTTGAAAAAGGAATAAGACAAACAGAGCTAGAAGTAGTTGGCAAGGCCAAAAAAACAGGTACCCTAGTTCGTTTTAAGCCAGACCCAGAAATATTTACAGAAACAGTAGAATTTGACTATGAAACCTTGGCTAGAAGATTTAAAGAAACTGCCTTTTTGACCAAGGAAGTAAAAATAGTTTTAGAAGACCAAAGAACTGGCAAAAAAGAGACCTTCCACTATGAAGGAGGAATAAAATCCTTTGTAGCAGAACTAAACAAGTCTAAGGAAACCTTACACAAGGATGTAATATATTTAGAAGACGAAAGGGAAAACACCAATGTCCAAATTGCCATCCAATATGTAGATGCCTATAACGAAAATGTTCTATCCTTTGCTAACAACATTAATACAGCAGAAGGTGGAACCCATGTTTCAGGCTTTAGGGGAGGCTTGACTAGGACCTTAAATGACTATGCTAGAGAATTTAATTTCCTAAAAGAAAAGGACGACAACTTCCAAGGAGAAGACACAAGAGTTGGCCTATCGGCTATAATTTCCATAAAATTGCCTAACCCTCAATATGAAGGCCAAACCAAGGGCAAGCTAGTAAATTCAGAAACTAGGGGAATTGTAGAAAACATAATAAATGAAATGCTAAAGGCCTACCTAGTAGAAAATCCAAAAACAGCCAAGGCTATTATGGAAAAGGTTATTAAGTCTAAGGAAGAAAGAGAAGCTGTAAGAAAACTAAAGACAGCCCAAAGAAGAACTTCCATGTTAGAAAAAACTACCCTACCAGGAAAACTAGCTGACTGCCAATCTGACGATATGGAAGTTACAGAAATCTTCTTAGTAGAAGGGGACTCTGCAGGTGGATCTGCAAAAATGGGCAGGGACAACTTTCACCAGGCTATCCTACCTTTAAAGGGTAAAATAATGAACGTTGAAAAAGCCAACCTTATTAAGGTCCTAGAATATGAAGAAATCCTAGCTATGATTTCAGCCTTTGGAACAGGTATAGGAGACGACTTTGATATTTCTAAGCTTAGATATGGCAAGATTATAATAATGACAGATGCTGACGTTGACGGTGCCCACATTATGACCCTGCTTCTAACCTTCTTCTACAGATATATGCCTGAACTTATTAGACAGGGCCATGTTTATGTAGCTAACCCACCTTTATACGGCCTAGTAAGAGGCTCTAAGGTAATAAGATATTGTTATGATGACAAGGAATTAGAACAAGTTACCAAGGAAATGGACATGAAAAACATAAAAATTTCCAGATACAAGGGACTTGGAGAAATGAATGCTGAACAACTTTGGGACACAACTATGAACCCTGACCACAGGATCCTTAACAAGGTTGTTATAAATGATGACGAAGACGAAGTATATTTAGATGAAACTTTTAGCATCTTAATGGGAGACAAGGTTGAACCTAGAAGGCAGTTTATAGAAGAAAATGCCCAACTAGTTAAAAACCTTGATGCATAGGAGGAAAAATGACAGAAGACAATAAAGACTTACAGACAATAGTAGATGTAGACCTACGAAAGTCTATGAAAGAGGCATATTTAGACTATGCAATGAGCGTTATTGTATCTCGTGCCCTACCAGATGTTAGAGACGGCCTAAAGCCAGTTCACAGAAGAATTATATATGGCATGAACGAGCTACTCCTATATCCAGACAAGCCTTATAGAAAATCTGCCAGACTTGTAGGAGATGTAATGGGTAGGTTCCACCCTCATGGTGACTCTGCAATTTATGAGGCCATAGTTAGACTGGCCCAAGACTTTTCAACTAGGTATCCCCTAGCAGATGGCCAAGGAAACTTTGGATCCATAGACGGAGACGGGGCAGCAGCTATGCGTTACACAGAAGTTAGGATGACCAAGCTAGCCCAAGAAATGCTTAAAGACATTGACAAGGATACAGTAGACTTTGGTCCAAACTTTGACGATTCAGAAAAAGAACCTACAGTTTTGCCATCAAAATTCCCTAACCTAATAGTAAATGGCTCATCTGGTATAGCAGTAGGTATGGCTACTAATATGGCTCCCCACAACTTAACAGAAACCATAGATGGAGTTGTAGCCTATATAGACAACAACGAAATAACAACAGATGAGCTAATGACCTATATAAAGGGCCCAGACTTCCCAACAGGGGGAATGATCATGGGCAAGAAGGCCATTAAAGAAGCCTATGAAACAGGCAGAGGCAAACTAACCCTAAGGGCTGTAGTAGAAGTTGAAGAAACAAAGAAAAAAACAGCCTTAATAGTAAAAGAGCTGCCTTACCAAGTAAACAAGTCAAGGCTAATTAAAAAAATAGCTCAATATGTCCAAGAAAAGAAAATCGAAGGAATCTCAGACCTAAGAGACGAATCAGACAGGTCTGGTATGAGAATAGTAATAGAACTAAAAAGAGATGCAATTCCAGAAGTAGTTCTAAACAACCTATACAAGTACACCCAATTACAAACTACCTTTGGTATAATCAACATAGCCTTAGTAAATGGCCAACCAAAAGAGCTGACCCTAAAAGAACTAATAAGCCACTATGTAGACCACCAAATCCAAGTAATAGAAAGACGAACTCGTTTCGAATTAGACAAGGCAGAAAGAAGAGCCCATATTTTAGAAGGCTTGAAAATCGCCATTGACAACATTGATGAAATAATACAAATTATCAGGTCCAACTACTCAGACAAGGAAATCAAAGAAGAATTTGCCAAGAGATTTGGCCTAACAGAAATCCAGTCTCAAGCTATTTTAGACATGCAACTAAAACGTCTATCAGGCCTACAAAGGGAAAAGCTAGACGAAGAATATGCCAACCTAATAAAAGAAATAGCCAGACTAAAAGAAATCCTAGCCAACCCTCATATAAGAGACCAAATTATAAAGTCTGAACTAATAGAGATAAAAGAAAAATATGGGGACATGAGAAGGACTGCTATTATGCCAGCAGCAGAAGAAATAGACCTAGCTGACATGATACCAGAAGAAGATGTAGTAATAACCCTAACTAACAAGGGCTACATTAAAAGGATGCCAGAAGGAGCCTATAAGCCACAAAACAGAGGAGGCAAGGGAATTAGGGCCTTGACTACCAAGGATGGCGACTTTGTTTGCCAAATGTTTATAGTAAACACCCACGACAATCTGCTTTTCTTTACTAACCAAGGTAATGTCTTTAGCCTAGTAGGCTATGAAATACCAGAAGCAGGTAGGCAGGCTAGAGGAATGGCCATAGTCAACTTACTCCAACTAAGACCTGGAGAAGAAGTATCTACAGTCCTAGCAGTAGATGAATTTAATCCAGAAAAATACTTCACCATGGTGACCAAGGAAGGAACAATTAAGAGGACCAGTGTAAGTGAATTTGAAAATATTAGAAGAACAGGTCTAAGGGCCATAACCCTAAGAGATGACGACCTTTTAATAGGAGTAGAAATTACCAACGGCCAAAATGAGCTAATCCTAACAACCAAAGAAGGCTATGCCATAAGATTTGCAGAAGAAGACGTAAATCCAACAGGTAGAAATTCTATGGGAGTAATAGGCATAAGACTTAATAAGGGAGACCAGGTAGTAAACTTCTCTAGGATAGAAGAAGATTCTTATTTAGTTTCAGTAGGAGCCAATGGCTATGGAAAACTTACAGACCTTAATGAATTTAATGTCCAAAACCGTGGAGGCAAGGGAGTAATTTCTTACAAGGTTACAGAAAAAACAGGTCAGGTAGTAGCATCATTTGGAGTTGGCAAAGAAGACCAACTTATGATAATATCAGAAGACGGGACAGTTATAAGAATTGCAGCTAACCAAATCTCAACCCTAGGTAGAAATACCCAAGGAGTAAGATTGATTAATGTAAAAAATTCCAAGGTTGTTGCAGTAGCAATATTTATAGGAGAATAAAAATGTCATTTAGAAGAGAAATAGAAGAAAGACAGGACAAGGGTCCAGTAATAAAATTATTTGGTGAGCTTGACATATACACATCAACAGATTTTAAAGACGAAGTTTTGGAAATTTTAGAAAAATACAAGGACAATATTTATTTAGACCTAAAAGACCTAGAATACATTGACTCAACAGGTCTAGGATCCTTAATTGCCCTAGTAAAAACAGCCAAAGAAATAGACAAAAAGGTTTATTTAAAAGATGTAAACGAAAGAATAAGAAAGCTCTTTAAGATTACAGCCTTAGAAGATATGTTTATATTTGTAGGTGGCATTAATGACTAGACAAGTATTTGATTTTTCTGTACCAGCCCTATCTGAAAATATAACTATAATTAGGCTGACCACATCTGCCATAGCCTCAAAGCTTAACTTCACCATTGACCAAATCGAAGATTTAAAGCTTTGTGTATCAGAACTTTGTAACCTAGGTATTTCAAAAGAAGATGACGGACTATTCCAAATCCGTTACTGCCTAGACAAGGAAGAAAATGGTATAGAAATAAAATTTATAGACCTAAAAATAGACGACCAAGCAGAAAACTTTGAAATATCCAAGATGATACTTCAAGCCTTAATCGAAGAAATAGAATTTGCAGAAGAATATATTAAGATAAAATTATTTGTCTAATAGGAGCCCACATGACAGCTAAGAAAAATGACAAACAATTTGATAAAGAAGAACAAACCAGGCTTTTCAAAGAATACAAAGAAACTAAAGACAAGGCAATTAGAGACAAACTAATAGAAGACAACCTTTATATAGCAGAAATATTAGCCAAAAAATATGCCAACAAGGGCATAGAATATGACGATATTTTCCAAGTAGCATCAATAGGCCTAATCTACGCTGTAGACAGATTTGACGTAGACAGAGGCTATCAGTTTTCCTCCTTTGCCACTCCAACAATAATAGGAGAAATTAAAAGACACTTCAGGGACAAGGGCTGGACTATTAGGGTGCCTAGAAGGATCCAAGAACTATCTAAGAAGATTAACAACGCCAAGGTAGAATTGGCCCAAGAAATCCAAAGGTCCCCAACAGTAAAAGACATAGCCAAGTACCTAGACTCTACAGAAGAAGAAGTTCTAGAAGCCATGGAAGCCTCTAAGGTTTATTCACCTCAATCCCTGGACTTAACCTATGACGGAGGAGAAGACTCAGACATATCCCTATCAGATTTAATAGGAGAAGAAGACGCCTACTACGAAAAAATCGAAAACAACGACTTTATAGAAAAGGCCATGTCCATCCTATCTGAAACAGAAAAGAAAATCCTTATAGACAGGTACTTTAACAAGAAGACCCAGTCTGCCATAGCAGAAGAACTAGACATATCCCAAATGACAGTGTCTAGGCTGGAAAAGAAAATATTAGAAAAGATGAAAAATGAAATAGAGAGAATCTTTGCCAACTAATCACCTATAGGGTGATTTTTTGGCCTTGGCAGACAAATGAAAAAGAAAAACCCATATATAATAACAATAATAGGACTAGGCCTAGCAATATTAATAGGCCTAAGCCTAACTAAATTAAACTTTATACCGATTTTAAATAACAGTCTAATTATAATAGAATTTTTTCTTTTGGCCCTAGTATTTATAAATATAGGCTATCTTATAGGAAAAATCCCCTTAAAGAAAAAATGCCTTTGGGTCTTGAGAATTATTTTCCTGGCCCTTTACT
The DNA here is from genome assembly GCA_030532225.1 of Bacillota bacterium. GTDB lineage: Bacteria > Bacillota > Clostridia > Tissierellales > Peptoniphilaceae > Neofamilia. The sequence goes on from JAUNLQ010000003.1 coordinate 143,319, forward strand.
ATGGGGCCCTAGGCCTGGGACTTTTTTATTATATAATTTTTTCCTTATTTGCCTTTATGGACAATAACAAAGTAAAGTATCAGGGAGAAACATATTACTATATGGACCAAGGCTTTATAGACCCTAACTATGTTTTCTACAAAAAAACTGGCCTAACTATGGAACAATGTGGATCAGGCTATGAATATTTGCCTCAGCTAAATGAAGAAAACTTAAAAAAGCTAATAGAAGGGACCTATAGAGAAAATCCTGAAAATCCTAGCTTAGAAAGTGAAGAACTTGGGATCTAACAAGGGGAAACTGTGGATAAGTCTTTCCAAAGTCCAGAAGAAAAACAAGCCTATGTAAGGGACCTAGATGAATCTGACTTTGTCCAAGTTGGAGATTCTAATTATTATCTTGTTCAAATAGACAAGGCCCTAGGCTCATCTTATTTATATTATTTTCTAGAAAAAGACCAGGGAAAAATTTCCTATATAAAAGACTTTGTCGGCTATCCAGCCTTTATAGGCGGCCAGGTCCAAGGAGAAAAAATACTTCTTAGCTTCCAAGACAGCAATGGAAAAATTTCCCACTAGCAGTCAGAAGATATGGGCCTTAACTTTGTAGAAACTACCAAGGCAGAAAACTAAATCCAAGAAGGAGGACCAATGAAAGACCTAAAGCTAATATTTATAGTAGACGAAAATTGGAATATAGGCATAAACGGAGACATGCTTTACAAAACTAGAATAGACCTAGATCACTTTAAGACCATAACAGAAGGCCAAGTCCTATTAATGGGCAGAAAGACCCTAGAAGCCCTACCAGGAAAAAAGGGCCTAAAAAATAGAATTAATATAGTCCTGTCAAGAAACCAGGACTACCAGGCAGAAAATATAAAGCTAGTCAACACCCTAGACCAAATGGAAGAAGAAATAAAAAAATATCCAGACAAAAAGATATTTTTAATAGGAGGCCAAAACCTAGTAGACCAACTATTTCCCTACTGCACTTACGCCTATATAACAAAAATCAACTACAAATTTGAAAACTTCGACACCTCAATACCCAACTTGGACCAAATGGACAACTGGCAAGTAGTAAAAGCCAGCCAACCAATAGCAGACCAAAATTATACATTGACATTTTTAGAATACAAAAAAATAAGCTAAGAAAAACCTACAGGACCGAAAAAGTCTTGTAGGTTTTTTAAAGCTTTCAGATTAAATCAAAGACTTTATTTTAATTAATAAAGAAGTAAAATTCCACTTTTCTTTGCTTCCTTTAAGGAATGTCTAAAGACAAAAACTCCCAAGGCCAACCAGACCAAAGCAAAGACAAAAAGTTCTAGGAGCTGGCTTGTGTAAGCCATTTGAGAAACATAAAGCCTGGCAACATCATTGGCCATAGTAAGGGGAATAAACCTAGACACCCTTAAAATAGTAGTAGAAGTTGGAATAGTATCAGTTATAAACAACAAAAGCATTTGCAAAACTAAAACCAAGGCTCCTACCCTTTTAAAATACAAACTAAGACCAGAAATAATTAGGCCTAGGCCGAACATACCTATAGCACAAAGGACAATAATAAGTAAAAAGACTAGGGAAAAATATAAGTCTATAGTAAAAATAAGTTTTGCCAACAAACTAATTACAACAATTACTATACTTTGAACCAAGAGAGAAGAAATAAATTCTCCCAAAACAATAAGTTCCAAAGGATAGGCAGAGTGAATTAAATATGGCAGGGTCCCAATTTTGGCCTGATTATTTAAAAAAGCAGCAAGACTAGAAATAGCAGTAATGGAAACCATCCACAAGAAATAACCAATTAAAAGGAGACTCTTATAAGATTCCATACCATACTTGTCTCCCAAAGACTTGCCAGTATTAGAAAACAAAAATATTAGCAAAAGGACAGTCATAACTACAAGATCAGAAACAAAGGCAAACTTGTAACGGAAATTGGCCTTAAAATCCAACTTAATCTTCCAAAAAAGTGTCTTAAGCATTGGCCTTACCTCCACTAAAAATTTTTTGATAATTTTCTCTTAAACCAAGACTAGAATCCCCCTTAAGGAAACTTCCATCCTTTAGGTAGTAAATTATCTGGCAGATTTCTTCAACAAAGTCATAGTCGTGGGAAACTACAATAACAATCCTGTCCCTATGTACACTTAAGATTAAATTCTTAAGTATGTTGATATTTTCCATATCCAGACCTTCAGTAGCCTCGTCTAAAATTAAGACCTTGGCCTGAGAAACTAAGGCAATAAAAATTGCCACCATACGTTTTTGGCCATGGGATAGACTTTCACAAAGGGCATCCTTAATCTCATCGTAGAAATAAAAAATTTCCTTGTACCTATCTATATTTTCCTTAATTTGTCCTTCCTTCAGGCCCTTTAAAATAGAAAAGAAGTAGACATTTTCCTCTACAGTATTTTTCATATAAAGGTTCTTGTCCCCACCTTGAACAAGACTAAAATCCTTGATTTTTAAATCCTCAGACAGAAGAATTTGTCCAGCCTTAGGACTTAAAAAATCCATTAAAAGATTTATAAAAGTAGTCTTGCCCCTACCATTAGGAGCCAAAATTCCATAAATATTGCCATGAGAAAAATTAGCTGAAAGGTCTCTTAAAATAGAAGGACCATTTTTGTAATTATAAGCTAAAGCTTGAATCTGTATTTCCATTTATTCACCTTTTTCATTAATTTAACCAAATCTAATTTCTATATTGATGGCGATTTGCATTTTTATGATTGTTTTCATTTTATCTTTAAAATATATTTACAGTAAATTTTGTATTTCCAATATCTTTTTGAATTACCTTTAAGTTTGTTGTTTTCTTATCCTCTTGAAATTATAATAAGGACACATAAGGCCAAAAATGCTACAGCAAAATGCATAAAGGCAGTTGACTTACTTTCTAGCTTATAGGTTATGATTCCTGTAACAAAGAAATTACCAGCTAAAAATGCAGTGGTAAAGATTGATAAATTAAAGGACTTGGAAAGTATAATATACAAAAGTAAGACTATAGCCAGGGCTATATAGCCATAGCCACCAGTTTTTTCTTGAATCTTTAAATATTCTAGACCCCTAGAGAAGAAGATTCCACAAAAGGTTAAAGCATAGCCAAGGCTGAGGAAATAATTTTTTGTTATTGCCCAAAATATAAATATAAGCACGGCCAGAATTATCAGGTATTTTTCTAGCTTTCCCATTTTTTTAATCATAAGTATCCTCCATAAAAAGTATTTCTATTTATCTGTCAAATTTTAACCCTTCATATAAATCCTTAAGAAAAACTTTGAGAATTAAGTAACTATAAGTATTATAGCATATTTAAACAAGATTTGTTTTTTTTTTAACTATTTGTAAAAAATTTTATTTTATAATTCTTAATTTATCCCCAATAAGGAAAATACTGCTAGGTCTTAGGATTTTTCTTCCAATCCCTAGCAGTTTCTTATTTTATTTATTGGCCATTAGTTGACCAAGTTTTAGGTTTAGGCCACCGTCTACTAGAAGGTCAGTTCCTGTTATAAAGGATGCTTCATCTGAGGCTAGGAATTTTACTGCCTTGGCTATGTCTTGAGGTTCTCCATTTCTTCTCATTGGAGTTACTGCTTCCATTCTCTTCATTGTTTCAGCATGTTCTTCTGCAGCCTTTTTGGCCATTGGAGTCATTATGATTCCAGGTGAGACAGAAACAATTCTTAGGCCCTTTTCTCCAAAGGCATCGGCGTATTTTTTCACCATTAGTTGAACGCCTTTTTTGGAAAAGTTATAGGCTAGGTCTGACTTATCGCCAACAATTTCCACTAGTTGGTCTATGGCTCCTTGACCATCAGGCTCTGCCAATAGTCCATCATAGGCTGGGTTGTCTGGAACAACATGGCCCATCATAGAAGAGATTAAGATCAGGGCTCCACCTTGGTCCATGGCTTTTTCAGCAGCCTTAATTAGGTGAAGACTGCCTAGTAGGTCGATTTCAAAGGTCATCTTTGAGCTGGCTCCTACACCAGAAACACCAGCAGAATTAAGAATTGTCTTAATCTTGCCTAGGCTTTTTCCATAGGCCAAAAGGTCGTCTACGCTGGCTTGGTCAGAAATGTCTGAGCTTTTGTAGGCCACATCAAGGCCTAAGCCTTCAAGGTCTTTGGCAGCAGCTGCTAGCTTTTCTTCGTTTCTACCAGTTATAAGGACCTTGCCATCTGTAAATTCCTTTGCACATTCAAAACCGATTCCACTGGATCCACCAGTAATAATATGAACATTAGTCATTTTCATACCTCCATAAATTTTATTCTTATAAGGCCTATACCCATTAGTCTATTGACAATAACTATAGACCTATAGAAAATAAAAGTCTTTCTTTAAGATAAAGATTTATACAAAGGAAAAATTTGGGTATAGATTAAGATGAATATAAAGAGCTTAAGATTTCAAGGAGGAAAAAATGTTTACAAACATTGAACCAAAAGAAGTTTTTTCTTGGTTTTATAAATTAAATCAATTTCCAAGATGTTCAGGAAATGAAAAGGCAGTGTCTGACTTTTTAGTAGACTTTGCCAAGGAAAGAAACTTAGAATATATCCAAGACTCAGTTAACAACGTAATAATCAAAAAGCCAGCTAGCCCAGGCTACGAAAAGTCTGAGCCAGTAATTATCCAAGGCCACATGGACATGGTTTGTGTAAAGACAGCAGACTCTGACCATGACTTTGAAAAAGACCCTATCCAAATGTATGTAGATGGGGACCTGGTAAAGGCAGAAAAAACTACCCTAGGTGGAGATGACGGTATAGCTGTAGCCTTTGCCCTAGCAATTTTAGACGGAGACTACAAGCACCCAGAATTAGAAGTCCTAATTACAGTAGAAGAAGAAACTACTATGAAGGGGGCAGGAGCCATAAAGCCAGGCATGCTTAAAGGCAAGACCCTACTAAACATAGACTCAGAAGAAGAAGGCATCTTCCTAGTATCATCAGCAGGGGGCAACACAGTTCATCTTAGCTTTGAAAAAGAATATGAAGACTTTGAAGGTAGGACCTACAAGCTTACTATAGCAGGCCTAAAAGGTGGCCACTCAGGTATGGAAATCAACAAACAAAGGGCCAATGCCATCTTAGTTTTAATGAGACTAATAGACAGGGCTAGAAAAGCTGGAGACCTTAGACTATGTCATCTATCAGGAGGAGTTAAGCACAACGCCATCCCATCCCAAGCCCAAGCAGGCATTAGAATAAAAGACCAGGCCAGCCTTGATGGAATAAAGGACCTCTTTGATCAAATTAAAAAAGAATATGCAGTAGAAGACAAGGACCTAAGCCTAACAATAGAAGAAGTTGGCTGCCAAAAAACCTATTCCAAGGACCTAACAGACAGGCTAATTGACTACTTTAATATGGTTCCAGATGGAGTAGTAGCCATGTCCAAGTCAATTGAAGGCCTAGTCCAAACATCACTGAATAATGCAGTAGTAGAAGACAGAGACCAGGAAATATTTGTAATAACATCAGTAAGGTCATCAGTAGAATCAGAACTAGACAAGACTGCCAGGACCCTAGAACTAATAGCCCAAAGGACAGGAGCCAGCTTTGAAGAAGTAGAAAGATATCCAGCCTGGGAATATGAAGAAAATTCCAAGCTAAAGGACATAGCCCTAGACCTTTACCAAGAAATGTTCAAAGAAGAGGCAGTATATACAGCAGTCCATGCAGGCCTAGAATGTGGGCTGTTGAAAAAAGTATTGCCAGATACAGAAATGCTTTCCTTTGGTCCAAATATGTGGGACGCCCACTCACCAAAAGAGAGAATCTCAATAGAATCAACCCAAAGAGTCTTTGACTTTACAGTAAAACTCTTGGAAAAATTAAAATAAGTAAAGAAAAAATTAATCTCGTATAGGGATTTTAAAGACCAGACTTAGTTACAAACTATTTCTGGTTTTTATTTTAAAGGCAAGTCGGGTATAAGACTTACTATAAAAAACACAAGGGAGAAGAAAATGAAAAACTTATGGAAAATTTTAGTCCTAGGCCTTGTAATTATGGTTATTAGCCTAGGCTGTAGTCAGACAGAAGATGGAAGTATCCAGGGCCTATTGTTAGATGATTCTAGCTTTTTGTTAACTCAGGCCTCTGGCAATTTGAACAAGGGAGACTTAATTAACATTACCCTTACAGAGCCAGCAGACCTTGAGCCAGGCCACAGCTACAAAATAAAAATCGGCGACCAAGTTATGGAATCCTACCCTTATCAGGCCCAAGGTCAAATTTTAGAAGACCTAGGCCCAAGCAAGGCAAAAATCAGCCTAGACAAGGCCCAAGCTATTGTAGACCACCTAGGCCAAAAGGCCAGCCTAATAGACGTTAGGACCAAGGGAGAATACGACAGTGGCCACCTGCCAGGAGCCATTAACATAGCCTTAGACCAATTAGAAAACCAAATCCAAGCAGACAAGGACCAAGTCCTAATAGTCTACTGCCAAAGTGGTAGAAGATCTAAGTCTGCCAGCCAAATTCTAGCAGACCTTGGCTACAAAGTAGTTTTAGACGGCGGGGGAATTTCCTCCTACCAGGGAGAAATTGAAAAATAAGAAAAAATTTTGGAGGCTTAGGCCTCCTATTTTTATGAAAAAACCTATGATAAAATAAAAATAGAAAAAATTTTTAAAAAAGCTGTAGTAATTTTGCCATCTCAAACGATGTATAGGTGAAGGGACAAATTTTTAGGAGATAAGATGCTATTTCTATATATGGGAAGCTTAGAGGAAGAAGAAAGGCTAGTTTTCCAAGACCTTTATGAAGAAAACATAGACTTTTTCCTTAACTATGCCAAGCAATTTGTAAAAGACAAAACCAAGGCCCAAGAAGCAGTTCATGAGGCTTTTGTTTATCTGCTAAAAAACAAGAAAAAATACCTTAGACCTGAAAAAGAACAGATGAAAAAGCTAACAACAACAATAATTAGGGGCAAGGCCATAGACCTATTAAGACAAGAAGGCAAATTTACCAAGGAAGGCTTTGAAGACTTGGAAATATTTATCCAGGACCCAGGCCCAGGGCCAGAAGAAGAACTAATAGAAAAAGAAGATATTAAAAAGCTGAGAAGGGCCCTAGCCAGCCTGGACCAACTTAGCCGTCAGGTCCTAATAATGAAATACCTAGAAAATATGTCCTACAAAGAAATTGCAGATATTTTAAATATTCAAATTAGAACAGCCCAAATGAGGGCTTACAGGGCCAGACAAAGGCTCAAGGAAATACTAGAAGAAGGAGAAATTCACCATGAATAAGCTTAGTGACCAATACTTTAATCGAATACTAAAAGAAGCCTTAGAGGCAGAATTTCATGAAGAAATAGGCCAAACTCCTTCACAAGCCTTTAAACCTTCGTCAGACTTTGAAAATAAAATGGCCAGACTTTTTTCAAACCAAGAAGAGAAAAAACCTTGGCTAAACTTGGTCTTAAAAAGGGCAGCAGTATTTTTCTTAGTCTTTGTATCAATCTTTGGAGTATTTATGGCAACCAATAGCCAGGCCAAGGATAAATTATATAGCTGGATTGTTGAAGACTTTGGCAACTACAGTATTTTTATTACAGAAAAACCAAGTCTAATTGAAGAAAATTTAAGTTTTAAAGACTTAAAGACAACTTATATGCCTGCAGACTATAAATTAGTAAAAAGCCTAGAGGGAAGAAAGGGCATTACCTATGTTTATCAAAATAAAAAATTTGCAGACAAGCTTATTTTAATTGACTTTGTAGACATAGGAGAAGAAACTTTAAAATCCTATTTAAACACTGAAGGTGCAAGCTTGGAAGAAGTATATATAAAAGGAAGAAACGGATTTTATTGGGAACTAGACATAGAAAAATATTTGCACTGGCAACAAAATGGCGTTGAGTGCCTTATAGTTGGAAATATTGCCAGGGAAGAAATAATAAAAATAGCAGAAAATATTTCCAAATAAATCTTGTAGCTTTTTGTCCCCTTAAAACCTTATATACAAGGAATGAGAAAGATAGACTTATATTAATACAAGACATAGCTTGTTTATTTATTAGAAGAGAGGAGAAGCTTATGAAAAAATTACTTATACTTGCCATGGCCTTAGTCTTGTTAACTGCCTGTGGAAAAGACCAGCCAGGACTAAATAAGGAAGAAACAGCCAAGGAAACTGTCCTGGAAAATCCTGACCAAGACCAAGGCTATCAAGGGGATTTTATAGCCTTGGAAGATGCTGATATACAGAAGTTTGGAGATACAGTTAGGGCCTATGTCCTAAATCCTAAGGAATATGGAATAATACCTTATTATATCTCCTTAAACAAACTTTATTTATCAAGTGAAAATTCTCAAGGGATTGATGGTTTTTTAGAAGAATATAATGAAGTTAGGAGAGAACCATTAACAGTAGAAGACCTAGGGTCTGATCTAATGGACCTGGCCCTAATCGAATACACCATAGAGGCAGAGTCTGAAGAAGACCTAAAAAAAGTTTATGAAAATAAATCTTTTAGCTTTAAAGTTTCTTATGATGAAGAAAGTTCTATAAATTCAGTGTTTACAGTTCCCTTTGCTAACATTAAAGAAATAGACGGGAAGACTATATTTGTAAGAGAACTTTTTAATATAGAAAGAAATAGAAAAGACTATAGCTTTGTAACTACTTTAGATTCTGACCAAGGAAGGTCAAAAGAGGTATATTTTAGAGACCTATAAAAACAAAATTTCACTACCCTTCTTAGCTAGTTTAAAGGCAAGAGGGGTAGCTTTTATTTGTCAAAGCCTTTTTATGTAATAATAGGATTGGATAAAAAATTTTTTGGAGTAAAATAAATTTTTTAAAAAATTAAAAAAAATTTTGTCCCTTTTTGTTCCCTTAAAGCGTTATATATTTAAGGGGATAAATTTTAGGCTAAGGCTAGCTTAAACTTTAACAAATAGGCTATAATATAACTAAGAACTAGAAGAAAGGAAAGTGAGCTAAGTGAAGAAAGAGAGAAGGATCAAGGCTATATTAATTTTAGGAGTCTTAATAGCCTTATATTATTTATGGGGCTACTTAGACTATAAGTACGAAAGACAAATTTTATTTTTCTGGGAAAGTAACTTTAGAAAGAATTGGTCTGGCCTGACAGCAGGTATGACTGACCAAGAAATTTTTCAAGTTTATATGGAACCTTTTAACAATAACAGTTGGAGAAGATTTCCTATACATATGATCTTTATCCTAGCTGTTAGGGCTGTTGTTAAATGGGCCAAGGGTACCTACAATTGTCCTAAGGTCTATTATGGGTCTTTCTACAAGTTTTTATTTTCAAATATAGAAAGATTTGACGGCTATGTTTTTGTCTTTGCTATTTATGTTTTTATAGAACAAATAATAAAACGCCTTATTGGCATGGACCTTTCTTATGTTTATGGACCACTGTTCCTAGTTCTGCCTTTGGTCTATATTCTTTATTATATTATAAAAGAGTATAGGATATGGAAGGACCTTGGACCTGTAGAGGCGACAAATTAAAAAAAGGAGATTTAAAATGGAAAAATCTAAGAAACTTTATAAGTTCTTTTTTCCTGAAGAAGTTGGAGAGGGAAAATACTTGCTATTGTCAAAGCTTTCAATTTTGTTATTAATCTTGGCCTGGCCTATTAACAATAGGATCTTTTCTTATATTTCTATTGCTTTTGCTGGCCTAATGGTCTTAGTTTATTTGCTTTATGGCAGAAGCTACTATGAAAGCCAAGGAGGATCAACTAGGAAGCTAACAGACCTTCATGGGCTTATTAATCTTGCCTTTATTATTTTTCATAGTTTTAGGTTATTTTAAACTTTGATTTTTTATGGAAAGATTTAGCAAGGAAATGAGGAGAAAAATGAAAAAGAAAATTTTAGTATTATGCCTAGGAATATTGTTTTTCTTGCCAACTTATAAGGTCCTAGGGGCCAAGGCCTACCAAGATGTTGACCCTAGCCTTTATCTTGACGAGCAAATTACCCTGGCTAATGGCGAAACTGTAGACTATGTTGATGAAAACAACTTGTTATTTTTTAATTCTGAAATTGTAAGCCAGTATAAGTATTTTATAAAAGACTCTAGAACACTAATTTCTGCAGACTTTGTCAAAGACCTTTTAGGGGCAAAGCTTTCTTATAATGACCAGGAAATTAAGTTAGAAAAAGATGGCACTAACATACTTATGACCTTGAAGGACTCTAAGGCCCAAGTAGATGGCCAAGAAGTCAATATGGACCTAGGCCCTGAAAAAATTGAAGATGACCTTTATTTGCCTTTAAGATTTGTTGCAGAAAATCTTGGCTACCAGGTTGCCTACTATGACAAAAGCCAAAGGTCAGGCCAATACTTTCACGACACCAAGAAGGAGCTTCCTGTAGCTGGCAGTCTTATAGATAATTATTCTAATATTCTTATAGACGAAAAATATGATTTTGATCCTAACTTAACAGCAGAAAAGGCCCTAGAAAAAGTTAAGGCCACCTGTCTTCAAGGCTTTGAAAACTACAAAAAATCCATGAAAGAACAAATAAAAAATGCAGACTATTTGGACCAGGACTTGGATAGAATTGAAAAGGACATTAAGTCCATGGTCTATGTTGGCCAAGTTTCCAGGTATTATAAGTTTTCTATGGAAATTTACGATATTTTATATGATAGGCTAAATGGAAAGACCTATTTTATAATAAAGTCTTCAGGTATTTATATTCAAGAAGTAGACATAAATTCACCAAGCCTATTTAATCCCCTATACATTGTAGGTTAGGCTTAAAAATTGCAGAAAAATTCGTCCCCTTTGACTTAGCTTAAAGGGGATTTTCATTGCCTTAAAATAAAAAAAGCCTATGACTAAAAAATCATGGCTTAAAAATTTATACGAAGTTTCCCTTAAAGACTAGGCGCCTGATAGCATAGCTTGTTGTAAAGGGGAGGATTCCTGATAGGACCTTGCTAGTTAAAAAGGCCAGTCTTTTGCGAAGGAACTTGTTAAAAAACAAGAAGGCATAGTTGATTATTATGTTGGCCATAAGCATGCCTAAAAGGAAGCTGCCTAGGTAGACTAAAAATCCTTTTATGGAATATTTTTTGCCAAAGACTAGCTTTGAGCCTATAAAGGTAAGGAGAAAACCTACTATTAGACCACAAGTATTGGAAAAAATCAGGCCCTTATTAAAAACTATATAAAGGCTGTAGGCTGTTATTAGATTAAAAATTGACCCTGTAAGGGCTGTTAGCATATATTTTAGCAGGGTTTGGTATTTTTGTATTAGATTTTTTATAGACATAAACTCATCTCTATTTCTATTTTTTCTTAGGATAAGTAGCTTTTAGCTAGAGGAAACTATGGCCAAAAGTGGATTAATAACAATAATTTATTAATCTTTACCTATGTTTACTATAGCAAAAAAGCCTTGGCTTTGCAAATAAAAAAAGTATCGGCTCTTGAACTTACCGATACTTTAAAATTTTTATAGATGGTCTTTTCCATTGTTTTCTACAATTTTTACTATTAATTGAGCAGCCTTTTTCATATAGTCTGTTGGCACAAATTCATATCTGCCATGGAAGTTCATTCCGCCTGCAAAAAGATTTGGTGTTGCTAGGCCCATAAAGGACAGTCTGGCTCCGTCTGTGCCTCCTCTAATGGCTTGGATCTTAGGTTCAATGCCTAAGTCTTCCATTGACTTTTTGGCCAGGTCTACTATTTCCATATGGTCTTCAAGTTTTTCTCTCATGTTGTAGTAGGAATCTGTTACTTCAACTTGGACCCTGTCTCCGTATTTTCTGTTTAAGAAGGCTGCAATTTCTTTGAAAAGTTCTTTCTTTTCTTCAAAGCTGTCCTTAAAGTGGTCACGGATTATATAGGTCATAGTTGTGTACTCTACTGTTCCATTAATGTCTATAAGGTGGAAAAAGCCTTCATAGCCTTGGGTATATTCTGGTTTTTGGTCTACAGGTAGCAGGGATTCAAATTCCATGGCTATTCTTTGGGAGTTGACCATGGTGTTTTTTGATGAGCCTGGGTGAACGTTCTTGCCTTGGATGGCGACCTTGGCTGAGGCTGCATTAAAGTTTTCAAACTCTAATTCTCCAAGGGGACCACCGTCTAAGGTGTAGGCAAAGTCTGCTCCAAAGCCTTCAACGTCAAAAAGGTCTGCCCCTCTACCAATTTCTTCGTCTGGTGTAAAGGCCACTTTCACGTCTCCCCTTTGGATTTCTGGATGGGCCACCAAATAGGCACAGGCATCTAGGATTTCTGCAATGCCTGCCTTGTCATCGGCTCCTAAAAGAGTTGTTCCGTCTGTTGTAATAAGCTCCATGCCAACAAAATCTTTGATAAATGGGAATTCTTCTTCCTTAATAGAAAATTCTTCATTTAAGCTTATGTCTCCACCTTGGTAGGTGAAAACTTGTGGGTTTACTACTTTACCGTCCATATCTGGAGCAGTGTCCATATGGGCAACAAAGCCAATTACTGGGGCTTTTTCAAGGTTGCCCTTTAAGCTTCCATAAACATAGCCATTTGAATCTTGGAAAACATCTGTAAGACCAATGGCCTTCATGTCCTCTACTAAAATTTTTCCAAGTTCTAACTGGCCAGGTGTTGAGGGACAAGTGTCACTTGTTTCATCTGACTTAGTGTCTATGGCAATATATTTTAAAAATCTTTCAACAATATCCATAAAATCCTCCTTTTCATAAGGCTATTATAGCACAAGACAAGGGCTTTATGAATTTTCCAATTAATTTTATCTTAGGGAGAAAAAATGTTATACTTATATTATTAATATTAAAGCTGGTGGTGATTTTATGAAATTTGCAAAACGCTTATACATACTAAGAAAGGAAAAGGGTCTGTCCCAAAAGGACCTGGCAGCAGAAATTGGAGTTTCTCCTTCGTCCATTTCCTTGTGGGAGGCTGACAAGGTTGTTCCTGAGGCTGAGAAAATCCTCAACCTGGCCCAGTACTTCCAAGTTTCTTCTGACTATCTTTTAGGGTCTTCAAATTTTATTCAACAAAAATCTATTATAACCCAGACTTCTCTTTTAAATATAGACAAAATAGTGTCTGTCCCAGTTTTTGACAGAATATTAGTTGACGAAAATTTTATAATTGACAAAAATGCAGTTGGGTCTTTGGACCTAATTTTATCTTGTGACAGGTCAGAAAATGACTTTTTCGCTGTGAAAATTACTGACTCTAGTCTCTTTCCCTTTATAAATGAAGGGGACATTTTGCTGTGCCAAAACACTGACCAGGCCCAAGACGGGGACCTAGTCTTGGTTTATATAGGCCAGCACAGGTCGGTTTTCAAGTTTTATCAAGAGCTTTCAGATGGAATAATCTTAAGGTCATCTCAAGGATCAAGTCCAGCCCTTTATTTTTCCAAGGAGGAGGCAGCCCAAAAGAATATTAGGATCCTGGCCAAGGCAGTTGAGCTAAGAAGAACTTTGTAAATAAAAAAGGATAGGAAAGTTTTTAGTCTTTCTTATCCTTATTTTTTTGGTCAATTTTTTGGACAGGGTCAAGCTTTCCAAGGGCTGTTAGTAGGCCGCCAAGTATTACAAAGACCAAGTAAGACAGGCCCCTAGTTAGCAAAAGGGCAGCTGGCAAAAGATTTTTTCCATAAAGAGGAGAAAAAATTTTCAAAAAGCCAGCTTCTGCCAGGCCCAGACCTCCAGGTAGGGGCAGGGACTCAAAGGTCATAGTAAAGACTCCCTGGTAGGCCACCATGTCTACAAGGCTAAGGGACTGAGAGCCTAGGGCCTTAAGAACCCAGTAGCCTAGGGAGTAGTAAAGAAAAATGTGCAAGATTACCAAGGGAAAGACCTTGGCTAGGGCAAGTTTGTGGTCCTTGATCCAAGCTGCTCCAGTCTTGTAGTCTCTTAAAATCTTAGAGACCCTGGCCTTAAAATGGTCTAGGTTTTTGTAGGAAAAAAACTCTAAGACCTTAAAGATGAACTTAAAGACCTTGTAGACTAGGGACTTGGAAAAAATAAAAAAGAAAAACACCACAGACAAAAGAACTTGGACCAGGATCCCAAAGACAAAAAGCCTATAAAAAACTGGGCTGGGGCCAAGGATTTTATCTATTTTTCCCAGGCTAGTTCCTAGGACTACAAGGACTACAGCCAGGTGGTAGAAGCCATTAAAAATCAACATCACCAAGGAAGAATCTCCAATGGCTATGCCGTCCTTTTTCATAAAATAAATTTCAGATGGCTGGCCTGCTGAAGCTCCTGGACTAATTTGGGAAAAAAAGTAGTCTATTAGGCTGTACTTGTAAGTGGCCTTAAGACTGACCTGGTAGCCTAGGGAACAAAGGAGTTTTTTCACTACCAAGGCCTGGCAAAGGAAAAAGGCAACCATAGTAAGTAGGCCCATTAGGACATAGACCTTAGAAGCAGAGGCCAAAATTTCAGGCAGGGCTCTTAGGTCTTCTAGGCCTAGGGCGAAATAAAGGGTCAGAGCCAGGGCTAGGAGGACCAATATTAAGTTTAATCTATATTTTTTTAAATATTCTAAGGAATCTTTGCTAATAACAATAACCTCACTTGGAAAAAAATTCTGCCAAGGCCCTTAGGGTATTTTCTGGAGCCTTGGAATTTGATTTTATTTTATGGTTGGAGTCGTGGAGGCAGACCAGGCCTCCTTGGCTTTTGGCCTTAATAAGTTTTTGGTAGGTTTCCTGCCAAGTTTGGTCTTCCTTCCAGTCTCCAGGTAGAAAGTTCCACAAGACCAGGTCCAGCTGCCAGACCTTCATAAAAAAGACCATAGTCAAGTTGACCCAGCCATGGGGTGGCCTATAAAGCTTGGTTTCTAGGCCTAAATCTTCTAGGACAGCCCTGGCTTTTCTTATGTCCTTGTAGGTCTTATAGGGACCCCAAAAAATAGGATGGCTGTGCTGGTAGCAGTGGATGCCAAGTTTGTGGCCCCTGGCTGCCAGGTCCTTGACTATATTAGGATAGGCCTTAACCTTTTCTCCTACTTGAAAAAAGTAGGCCTGGATTTGATTTTGGTCCAAAAGTTCTTTTAGCCTTGGACTAAAATCAGGGTTGGGCCCATCGTCAAAGGAGAAAGTCAAGTCTTTCTTGCCATAGTCTTTTCTGTAAAAATACTTGTAATAAATTGCTGGCAAAATAGAATGGAGGAAAAATATTCCTATTAAGGCCAGGCTAATTTTTATAAGCATAGGCCAGAGGCTCCTAAAAGGACCTTGTTTATTACAAAAGGATCAATGGATGTCTTGATTTTTTCCATATTGGTCTTCATGTCCCTAATAAGGTCGTCATTTTTTAGAACTCCTAGGATTATGTCTAGGTCTTTTTTGGACTTGGACATTTTTGATGGAAGAACTAGGCCAATTTCCTTGTTGGAAATAAAGTTGGCGTTGGAAACTTCCTGGTCCAAGAAGGGTTTGAAGACTAGCATTGGAGTTTGGGTCTCTATGGCTTCAAAGGTGGTAATCCCTCCAGCCTTGGTAATTAACAGGTCTGCCTCTTCCATTAGCTGGTCCACATTATCTACAAAGCCAAGGACTTTTATAGTGGGAAAGGAAGACTTAAGCTTCTTGTAGAGACTTTTGTTTTCTCCTGTTACTACAGTTAGGTCAACTTGGTCCAAGGCTACTAGGCCCTGATAAAAGTCCAGGTCCCTAGGTAGCATGCCAAGGCCACCGCCCATTAGCAAAACTTTTTTCTTCTGGCCCAGGTCTTTTCCTTGAGCAGAAGAAAACTTGTCTTGGACTGGGATGCCGCCGATTTTTATTTGGTCTTCTCTTACGCCCATAAGCCTTAGGTCCCTTTTGGTAGAAGAGTCGGCTACAACATAGTAGTCAGTTCTAGCATTGACCCAGCCATTGTGGGGCCTTAGGTCTGTTATCCAAGTTACTAGGGGGATGGTAGACCCAGTTTTTTCCTTGTAATAGGACATTAGCTCTGAGGTAAAAGAGTAGGTAGAAATTACTAGGTCTGGTGTCTGCCTTTCAATAAGGTCTGGAAAGTCCCTTAAAAGGATTTGGGCCAAAAACTTTAAGGGGCCAGTTTTTTCTGCTGACCTTAGGACTTTTTTGTAGGCCAGGTTATAAAGGAAGTTGCCGTGGTTTACTATAAACTTGTAGAATTTATAGAAGTAGGTAACTGCCCAGGAAAATTGTTCTTCATAAATGTCAATAACAGATATTTCTGCCTTAGGGTAGGTTGATTTAATTTTTTCTTCAATGGCAGAGGCACACTTGTAATGGCCCATGCCACACTTTGCAGTTAGCATTAATATTTTCATAAGTCAGCTCCTGGTTTTTCAAAATTGTAAGGCTAATTATATACCTAGGCTTTTAAAAAAGATTTACAAGTGGTTACAAAGACCTAAGAAAAGTCTAAAGAATTTCTTAAGAATTTCTAAAGATTGGCTTTCTAGGCTTTTGGGAAAAATCCCAGGCTAAAATTGAAATAAAAGGCAAATTATGGTAAATTAGAAAATGGATGACATAAAAGATTTCCCCAAAGATTTTTAAAATTTATTACATAGACTAAGAAGAAGGCATGTATGCTCTCAAACAGAGTTTATATGCCTACTTTTCTATAAAGATTGGAGGACCTATGACTTATAAATCCCTAGAAGAATTTTTTAAAGATAATAAGAAAGTGGCCCTGGCCTTTTCAGGTGGAGTTGACTCAGCCTACCTGCTTTATGCAGGCCTAAGGGATGGTGCTGATATAAAAGCCTACTATGTGAGATCTGCCTTCCAAGCTGACTTTGAACTGGAAGATGCAAAAAGATTGGTGGCAGACCTGGGAGCTGACATGGAAATAATCCACCTTGATGTGCTAGTTGATCCAAAAATAAGGGCCAATTCTCCAGACAGGTGCTATTATTGCAAGGAGAGAATTTTTTCCACAATCATAAAAAAAGCCAAGGAAGATGGCTATGACATCTTAGTAGATGGGACCAATGGTTCAGACTCCTATGATGACCGCCCAGGCATGAGGGCCTTAGAGGAGCTGAAGGTTTTGTCTCCCCTTAGGTTAGCAGGCCTGACTAAGGACCAAATTAGGGCCTTGTCCAAAGAGGCTGGACTTTTTACTTGGGATAAGGATTCTTATTCATGTTTGGCAACAAGAGTTCCAACAGATGAAGAAATTAGCCAGGACAAGTTGGACAAAATAGAGGCTGGAGAGGACTATCTTTTCTCCCTAGGCTTTAAGGATTTTCGCCTTAGATACTACCAGGGAGCAGCTAGACTGCAACTTAAGGAAGAAGACTTGGCTAAAGTTATGGAAAACCGCCAGCATATTGTGGATAAGTTAAAGGAAGGCTTTTCAGCAGTCCTTTTGGACCTAGAGGTGAGATAATGGATATAAAAGAAATGGAAGACTTTTTGTTACAGGTGAAAAATGGAGACATTTCCATAGACCAGGCTTTAAGCACCCTTAAACAAGAGCCCTTTGCAGACCTAGGCTTTGCCAAGTTAGACACCCACAGGGGCCTTCGCCAAGGGGCAGGGGAAGTGATTTATGGCCAGGGAAAAACTCCTGACCAAATTGTTAGGATTTCCAAGGAGCTAATAAAGACCCAGCCAGGAGTTTTAATTACCAGGCTAGACCCTGAAAAGGCCCAGGAAATAAAAAAGGAAATTGACTTGACCTACTACCAAATGGGCAGGGTTGGTATCTTTGGCCAGATGAAAGAGGTCCAAGGACCAGGGAAAATTGTAATTGCCACAGGGGGAACCTCTGACATGGAAGTTGCAGAAGAGGCTGCCTTAACTGCAGAATTTTTAGGCAACCAGGTAGAAAGACTTTATGACGTTGGCGTTGCTGGCATCCACAGGCTACTGGCCCATATGGACAAAATTTCCCAAGCCAGGGTAATTGTTGCCATAGCAGGCATGGAAGGAGCCTTGGCCTCAGTAATTGGTGGTCTGGCCTCTTGTCCAGTTATTGCAGTTCCAACATCAGTAGGCTATGGAGCCAACTTTTCTGGTCTGGCAGCCCTACTGTCTATGCTAAATTCCTGTGCTTCAGGAGTTTCTGTTGTAAATATTGATAATGGCTTTGGGGCAGGCTACTTGGCCTCGATGATCAACCAGATAAAATAAGGAGTAAAAATGAAGACACTATATTTAGACCTTGGCATGGGAGCCAGTGGAGATATGCTAATGGGGTCCTTGTATGAACTTATAGAAGACAAGGCAGGATTTTTAGAAAAAATAAATAACCTGGCAGACTTGGGAGTTGTTGTTGAGGCTACAGATTCTGTTAAGGCTGGCATTGCAGGGACCAAAATAAATGTAAAAATCCATGGCCAAGAAGAAGAGTCAATAGATGTGGACCTAGGCTTTGTTAGCAAGGACCATGGCCATTGCCACAATCACGACCACGACCATGAACATTGCCACGACCATGATCACGACCACCACCATTGCCACAACCACGATCATAACCATGACCACGATCACCACCACGATCATGGCCATTGCCATAAGCACCATGATCACAATCACGGACATGACCATGACCATCATGACCATAAGCATAACCACGAACATCACGACCACCACCATTCAAGCTTAGGCTCTGTTAGCCAAATAATAAGGTCCTTTGACCTGGCAGACCCTATAAAGGAAGCAGCCATAGGAGTCTATGAAATCCTAGCCCAAGCAGAAGCCAAGGCCCACAACATGGCAGTAGACCAGGTTCATTTCCACGAAGTAGGCAGCCTTGATGCCATCTACGACATAACAGGAGTAGCCATCTTAATGGACATGATTCAGCCAGACCAGGTTCTAGCCTCACCAATCCACCTAGGTTCAGGCCATGTAAAGTGTGCCCACGGCCTAATGCCAGTGCCAGCACCAGCTACAGCTAACATTTTAAAGGGCCTGCCAGTTTACCAAGGAACAATTAAGGGAGAACTTTGTACTCCAACAGGGGCAGGCTTAATAAAATACTATGTAGACGACTTTGGACCTATGCCAACAATGACCATAGAAAACATTGGCTACGGCATGGGTACCAAGGACTTTGAAGCAGCAAACACAGTTCGATCCCTTTTAGGCCAAGGCTTAGACCAAGGTCAAGGCCAAGACCTAGTTGAGCTACAATGTTCCCTAGATGACATTACAGGAGAAGAAGTTGGCTTCTTATATGAAGTGCTTTTGGACCAAGGAGCCTTAGAAGTTTACAGCTCTCCAATTACCATGAAAAAATCCAGGCCAGGCATCTTGCTAACAGTATTGACTAGGCCAGAAAACAAGGACCAAGTTTTAAGGCTGATTTTCAAACACAGCCCAACCCTAGGAGTCAAGGAATTTGCCTTAAAAAGACACAGCCTAGACAGAAGGGAAGTCTTAGTCCAAACAGACCTAGGCCCAGTTAGAAAAAAAGTTTCCCAAGGCTTTGGAGTGGAAAAATTCAAGTACGAATACGAGGACCTAAAAGACCTGGCCAAAAAACACCAGACCAGCCTAAAAGAAATTAGGGAAAAAGTAAGGCAAGAAGACAAATAAGTTGTGATAAACTAGCTAAGAGTAAAGATAAATAAGTTTTATAAACAAGGAGGACCTATGACAGAAAAACCATTTGAAACCATAAGAAGAAAAACAGGACCTAATACGTCCTTTAGAATAGAAGCCAACAAAGACTCTAATATTAAAAAAGTAATTGGCGTAATTTCAGGCAAGGGAGGAGTAGGCAAGTCTTTAGTAACCAGTCTTTCAGCCCTAGCCCTTAACCGTTTAGGCAAGAAGGTGGCCATCTTAGATGCAGATATAACAGGCCCATCTATACCAAAATCCTTTGGCATCCAGCAAAAGGCTGTGGCCAACCAAGATGGAATTTTGCCAGTAAGTACAGCTACAGGCATAAAGCTAATGAGCATTAACCTACTATTGAACAACGAAACAGACCCAGTTGTTTGGAGGGGTCCAGTAATAGCCTCAACAGTAAAACAATTTTGGACAGATGTTGTTTGGGAAGATGTGGACTATATGTTTGTAGACATGCCACCAGGAACTGGAGATGTGGCCCTAACAGTTTTCCAATCTTTGCCTCTAGATGGAATAATAATAGTAACATCACCTCAGGACCTAGTGTCTATGATAGTATTAAAGGCAGTAAAAATGGCCAACATAATGAGAATACCAATCCTAGGCCTAGTAGAAAACATGTCCTTCTTCACCTGTCCAGACACAGGCAAGTCCTATGAAATCTTTGGCAAGTCTAAAATAGACCAAATAGCCAAGGACAACGACCTAGAAGTTCTAGCCAAGCTTCCAATAGACCCAGACATAGCCCAGGCAGTAGACTCTGGAGCCATTGAACAAGTTTACTTTGATGGCCTAGAAGACTATGGCAAGAAGTTAATAGAAAAAGTTTAATAAGATTTTTCAAGAAGGTTCTTAGGAGCCTTCTTTTTCTTTGTTAAAGTATTTTCATAAAATAACAAATAATTTCACTATAAGTTCAAAAAATCCTGTACTTTGGCAGAAATTTTTGATAGAATGAAAGGAATTACAAAAAAATTTCAAAAGATAGTGGGATTGAGAATTATGAAAACAATATTAGAAGTGAATGATTATTTAAATAATTTAGTCTGGGGCCTACCAAGTCAAATTTTACTTTTAGGTGCTGGTATTTTATTAATGGTAAGTTCAGGCTTTGTGGTTTTTACAAAGGCTAAATATATTTGGGCCTCTACTTTTGGGAAGATTCTTTCTAAGGAAAGTGCTGATGAAGGCCATCTTACTCCCTTCCAAGCAGTGTCAACTGCCCTAGCTGCCACTGTAGGAACTGGTAACATAGCAGGCGTAAGCTTGGCCATTGCAACAGGTGGACCTGGAGCCTTGTTTTGGATCTGGCTTGCTGCCCTTGTTGGCATGTCTACAAAGTTTGCAGAAGTAACCCTTGCTTCAGCAACTGCTACTTATAATGCCAAGGGCCAAAGGGTTGGGGGGCCAATGTATTATATAGAAAGAGGTTTAGGCAACAAGGCCTTGGCCAAGATTTTTGCCTTATTTGGTGGCACTGCTTGTTTTGGTATTGGCTGTATGACCCAGTCCAACTCCATTGCTTCAACTTTAAATTCCAGCTTTAATATACCAAGCCAGCTTACAGGAATGATAATTGCCATCTTACTTGGGCTTGTTTTAATTGGTGGCGTTAAGAGAATAGGCAGGCTGGCAGAAAAAATTGTTCCTTTTATGGCCCTTTTCTATATTCTAGGAGGCGTTTTAGTCCTTGTACTTAATAGGGAGGCACTTTTGCCAAGTTTAAGCTTGATTTTTAAGTCAGCCTTTACTGGCCAGGCAGCTCTAGGAGGTTTTGCTGGTGCCAGCCTTTCTATGGCCATGAGATCTGGAATTTCCAGGGGAATTTTCACCAACGAAGCAGGTCTTGGCTCTGCCCCTATAGCCCATGCAGCAGCCCAAACAGACCATCCAGTTCGCCAAGGCATGTGGGCAGTTTTTGAAGTCTTTATGGATACTATGGTTGTTTGTACCATAACTGGCCTAGTTGTAATTAGCTCTGGCCTTTGGTCTAGTGGCGACTACCAAGGAGCTGCCATGACTATAGCTGCCTTTGAAACTGGCTTTGTTGGAGGCAAGTATATAGTAACTATAGGCCTAAGTCTTTTCGCCTTTACTACAATAATTGGCTGGTCCTACTATGGAGAAAAGTGTATAGAATATCTTTTCCATAGAGACCTTGCCTTGGCTTTTAGACTGCTTTATATACTAGCAGCCTTTGTTGGATCAGTAGGTGGCCTCCAAGCAATTTGGGCCATAACAGACACCTTAAATGGCTTGATGGCCATACCAAACTTAATTGGCCTAGTGTTTTTGTACAAGCCTTTTACAAAACTGGTCAAGGACTTTTTCTCAGACCCTGACTCAGACTTTTCCAATAGAGACTATATGGAATTTTTTTCTTAGACAGGAAGCCTTCTTTATAGAGGGCTTTTTTTTAAGGGAGAAAATCTGTTATAATAAAAGAAAAACCAAGGAGAAAGACAATGTCTTTTACATTAAAGGGGACAGAAAATTTAAGTCCTGAAGAAAAATATGACTTTATAAAATTATTTATTAAGGGCCAAGTTAGGGATGAAAAAGATCCCCTAGCCTTAATGGCCAATATTTCTGCAATAATTATGGCCCTAGTAGCTGATCTCAACTGGGCTGGCTTTTATTTAGTAAGGGAAGACCAATTAGTCCTAGGTCCCTTCCAAGGCCTGCCTGCTTGTACTAGGCTGTCTTATAATAAGGGAGTTTGTGCCAAGGCTTGGAGAGACCAGGCTCCAGTTAGGCTAGCAGATGTGGAAGCCTTTCAAGACCATGTAGCCTGTGATTCAGCTTCCAGGTCTGAGCTAGTAATTCCCCTTATAAAAAATAATAAAGTTTATGGAGTCTTGGACCTAGACTCGCCTCTTCTTAGTCGCTTTACAGAAGAAGACCAAAAGAATTTTGTGGAAATCGTGGAAATCT
Organism: Bacillota bacterium; assembly: GCA_030532225.1. Lineage (GTDB taxonomy): Bacteria > Bacillota > Clostridia > Tissierellales > Peptoniphilaceae > Neofamilia. The sequence continues at coordinate 165,820 of JAUNLQ010000003.1, forward strand.
TCCAAGAGAGTCTGTAAAAAACAAACAGCCAGAGATTTTTTTCTCTAGCTGTTTTTTTGATTCTTACTTGGATTTAAAAATTAAGTTTCATATCTCCGTCTTTAATTAGGCCTTGTTTTCTCATTAGAGAATAAATCAGGAAGGAAACTAGGCCAGGCAAAATTATATGAAGGACTAAAATTGATATTAACACTTGGCTGGAAAAACCGCCCATGGCTTCAAAGCTGGCAATTTGTCCTACTAGGCCAGAGGTTCCCATGCCTGATCCAAGAGGGGTGTTTTCCATCTTAAAGACCATAGTGGCTAAGGGTCCTAGGATAATAGAGGCCAAGGTTGCTGGCAGCCAAATTTTTGGATTCTTGACTATGTTAGGCATTTGTAGCATAGAAGTTCCTAAAGCTTGGGCAAAGAATCCTTGGATGCCGTTGTCCCTAAAGGATATAACTGCAAAGCCCACCATTTGGCAGCAGCAACCTACTGTGGCAGCTCCACCTGCCAAACCTGACAGACCCAGCATCATACAAATAGCAGCTGATGAAATAGGCAGGGTTAGGGCCAGGCCAACTATTAGGGAAACCAAGGCTCCCATTATTAAGGGTTCCTTAGTTGTAGCAACCATAATCAAAGACCCTACTAGGTTCATAAAGTTTTGGATAGGTTGACCAACTAGGCCAGAAACTCCCAAACCTACAAGAACTGTAACTACTGGAGTTAGGATAATGTCCAGTTTGGTCTCCTTGGAAACCAGTTTTCCAAATTCAACTCCAAAGATGGTAGCTATGTAGACTCCAACTGGGCCTCCAAGCTCGTTAGCACCAACTCCTACTAGGGTTGAGGCAAAGAGGACCAAGTCAGGAGCCTTTAAGGCATAGGCTATGGAAACTGCTATGGCAGGTCCTGTTGCCTTTTGGGCAATTGGCCAAACTACATCTGTCAAAAAACTAAAACCAAACTCCTTGCCTATGGTGTTTAAAATTGTCCCAACTAAAAGGGAGGCAAAAAGTCCATAGGCCATGGCGCCTAGAGCCTTAATAAAATAAGTGCCCGGGCTAAGGTTGATATTTTTCTTTTGCAAAAATTCTTTCATTGTGTTTTCTTTGATCTCCTTTCTAATAAAAAATTTTTTTCAAGATCGTCTCCTTTTTAATTATATATGATATAGGAAAAACCTTGAAAATACAACGATAAAAGTAAGTATTGTCATTTTTTTGTCCAATATTATTTTTTAAAATTTATATGCTATACTTGAACCAGGGAGGAGGAGAAAATTTTGACTACAATTACCAAGGAAAGACAGATCCGTACTTACTTAATTGGTCTAATTTCTAGTCCAGACTTAGACAGGACAGAAAAATTGCCAAGTGAAAATCAAATAGCCGAAAAATTTGCTACTAGCAGACATACAGTGAGAAAGGTTTATGAGTCCTTGGAAGAGCTGGGCATGGTCTACTCCCAACAAGGCATAGGCAGGTTTCCCATTAAGGAAAGGCCTGAAATTAACTTGGCCCTAACTGGAACTAGCTTTAGTCAGAAAATGGAGGAACAAAACATTCCCCTACAGACCCTTAATATAGGGGTGAGAAAGCTTAAGGACAGGGAATTAGAAAAGTTTTGGGACCTAGGTCTGCAAGGTCAAGTCTATGAAATTTCCAGGCTGAGAATCCTTCATAATATTCCAGCTGCCATACACAGGTCCTACTTAAGTTCAGAAAATTTCCCAAACATAGAAGAAGAGGGCCAGGATATTTTGTCCATCCACGCCTACTACAGGTCCAAGGGTCTTAAGGACTTTAAGCATTCTTCTTCTACTCTTAGTATAAGTTGGCCTAGTCTTAGGGACATTGAAGTCCTTAGCTGCGGGTCCTTGGTTCCCCTCTTAGTCTTAGAAGGAAAACTTTATGACCAAGAAGGCAGGCTAATTGAAATAATAAAAACCAAATATAGAAGTGACTTGTTTAAGTATTCCCTTGAATAAGTTTCAGCAAAGATTAAATAGTTGGCCTAGGCTGACTATTTTTTTGTGGAAAAATTTCTTTACAAAATCTAAAAAAATATTTACATAGTCTTTGCATACATTAGATGATTAATTAATTGGCGCCAAGCTACTATGGTGATGATGGAGGTTGACGATGAACAAAAAAGAAAGAACCAAGATCTTTATTGACTACGCCAGTGACCAAGCCAAGGACCTGGCAAGACTTATTGAAGCAAATGAAGACATAGAAATAATTCAAGAGCCTAAGGAAGGCCTGGCCATGATTAAGGTTAGGGAAACTGCAAAAAATTCCCTGTTCTACCTAGGTGAAGTGCTGATTACTGAAACTAAGGTGAGAATAAAGGACCAAATTGGCCTAGGCATAGTCAAGGGCAAGGACTGTGAACTTAGTAAGGCTTTAGCAATTTTAGATGCAGCCTATGAACTAAACTTGCCTATTTTAGACCAGTGGACAGATATTTTCTTAGCCTGCCAGCAACAAGGCCTAGACCAAGTAAAAAAACAAAGGGCCATAGTTGCAGCAACTAAGGTTGACTTTGAAACTATGAAGGATTAAAGGAGAGAAACTTTAATGCTAACAGAAACACACAAAAATCAAAAAACTTTTTCAAATATAATGGAGGCCTTTTCTTATCCAGGTAGGCTAGTAAGCCTTGAGCCTAGTCAGTCTTATAGGGGCAACTTATATCCCTATACCATAGACCTGGCCCTTTGCCTTTTAGATGGAGAAGTGTCCCTTCATGTAGTAGATACAGACCAAGTGGCCCTTCAGGAAATCCAAATTAGGACCAATGTTAAAGATGGAAGTCTAGAAGATGCAGACTATGTTATTTTCTCCTTGGAAAAAAATGACCAGGTCAAGGACAGCCTAGGCAGACAAAAGAAGGGGACCTTGATCAATCCTCAACTGTCTGCAACTACTATTATAGAAGTGGAAGAATTAAGTAAGGCCAAGGACCTAGTTCTTACAGGCCCAGGCATCAAGGACCAAAACTACTTATCTATAGGAAAGGCAGACTGGCTGGACCAAAGAAGGCTTATTAATGAAGACTTTCCTTTAGGCCTAGATATTTTATTAGTAGACAAAAGTGGAAATCTAGTGGCCCTGCCAAGGACTACTGAAATAAGGGTAGGTGAATAAAGTGGCTTATGTTGCAGTTCAAGGTGGCCAAGAGGCCATAAGAGAATCTAACAGTCTTTTAGAATATGACAGAGTGGCCCAAGGCCAAAGTATAGAAGTAGACCTAATTAAGGCCACAATGAAAGACCTAGTCTACCAAGTTATGTCTGAAAGCAGTCTTTATGACGAAGACCTGGCAGCCCTGGCCATTAAACAGGCTAGAGGGTCAATGGAAGAGGCAGTCTTTCTTTTAAGGGCCCACAGGTCAACCCTACCGAGAATTTATTATACAACTATTACAGATACTTCTGACATGGAAGTTGAAAGGAGAATTTCCGCTTCCTTTAAGGACATACCTGGCGGCCAATTTTTAGGCAAGGCCTATGACTTTAAGCAAAGATTCTTGAACTTTTCCTTGGTAGATGAAGACCAAGAGACAATTGAAAAAATAATTAGAGACTTTGAAAGTCAGCAAAGAAAGGCTACAGACCAAGAATTTAATAAGCTGCCTAAGGTAGTGGACTACTTGGTTAGCCAAGGACTATTTAAGAGAAGAGCCAATGACGATTCAGAACCTGATGATATAACTAAGAAAAAAATCGAGTTTCCAGCTTCTAGGAGCCAAAGACTTCAATCCCTAACTAGGGGCCAAACTGGAGCTGTTACTTCCTTTGGCTATGCTGAAATTAGGGGCTTTGGTATTGGCAGCCATCCTAATATTGGAGAGCTGAGAGTTGGAGACCTGCCCCTTTGTGTTAGCCACAATGGAGGAACAGATCAAGACACTTACTACATTGGGTCCATAAAGGTTACTGAAGTTGAAGCCTTTTGTCAGGCAGACCAGGAAGAAGATGGAGAAAATGTCCTAGGCTTTGAAATCGGCTACGGCCTAGTTTATGGCCAAAACGAAACCAAGGCCATAGCCATGAGTGTTTTGGACCATTCTTTAGAATACAGCCAGGGCCAGGGAGCCTTGTCTTCAGACGAAGAATTTGTCCTTATGCACATTGACTCTGTTGAGTCTTCTGGCTTTATATCCCACTTAAAACTTCCTCACTATGTAACCTTCCAATCCCACTTAGATGGTATGAGAAAAATCAAGAACCAGGAGGCAAAAGATGAATAAAAGGATGAACTTTGCTTTTTTAGACGAAAATTCTAAAAAGGAAATCCGCAGAAAAATTTTAAAGGCCATAGCCATACCAGGCTACCAGGTGCCCTTTGCCTCTAGGGAGCTTCCTATAGCTAGGGGCTGGGGAACTGGAGGCTTGCAACTAAGTCTATCAATTATTGGCCAAGACGACACCCTTAAGGTTATAGACCAAGGGTCAGACCAAAGTGTTAATGCTGTCAATATAAAGAAACTAATAGTAGATTCAACTGGAGTAAAGACTACAATTAGGACCCAGGATGCAGATATAATCCAGTCTAGGCACAGGATTCCAGAAGTTCCCCTAGAAGAACACCAAATCCTAGTCCTTCAAGTGCCAGAGCCAGAACCTTTGAGAAAGGCTGAGCCTTATGAAAGAAAGACCAAGGAAATGCACGCCTATGGAGACTATTCTGTTGCCTACCTAAATATTTTTGAAGAAATAATAAAGTATGGCAAGGCTTCTATGCACGCCGACTATCCAGTCCTTGTAAATGACAGGTACCTAATGGCCCCAAGTCCTATACCAAGGTTTGATAACCCAAAAATGTCCTACAACAAGGCCTTGATCCTTTTGGGGGCAGGTAGGGAGAAGAAAATCTACGCAGTCCCTCCCTATACCAAGGTCAAGTCCATAGACTTTGAAGACTATCCTTTTGAAAGAGAGGACTTTACAGGGAAGAAATGCCGCCTAACAGGAGCCAGTGATGTGTTCTTAGACGAGCTCCAAGACGAAAAAACTGGAGAGACCTACTACCAAGTCAATGACCAATCTTATATGTTAGAGCTTTTAAACAAGGGCCAACATAGTTAGGAGGAAATATGCAAGACCAAGAAGCAATATTAAAAATAGAGAATATGAACAAACGCTTTGGCAAGGGTTGTAGCCACTGCCAAGACAGCCAAGACCAGCTTGTCAACAACTTCTGTCCCCACTGTGGCACAGTTTATGCCTGTAGGAACATAAATTTGGAACTTTATCCAGGAGAAATCCTAGGCATAGTTGGAGAAAGTGGATCAGGCAAGTCAACCCTAATGCAAAGTCTTTACTTTGACCAAGATGTTACAAGTGGGACCTACCTGCTTAAGGCCTACAAAGAGGGCCAGGCCAACCTTTATGAGGCCAACATCTATGAGCAAAAGAAAATTAGGAACAACCTTTTAGGCATGGTTTATCAAAATCCAATCCTAGGCCTAAGAATGGACTACTCTTCTATAGCCAACATAGCTGAAAAAATGATAGCAGCTGGCAACAGGAATGTAGAGTCAATGAAGGCCAGGGGCAAGGAGCTTTTGGAAAAAGTTGACATTTCTCCTTTAAGGGCCAAGGAAGCACCAAAAAACTTTTCTGGAGGTATGCAACAAAGGGTCCAAATAGCCAAGGCCCTGTCTAACAAACCACCAATCTTACTTTTAGACGAGGTTACTACAGGCCTAGACCTTAGTGTCCAAGCAGATGTCCTTGACTTAATCAAGACCATCCAAAGAGACCTAAAAATTTCTATGATCATAGTGTCCCACGACCTGGCTGTTATAAGGATGCTAGCAGATAGGACCATAGTAATGCACAAGGGAGTCATAATAGAAGAAGGTCTTACTGACCAGATCCTAGAAGACCCACAAGACGCCTACACACAACAGTTAGTTTATTCGCTAATTTAAAGGGAGCAGCAATGATAATTTTAAAAAACGGAAAATTAATACAAAAAGATGGAATCTTAGAAGGACATTCAGTCCTAATTAAGGGAGATAAAATTGAAAAGATAGTTGAAAACTCTCAAGTTGACTTATTTGACCAGGGCGAGGTTACTATAATCGATTGTACAGACAAATTTATTTCTCCTGGATTTATAGACATACACTCAGATTATATAGAAAACATAGTCTCTCCTCGCCCAATAATAATGATGGATATGAATTTTTCCCTTAGGGAAACAGAGAGAATCTTAGTTACCAGTGGAATTACAACTATGTACCACTCAATTTCCCTTTATCCCTTTGAGGAGTTTGGTCGCAAGGCCATAAGAAACCCTGAAAATGTCTACAAGTTAATAGACGAAATAAATAAATTAGACAAGGAACCACACATTATCCACAACAGGGTCCACCTAAGATATGAAATTTGTTCAGTAGAACACAAGGAAGAGATCAAAAAGCTAATTGAAGAAGGGAAAATCCACCTACTTTCTTTTATGGACCATACTCCAGGCCAAGGCCAATACAAGGACCTTTTAGTTTATTCTGACACCATGGTTTCCTACAATGACAAATTAACTGAAGAAGAAATAAAAAAAGACATAGACGAAAAACAAAAGAGAAAGTTCTTGTCCATGGAAGAGATTTTAGACCTGTCAGACCTGGCCAAGAAAAACAAGGTAACTGTTGCCTCCCACGATGACGACACCCTTGAAAAACTAGACTTTGTTACAGCCATTGGAGCAAAAATTTCTGAATTTCCAATTAACTTAGAAGTTGCAAGAAAGGCAACAGAAAAAGGCCTGTGGACAGTATGTGGAGCGCCAAATCTTTTACTAGGCAGGTCCCATTCAGGCAACCTTTCTGCTAGAGAAGGGATCTTAGATGGCAGCCTTAGTGTTATATCTAGTGACTACTATCCTTCAGCCATGTTAGTGTCCCTATTTAAAATGCACGAAGACCAAGGCCTTCCCCTTCACCAAATGTTCAAGATGGTTACTTCCAACCCAGCCCAGGCAGTTGGCATTGACCACTTAGTTGGCTCCATTGAAGAAGGCAAGCAGGCAGACTTATTGTTAATAGAAAAAAGTAATGGCTATCCAGCTATTAAACTAGCCATGGTAGACGGCCATATAGTATTTAGGACATCTTACAGACATGATAACTAACCAACAACCCTTAAGCAAAGAAGTTACAATTCACGAAAATACATCTATAGTCAAGGGGACCTTTGAAGACTATGTGGAAATAGGTCCCTTAAATGCCATTGAAAATGCAAGCTTTGGCAGCTTTTCCTATACTGGCCAATTTTGTTTCGTACAAAATGCCAAAATCGGAAAATTTGCAAACATTGCTGCCTGTGTAAGAATTGGCCCAACAGACCATCCCTACCAAAGACCAACCCTCCACCACTTTACCTACAGGCCATCTATGTATGGCTTTGGCATAGAAAATGAGGCAGAAATCTTTGAAAAAAGAGAGGCTAGGATAACTACAGTTGGCCACGACACCTGGATTGGCCATGGGGCCATAATAAGGCCAGAAGTATCCATTGGCAATGGGGCCATAGTTGGAGCAGGAGCAGTTGTTACTAAGGACATCCCTCCTTATGCCATAGCAGTAGGGGTTCCAGCCAAGGTTATTAAGTACAGGTTTGACCCTGCAACCATTGAAAAGTTAGAAAAATTAAAATGGTGGGACTGGCCCTTTGAAACTCTTAAGGAAAGATACCAAGACTTTAGACTGCCAATAGATGAATTTTTGGCCAAGTATTACAAGGAAGAGGATGACAAGTAAATGGAAGAATTAATTAAAATCGAAAATCTAAGCAAGTCCTTTACCACCCACCACCTGGACAAGACCATAAATCCAATTAAGGACCTTTCCCTAACAGTGAACAAGGGAGACTTTTTAGGCATAGTGGGCAAAAGTGGCTCTGGTAAGTCTACTATAATCAAGTGTATTTATAGGACCTACACCACTAGCTCTGGCCATATTTGGTATGAGTCTAAGGATTTTGGCAGGGTAGACTTAAGCAGCCTAGAAGAAAGAAAGATTATTCAGCTTAGGAAAAATGAAATTGGCTATGTGTCCCAGTTTCTAAATATAATGCCAAGGACTACCAGCTTGGACTTGGTTATTAATAGCTGTCTAGAAACAGGAGCCTCCTATGCTGAAGCAGAAAAAATCGCCAAGGAAACCCTAAGGCACTTTGACCTAGATGAAGAACTTTGGGACTCTTATCCTAACACCTTTTCAGGAGGAGAAAAACTTAGGCTAAACATTTCTGTAGCCATAGTAAAAAAACCAAGGCTGCTTCTTTTAGACGAACCTACAGCCAGCTTAGACAACCTTTCTAAGATCAAGGTTAGGGAGTCTATAGAAAAGCTAAAGGCAGAAGGAACAACTATGATAGGCATCTTCCACGACATAGAGTTTATGGAAGGCCTTACAGACAAGATATTTTATCTAGGAGAAAATAGGATGGAGGTAGAAAATTGAAATGTGACTTCCACCTGCACAGCAACTTTTCTGACTCTTCAAGGTCAGTAGAAGACATAATTGACCTAGCCAAAGCCAAGGGTCTTGAAGCCATTAGCATAGTAGACCACGACACAACAGAAACCTATGCCTATATAAAGACCTTGGACCTGGACCAGACCTTGAAAATAATACCAGGCCTGGAAATTTCTGCCTACGACTACAAAAACATGAGGAAGGTCCACCTTTTGGCCTACAACTACCAAGAGCCAGCAGTGAATATTAATAGGCTTTGTCAGGAAACCTTGGCCAAGAGAAATGCAAATTCAGAAGAAAAGTTAAGGCTTTTAGAAGAAAATTCCTATGCCATTGACCATGACCAGATAAACAGGTCTAAAAATTCTACACAGACCCTTTACAAGCAACATATAATGGCTGGCCTTACTGGTGGAGACTTTAATTCTAAGGCCTACCAGGACCTTTATAAGAGTATTTTTAAAAATGGAGGCCTGGCAGACTTTGACATAGAATACGTAGATGTGTTTAAGGCCATGGAGGCAGTTTTGGCAGATGGAGGTCTTCCAGTTTTGGCCCATCCAGGTGAGCTAGATTCTTTTTCTATAGTTGGAGACCTAGTAGCCAAGGGTCTAAAAGGCATAGAAGTCTACCATTCTTCTCACAGCAAGGAAGATGAGCAAAGGGCCTTAAACTTAGCCCAAGACTATGGCCTCTTTATTACAGGAGGGTCTGATGACCATGGAGCCTACGGAAAAAAAGTAGACCTAGGCACAGTGGACCTGGACCAGGACCAGCTTGGACCTCTCCTTAAAAGTTAACCAAGGACCAATAAATTTAATATAAAATTTATATTTAACTTATATAAGACCAATCTTCCTTTGATAAGATAGGTGAAGCTTCTAGTTGAAAACTAGATTAGAAAAAATGAAAGGGTTTAGGATGACAAACAGCGTTTTAAAAGTAGAAAACTTAAACAAAAGTTATGGAGACAACCAAGTCTTATACGACATAAACTTTGACCTAAATGAAGGGGAGTTAGTATCTATAATCGGCCCTTCTGGAGCAGGTAAGTCTACCTTGCTAAGGTGCATTAACAGGCTAACAGAACCTGAAAGCACTTCTACTATTATATTTGATGAAGAAAATATAGTTGGCCTAAGCAAGAGCCAGCTTACAGAAAAGAGAAAACAAATAGGCATGATCTTCCAACACTACAACCTAGTTTACAGGCTGTCAGCCTTGGAAAATGTTCTTCATGGCAGACTAGGCTCTTATTCTACCTTTAGGGGAGCCCTAAGTCTTTACAAGGAAGAAGACATAAAAAGGGCTACTGAAATTTTAGAAGTCCTAGGCCTAGGAGACAGAAAGTATTACAAGTGCAAGGACCTATCAGGTGGCCAAAAACAAAGGGTAGGCATAGGCAGGGCCCTAATCCAAGATCCTAAGATGATTCTTTGTGACGAGCCTATTGCTTCCTTAGACCCACAGTCTTCTAAGATGATAATGGAACACCTAAGGTGGATTAGCCAGGAACTAAGGATTCCATGTTTGGTAAACTTGCACCAGGTAGATGTGGCCAAGGCCTATTCAGACAGAATAATCGGCATTAAGTCTGGAAAAATAGTCTTTAAGGGCAAGCCTGAAGACCTTAGTGAAGCAGATCTAGAAAATATTTACGGGGCAAAAATTGACGAGATTTTAGCCTAAGTTTAAGGAGTGATTTAATGGAAGTTAGGGTCAAGTTAAAAGACCAAAAAGCCAAGGATTTTTTTAGAAACAAAAGGCTAATAAGTACAGCTATAATAGGCTTTCTTATTTTAACAGCCTGGCTGTCTTCAAATTTAATAGACTTTGATTTCTTATTAATATTTGAAAAATTTTCCAAGGCAGCTTCAAGATTTGTAAGCCTTTATTTGCCAGCAAATTTCAAAAATCTAGCTGACCTTTTAGAAGGAGTTTGGGTGACCTTTATTTTGGCAGTTGCCTCTGGTATAGTAGGATCTTTTTTCGCCTACCTTACAGCTCTTTCCATGTCCACCAAGACTTCAAAAAACCTGCTAGCCAAAAATCTACTTAGGTTTCTATCTACCTTAATTAGAAACATTCCCACTACTATTTGGGCCATAGTTCTTCTCATATCCTTTTGGTATGGAGAGTTTCTAGCCTTTTTAGTTATGACCCTAGGGACCTTTGGCTTTAATGCTAGAGTATTTGCAGATGTTTTTGACGAAGCATCTTCCCAAAGTATAGAGGCCTTAAATGCAGTAGGAGCCAACAGATTTCAAGTAATTTGTCAGTCAGTTTTTCCAGAATCCTGGCCTTCAATTATTTCTTGGACCCTTTATGCCATTGAAACCAACATTAGAGACTCAGTTGTTGTTGGTATGTTAGCTGGTGGAGGTATTGGCCACCTAATAGATATGCACAGAAACTTTAGAAGGTTTGACCAACTAACTGCAGCTGTAATCCTAGTTGTTCTTTTGGTCTTAGCCTTTGACAAGCTATCAGTATTTATAAGGGAGAAATTACAAGCATGATGTCCAATGAAGAAATACAAAGAATAAATTATAGGAAACTAAAAAGCCCAAGCAAGGAGTCTAAGCTTCATAGTATTGAAAAGGACTTTTTCTCTAGGCCTAAACTAAAAGAAGTTTCCCTAGTAGACAAGTTAATTAAGGCCATCTTCATTACAGGTCTTCTTATTACTTTCTACACCCTAGCCTTAAGAATGGAATACAAGTGGGACCAGGTAGACTTGGCCCTAGGCAGAAAGCTTTTAGTCAACATGTTTAATTTTTCAGCAGTAGAAACTGCCATGAAAATGTCCATGGTAAAAAGTCTAATAAACACCATGGCCCTAGGCTTTGTGTCCACCTTTACAGGTTTTATTTGTGGCATAGTCTTGGCCTTGTTTGCTGCTAGAAATATTTCCAACAATGGACTTTCTACAGGAATTAGGTCCTTTGCTGGCCTAGTTAGGGCAGTTCCAACAATAATTTGGGTTTTAATATTCGTATCAGGCTATGGCCTGTCAGCAACTACTGCTGTAATTGGTATGTTTTTCCATACTCTGGCCTTTTTTATAAGGGCCCTGGCAGAAAGTTTTGAAGAAGTAGACGAGGCAACAATTGAGGCCCTACTTGCAACTGGAGCCAACAAGATTCAAGTAATCTTTGGAGCCATTTTGCCATCATCAGTGTCTAAGATAATATCTTGGTTTGCCTTAAGATTTGAACAAAACTTTGGAACAGCAGTAATAATTGGCCCAGCAGTTGGAGTTCCAGGAACAATTGGAACTATGATTAACAACGCCTCTAGAATGGGAGACTATAGTGCCCTAGGCTTTGGAATCTTTTTAATCTTTGTTACTGCCTTTGTAATGGAAACTGCCATGAACAAGGTGAGACAGAAAAACATTATTAGCTAAGGCTTTTTAGCTAGAAAATTTGGATCTAAAAAATTAACATAGATCAGGAAGAAAATTGCAAAAAACTATAATTATTATTTTATGGGGGAAAAATGAAAAACTTAAGAAAAATCCTTCTAGGCCTAACTATGATGGCCCTAGTATTAACAGGCTGCCAAGGAAATGACAGTCAAGGAAAAACTGAAGCTGGAAACTCTAGTTCTGAAAAAACAGTTTATACAGTAATTGAACTACCTAATGACGGTGGCCAAATGAGCCCTGGTATTGAAGCAGCAATTAAAGAAATGAACATAGCCTTAGAACCTTTTAACGCTGAAGTAGTATACCAATCAGCAGACGACTATTCAGTAGTTTCTGAAGCCATCCTTTCTGGTACAGCCCATATGACTACAGCCTCTGGTGCTACCTATGTAAAATCTAGAATGGAAAATGACAAAATTGTTCCAATGTTTGTGCCAGCTCCAGGTGGAGACCTAGCCAAGGCAGGTTACCCAGCCTATATAGCAACTAACATTGCCAACAAGGCAGACTTTGAAGGCCTTGAAGGTCTAGATGCCATTAAACAACTTAAGGGCAAGTCCTTTAGTTTTGTATCTGCCACATCTACATCAGGAAGGGTAGTTCCAACAACAACCCTTTGGGAAACCTTTGGTCCAGATGGAGCCAGTGAAATTACAGAAAAAAATAAAATCTTCGAAGGCACCATTGACGATGGAGGAATTTTCTCAGAAGTACAATTTGCAGGATCTCACCCAGCTTCTGTAGAACTAATAGCCAACAACAGAGTCTATGCAGGAGCCTTCTGCTGTGAATATGGCAAGGACTATGCAGACCAACTTCACATTATCTATGAACAACAAGTATCTGGAGACCCATACTGGGTTAATAGCGAAATTGTAGCCCAAGAACACATTGACGCCATTGTAGACCACTTTACAAGTCTAACACCAGAAAATGTTACTGCTGACAACTTCTTTGCACCTGAAGGACAAACAGCAGATGACCAAAACGAATTCTTAATAAACTATGACGACAGATATGTAGAAGTTGAACCATCTTACTTTGACTTCCTACAAAAAATGTTTGAAGACGAAATGTAAAAAGAAAAACTTTCAAGAGATTTAGTTCCAAGAACTAGGTCTCTTTTTTAAATTTCCCTGGCCAGGCCTTAGTAATAATAAAATTTTATGCTATACTTAAAAGATAAGATAGAAAAATTTGAGGATATAAGCATGAAAAAAATCTTTAAAAAACTTTCCCTCTTGGTCTTAGTTTTTCTTCTCCTTTTAAGTCCCTTTGAAAGCTACAAGGTTTGGGCTGTGGATCTTGAAGAAGGCCAGGTCCTTGAAGAAGAAAAGCCTCAGCCTAGCCCAGAAGAACTTGAGGCCCAAAGACAGGCGGAAATCAAGGCTGAATGGGAAAGACAAGTAAAAAAACACATAAACAAAAGTCCTGACCAGCTGACTACAGCTTATTTAGTTGGAGACTTTGAAAGTGGAAAGATTTTAGAAGCCAAGAACATTGACGACCAAGTTGCCATTGCTTCTACTTCAAAAATCCTTTCTATTTTTGTGGTCTTAGATGAAATTAAGGCAGGCAACATTTCCAAAGACGACCTAGTTTATATAGACAAGGATGTTGCCAAACTTGGTGGCTCTTCTTATAAATTAAAAGAAGGGGAAGAAGTTACAGTTGACGACCTAATAAAGGCAGCCCTAATAGTTTCAGGCAATGACGCAGTTAAGGCCCTTGCCAAGCACCTGGCAGGCTCAGAAGAGGTCTTTGTGGAAAAAATGAAGATAAAGCTAGACAGCCTAAACATTGACAACTACCAGCTTATAAACTCTTCAGGCCTACCTAACTACAACATTGACATGCAGAATATGATGACAACTAGGGGGCTTTTTAAGCTAACTAGGGCCTTTATTCAGGATTATCCAGAAGTATTACAAATAACTTCTATGGCAGAGTTAGTAAATGTAGACAGGGATTTTAAGGAAACAAATACCAATCCTTTATTAAAAGAAGACCTAGGTGTTGATGGCCTAAAAACTGGTTACACAGGCCTGGCAGGTAGGTGCCTAGTTGCAACAGCAACAAAGAAGATTAGCAGTGAGGACCAAGAAGACCTAAGGCTTATTTCCATAACCATGGGCTCAGAATCTGAAGCAGCCCGCTATGTGGCAGCCAAAAAACTTTTAGAAAATGCCATGGAAACTTATGCAAAGAAAAAGATTTCCAATCCTAACTTGGCAGTAGAAACTGTAGTAAATGACGACCTAGACCCAAGGGAAGTGAACATTTATCCCAAGGAGGCCTTTTCCACTATAATAAAAACATCTGACTTTGTAAACTACAGCAAAGAAGTAGTAGACCTTGTGCCGCCTTTAAAGGCAGGCCAAGAAGTAGGACAAATCACCTACTACTTAAATGGCAAGGAAGTCTTTACAACAGCTTTAATAATCAAACAAGATGTAATAGAATCTTCCTTCCTTTCAAAGCTACAAAATCTTTATGGCAGAATGTATATGTCCCTTTTTAAAATCTTTAATGACTAAAACTTATCTCCTTGTAGGCAGACCTTACAGGGAGATTTTTTAATAAAAACTTACTAATATAATAAATTTATGGACCTAAAAATTTTTAT
>JAUNLQ010000010.1 GCA_030532225.1 Bacillota bacterium
TGGAAAAATTAAAGCAGGTTCTGCTGTCCTAAATGTTTTAAAGGGCTGGGGTGTTGATACTATCTACGGTATTCCTTCAGGAACCCTAGGCTGGCTAATGGACGCCTTAGCAGAAAGTGAGGATATTAACTTTATCCAAGTTAGACATGAAGAAACTGGAGCCTTGGCAGCTGATATGCAAAAGAAATTTGGTGGCCCTTTAGGGGTTGCTGTTGGCTCTGGTGGACCTGGAGCAAGTCACTTGATCAACGGAATTTACGATGCCTATATGGACCACATTCCAATGCTTGCCATCCAAGGCAGCAGGAGCAATGATGAACTAAACTTGGACTTTTTCCAAGAACTGAACCAAAACCCTATGTACGAACATGTTTCTGTTTATAACAGAAGAGTTGCCAACCCTCAACAACTTCCTAAGGTTATAGACGAGGCTGCCAGAGCTGCCATAAGCAGAAAGGGACCAGCAGTTGTGGAAATTCCTGTAGACTTTGGCTATGTTGAAATAGATGAAGATTCCTATTATTCCTCTGGACCCTTCCACAGGGACTTTCCTAAAATTCTGCCAGCTGAAGAAGATGTTGACAAGGCTGTAGAAATTTTAAACAAGGCTAAAAGGCCTCTTATTTATGCTGGTAGGGGAGTTAATTCATCTGGCGACCTGGTGATGGAGCTGTCTAAAAAAATAAAGGCACCACTTATGGTTACAGGCATAAACCTTGATGGAGTTGACTATGCCTATGAAGGGCTGGCAGGATCTGCAGGCAGGGTTTCTTGGAAGACTGGCAATGAGCTGATCTATGAAGCAGATACAATTCTATTTATAGGTTCTAACTTTCCCTTTGCAGAAAAGATG
This sequence comes from Bacillota bacterium, assembly GCA_030532225.1. GTDB lineage: Bacteria > Bacillota > Clostridia > Tissierellales > Peptoniphilaceae > Neofamilia. Next base: position 854 of record JAUNLQ010000010.1, read on the forward strand.
AAAATTTTCAAAAACGCCGACCATCTTATCCAAGTTGACATAGACCCATACAAACTAGGAAAAAGAGGCAAGCCAAGTTTGGCAGTTCTAGCAGATGGAGGGCTCTTTGTCCAAGCTGTCTTAGAAAAAGTAGATCCTGTTGATGATTCTCCTTGGTGGAGGGCCAGCTTAAAAAATATTGAAAATTGGAAGGCATATACAAAGAAATTAGAAGAGAAAGAACAAGGACCTCTTCAATTCTACCAAGTCTACAATGCTATTAATAAGTATGCAGACCCAGATGCAATTTATGCAGTAGATGTAGGCAACACAACCCAAACCTCAATAAGACACCTGCACATGACCAAGAAAAATATGTGGAGAACATCTCCTTTATTTGCAACTATGGGCATTGCAATTCCAGGAGCCATAGCAGTGAAAAAAGACAACCCTGGCAGACAGGTGTGGAGTCTAACTGGAGATGGAGCCTTTAATATGTCCTATCCAGACATAAAGACCAACGTTCAGTACAAGCTACCAATAATAAATGTAGTCTTTGCCAACACTGAATACGCCTTTATAAAAAATAAATATGAAGAAACCAATGAGCACTTATTTGGAACTGACTTTGACGATGTAGACTATGCCAAAATTGCCCAAGCCTTGGGAGCTGTCTCCTTTACAGTTTCAAGGATAGAAGAAATTGACCAAGTTATGAAAAAGGCAGTAGAAGCCAACAAAAATGGCCAAACAGTTGTAATAGATGCAAAGATTACCAACGACAGGCCATTCCCAGCAGAAAGTATGGTCTTAGATCCAAAATATCATTCAGCTGAAGCCATAGCAAAGTTCAAGGAAAGATATGAAGCCCAAGACCTTATACCTTTTAGACAATTTTTAGAAGAAGAAGGCCTAGAAGAAAGAAATGTTAGGCTAGGATAAAGAAATTTAACTATGGATTTGTTCCAACAAGGACAAGTTCATAGTTTTTTTAAGGTTCTATAATATTTTTAGGGGATAAAAAAATAACTATTGTATCAAAATATCCTTTTCTATGTAAGTAACCAACAAACATATGAATTAGATAGTCATATGACCCTTATAAAGAATGGACATTCCTATGTGAGAAAATTTTGATGTTAAAAAAATGCAAACTTAACAAAATTTAATTAATTATAAAATACTTATTGACAATTAAGAGAAAAAATTTTAAAATTAAAATTTTGACAATTTTATTTTTTTGTGTTACGGTCTATGTGATAATTAGTAGCCAGTTTTGTATTCTGTATATTTATTGGCTGAGTGTGCCTAATTTCACTATAGTTGTAATTTGAAACAAGTTATATTATTGAATCTTGAGCTAATAAAAAAATATGAAACTGTAATATAACAGTGAGAAAAAATGGGTCTTAGAAAGAGTTAAACATAAAGAATCATACGACTTACAACTAGTTATGAAAAAAGAAAAGGAGTGATAAAATGATGCTTGATCTTAAAAATATAAAAAAGTCTTATGGGGAAAATAATGTACTTACGGATATTAGTGTGTCTATTAATAATGGAATCCATGGATTATTAGGAGCGAACGGTACGGGGAAAACAACGCTATTTAGTATTATTAGTGGGTTTTTAAAAGAAGATGGAGGAACAATTACTTACCCTACTTGTACTTCTAAAGAAGATGTCCTTATTGGAGTACTTCCTCAAAATTTTGTTGGCTATCCAGAAATGAGTGTGGAAGAATTTTTGGAATATTTATCTCAGATAAAAGGAGATTGGACTAAAAAGAAAATTAGAGCAGAAATAGCGGAAAAGACTCAAACATTTAATTTAATAAATGTTAAAAAGAAAAAATTAAAACAGCTTTCAGGAGGACAGCTAAGGAGAGTTGGGCTGGTTCAAGCTTTTCTATTTAATCCTAAAATAGTTTTACTAGATGAGCCGACAGTTGGTCTTGACCCTAAAGAGAGGCTTCATTTAAAAAATTATTTAGCTTCACTAAAGGAAAATCATATTATTCTTTTATCTACGCATATAGTATCTGACCTAGAAAAATTGGCCGATAAAATTTATATACTAAAAGATGGAAAAATTGTAGAACAAGGTTCTGAAGAAAAACTTCTAGCAAAGCTAGATCATAAAGTATGGGAGATAGATTATGAAAACTACACTAGAGGCAGTAAAGGAATTTTAGTGAAGGAATACAATAAAAATGGACAGGTTTTTTTACGCCTTATCTGCGAAGAAAAACCTTCAAGTCAAGCAAGTCCTGTGAAAGCGGAATTAGAAGACCTATATATTTCATACTTTCAAGGAGGAAGTAGCTATGAACTTTGAATTAAAAAAAATAAAAGGAAATTCCACATATAAAATTTCCTTGCTATTAGTAGTTGTTTTAATATTAGTAGTTTCATTTATTTCAATAAGATCAGAAAGTTATATAGAAGATATAAATAGCATCTCTCATTTAAAAGGAATCCAGGCAAGTAAAAAGTGGGAGAAAGTTTACAAAGATGCTCCATCTAATGAGCTTACTGTTGATTATATCCAAAAAGCATTAAGAGGCTATGCTTCTTATTCAGACACTGTGAAGGGGGAACTTAATCTAAGAGAAGATTACCCAGGTGTTTTAGATATTTTAACTAAAGTTTATGGTAATTACGAAGACTCCTTAAATGGCATCAATGGGATCGAGATAAATGAAGTGGATAATTTTTATGATAGGAATCGTCAAGTATTAAAGTCATACATGGAAGAAAAGGACTTTAGTCAACCTAAAATTGACAAGGCAGAGAGTTATTTAAAAAAAGTAAAAACCCCCTATACTCTGTCCTATGTAAAACCATGGATCAACTTATGGAAAGCTATGACAATTGTAGACTACTTTTTATGTCTAGTAGCAGTTGTTTTGTCATCAAGATTATTTTCCTTAGAAAAAGAGCAAAAAATGGAGGAGCTTTTATCCACTAGGAAAAGTAGAGCCGGTTTAGTTATAGGTAGGAATAAGGTTAAGGCAATTTGCCTCGCAGTAACCCAATTATATTTTATATCTAGTCTTTCTCTTTTTCTTATAAAGGTATTTACTACTGGTTTATCAGGAATGGGCAGTCAAATACAGATTGAATATGTATTTTCAATCTACCCAGTGAACTTCCTGGTGGCGACAGTAGGGCACTTTCTTGTGGGATGGATAGCTATAGTTTTTGTATCGATTTTGGCAGGGTGGATTAATATTCTAACTATGAATACGACCACATCCCTTACTATATCAACAGTGACTATCTTCTTTCCTTTACTACTTGGTAAGTTATTAGGCGAGTTACAAGGACCTGTCTCAAAATTTATTGGGATACTCCCTATTAATAATATTAATTTTATAAAAAATATAAAATCATTGCCAGCATATGACCTTCTAGGTATACCTATTTCTTCTGTGGCTATGGGCTCATTGCTTGCAATATTGATCTCCATTATTTCATTTATAGTCTTGCCTTTGATATTTAATTCTAAACTTAAAAAAAATGACTTTTAGATCTTAGATGAAACGGTGAGGAGGAAGAAAGTTATATGATTTATGAATTTAAAAAATGGTGGGGGTATCATAGTATTCGTTTTTTGATCTTATTTATATTTCTATGCCCTGTGGTTGTTAGTCTGATATTTATTAATGGTGCTGAATCATATGAATTAGAAAGAAGCGAGGTAGAAACTAGAACTGGAATAGATGCACTGCGAAATGCCAGTTATGGAGAAAAAAGCAAAGAAGAATATTTAAGTATAGAAAAAATACGAATTCCTTTATTATACCTAAAAGAAAATTGGGAAGACGAAGACACATATAAAACGATGGAGGCGAAATTTCCAGAATACTACCATATTTTATATGAAGCCTATGAGTCTCCAATTAATGGGAAAGAACATAATATAAAAAATGCAAAAGCTGAAAATTTTTATGAAGAAGTAAATGCCCGAAGAAAAGAAAGGATGGGGATAGAGCAGTCTAGAGAATTAGAAATTGATGACTTATCGTGGTTGAATAAAATAGAAGAACGAATCCAGGATCCATTTGTAATAGGCGAAACTAATTCTTGGGTTGTTTTAATAAAGTCGCTTTACTTATCTCTCACTTGCCTAACTTTTCTTTTGCTTCTGCTAGGAAATTTTATCTTTGGCATAGACAGAGAGCAAAAAATGGAGGAGATTCTTTTTGCTAAAGGAGGAAATGCCCATCTTTTGAAAAGAAAAAAGATAAATGCTTATCTTTTAATTAGCCTACTAGCCTTAATTTACGATAGCCTTGTATGTATTTTTATGATAAAAATAATAGGTGGAAAACTTCCTGATATTAGTATTCAAATAATCCCTCAACTTTTAATAAGTCCTTATATGATGAGCAGTTGGACGATGTTAGTCACTTACTTATTAATGGCATTTATGGGAATAGGAGCAATTATAATTATGAATAGCATCATTAGTAGTGGTTTCAGCAATTCTGTTATAAGTGCCTTAGTTAGTATAACGGTCCTTTGTATTTGTCTTTACCTTAAAAATAGGACCTATACAGGGATTGGATTGCAACAGTTAGTATTAATCTTACCAAGTTCAAGTATAGATATACTTAGAATCTTGTCTGTTGTGAGTTTTGTTGACTTATTTGGACTAAAGATCTCTCTTTTCGGTCTAGCAATCGTTATAAATATGGGCATAGCACTGGCAGGATATATTTCATATATTAAGGTTAATTATAAACAACCATATAGTTAAAGAGAAGAGTACAAACCTTAATATTAGAAATACTAATGATAGCACATGGAAGTGAATTTTGTAAAAATATATACTATTAAATAAAATTTGATCGCGTATTGTTTTATAATTATACGGAATATAATAAATAAAAAACAAACCAAAACCTATTGATGTTTACGAATATCGATAGGTTTTGTGCTTCCATTGTATCTGTAGAAATAAAAAATTTTCTTCTAAGAGATTTTTTGTATAAAAGCTATAAAAAATTTACCAAAATTAGATAAAAATTAGTAAAAAGTATAAATAGATTTACTAAACGAGCCTAACTTTGCTATAATAAAAATAGTAAGGAGAAATTATTATGACAGAAATAAAGAAAAAGTTTTCAATTTTAGATCTTGACCAAGAAGAAGCCTTTATTGAAGAAAATGCCAGTCAAGGCAAAATCTTTCAAAAGGTAGAAGATGGTGTCTACAATTTTGAAGAAGGCCAGGCCTTTAAGGCTAGCTGTGTAATAGAATATTTTAAAGACCAAGAGGGAAATTCTTATTTTTATGAAAATCAAGGCCTAGACTTGGTCTATTCATATAAAGGAAAAATTGGTCACTGGTCCTATTACTTAGGCCCCTTTAAGGCAGACCTTGAAAGAAGACCAGATGACAGAAAGGAACTTTATCAGTCTATTAAACGTAGAAATGAAATTTTTTGGACCATAATTCCCCTGTCCCTATTATTATTTTCCCTTTACATGGCCTATATGACTAAGAACCCCTACTTTTTCTTATTAACTATAGGATCAACTTTAATATTAAATAAGGGTGGAAAGATAAATAAAAAAATAAAAGATAAAGAGGAGTGATTTTTTGACCACTATAAAAGACATAGCTAAAATCACTGGTTTTTCTCCAGCAACAATATCAAGGGTCTTAAATGAAGATGAAAGTATAAGTGTAAAAGACTCAACTAGGCAGGAGATTTTAAAAGTTGCAGAAGACCTAGCCTATGTTTCTAAGAAAAAGTTTTTAAAAAAGGAAGAAACTATAGGAGTTGTTCAGTGGATTTCTTCAGATGCAGAAATTGAGGACCCTTATTATTCATCTTTAAGACTGGCAGTGGAAAGTTTTTTTGTAAAGGAAAAGATTCCAACTAAGATTTATTATAAGGAAAACTTTGAAGAAATCTTCCAAGATAAAAATATTCTTGGCCTAGTTTGTTTGGGCAAGTTTTCTTTAGACCAGGCCCATGATTTTTATAAGGTCAGTAAAAACCTTGTTTTTGTAGACTTTAATCCAGATGAAAAACATTTTCACAGTGTGGTTCCAGATTTGAAAGGAGCCACAGAAGATTTGCTGGCTTATTTGAAAGAAATGGGCCATAGAGAAATTGGCTTTATTGGAGGTAGGGAAAGACTGGGAAAGACTAATTCCCTTTTTATAGACATTAGGGAGAGGACCTTTGAACAAGTAATGAAAAACGATGGTCACTTTATTTACAATCCTATTTATAAAAAAGTTAGGGACTTTGACGCAGCAACTGGCTACGATTTAATGACTAGCATACTAAAGGATGACCATGTTCCAACGGCTTTTATTTGTGCCTCAGATTCATTGGCCATGGGGGCCTTAAGGGCCTTAGGAGATCAGAAAAATTTAGCTAGAGAAAAAATTTCCATAGTAGGCTATAACGATATAGGTCTATCGGCCTTTACAAACCCTCCATTGACAACAGTGAAAATTAATATAAAACAAATGGGAGACATGGCTGGCACGCTTATGACCTATATAATGAAAAATAAACTTTCCAGTCCTGTAAATATTTTTGTAAAAACAGAATTAGTTGAAAGAGAGTCAGTATACAAATTAGACCAGGTGGATGTTATATAAATAACGTGTATTTACTAAAGATTTTCCAAAGTTTTTTACTAAATTTATAAAATAATTGACGGCAACGTTTTCAAGATGTAAACTTAAAATAAGAATAAAAAATAAGAAAGGTGGATTTTATTCATGAAAAGAAAATATTTATCTATACTACTTGTATTAGTACTAGTAGTTACTCTAGCTGCTTGTTCAAACAGTGGAGACAATAATGATGCAACTCCTCCAGCTGAAACAACAACCAATGGAGCAGAAGGAAAAGATACTGTTGAAGTAGGTATTGCTATTTATCGTTTTGACGATAACTTTATGACTCTTTATAGAGAAGAATTAGAAAAATACTTTGCAGAACTTTCTGCAGAAACTGGTGTAACTTACAACCTTGATATTCAAGATGGTAAACAAGACCAAGCAACTCAAACAGAACAAATTAACAACTTTATCACCCAAGGTAAAGACGTTATGATTCTAAACCTAGTTGACATTACTGCAGCTAATGCAATTATCGACCTAGCTAAAAATGCCGATATTCCAGTAGTATTCATTAACAGAGAACCTGAAACTATCGACATGAAACTTTGGCCTGGAAAAACAACTTATGTTGGTGCAGACGCAACTCAATCAGGAACTTTCCAAGGTGAAATGATAGCTGACACTCCTAACCAAGGTGACTTTAATGGAGACGGAAAAATCTCTTATATTATGTTACAAGGTGACCCACAAAACGTTGACGCTCAACAAAGAACAGACTTTTCTATAAAAGCCCTTGTTGATGCAGGTTTAACTCCAGATCCACTATCTGAACCATACCAAGCTAACTGGGATTCAGCTAAGGGACAAGAATTTACAGCTAACGCTTTAGCTCAATTCGGTATGGACCTAGAAGTTGTATTCTCAAACAACGACGGTATGGCTATGGGAGCTATCCAATCAATTGAAGCAGCAGGAAGAAAAGTTAACGAAGACATTTATCTAGTTGGAGTTGACGCTATTCCAGAAGCAGTTCAAGCTTTGGCAGATGGAACACTTACAGGTACAGTTCTAAACGACCACTACAACCAATCTCACACAGCTGCAGACGTTGCTGTTGAATTAGTTAACGGTAAGGACGTAGAAAACTACTACTGGATTGACTATGTAAGAGTAGTAGACCAATCTGACGCTGAATTAAAAGATGCTGAACCAAGAACTGAAACAGTTGAAGAAGCTGAAGCACGCTACGCAGAAAGAGCAAAATAATTAACTATTTAGGGAAACAAGTGTGCATTCTATGCACGCTTGTTTTTTTAGAAGGCAGGTATTTTTATGAGTGACTATATATTAGAAATGGAAAATATTTCCAAATCATTTCCAGGTGTTAAAGCCTTAGATGATGTCTTCTTAAGAGTAAGACCTGGGACAGTCCATGCCCTAATGGGGGAAAATGGAGCTGGAAAATCTACCCTTATGAAAATCTTATTCGGAATCTATGATGAAGACAATGGAACAATTAAAATAAATGGAGAACAAGTGGAGATGAAAAACCCTAAAGATGCAATGGGAAAGGGAGTTTCTATGATCCACCAAGAACTTCAACCTATACCAATGATGACTATAGGAGAAAACATTTTTCTAGGGGACTATCCACTGGGAAAATTCAACTTAGTTGACCATGACACAATGTACAAAGAAACAGAAAAATATTTAGATGCAGTAAAATTAAAAGTAAGTCCAAAGACTCTTTTAAACGAACTAACTGTATCCCAAATGCAATCTGTAGAAATAGCCAAGGCCCTGTCCAAGGACTCAAAAATTATGATCATGGACGAGCCTACATCATCCCTAACCTCATCAGAAGTAAAAGTTCTTTTTTCAATAATAAGAGAGCTAACTGAACAAGGAATGGCAATTATTTATATTTCCCATAAGATGGATGAAATTCTAGAAATTTCTGATGAAATTACCATAATGAGAGACGGTCAGTATGTTGGAACTTGGCCATCAGAAGAAATGACCAATGCTACCATAATAAAACACATGGTAGGTAGAGAACTGAAGTCCTTGTACCCACCAAAGACTAACCAAGTAATAGATGAAAATGTCTTAGAGGTAGAAAACTTCACCTCACCAAATCCTATGTCCTTTAAAGACTGTAGCTTCCAACTAAAAAGAGGAGAAGTCCTAGGAGTAGGAGGTCTTGTAGGAGCCCAAAGAACTGAGCTCTTCTCAGCTATCTATGGTATAAGAGACCATGTAACAGGGACCATAAAAAAAGACGGAACAGAAATTAGTATAAACAACCCAAAAGATTCTATAAAAAATGGCATAGCCCTACTAACAGAAGATAGAAGGGGAACAGGAATCTTTGGAGTTTTAAGTATAAGAGATAACACAGCCATAGCCTCCCTAAACAAATATATGGGCAATTATGGTTTACTATCACAGAAAAAACTAGATAATGCTACAAAAGAAGCCATATCTAGACTATCTATAAAAACCCCATCACTAGAGACCCAAATCGAGTCTTTATCAGGAGGTAACCAACAAAAGGTAATTATTTCAAGATGGCTGGCCAACGACCCAGATATTCTAATCTTAGACGAACCAACAAGGGGAATTGACGTTGGAGCCAAGTATGAAATTTACCAAATAATCAACGACCTGGCAGCTGCAGGCAAGTCTATAATAATGATTTCCTCAGAAATGGGAGAACTTTTAGGAGTTTCTGACAGGATTATGGTTATGTGTGAAGGAAGAATTTCAGGATTTTTAAAAGGTGGCAAGGAAACCACCCAAGAAGACGTAATGAGTCTAGCAACTAAGTACATGTAAGGAGACAATCGTGGAAAATAGAAAAAAATATGATTTTAAAGAATTTATGACTGATTACGCCCTGATAATAGTAGTAATACTTATGATTATATTTACAGGGGTAACCAGAAAAAACTTCTTATCTTTAAACAACTTATCAAACCTAATGGCCAATGTTTCAGTTAGGTTTATAATTGCCCTTGGGGTATCAGGCTGTTTGATTATAAAAGGAACAGACCTTTCAGCAGGACGTATAGTAGGACTTTCAGCCCTAATAACAGGAACAATGGTACAAAATCCAGATTATCCATCAAAGTTTTTTGAAAATCTGCCTGACCTACCAATCTTTGTTCCCCTACTAATTGTATTGGCAGTATGTGCATTTTTCGGTTTAGTTAATGGACTAATAGTAGCCTATTTACATGTACCTCCATTCTTGGCTACCCTAGGCACCCAAATTATGATCTATGGTATAAACATGCTATACTCCCAAAACAAACCTATTGGTTACTTTAAAAGATCTTTTATCCAAATAGGCCAAGGAAAAATAGTATTCATTCCATATCTGGCCTTGGTGGCAACTATAGTAGGTATAATAATGTGGATACTCTTTAACAAAACTAGACATGGTAAATACATGTATGCCATAGGTGGTAACGAAGCAGCTGCAGAAGTATCTGGTGTAAATGTAGAAAAATCTAAAATTAAAATCTACACCCTAGCAGGATTTTTATATGGCCTAGCAGGATTCTTATTAACAGCTAAAACTGGATCAGTAGGACCAGGTGTTGGCCAAGGTTACGAACTAGAAGCTATTGCATCAGCTACTATAGGTGGTGTTTCTACATCAGGTGGTCAAGGAACAATAACAGGAATACTATTAGGGGTATTCGTATTTGAATTACTAAAGATAGCCCTATCCTTCCTAGGAGTTTCTCCAGACATGACCAACGTAATCCAAGGTATAGTTATAGTAATTGCTGTAGCCCTTGACGTTAGAAAGACCCTAGTTAGAAGATAATATTTGCTTAAAAGGCCTTGCTTAGTCAAGGCTTTTGCTATTAAAGGGGACAATATGAAAATTTATCAGGGAAAACACTACAATAAAGACGTATATATATTAGAAAATGACCAAATACACGTAAAGGTCCTAAAAGACTTTGGAGCAAAAATAGTATCTATTTATAAGAAAGACCAGGACTTTGAACTTTTATTTCAAGCCAGTGATAAAACTTACAAGGACCCAAATTTAGGAGACAACTTTGAAGACTATGACAGGTCTGGCATAGACGATATGCTACCTACTATAGATTCTTGCCTTTATCCAAATTCCTATAAGAGACTAAATGACCATGGAGACCTTTGGGCCCAAAAATGGGACTATGAGATAAAGGAAGATTCCCTACTTTGTAAGGTAAGATGTGATTCTCTAAAGCTAGATCTTTATAGGGAAATTTTCTTAGAAGAAGACCAAGTTAGACTGGCCTATAAGCTCAAAAATTTAACCCAACAAGACCACTATTATCTTTGGGCCTTTCATGGCCTTATGAACTTTAATGATTCTACTGTCTTAGACTTTGGAAATGCTGGTCAAATTATAAATGTAATAGATGGCCAGGCCTATGATTTTGATTACAGAAATTTAGGGGCCTATCCAGACAAAAAGTCCTATAAATTTTACTTCCAAGACCCAGTAGAAAAGGGTCAGGTAGATGTTTATTATGGCCAAGAAAATGTTCATCTACAAATGAACTTTGATACAAAAATAAATAAATATCTTGGAGTCTGGCTTACTAAGGGAGGCCTAAAAGGTGAATACAACTTTGCCATAGAGCCAAGTTCAGCTTACTATGACTCCCTAGAAAAAGCCTATGAAAACCACAAGGTTTCCCAAATAGCTTCTAAAGAAGAAAAAACTTGGACCCTAAACTTAAAACTTATGAAAGGAAATAAATAATGGCAGAATTAAGATACAACCCCCTATTAGACGACTGGACAATGGTAAGTGCAGACAGGTCCAAAAGGCCAGACATGCCTAAAGATTTTTGTCCATTTTGTCCAGGGTCAGGCAAGGTACCAGAGACCTATGACGTTTTAAAATACGATAACGACTTTCCAATTTTGTCTCAAAATCCACCACAGCCAGATAATATTGGTTCAGACTTTTATAAGACCCAAGAATCCTATGGCAAGTGTGAAGTAATTTTGTATTCACCAGACCATGAAGGCAAGTTCTATGATCTTAGCCAGGACCATATAGAAAAGTTAGTGAGACTTTGGATAGAAAGATTTGAAGAATTAAAAAAAGACCAAAAAATAAAATACATTTTGCCTTTTGAAAACAAGGGCAAAGAAGTTGGCACAACAATGATCCATCCCCATGGCCAAATTTATGCCTATCCAATAATGCCTTTGAGACTAAGATTAGAACTAAAAAATTCCAAGGCCTACTTTGAAAAGACAGGGACTAACATTTATGACCAAATAATTAAAGATGAAAAAGACTTTGAAAAGAGAATTGTCTTTGAAAATGATTCTTTTATAGTTTTGCTACCATTTTTTGCCAACTATCCTTTTGAAACCTATATTATAGCCAAGGACAAAATCAGTTCCTTCTCAGATTTTAATGACAAGTTAGTTACTGATTTTGCTAGAACTTTGAAAGAATTAACTGGAGCCTTTGACCAGGTTTATAACAAGGCCTTTCCATATATGATGGCCATTTACCAAGAGCCAGTAAACTCTCCTGAATATGAAGGAGCCAAGGATTTTTATAGGTTTAATGTAAAATTTTTCCCACCACTAAGGGGAGAAAATTCAATAAAATACAACGCCTCTTCTGAAACAGCTGCCTGGGTACATGGAAACCCAAGGAGAGTTGAAGAAACTGCTGAAGAACTTAGAAGAGCCTATAGGAGTTTTATAAATGAAGGATGATAAGAAAATATTAGAAAACCTGGCCAAGGTTTTTGCAGAAAAATTCCCAGGAAATCCTAGAAAGTTTTTCGCCCCATCAAGAATAAATATAATTGGGGAGCACATTGACTACAACGGTGGATCCACCTTACCTTGTGCTATAGAAATTGGAACTTATGCCTTTGCTAGAGAAAATGGACTAAATAAAATTAGGGCCTATTCAGTAAACCTTGAATCCTATGGAGAACTAGACCTGGAAAATTTAGTCTATGACAAGAACTTAGGCTGGCTAAATTACCTAGGAGGTATGGCCAAGTACATCAAAGAAGCAGGCTATGAATTTTCAGGCTTTGACCTAGTTGTTGAAGGCAACATTCCAACAGGATCTGGCCTATCATCATCTGCCTCCCTGGAAGTATTAGTTGGCCAAGTTATAAAAAGTCTCTTTAACTTGGAAATTTCCTATGTTGATTTGGCTATACTTGGTATGAAAACTGAAAATGATTATTTAGACCTACAAACTGGAATTATGGACCAATTTGCCATAGCCATGGGCAGGGAAAACTCTGCCATACTTTTGGATACTGCAAGTCTAGACTATTCCTATATAGATGTGGATCTAAAAAATCTTGAAATACTAATATTAAACACTAACAAACCAAGGTCCCTAGTAGAATCAAAGTACAATGAAAGAAGGGAAGAGACCCAAACAGCCCTATATATTCTAAAAAAATATGTAGACATAGAAAATATTTGTCAGCTTTCAAGCTTTGAAAATTGGGAAGAAATTCTCCTTCACATAGAGGACAAGACCTTGTATAAAAGGGCTAGACACTGTGTAGAAGAAGACCTTAGAGTCAAGGCCATGGTCAAGGCAATGAGAGACGAAGACTACCAAAAAATGGGCAAGCTTTTAGATGATTCTCACAGGTCTTTAAGGGATTTCTATCAAGTAACAGGCAAGGAACTAGATGCAATTACTGAAGGAGCTAGAATGGCTGAAGGCTGTTTAGGAGCTAGAATGACTGGTGGCGGATTTTCAGGTTGTGCCATAGCCTTAGTAGAAAAAGAGGCCAAAGAAAAATTTAGCCAACAAGTTAAGGCCTATTACAAAGAAAAAACATCTAGAAATGCAGACATAATTTCTTCTAATATTGGTTCAGGACCAAGGGAGATTTTATAAGGACAAGAGGCTGATCAGAAAATGGTCAGTCTTTTTTTGAGCCTAGAATTAAAGCTTAATAATAGGCTATAATACAAACATAGGAGGCAGTATATGAACAAATTAAAAACATATTTTATAGGAAGTTTATTGTTATTTTTGGCTTTATTTTCTCTAATAGTTTTGAACCAAACAATTTCCTTGTATAATAACTTATCACAAATTCACCCAGCCTTAGGTCTTGTGGCAGTGGTTCTTGCCTTGATATTATTATTTGTTTTAATATTTTTTCAGGTCTTTGTTATTTTTAAATATCCAAAAGTAAAGAAGTTAGGAAAAAATCCTAGCAGAGAAGAAATAGAAAAATTTAAAAATGAAAGAATAGCCAGGCTAGAAAAAAACAAAAGCCTAAAACAACTTGGTTACAGCTTTGAGAACAAGTCCCAGGACCAAATCCTAGAAGAAACAGACCAGCTTCTAAAAGAAAAAGCCATGGAAGTAACAAAGAAAAACGCCAACTCCATATTTTTAACTACAGCAGTTTCACAAAATGGAGCCTTAGATTCTCTAAGTGTTTTGTTTAGTTTAGGTCTTATGGTTTATCAAATAATAGAAATTTATGAAAACAGGCCAGACCTTAAAAGAGTAATTTATCTTTATAGCCAAATAGCATCTGTTGTTTTAGTAGCAGGGTCTATTGAAGATTTAGATTTGATTGAGGAACAAATCGAACCTCTTTTAACTAGCTTGTTGTCATCTTCAATTTTTGCAGCAATTCCAGGAGCTATATCTATAGCCAATATTGTTTCTAATTCTTTGGTAGAAGGGTCGGTAAATGCCCTACTAACTCTTAGAGTTGGCATAGTAACCACCAGGTACTTGTCCTCATCAATTGAAATGGACAAAAAATCCTTGCGAAAGGGAGCATTTTTAGAAGCGACAGGTCTTCTAGGCTCCATTATTGTAAATAACAGCTACAAAGTTATAAAATCCATTACTAAGGCTACTAAAAAGGCAACTATCGATAAAATCAAAAACCCTTTTAACAAATTTAAGGACCTAGAAGAAGTTTAAACTCTACTAAGACTTGGAAGAAAAAGGACTTTTAGTATATAATTATAATATTAGTTTGTAGCGAAAAATTTAAAATATATGAGGTGATTTATATGGACGCAAACAAAAAATTAGGAATGCTAAGGAATCTTATGGCTGAATATAGACTTGATGCCTATGTAGTTTCTAACGCAGATCCACACTTTTCTGAATACCTACCAGAAAGATACAGACAAATAAGATGGTTAACAAATTTTTCTGGCTCAAATGCCTTGGTTTTAGTGACCAATGACCAGGCTCTTTTGTGGACAGATGGTAGATACTTTGTCCAAGCTGAAAAAGAAATAGCTGGATCAGAATTTAAGATGATGAAAATGGCCACTCCAGGCTATCCAAATATATACCAAATGATAGGCAAGCTTCTACCAGAAGGAAGAAGGCTGGGAGTAGACAGGGCCATACTTTCTCAAGCTGACTATGAAAAATATGAAGAAATTTCCAATAAAAATGGCATAGACCTAGTTGACGACCACGATTTGATTTCTGAAATATGGACTGACAGACCTGAAATAACAAAAAATCCTGCCTATGTTCATGATCTGAAATTTGCAGGCAAGTCTGCCCAAGAAAAAATCCAAGAACTAAGAGACCTACTAAAGGAAGCAGGGGCTCAGGGAACAATTATATCATCTCTAGTAGATGTGGCTTGGCTTTATAATATTAGGGGAACAGACATAGCCAACAACCCAGTTGTAACAGCCTATGCCTATGTGGACCAAACAAGCGCCAACATTTTTATAGACGAAGAAAAACTTTCTTTAGAAATTCTAGATCACTTTAAAGAAAATGGAGTAGATTATT
Source organism: Bacillota bacterium (assembly GCA_030532225.1). GTDB lineage: Bacteria > Bacillota > Clostridia > Tissierellales > Peptoniphilaceae > Neofamilia. The sequence continues at coordinate 16,238 of JAUNLQ010000010.1, forward strand.
TAAAATACTCTGAAGTTTTTGCTAAGGCAAATAATCTTAGAAACATGACCCTTCTTTTAGACAAAAAAACAAGTGCCAGGTCTATATTTAAGGTCTTAGATGATTCTGTAAAAGTTATAGACTCAATAGACCTAACAACAAAGCTAAAAGCCATAAAAAATGATCTTGAAATAAAAAACCAAAAACACGCCTATATAAAAGACGGTGTTGCCTTAACTAAATTTATCTATTGGCTAAAACACCACGAAAACATTGAAACAGAAGATGAATATACAGTAGGAGAAAAGCTAGAAGAATTTAGAAAAGCCCAAGAATACTATGTTGAGCCATCCTTTGATACTATAGCAGCCTACAAGGAAAATGCAGCAATGATGCACTACAAGGCCAGCCAAGCAGGAGCAAAAAAACTTGCCAGGGAAGGATTTTTACTTGTAGACTCAGGTGGCCAATACTATGACGGAACAACAGATACAACAAGGACCATAGCCCTAGGCGACCTTTCAGATGAAGAGAAAAAGGACTTTACCCTAACTTTAAAGGGCCACATGGACCTAATGAACACAGTTTTCCTTCAAGGCACAACTGGCTTTGCTTTAGATGCAATTTGTAGAAGACCTTTATGGCTTAACAGGTCTGATTATAAAAGTGGAACAGGCCATGGAGTTGGATTTTTCCTAGGAGTTCACGAAGGACCTCAATCAATTTCACCAAGACCAGGTGGAGCTGCCCTAGAAACTTCCATGGTAGTAACTATTGAACCAGGAGTTTATAAGGAAGGCAAACACGGCATAAGAACAGAAAATGTAGCCATAGTTGTAGAAGACGAAAAAAATCTTGATGGCCAATTCTTAAGCTTTGAATGTATGTCCTTTGTGCCAATAGACATAGATGCCATTGATCCATCTTTATTAAACGACCAAGACAAAAAATATATTAATGACTACCACAAAGCAGTATACGAAAAAATTTCTGACTATTTAACTAGAGAGGAGGCTGCTTGGCTCAAAGAAGTAACTAGAGCCATATAGCCAATGTTTAATATCCAAGAAGCCCTAAAAAAAGCTCCAACCCAACCTGGCGTATATATAATGAAGGATATAGTTGGAGATATAATATATGTAGGAAAGGCTAAAAATTTAAGAAACAGACTAAGACAATACTTCCAAAACACCCTTACTAATAAAAAAGTTTCAGCCATGGTAGACCATGTTGAAGAATTTGAATATATAATAGTAGAAAATGAAGTTGAGTCTTTGATCCTTGAGCAAAATCTAATAAAAACTAATATGCCCAAGTACAACATCTTACTAAAAGATGACAAGCAGTTTCCCTATATAAAAATAAATATCCAAGACAGGTTTCCAAAAATAACCAAAACCAGGGCACCAAAAGATGACGGGGCAATATACTTTGGCCCCTTTTCCTCTGCTATTTCAGTAAATGAGTCTATAGAGTTTTTAAACAAGCACTATAAACTTAGAACCTGTGGCCTAAATTTAAACAATCCAAACAAGACCTATAAGGTTTGTCTTAACTACCATATAGGTCTTTGTGATGGGCCTTGTGCAGGCTTAATTAGTCCAGAAGAATATAGGCAGAGAATAAATGAAGCCAGAGATTTTTTAGAAGGGAAAAAATCAGATTTAATTCCTAACTTGACTAAGGAAATGTATCAGGCATCAGAAAAACTGGACTTTGAAAAGGCGGCGACTTGTAGAAACACCATAGAATTTTTACAAAATCTTTTAACCAAACAAAGTGTAGATACCCTGTCCTTCATAGACAAGGATGTAATTGGCCTAGCCAAGGGAGAAGACAATGCCTGCATACAAATTTTCTTCGTAAGAGGAGGCAAGGTCCTAGGCAGGGAGCATTATTTTATTAATGATGTTGGAGAAGATGACAAGGCAGATATTTTAGAAGCCTTTATTAAACAATACTATATGGGTTATTCCCAAATGCCCAATGAGCTTATAATAGAAGAAAGTCTTCCAGACCAAGACCTAATAGAAGAATTTTTATCAAAACTTAAAGGGAAGACCCTTAGAATAATAAATCCTCAAAGAGGGGAAAATGTAGACCTACTAAAACTGGCCAAGAAAAATGCCTTGGATATGTTATTAAAAAGTTCAGAAAGATACACTAAGAGAAATAGAATTAACCAAGAAAACCTAGAAAACCTACAGAGAATGTTGGATTTAGACCACTTGCCTGAAAGAATAGAGGCCTATGACATTTCCCACTATGCAGGGGACCAAAGTGTGGGGGCCATGGTAGTTTTTGAAAATGGCCTATCTAAAAGGTCAGACTATAGAAAATTTAAACTAAGAGAAAATAAGAACAACGACTACAAGGCCTTAGAAGAAGTGTTGACTAGAAGGTTTAAAAGACTTATTAACAAAACTGACAACAAGGAATCCTTTCATCTAGTTCCAGACTTAATAATGATGGATGGAGGCAAGGGCCAAGTTAATGTAGGCAAAAAAGTCTTGGACCAAATGGGATTAAACATTCCTATTTGTGGCCTGGTCAAAGATGACTTTCACCAAACAAGGGGCCTTATCTACGAAAATGTGGAAATAGACCTGCCTGTAGATACTAATCTCTTTAGGATGATTTATACAATCCAAGAAGAAGCCCATAGATTTGCCATCTCTTATCACAGAAACAGAATGTCAACTAGATTTTATAAATCAGAACTAGACAACATTCCAGGAGTTGGACCAAAAAGGAAAAAAGCCTTAATAGAATATTTTAAAGCTATAGACAACATAAAGCACTCTACAATAGAAGAACTAAGCCAGGTTCCAGGAATTAACAAAAAAACTGCCCAGGACATTTACGATTATTTTAGGGAGGAATAATGGAAAAATATTTCACAGTAGAAGATTTAATAAACAACATAGACTTGGATCTAGTTTGTTTGGCAAAAGATTACAAGGATGTAAAAATAATAACCAGTGAAGTAAACAGACCAGGCCTACAATTAGTTGGCTTTTATCAAGAATTTAAAGAATCAAGATTGCAACTAATAGGTAATGCAGAAAGCCAATACCTGTCCCATTTAGACCCAGAAAAAAGAAAAAACAGAATAGACAACTACATGAAACTAACCTTTCCAGCAATTGTAGTTACAGACTCTAACAAAATTCCCAAAGAATTAGAAGAAGCAGCCAAAAAAGCTGATAAAACTCTTTTAACAACAAAGGCTTCAACATCAAAGTTTATGAACGACTATTATAACTTTGCCATAAAAAAACTTGCACCAAAAATTTCCATTCACGGAGTCTTAATAGAAATTTATGGCTTAGGAGTTTTGTTAACAGGGAAGTCAGGAATAGGAAAATCTGAAACAGCCTTGGACCTAGTATCAAGAGGCCACAGACTTATATCAGATGACGTTGTAGAAATCACCAAGGTAAATGATTATTTAGAAGGAGAATCACCAGAACTAACTCGTCACTTTATGGAACTAAGGGGAGTTGGAATCTTGGACATAGAAAGACTTTATGGAGTAGGAGCAGTAAAGCAAACCCAGGTAATAGATTTGGTAATAGAATTAGAAAACTGGGACACAGACAAATCCTATGATAGATTAGGCCTAGACGAAACCTATACAGAAATATTGGCAACTAATATACCAACAATTTCCATTCCAATGAAGCCAGGTAGAAACACAGCCATGGTTATAGAAGTTGCCTCAAGAAACCATATACAAAAAAGCCTAGGCTATAATGCAGCCATAGAGCTAAACAACAGAGTTTTGGAAAAGATTCAAAAAAGAAAGAAAAATAATTAATAAAATATTTTTACTAAATTTTCAAAATCTTAAAAAAATTTCACCTTTTAAGATTTGCATTATTATAAGTAAAGAGATATAATTATAACGAAAAGTTAAAAACTATTTAAATTTTATAGGGGGTATTTATGACTAAGATAATGAAGAGTATGTCAGGAAATCAAGCAGCAGCATATATTTCATATGCATTTACAGACGTTGCAGCGATTTACCCAATTACTCCATCATCAGACATGGCAGAATATGTAGACACTTGGTCTTCAGAAGGAAGACTTAACCTATTCGGCCAAAGAGTTAAAGTAACAGAAATGCAATCAGAAGCTGGAGCAGCAGGTGCTGTTCACGGTTCACTTCAAGCAGGTGCACTAACTACAACATTTACAGCTTCTCAAGGCTTACTACTTATGATCCCAAATATGTATAAAATTGCTGGTGAATTACTACCAGGAGTTTTCCACGTATCTGCTAGAGCAATTGCCTCTCATGCACTATCAATATTTGGGGACCACCAAGACGTTATGGCTGCAAGACAAACAGGCTTTGCAATGCTTGCGTCAGGTTCAGTTCAAGAAGTTATGGACTTAGGTTCAGTAGCTCACTTAACATCAATTAAGACTAGAGTTCCATTCCTACACTTCTTTGACGGATTCAGAACATCACACGAAATCCAAAAAATCGAACTTATGGACTACAACGATCTAGCAAAATTACTAGACCACGAAGCAGTTCAAAGATTTAGAGATAACTCAATGACACCATCTGCACCAGTAACAAGAGGTACAGCACAAAACCCAGACATTTATTTCCAACAAATTGAAGGCTCAAATGAACACTACAAAGCTGTTCCAGATGTAGCTAACATGTACATGGAAGAAATGACAAAACTTACTGGCAGAGAATATAAACCATTTGTATATTATGGAGCTGAAGATGCTAAGAACATTATCGTAGCAATGGGTTCTGTAACAGATACAATAGAAGAAACTATTGATTACCTAGCAAAGAAAGGCGAAAAAGTAGGGGTTATTAAAGTACACCTTTACAGACCATTCTCTAAGAAATATTTCATGAACGTTCTACCAAAGACAGTAGAAAAAATTGCTGTTTTAGACAGAACAAAAGAAAAGGGATCAGCAGGAGAACCATTATACCTAGACGTTGTTTCAATGTTCTATGGCGAAGAAAAACAACCAATTATTACTAGAGGTAGATTTGGTTTAGGTTCTAAAAACACTACTTCATCTCAAATCCTAGCTATCTACAAAGAACTAGCAAAAGATGAGCCAAAAGAAGAATTCACAATTGGTATAGTAGATGACGTAACTAACCTATCCCTTGACCAATCAGAACAAATTACAACTGAGCCAGAAGGAACAGTAAAATGTAAGTTCTGGGGTATTGGTGGAGACGGAACAGTTGGAGCTAACAAATCTGCTATTAAGATTATTGGTGACAACACTGACATGTATGCCCAAGGATACTTTGACTATGACTCAAAGAAAACTTCAGGTGTAACAATGTCTCACTTAAGATTTGGTAACCACCCAATAACTTCAACTTACCTAATCCAAGAACCAGACTTTATTTCTTGCTCAATGCAATCTTATGTAAACAAATATGATCTTCTAAGAGGCCTAAGAAAAGGTGGAACATTCCTACTAAATACACTTTGGACTCCAGAAGAAGTAGAAGAACATTTACCAGCTTCAATGAAGAGATTCATTGCTGAAAATGACATTAAATTCTACACAATAAATGCTACAAAAATAGCTGCAGACCTTGGTCTTGGCGGAAGAACTAACATGATTATGCAATCTGCATTCTTCAAATTATCAGAAGTAATTCCTCTAGACCTAGCAGTAGAAAAACTAAAAGAATCAATTGTATCCAACTATGGACACAAGGGTGAAGACATAGTTAACATGAACTATGGTGCAGTAGATGCAGGTATTAAAGAATTAGTAGAAATCCAAATACCAGAAACTTGGAAAGATGCAAAAGAAGAAGAAGCTGCTGAAGACAACAGACCAGACTTCATCAAAAACATCCTTACTCCAATGATAAGACAAGAAGGAAACGACCTTCCAGTATCAGCTTTCGTTGGTATGGAAGACGGAACTTTCCCAGCAGGAACTTCAGCTTACGAAAAACGTGGTATAGCAGTAAACGTACCAGAATGGCAAGCAAGTAACTGTATCCAATGTAACCAATGTTCTTATGTTTGTCCTCATGCTGTAATTAGACCATTCTTACTAAACGAAGAAGAAGCTAGCAAGAAACCAGAAAAATTCAATACTATTCCAGCTATAGGAAAAGGCCTAAATGGATTAGAATATAAGATTCAAGTTTCAACACTTGACTGTACAGGATGCGGAAACTGTGCTGACGTATGTCCAGCTAAAGAAAAAGCATTAATCATGAAACCTCTTGAAGAACAATTTGAACAACAAGAAGGTAACTGGGAATTTGCTATGACATTAACTAACAAAGTTGATGAACTAGGAATTGAACCAACAAATGTTAAAAATACCCAATTTATCCAACCATTACTTGAATTCTCAGGAGCATGTGCTGGATGTGGAGAAACTCCATATGCAAAACTTGTAACTCAATTATTTGGAGACAGAATGATGATAGCTAACGCTACAGGATGTTCTTCAATTTGGGGTGGATCAGCACCTGCATCAGTTTACACTGTAAACCAAAATGGTTGTGGACCAGTTTGGGCTAACTCACTATTTGAAGACAACGCTGAATACGGCTTTGGTATGCTTCTAGGAGTTAAACAACAAAGAGTTAGAATTAGAAGCCTTATGGAAAAATTCGTTAAACTAGGCTTAGACAGCGAATTTAACGAAATCTTCAAACTATGGTTAGATAACGAAAATGATGTTAAAGCTAACAAAGAAGTATATGCAAAAACATTAGCTCTTCTAGACAAGAAAACTGGCAACGAAGAAGCAGATGCAATATTAGCAGAACTTGACGGTCTAAAAGACTATATCATCAAGAGATCAATCTGGATCTTTGGTGGTGACGGATGGGCTTATGACATTGGATTCGGTGGACTTGACCACGTTCTAGCTTCAGGCGAAGACATTAACGTATTAGTATTTGACACAGAAGTTTACTCAAATACAGGTGGACAAGCATCAAAATCTACTCCAACAGCAGCAATAGCACAATTCGCAGCAGCTGGTAAGAGAGTAAGAAAGAAAGACCTAGGTCTAATGATGTCATCTTATGGCTATGTATATGCAGCTCAAGTTGCAATGGGAGCTAACCAAAACCAAGCTCTAAAAGCAATTAGAGAAGCAGAAAGCTATGACGGACCATCAATTGTAATAGCTTATGCACCATGTATTAACCACGGTATTAAAGGTGGAATGGGTAGAACTCAATCAAGAGAAAAACTTGCAGTTGAATCAGGATACTGGCACCTATTCAGATATGACCCAAGACTTGAAGAACAAGGAAAGAATCCTTTCCAACTTGACTCTAAAGAACCAACAGGCTCATTCAGAGACTTTATCCTTGGTGAAGTTAGATACAAGACTCTTCAAAGATCACAACCAGACATTGCTGAACAACTATATGAAAAGGCAGAACAAGACGCTAAACATAGATATGAAACATATGTAAGATTAGCAGGCCTTGAATATTAATTTTATAAAAGACAGCTTGAGGGCAAAACAGTCCTCAAGCTTCTTTTTAATTTTCTTAAAAAATACCAAAGAAAAGCAAAACTTTATTATAAAAAAATTTGACATAGACAGTCTACAATGGTAGAATAATAGGGTGCGAAAATAGCTACTATTTTACGCATATGACAGATGTTAGTATATAAAATTAATGAGGAGGTGCAAGAATGCCAACAATTAATCAACTGATTAAAAATGGAAGAAAAGCAAAAACAACTAAATCTAAGTCACCAGCTTTAGGTGTTAACTTCAACTCTTTAAACAAGAAGGCTACTAAACACAATTCACCACAAAAAAGAGGAGTTTGTGTTGCAGTAAGAACAGTTACTCCTAAAAAACCTAACTCAGCTTTAAGAAAAGTTGCTAGAGTAAGATTATCTAACGGTGAAGAAGTTATGGCTTATATCCCAGGTATAGGTCACAACCTACAAGAACACTCTGTTGTTCTAATTAGAGGAGGAAGAGTAAAAGACCTTCCAGGTGTTAGATACCATATTGTTAGAGGAACTTTAGACACTGCAGGTGTTGCCAACAGAATGTCTTCAAGATCCAAATATGGTGCAAAGAAAACTAAAAGCAAATAAGACTAAAAGCAAATTAGACTAGGTAAAAATCGAAATAACTTAAGCAATGAGTCAATGTTATTCATTAATTTTATATATTAACATTGGCGCAAACGGCAAAAGTGTCGAGTACCGATGATTTTACTAAAAAAATGGTTAAGGAGGGAAGCGAAGTGCCAAGAAAAGGTCATGTTCCAAAAAGAGAAGTTATGCCTGATCCAATGTATCAAGACAAGGTAGTAACTAAACTAATTAATAATGTAATGTTAGACGGAAAAAAAGGAAAGGCGCAAAGAATAGTATATGATGCCTTTGCTTTAGTACAAGAACGTTCTGGACAAGATGGTCTAGAAACCTTCTACAAGGCTTTAAACAACATAATGCCTGTATTAGAGGTAAAAGCCAGAAGAGTAGGGGGAGCAACATACCAAGTTCCTATGGAAGTAAGAGCAGAAAGAAGAGAAACTCTAGGTTTAAGATGGTTAGTAAACTATTCAAGAGCTAGAGGCGAAAGAACCATGGTTGAAAGACTAGCTGGTGAAATTCTAGATGCATCTAACGAAATGGGCGGTAGCGTTAAGAGAAAAGAAGAAATGCATAGAATGGCAGAAGCTAATAAAGCATTTGCTCATTATCGTTGGTAATTAAAGGGGGATTATTTTGCCAAGACAAATACCTTTAGAAATGACAAGAAATATCGGTATCATGGCTCACATTGATGCTGGTAAAACAACTACAACAGAACGTATTTTATTATATTCTGGTAGAATCCATAAAATCGGCGAAACCCATGATGGTGGCGCAACAATGGACTTTATGGACCAAGAAAAAGAAAGAGGTATAACAATTGGTTCCGCAGCTACAACAGCTATGTGGAAAGGTCATAGACTAAATATTATAGACACACCAGGACACGTTGACTTCACAGTAGAAGTAGAAAGATCTCTAAGAGTTCTTGACGGTGCTGTATCACTATTTGATGCTAAATCTGGTGTAGAACCTCAATCAGAAACAGTTTGGAGACAAGCTGACAAGTATATGGTTCCAAGAATTGCCCATATTAACAAGATGGACGTTGTTGGAGCAGATTTCTTCCGTTCTGTTGAAACAATAAAAAATAGACTAAATGCTAACCCAGTTCCAATTCAAATTCCAATTGGAGCAGAAGACAATTTCACAGGAATGATTGACTTAGTAACAATGAAAGCCGAAATCTACAAAGATGACATGGGCTTTGACATTGAAATTACAGATGTTCCTGAAGAAATGAAGGACTTAGCAGAAGAATATAGAGAAAACCTAATTGATAAAGTTTCTAACTATGATGATGAACTTATGATGGCATATTTAGAAGGAGAAGAAATTCCTGAAGAAATGCTAAAGGCTGCAATTAGAAAGGGAACTATTTCAGTACAAATGGTTCCAGTAACTTGTGGATCATCATATAAAAACAAGGGTGTTCAATTACTATTAGATGCTATAGTTGATTATTTACCATCTCCACTAGATGTTCCAGCTATAAAAGGAACAACTGAAGATGGAGAAGAAACAGAAAGACATTCATCTGATGATGAACCATTCTCATCATTAGCATTTAAGATTGTTACTGACCAATATGTAGGAAAACTTTGCTACTTTAGAGTTTATTCTGGCTCAATTAAGGCTGGATCTTATGTTTACAACTCTTCAAAAGGCAAAAAAGAACGTATTGGAAGAATCATGGTAATGCATGCTGACAAGAGAGAAGAAGTAGAAGAAGTTTTTGCTGGAGAAATTGCTGCAGCAATTGGACTAAAAGATACAACAACTGGAGATACCCTATGTGATCAAGACAACCCAATAGTTCTAGAAAACATGGAATTCCCAGAACCAGTTATTTCTGTAGCTATAGAACCAAAAACAAAGGCTTCTCAAGACAAGATGACTGCAGCTTTATTAAAGCTAGCAGAAGAAGACCCAACTTTCAGAACTTATACAGATGATGAAACTGGGGACACTATTATTGCAGGTATGGGTGAACTTCACCTTGAAATTATTGTAGACAGACTTCTAAGAGAATTCAAAGTAGAAGCTAATGTTGGTAACCCACAAGTTTCTTACAGAGAATCTATTACAAGTCCTTCTGAAGCAGATACAAAATACGCAAGACAATCAGGTGGTCGTGGACAATATGGTCACGTTAAACTTAGAATGGAACCACTTGAAAAAGGTGCAGGTTTTGAATTTGCCAACGAAATTGTTGGAGGAGCTATTCCTAAGGAATACATGGGAGCTGTCCAAGAAGGTGTTGAAGAAGCACTTAAATCTGGTATCCTAGGCGGATATGAAGTTCTAGACGTAAAGGTAACTGTATATGACGGTTCCTACCACGAAGTTGACTCTTCAGAAATGGCCTTCAAGATTGCTGCTTCAATGGCAACAAAAGAAGCCTTAAGAAAAGGAAACCCACAATTACTAGAACCTACAATGGCAGTTGAAATCACAACTCCAGAAGAGTACATGGGAGATGTTATCGGTGATGTTAACTCTCGTCGTGGACAAGTTGAAGGAATGGAAATGGTAGCAGGAGCTCAAGTAATTAGAGCCTTTGTTCCACTAGGAGAAATGTTTGGTTATGCAACATCTCTAAGATCAAACACTCAAGGTAGAGCAACATATTCAATGCAATTTGATCACTATGCTCCAGTTCCAAAAAATATTGCTGAAGAAGTAGTAGGTAATAGACAGTAATAGTTGAAAAAATTATAAAATTGATGTATTATAAAAACAATATCTAGAAAATATAAATAGTTCATTAGGAGGATTAAACAATGGCTAAAGAAAAATTTGAGAGAACGAAACCACACGTAAATATTGGTACAATTGGTCACGTTGACCACGGTAAAACTACTTTAACTGCAGCTATCACATATGTACTACACCAAAGATATGGTACTGGTGAAAACATCGACTATGCAAACATCGACAAGGCTCCAGAAGAAAGAGAAAGAGGAATTACAATTTCTACATCTCACGTAGAATATGAAACTCCAAACAGACACTACGCTCACGTAGACTGCCCAGGACACGCCGACTATGTTAAAAACATGATCACTGGTGCTGCACAAATGGACGGAGCTATCTTAGTAGTTTCAGCTGCTGACGGTCCAATGCCACAAACAAGAGAACACATCTTACTTTCAAGACAAGTTGGTGTTCCAACTATCGTAGTATTCTTAAACAAAGAAGACCAAGTTGACGACCCAGAACTTATTGAATTAGTTGAAATGGAAGTTAGAGAACTTCTTTCTGAATATGACTTTGATGGAGACAACACTCCAATCGTAGTTGGATCAGCTCTAAAAGCTATTGAAGAACCAGACTCAGAATGGGGAGACAAAATCCTTAAATTAATGGAAGCTGTTGACGAATATATTCCAGAACCAACTAGAGACGTTGACAATCCATTCCTAATGCCAGTAGAAGACGTATTCTCTATTACTGGTAGAGGTACAGTAGCAACTGGTAGAGTAGAATCTGGTGTTATCAAAGTTCAAGACGAAGTTGAAATCGTAGGACTTACTGATGAAGCTAGAAAAGTTGTTGTAACTGGTGTAGAAATGTTCAGAAAACTTCTAGAACAAGCACAAGCTGGTGACAACGTAGGTCTACTTCTAAGAGGTGTTCAAAGAGACGAAATCCAAAGGGGACAAGTTCTTGCTAAACCAGGAACAATCAAACCTCACACAGAATTCGAAGCAGAAGTTTACGTTCTATCAAAAGAAGAAGGTGGAAGACACACTCCATTCTTCAACGGATACAGACCACAATTCTACTTCAGAACAACTGACGTAACTGGTGATATCCAATTAGCTGACGGCGTAGAAATGGTAATGCCTGGCGACAACGCTACTTTCAAAGTAAAACTTATCACTCCAATCGCTATGGACGAAGGTGTAAGATTTGCTATTAGAGAAGGTGGAAGAACTGTAGCATCAGGTGTTGTAACTAAATTAGTTGGTTAATTAACATTTAAAATATAGAGTAGGCTAGCAATAGTCTACTCTTTTTTTACATACAAAGGAGTAAAAATGCCAAAAATAACAAACAAGTGGCTAGACCATATAGGACCAGAATTTGAAAAAGACTATTACCAAAACTTGAGACAATTTCTAATAGAAGAATATAATAAGGGACTTATTTTCCCAAAGGCAGACGACATATTCAACGCCTTTCACTACACAGACTACGACCAGGTCAAGGTAGTAATCCTAGGCCAAGACCCCTACCACAACTATAAGCAGGCCCATGGTCTGGCTTTTTCAGTTCAGCCAGGGACCAAAATTCCACCATCTTTGGAAAACATCTACAAAGAAATCCAGGAAGATTTAGGCCTGAAAATTCCCAACAATGGAAATCTAACAAAATGGGCCAAAGAAGGAGTCCTCTTGCTGAATACAGTCTTAACAGTAAGGGCTCACCAAGCCAACTCCCACCGAGGACGAGGCTGGGAACAACTTACAGACTCAGTAATATCCTCCCTTAATGACAAAGAAGATCCAGTAGTCTTCCTCTTGTGGGGACGACCTGCCCAAGAAAAAGCCAAGCTAATAAAAAATCCTAAGCACCTAATTCTAACAGCCCCTCATCCAAGTCCACTATCAGCCTATAGGGGATTTTTCGGCTGCAGGCATTTTTCCAAGGCCAATAAGTTTTTAGAAAAAAATAATTTAAAGCCAATAGATTGGCAAATAGAAGACCTATAAAGATTAGCAATAAAAAAAGCCTTTACTAAAACTAATAAAGACTAAAAAAATAAAAAAGCAAAATTCCATGAACAAGTAAGGAGAAAAAGGTAACAAAAACAAAAACCTTTTTCTTTTTTTATGGTTGAATAAAACCATAGCCAAGAAAGCCCCTAAGGATCCGCCAGCCATGGTCAAAGTCAACAGACTAGCCTCCTTAATCCTCCAAGCATGGTACTTGGCCTTAAGTTTATCTAGACCATAAAGAAAAAAGGTCAAGAAGTTAATAAAAAGCAAAAACTTAATCATTGTCCTTGTCTTTTTCCTTGGCAACTAAGACACAAACATTGGCAGTATCAATAACCTTTTTAGACACAGAGCCTAAAATAGTCCTAGAAACAAAACCAAGGTCCCTGTTGCCAATAACAATTAAATCGGCTCCGATTTCATCAGCATAGGCCACAATTTCCCTGGCAGGATCCCCTGTCCTATACTGGCAAGTATAAGTATAAGGATAAGATTCTAAAATACTCCTTGCCCTTTCTAAAATTTTTTTGGTAATATTATAAACATCTTCATTAAGATCCTCATCTTCATCAGAAATATTAGTTGGAATACGAATAATAGCCTCAGGAGCCACAGACAAGACATTGATCTTTGCCTCAGTTAACTTGCCAAGACAAATAGCCCTGTCTAAGGCAACTAAAGAAGAATTAGAACCTCCAATGGCCACTAATAAATTTTTAAACATAAGTACTTCCTCCTTCTTAGAATAAATTTACCCTAAAAAGACCAAAAAACACAAAAGATTCTAAGAGAAAAAACATATTAAGCTAGAAGAAAATAAGCTACAATAAAAATAGAAAAAAATAAAAAAACTTTGTAGGGATTTGCCAGCTTCATCCGATATATATATGAAGGGACAAATCCCAAGGAGATAATATGTTATTCCTATACCTAGCAAGTCTTGAACCAGTAGAAGAAAAAACTATATTAGAAGAAATTTATAAAGAAAACATAGACTACTTTATAAGTTATGCCATGACATTTTTAAAAGATTTATCCAAAGCCCAAGAAGCAGTCCATGAGGCTTTCCTTTATGTCCTTGAAAAAAGGCCAGACTACTTAAAACTAGAAAAGGAAGACCTAAAAAGACTGATGCTTAGCATAATTAGGGGCAAGTCTATAGACCAAATAAGAAAAGAGAAAAAATATATGAACAAGAGCCTAGAAGATTTAGAAATATACCTAGAGCCAAAAAATTCTATAGACGAAAAAATTGAAAAAGAAGAAGAAGTCCAAGGCCTAAAAAGACAACTAGAAAAGCTGGACCAAATATCCTATCAGATCTTATTATTTAGATACAGGGACAAAATGTCCTACAAGGAAATTGGACAAATCTTAAACATGGAAATAAAGACAGTGGAAGTTAGGCTCTATAGGGCCAAGGAAAAAATCAGAGCAAATATGAAAAAAGAAGGATTATTAGATGGATAAAAAAATTGACCAAAAATTTGAAAGGCTTTTAGAAGAGGCTATAATAGAAAGTTTCGAAGAAGAAATTAGCCAGCTACAAATAAAAAAATACCCCCTAACAAAAACCTTTAAAAAACAAATGAAAAACCTATTTAGACCTAAGAACTGGCAAAGTATCTTGAAAAAAGTAGCCATCTTTCTTTTAATATTTACAGGAGGATTTAGCCTACTAATAGCCAATAACCAAACAGCACAAGCTGCCTTCCAAAACTTTCTAGCCTGGGCTACTGAATATAGGGACCTGGTCTGGTATTCAGACCATCTGTCTATAGAAATAAGTCCTAAAGAAGAAGACCATATTAGAGTGGACTTTAAAGAAGCATATATACCAGAAGAATATAGGGTAGTTGAATTTAATGATTACAAGGTACTTAAAGATGCAGTTTTATTAGATAGCCATGATAATAGAATAACTATGACAGTTGTGTCCACCGATGCTGCCAGTAGCATTGGCGTAGATAATGAGCATACAATATACCGAGTTGAAGAATTAAACAATAGAACCTATTTAATAGGGGAAGGAATAGATGATTTTGGCAATAATATCTTTATTGAATATAAAGGCTTTAATTATCATATAAAAAGCCTGGATATTACAACAGAAGAAATGTTAGAAATAATGGAAAAAATATTTGAAAACATGGAAAATTCCCTGTAGTAATCTTGTCTTCACAAACGATGTATATATGAAGGAAGAAAAATCTACTAGGAGTTGAATAAGATGAAAGGCTATATCAAGATTTTTGCTATAATTTTTCTTTTCCTTATGCTAGTGGCCTGTGGTCCCAAGGAAGAGGAAAAATTTACCCAATCAGAAAATTATAAAAGCCAAAGTCTATATCTTGAATCCCTTGAAAGTGAAAGCTTAGAAGAAGATAAGCCTAGTTGGAATTAATTTTAAAGGTCTAAAAAATAATAATTTAGCTCAATTGTTGTCTTTTACTTTTTTGAAATAAATTTAAGGGTAGATAATAAATAGACATAGTAAGTATGGCTTTTAAATCTGCCTTAACTGGCTTATACTTAATAAGGGACCAGGGTTAAATGTTTATTATGACAGGCTATTTTTCCCTAATTTTAAAGGAGTTTTTATGCTAGAAAAAATTAAAATAGATTTTTTATCATTATACAGGAGCAAGTGGAAATATATTTTCTTTATTCCCATAGCCTTATTTTTTGCTTTTTTATTTTATAAGCTGGGATTTTTTGCTAGGACCAAATTTGGTGATTGGACTAGGATCTTTCACTATGTAGATCTGTTGACTATGGGCCTTAGTTTTATCCTAGGAGTTAGGGCAGTTCAAGGTCTGGAAGATTTTGATTTAAGTCTGCCACTTTCTAGGGAAAAGACTGTTCTAGCTTTATACATGGCTAACTTTTCCTTTATTGCCTTTATTTTAGCCTTTATACTTATATTTTTCCTGGCAGCTGGCCTAGCCTTAGGCTACAGTTTTGCCTATATTTTTAATGTACTTATAAATGTTGTTCTTACCAATATACTGGCCTACAATTTTTCTCTTATTCTAGGCATGGTCTTGGCTAGGCTAATAAAATCCAAGCTGGCCTATGTTTTTGCCTTGTTGCCAATTTTATTTTTTACGCCAATTTTTTTAGAGACTATTTTATTTTATTCAGGATCCTATGACCCTAGTCTGTGGTCAAGCCTAAGTTTCTTAGATGACAATATTTTTTATACTTTCTTAACTGCCACAGGCAATGTTTATGATAAGATTTATTTTCTAGACAGGGTAGTTCCCTTGGTATTTTCCATATTTCTCTTAAGTGTCTTGTTGCTGTCCTTTAGTCCTAAGAAAATAGTCTACCTGGCCCTTGCAGTGGCCCTGAGCTTCCTTTCTGCTTTTACTTTAAAGGGAGCAAAAAATAATTCCTATAATATGGACATGGCCTTATTTGATTTGACTAGTTTAGAAGCCAGGGAAAAATTTTTGGACAACTTTGGATCTGACATAGAAATTACAAGTTATAAAATGGACCTAAAGCTAGGTGAAAAGCTTTCTAACAGCTGCCAAATTGAAATTTTAAACAAGTCTGAGAAGTCCTTGACAGAACTTACAATGGCTTTAAATGCCAATCTTTCTATAAGTGAAGCTAGCCTTGATGAAAATAATATAGCCTATAATAGACAGGGTCAAGCTATTATCCTATCTGACTTTAACCTTCAACCTGGCCAAAGGGGGACTTTGCTTTTAGACTACCAGGGGACCATTAAAGATATAATGAACCCAGGCATCCTTTTAAATTATTCTTCCAATACTTCCTCAAACCTACTGCCAGCAATGAATTGGTATCCACTAATAAAAACCGAGCAAGAGCTTCCCTATGAACTACAAGTTTCCTACAAGAAAAGGCTTATTAGCAACCTAAATGATTTTGAAGTTTTAGATGAGGGCCAAAGTTTTCTTAAGGGCCAGACCAAATACCTATATATTTCTGATGGCTTTTATAGGGCCAAAGAAATTGGGGGCCTTGAATATGTAGGTTCAGAAGAAGTAATTGGCCATTATCTAGAAGACTATGACTGGACAATAAATTCTTATCTTGAAAATTATGCAACCAATAAAAATCCTAAAAAAATCATTATTTATCCTGGTGCTTATAGCCAGGCCTTAGAAATAGACGAAAATTTAATGGTAAGTGAGTTTTAAAAATAGTAGGTGTAAAATGACTACAAGTAAATTATCAATAAAAAACTTAAATTTTTCCTATAAGGGAAAGGCCTTTATAGAAAACTTGACCTTAGACTTAGACCCTGGAATCAACGTTTTCCTAGGGCCTAATGGATCAGGCAAGACCACTTTAATAAAAATTTTGGCCACTATATATAAGGCTAAAAGTGGGGCGATTTTCCTAAACAACATAGACTACAAGGATGTAAATAAAATAAAAAATCAAATAGCCTATGTCCCACAAAAATTTTCCTCCTATGATGATATAAAAGTAGAGGAATATATAGACTTTATAAGCTTTTTTAAGGACTCTAAAAAGGAAGACTATCTAAATATTTTTGGCATCAGGGAGTACAAGGACAAGAAAATCAAGACCCTTTCAGAAGGTATGAAGAAAAAGCTAGTAATTGCTGGAGCCTTAGCCCTTAAACCTCAACTAATACTCTTAGACGAACCTTCTTCAGGTTTGGACAGGGAAAGTAGGGCAGAGTTAAGGGAGATTTATAAGTATATAAAGGCCACTTATCCTCAGACCATAATCCTTTATTCAAGTCATCTTGAAGAAGATATTTTCCAAGAAGTAGACCAGCTTGTTGAAATAGAAAATGGGAAAATTGTTTTTTCAGGAGACTTGGCGACCTATAAGGAAAGTAGCCAATGATAAAGCTAATAGAAGTAGATATTAAGAATAACAAGAAAATATTTTTTGGACTTTTAGCCTTTATAGGCTTATTTACCCTGGCCCTATATTTAGGCTTCTATAAGATTAGGTTTTTCAACCTGAATGAGAATATTATCAGCCTAGACAGCCAAAGGACTAATTTTTTAAAATGGATAGAAATAATCTTTCCTGGAATTTTTTCTATTTTTATGATAAAAATTTTTTCTGACAGCCATGGCAAGGACAGCTTGGCCTTTAGCTTAAGTCTTCCTATATCTAATTTTAAATTTTTTATTGGAAGGTTTTGTCTTTGGACCCTAATATTTTTTATTTTTTACTATCCAGCTCTTAGGTTTTTTCAGGCAGCTGTTATTAAAGACCTGGGACCAGAGTTTTTGCCTGTAATAAGTTTGCCCTTATATGCCTTAATAAATATGTTTGTCTTAGGGGCTTATGGCTTATTTATCTTAATTTTATTTGGCCAATATTATTATAGCCTAGGATTTTTATTTGCCTATGTTTTGTTTGACTACTTTGGCCAGGGCAGATTCTTAAAGGGCCTTAGTCTTCATCCCTTGGCCTTTAAAAACTACACTAGGCTAGAATTTTTGCAGAATAGACTTATTGTTCTAGGCCTTGCCTTAGCTTTATTGGCTATGGTTTATATTATCTTAGAAAAAAGTTCTAAATTTAGAAAACAACTTTAGTAAAAATATTAAAAAGACTAGGTTTTTACGCCTAGTCTTTGCTTTTTTAAGTTTTCTTACTTATTCAACAATATGGTGGAGCCGGTGGGAGTCGAACCCACGTCCGAAAACCCATCCACAACACTTTCTCCGAGTCCAGTCTATTTGTTTTTTATTCAATAGGAAAGTCTAATAGACAAGACCGTCCTACTATATTGCCATAAATACCCTCTTTCCTATGACAAGTTAGAAAGATTCGTTTCCCATATAATTGACGCCAAGAGCTAGGCCTATGGGTTACCTAGATGGCGAATGCAGCTATTTACGCTGCAAATGCTAAATTATTATTGTTGTTATTTATTTTGTTTTGAGCTGTTTAACGTTTTGTCTCAAAAAACGACTCGCTTATGTTGATTCAAAATCCCCGTCGAAGCCATGTTCGGCCCCATTTTATATAAAAGGGAAGGCTATAACCTTCCCTATGTATGCCGTACCCTACTTCGAAAACAACTTCCCGATGGTACACAAGTAGTTAACTCAGACCAGGCACCCTTGTGGCACACGAAAAATCATTGCTTAGTGCTGCTTCCTTCCGGACCTGACACGGTTCACAAGCATTCGTTGCACAAGACCCAATCGTCAATGCCACTTGCTTGCGGCAAACTCGACAAATTGGCCCCTCAGTTAGTGGTCGACCCTGCTGTAGCGGATTGCAGGTTACAAGGTCCCGCTAGTTCCCCGTCTAGTACGGCAAATTTTCTACTGGCGGAGAGAAGGGGATTTGAACCCCTGATACGCTATCAACGTATACCCGCTTTCCAGGCGAGCGCCTTCAGCCAGCTCAGCCATCTCTCCTTAACTAATGCCTATCTATTTTATAATAAATGAACTTCAATGTCAACCTTTGTAAGATGTAAGTTATGTGTAAATTAAATGTGATCCAGAATGCTGTAAAATTTTCTTAAAATTATTTGACAAGTTGCCCTTTAAGATGTAAGATAAAAAATGAAAAAGACCTTTAAAGTGAACCAGTGAGTTCAAAAAGGATAACAATATTTCCACGAGAAATTTTTTAGTTATCAGGTTATTTTTACTATCAATTAAGGAGACTAGAAAATGTTAAAAGGAAGAAATTTAGTAAGTCCAGACGACTTAAGTGTAGAAGAAATCTATGAATTGATGGATTTAGCTCGTGATATTATTAAGAGTCCAGATGATTATTCTGAAGTTTGTAAGAATAAGATTTTAGGAACTCTTTTTTTTGAGCCTTCAACAAGGACCAGGTTGTCCTTTGAATCTGCCATGTTAAGGCTAGGAGGCCAAGTTGTAGGCTTTTCTGAAGCCGCCTCATCTTCAACAGCCAAGGGAGAAAGTTTAATAGACACTATTAGAACTGTTGGCTGCTATGCAGATATTTTGGCTATGAGAAATCCAAGGGAAGGCTCAGCCATGTTGGCAGCAGAATATACTTATGTGCCTTTAATTAACGCAGGTGATGGAGGCCACTACCACCCAACCCAAACCCTAACTGACTTAGTTACAATAATTTTAAACAAGGGAACCTTTGAAAACTTAAACATTGGTCTTTGTGGAGACTTAAAGTTCGGCAGAACTGTCCACTCTCTTTTAAAGACTATGAACAAGTTTAAGGGCAACAAGTTTTATCTAATTTCTCCAGAAGAACTTAAGGTTCCAAAGTATGTAATGGAACTTACCTTTGAAGAAGGAGCTGACAACTTTGTTGAAGTTGAAAGACTGGAAAATGTAATTGCTGATTTGGATATTCTTTATATGACCAGGGTTCAAAAGGAAAGATTCTTCAACGAAGCTGACTATGTAAGACTTAAAGACTCCTATATTCTTGGACCTGGCAAAATGTCCCTAGCCAAGGATGACATGATCGTCCTTCACCCACTTCCAAGGGTAAACGAAATTGAAGTTGCAGTAGACTCTGACCCAAGGGCCAAGTACTTTGAACAAGTGAAAAATGGTATGTACGCAAGAATGGCACTTATTATGAAATTATTGGGGGTTGAAAAATAATGTTAAGTATTACTAGTATAAAAAAGGGAATCGTTATTGACCATATTAGACCAGGAGTTGGTTATCAAATTTACAGACTTTTAAACTTAGACAAGGCAGACTACAGAGTTGCTTTAATCACCAACACTGATTCTAAAACCTATGGCAAGAAAGATATATTGAAAATCGAAAACATTATAGACATGGATCTAACAGCCTTGGCTATTTTAGATGAGAATCTTACAATAAACTTTATTGAAGACGAAAAAATCTTCAAAAAAATTCGTGTAAGCCTGCCAGAAGAGTTCTCTGGAATTTTCACCTGCAAGAACCCAAGATGTATTAGCCAAAGTGAAAGGGAAATTGTTAGCAAATTCTCCCTTGTAGACTCTAAATCTAAAAAATACAAGTGCCACTACTGTGACCACTTTTTAGAAATGGACAAGCAATGAAAAAAACACTGATAAAAAACGTCCAAGTAACAGACCATAGAGGGTCCAAGCTTGCAGATGTATTAATAGAAGGAAAGACTATAAAAGAAATTGGCCAAGACCTTAAGGCTGATGAAAATACCCTAGTAATTGACGGGACTGACAAGGTGCTAATGCCTTCCTTTGTAGACCTACATGTTCACTTTAGGGACCCAGGACTTACTTACAAGGAAGATATAGAAAGTGGATCAAGGGCAGCCCTAAAAGGTGGCTACACAATTTGTTATGCCATGGCCAACACCAAGCCAGTTTGTGACAATATGGAAGTCCACGACTATGTAATAAACAAGTCCAAGGACTTAGACCTAATAGACCTTTACCAAATTATAGCAGTAACTAAAAACTTAGAAGGCAAAGAACTAACTGACTTTGGATCCTTTGGACCTGAAGTAAAGTTTTTGTCAGATGATGGCAAGGGAATCTTGTCCAACCATATAATGTACCAGGCTTGTTTAGAAGCAAAAAAACACGGTCTTGGCATTATGGTCCATGGAGAAGACCCAGAAATTTCTCCTTACAATTACAGGTTGGCAGAAGATATTATCACCTTAAGAGACACTTATCTTTCTAAAGAAACTGGAGCAAGAATCCACTTTTCCCATGTGTCCACTGCAGGGTCTGTAGACATAATTAGAAAGGGCAAGGCAGAAGGGGCCAATATTACTTGTGAAACCAGTCCCCACCACTTGTACTTTGCTGGTGGAGGCTACAGGGTTAATCCACCAATAAGGGAAGAAGCAGATGTTAAAGCTCTTATTGAAGGAATAAAAGATGGCACAGTAGACTGTATAGCCACAGACCACGCTCCTCATTCTAAGGAAGACAAGGAAAAGGGAGCCCCAGGCATGGTTGGCCTGGAAACAGCCTTCTCAACTGTTTATACAGTTTTAGTAGAATCTGGAGAAATTTCCTTGGAAAAGCTATCTGAAATTATGGCCTATAAGCCAGGAAAAATCCTAGACCTAGACCATGGCCAAATTGATCAAGGAGCCTTGGCTGACTTAGTTTTAGTAGACTTAAACAAGGAATATGTTGTTGAAGAAGGAGACCTAGTTTCTAAAAGCAAAAATTCTCCTTTTATTGGGGAAAAATTAAAGGGCCAAGTTGTTATGACTTTTAGACAGGGCAGGATTATGTATGGAGGTACAAATTGATTATAGACAAGTTATATGAAAGAGTTGCAGAAAAAGGCTTTGTTTGTGTTGGCCTAGATCCAGTTTTTGACAATCTACCAGAAAAATACAAAGAACTTGGGGTTACCAAGGGACTTTTCAAATTTAACAAGGAAATTATAGACGCAACTAAGGACCTTGTAGCCATTTACAAGCCACAAATCGCCTTTTATGAAGCCTATGGCCTAGATGGCCTAAAGGCCTACAAGAAGACAGTAAAATACCTAAAGAAACAGGACCTTCTTTCCATTGGAGACATTAAAAGAGGGGACATTTCCTCAACTGCAAAAATGTATGCCAAGGGCCACTTTGAATCTGAATTGGCAACTGATTTTATAACCTTAAACCCTTATATGGGCTTTGATTCAGTTGAACCATATTTGCCTTACCTAGAAAGTGGAGACAAGGGAGTCTTTGTCCTTTTAAGGACTTCAAACCCAGGAGCCAAGGACATTGAATATATGATCCAAGAAGATGGCAGACCACTTTATTACACCATTGGCGACAAGCTAGAAGAAATGGGCAAGGCCTTTATTGGAGACCATGGCTACTCAGCCCTAGGCATGGTTGTAGGTGGAACTCACAGCGAAGAGGCTGTAGAAATTAGAGAAAAATACAAGACCACCTTCTTCCTAATTCCAGGCTATGGAGCCCAAGGAGGCAAGGCAGAAGACATTAGAAACTATCTCAACAACTTTAACGGTGGTATAGTAAATTCATCAAGGGGAATTATTAACAACTACAAAAACTACCCTGATGGAGAAGAAAAAGTTGGCCATTATGCAAGAATGGCAGTTGAAGCAATGAAAAAGGATATTTTTGACTATGAATAAGTACCAAAAAGGCCAAATTATTTCCAATGAGCCAATTGGATCAGGTGTATATTTAATAAAAATTGCAGGCTCCTACCAAGGAGACCCGGGCCAATTTTATATGCTAAGAGACTGGCAAACAGACCCGATTTTGTCTCGTCCCCTTGGCATTGTTGACATTGAAGAAGATTCCATTAGCTTTTTGTATATGGTTGTAGGCAGGGGAACAGACCATTTTTCTAAAAAGAAGGCTGGAGAATATCTTGAACTTTTAGGTCCCTTAGGCAAGGGCTTTGACCTAGGAGACCACAAAAAAGTTGCCCTAGCCAGTGGAGCAGCAGGCCTAGCTCCAATGCTTTACCTAGCCAAGAAATTAAACTGCCAGGTAGACCTTTATGCTGGCTTTAGGGACTATGACTTTTTCCTAGATGCCTTTAAGGACCATGTGGACAATATCTACATTTCATCAGACAATGGCAAGGTAGGCTTTCATGGCAATGTGCTACAGTTAATGGAAGAAAAAGGCCAAGACTACGACATGGTCTTTGCCTGTGGGCCAATGCCAATGCTTAGGGCCATGGCAGCCAACTTAGACCAAGACAAGTTACAAGTGTCCCTAGAAGCTAGAATGGCTTGTGGCTTTGGAGTATGTTTAGGCTGTGCTGTAGAAACTACCCAAGGAATCCAAAGAGTCTGCCATGACGGACCAGTATTTTATGCTAGTGAGGTGGTCTTCTAATGCTTAAGACGAATTTATGTGGAATTGAACTAAAAAATCCAGTTATTGCAGCCAGTGGAACCTTTGGTAATGGCAGGGAGTTTGCAGAATTTTATGACCTGTCTGTCCTTGGAGGAATTTGTTCCAAGGGGGCAACCCTTTATAAAAAAGACGGAAATACTGGCCAAAGAATTCACGAAACAAGATCAGGTGTTATGAACTCCATAGGCCTACAAAATCCATCTGTTGCAGTTTTTATAGAAGAAGAACTTCCCTTTATGGAAAGTCTAGGCACTGAAATCTTTGTTAACCTAGGAGGCAATAGCCTAGAAGACTATATTGAAGGAGCCAAGCTTTTAGATAAGACTAAGATCAACTTTATAGAACTAAACATTTCCTGTCCCAATGTAAAAGAAGGGGGCATGGCCTTTGGAATGGACTGCCAGGACGCTGGCCTAGTAGTTTCTCAAGTGAGGAAGGTAACTAAGAAAAAGCTAATGGTAAAACTTTCTCCCAATGCCCATAACTTAGTGGAAGTAGCTAGGGAATGTGAAAAGGCAGGGGCAGATGCCTTGTCTTTGGTCAACACTTTTAATGCCTTGGCCATAGATATTTATAAGAGGAAGGCAGTTTTTGACAATATAACAGCTGGTCTATCTGGTCCAGCCATAAAGCCAATAGCCTTGAGAATGGTAAGAGAAGTTTGTCAAGCAGTTTCCATACCAGTAGTTGGCCTAGGAGGCATTATGGACTACAAGGATGCCATAGAATTTATAATGGCAGGGGCAACAGCCATCCAAGTTGGAACAGCCAACTTCCTTAACCCACAAGTTATGCCAGAAATAATTAGAGACATGGAAAAATTTATGAAAGAAGAAAATATAAAGTCACTTGACCAAATAAGAGGAATAATTTAGGAGAGAAAAAATGACAGATGTGGAAAAAATTTTAAAGGAAAGTGGAGCCTTCCTACAAGGCCACTTCCTACTATCATCAGGCAAACACTCAGACGGTTACGTTCAATGTGCCAAGGTTCTAATGTATCCAGGCAAGGCAGCCCAAGTCCTAAAATTAGTAGTTGACCAAGTAAAGGACCTGGACATTGATGTAGTAGTTGGGCCAGCTATGGGAGGAGTAATTGTATCCTATGAAATAGCCAGACAACTAAACAAGCCATCTATGTTTACAGAAAGAGAAAATAATGTAATGACCCTTAGAAGAGGCTTTAGCCTAGATAAGGGAGCCAAAGTTTTAATAACAGAAGACGTAGTAACAACAGGTAAGTCTTCCCTAGAAGCCATCGAAGCCTTAAAACAATATGGAGTAGAAATTGTTGGCATAGGATGTTTGGCTAACAGAAGTGGCCAAAAAGAACTAAATGGCTACAAACTTTATTCAGCCATAGACCTTAACATTAATAGCTATGAAAATGACGCCTGTCCATTGTGTGACCAAGGCCTAGACCTAGTAAAACCAGGCTCTAGAAAGAAATTTTAGAAAAAGAGAAGGAAGGGAGAAATCTCCTCCTTTTTTCTTTACCAAAAATAAAAACTTGGGTATAGATACATGGGAGGGAGAAAATGTATTCAAAAATTTTAGCTGACCAGGGCCTAGTAAACTTCATAGCAGGCTCTGACTATAACTTAAGGGCCATGACAGCAGGCCCCCAAGTCAAAGACCAAGTTGACTCAATTTTAAAAACCATGGGAGAAAATCCAGTTCAAATATATTCTTGCCAACAAGTCCATGGAGACAATATAGAATATTGTAGTGGAGAAAATGGCAGGGACTTTTATTATGGCAGGCAGTTTTTACAAACAGATGGCCTAATAACAGACAAGAAAGACATTGGCCTTCTAATAAAATTTGCAGACTGTAGCCCAATTATCCTTTATGACCCAAAGACCAAGGTCCAAGCAGCCCTACATTCAGGTTGGAGGGGAACACAAAAAAAGATTTCCCAGAAGGCAGTGGAAATGATGGTGGCAGACTTTGCCTGCAAAAAAGAAGACATCCTAGCCTATATAGGCCCATCAATAGACATGGCAAACTATGAAGTAGGCCCAGAAGTCTATGAGGCCTTTGCAGACTTTCCTAGTAGGGATAAATTTTTCAAAGGCCAGGGAGAAAAGTACTTGATGTCAATGGTGGAGGCCAACTACCAACTACTCTTAGGAGCAGGGATAAAGGCAGAAAACATAGACAAGTCTTCACAATCAACTTACACAAACAAGGGCTTAAACTCAGCCAGAAGAGATGGCCAGGATTATAAATTAAATGCCATCATTACAATAATGAAATAAGAGAAAAAGTATAAAGACCATGGAAAAATCTATGGTCTTTTTTACGAGGAATTTTTCAAATATTTTTGCCTTAATAAAAAAATTGAGCCAACATTCAAGTTGACTCAATTAAAAAATTTTTACTTATCTAACAATCTCTTCTCAAGTATTTGAGTAATATCAAAATCTTCAATTTGTAGATAGTATTCAGCTGCTGAAATCAAAGATTCCATAGGAACTGTTCCTATAACTTCAGAGCCTACTACATTTACGCCATATCTTTTGGCTTCCATTTTAACCATTTCAAAGGCTTGATATACTCTGGATTTTTGATAATTTACCAGGTTCATAGATACTTGAGTGATATTTCTCTTTTCAACCTTTAGGCCGATAGCTTTTACATAAGCAAGTCCGCCGCCTTTGGCTCTCATTTTCTTTGCAATAGCCTTAGCTATTTCCAAATCAGGAGTATCAAGGTTAATATTAAAGGCTACTAAGGTAACTCTAGCACCTATGGCAGTGGCTCCAGATTTTGGGTTCATTTCTTTTGGACCATAATCAGGTTCCCAGCCTTCTTCTTTTATTTTATCAAAGAAGCCTTCGTATTGGCCTTTTCTAACATCTGCCAAGTTAACTCTATCAGCCTTTGTAGCTGCTTCTTCATAAAGATAAACAGGAATACCCATTTGGCCAACAGCTTCACCTACTTCATTGGCAAGTTCAATACATTCTGCCATAGTAACATCTGAAACAGGTGTAAAAGGTACAACGTCAGTAGCTCCCATTCTAGGATGGGCTCCTTGGTGGACAGTCATATCAATAAGTTCAGCTGCAGTTTTTATAGAAGCTATAACTTTTTCTTTAACAATTTCAGGCTCACCAATTAAGGTTACAACTGATCTATTATGGTCAGGGTCTGAAGAATAGTCTAAAAGAGTAAGTCCTTCTACATTTTTAAAGTGGGCAACTATCTTTTCAACTTTTTCTAAATCTCTTCCTTCACTATAATTTGGAACACATTCTACTAACTTTGCCATAAATATTCCTCCTAAAAATTCTAACTATTTAACAAATTGACTTATAAACCAAATAGTTTGAGGTTGATAAATAACGTCTACTAAGAAAGCTCCAACAATTGGAACAATCATCATAGCCTTTCTACTCATTCCATACTTTTCGTTAACAGCTGTCATATTAACAATAGCTGAAGGTGTTGCTCCAAGAGCGTGTCCACATAGACCTGAACACATTACTGCAGCATCGTAATTGCTTCCTAATATTCTGAATACTACAAAGTAGGATAGAAGAATTAGAACAACAACTTGTGATAGAACTACTAATAATACACCACCTAGAAGTCCTGATAGTTCCCATAACTTTAAGGTCATTAAAGCTAAAGCCAAATACATATTAAGCATTACATCGCCAATACCATCTACAAGGGCGAAATCGAAATTGTAGAAATGGAAGGCTTCGTTTAAGTTTCTAACTATAACAGCAACAAACATTGCTCCAACATAGTCTGGGAATCCCATATTAATTATCTTACTAATCCAACCAGAAATTAAAGTTCCTAGAGCCATACATACAAATATAACA
>JAUNLQ010000011.1 GCA_030532225.1 Bacillota bacterium
AATGGGTTAGCTTGATTATCTTATCAAATCTAGTTTATCTTGTCAAGACCTTTTTAAATTATTTTTAATTTATTTTTACATGGTCTTAATCTACCCGCTGGCGACAGCTTATTCATATTAACAAATTTACATTACCTTTGTCAAGGCTTTTTTGTCATTTTTGTTAATATTTTTTTCTTCTTTGTTGCTTTTTTTGCAACTTTTTTATCTTAACAATTCTACTTTATTTTGTCAACTACTTTTTGAATTTTTTGTAATAAATTACTGTGATTATTGCAAATACATTGAACACAACTGCTCTAAAGGGCACCTGGTATATTGAAAAGGCTAAAAAGGCTGCCATATTCCAAGGTATTAATGAAGGAATAATAATTGGGCCATTTTCTAAATCCAACATCAACTCCTTCTTGTCTGGTATTTTATCCTTGTATAGGCTAGTTATAAGCATTACTACAATAGCCTGGGTGCCAAATAAGATTGAAAATAAAAAGCTTATAGTTACAAAGGTCCAGTAGGTTCCTATTTTCTTTTCTAGGTTTTCTATAATGTTCTTTACTGGTTTTAAGAAGTCTGTTTTTTTAAATATGCCATAATACATAGCTGATAATAAGACACATATTATGGTAAGAAACATAGACTGCAAGCCTCCACTATTTACTATTGTAGATAGGTTTGGGCTAAGATTTGGGATATTGACTCCAAATATTAAACCTTCTATTATTTCTTTTATTCCAAAGCCCTGTACAAAGTAAGCTATTATTACACTGGCTAGACTGCTTATTATTAGTAATGATTTTGTGGAAAATTTTGCCAAGGCCAAGAAAACAATTAGCAGGGCTGGGACCAGAGAATATACTGATAGCTTTGTGCTTTGGCTAAGTTCACTTAATAGCTTTGTGTCTATAGAGCTTCCACCTTTAAATATGGAAAGCAATAAAAATATTAGGCCTGAAATTATTGTAGGTACTATTATTGACCTAAACATTATCTTCCTATTCTCAATTACATCTGTTTCTGTAAGTTCAGCCACTAAATAAGCTGATGATGAAACTGGACTTATTCTGTCTCCAAATATTCCTCCTGACAAGATGGCTCCACTTGTTATTAATAAGCTGGCAGCATTTGCCCTAGCCAAGGATATTATAACTATGCCCATTGTTGTGATAGTTCCATTTATGCTTCCAATTAACATAGACATAATCAAAGTTAGTACAAAGGCATATAAATAGAAGAGTTTTGGGTTAATTAAATTTGCTCCATTATAAACCAAGTACTGGATAGTTCCACTTAAGCGCCAAGATGCTGTTAAAAATCCTATTAAGGTAAAAATAAGTATTAGGTTTTTTACTGTTTTGGCACCGTCTTTTAGCATTGAAAGCCATTCTTTAAAGGAAAAGCCCTTTAAAAAAGCATCTAAAGAAAAAATAAGCAGACCAAAAACAAGGGGATATACTATATGTATCCCAAAGGCTATGGCTGTTAATAAGGCTGTTACAAATAAGAGCAAGTATATTTTAAATTTCATTTCTTCCTCCTATAATTTTATTCTAGCAAAATATAAACTTGCCTTCAATCTTCAAATATAGTCGTTGACATATTTTTTTTACTTGCTATAATTTTATTATATTAATAGGAGACTTTGAAGGATTACAGTAGAAAAGATTTTTCTTTTTGAATTACAAATCTGGAGTCTGATTGTTTTTATCTGTTATGGATAGTTGAGGCTTTGCGAAAAAGGGTGGTACCACGATAAGACGTCCCTTTGTTGCAGGCTTTTTTATTTTTAAGGAGGTTTTTTTATGGAGAGAAATGTTTTTGATGTCTTAAAGGAAAGAGGCTATATTGATAACACCAGTAATGAAGAAGAAATTCGTGACCTTTTAGCCAAAGAAAAGGTAACCTACTATATTGGCTTTGATGCCACTGCTGATTCTTTGACCCTTGGTCACTTTGTTCAAATTATGACTATGATCCACATGGAAAGAGCTGGCCACAGACCTATTGCCCTTCTTGGTGCTGGTACTACTATGGTTGGGGACCCTTCTGGTAGGACTGATATGAGACAGCTTATGACCAAGGATAGGATTAACCACAACGCCAGGCGTTTTGAAGAACAAATGAAGAGATTTTTGGATATTGATAATGGCAAGACTATTATTGAAAATAATGCTAACTGGCTTTTAGACCTTAATTTCTTAGAGTTTATGAGAGAGGTTGGCGTTCATTTTTCCATTAACAGGATGCTGGCCATGGATGCCTACAAAAATAGGATCAATGACGGTCTTACCTTCTTTGAGTTTTCCTACTTGCTTTTACAATCTTATGACTTCTTACACTTGTTTAGAGAGTATGGGGCCAAGATCCAAATGGGTGGCTCTGACCAATGGTCTAACATAATTGGTGGTATGGAATTAATTAGAAAGAAAGAAAACCAACAAGCCTATGCTATGACCTTTAAGCTTTTAACAACTGCTGCTGGAGAAAAAATGGGCAAGACTGCCAAGGGAGCAATTTGGTTAGATAGGGAAAAAACCAGCCCTTATGACATGTTCCAATATTTGAGAAATGTTGCTGATGCTGATGTTAAACCTTTCTTAAGACTTTTAACATTCTTAGACCTAGATGAAATTGATAGACTAACTAATGTTGAAGGAGCTGAAATCAACAAAGCCAAGGAAATTTTGGCTTATGAAGTTGTAAAAATGGTTCACGGCCAAAAGGATGCTGAAGAGTCTTTAAGTGCTGCCAGGTCTCTTTTTGCTGGTAACAAGGATAGCGAAAATATTCCTACTACTGATTATCCAAAAGCTGATTTCCAAGCTGGCAAGGATGTCATTGAGCTGATTAGGGAACTTGGTTTTGTTAAGTCCAATGGCGAAGGTAGACGTCTAATCCAAAACGGTGGAATCTCCCTTAATGATGAGAAAGTAGAAGATACTAATAGACTTATTACTTTAGAAGATTTTTCAGATGACAAGCTCTTAGTTAGAAAAGGCAAGAAAACCTACCACCAAATTAAATTAGTATAAAAATTTGGCCCTAGATTCAAGTACAAATACTTGGGTCTAGGGCTTCTTTTTCTTTTTTTATTCTTTTCTTTGGAATTTCATTTCTTGGCCTTGGCTGTCAAATTTTTTCCTCTTGCCATTTATTTGAAAAATTTCTATTTTATAAACAGCTGTTCTAGAAAATGAGGCCTTAATAAAGTCCAGGCTTAAATCTGCCAGGTCTGGTGTGTATTTTTGGGCTATTAACAAAAGTGCCTCTTCCATTTCTTTAGGATCTTCTATCCTATATATTTTTCCATCTACATGGGCAGATTCAAATTCTGTAGTATAAACCTTGCTGCCAACTTGGGCAAATTTCTTTTCTGCTATAAATTCTTGGACCTGGGCCCTACTATAGTTTTTTGGAACTTGGACCCTGCCAACAAAGCTTACTGACACAAGGTCTCCGTCTTTTATTTTTTCCACCTTTCTCCCTGCTGGAGCTGAATGAAAATAAAGCACCTGGTCTTTTCTCACTAGGGACAAGGGAATAGTGTAAGGCTCTGGTCCTCCTAGGCCTAAGACTCCAAATTGGGCCTGGTCAATGATTTTTTCAGCAAAGTCTCTGCTCATTTGTCTATCTTTTCTACGCATTTTCTTCTCCTATGTAGCAGGCTAGGCCTGCATAAGTGTTAGTTAAGTTCTGATGTACAGTGTGGACATCTTGTAGCTTCTATTGGTATGTCTGTCTTACAGAATGGACAAACTTTTGTAGTAGGAGCTTCTTCTTCAACTACTTCTTCTTTCTTAAATCTGTTTATTTGTTTAATTACTAAAAAGATTACAAAAGATATAATTAGAAAATCAAAGATAGCTTGGATAAAGGCTCCATATTTTAGGACAGCTGCTCCAGCTTCTTCAGCCTGGGCCAAAGTTTGGTAGTCTGTTCCTGAAAGGTTAACAAACTTGTCAGAAAAATTAACTCCACCTGTGGCTAGACCTATTAATGGCATTAATACGTCTGCTACTAAGGAGCTTACAATTTTTCCAAAGGCTCCCCCAATAATTACACCAATGGCCATGTCCATTACATTACCTTTTGAGATAAACTCTTTAAATTCTTTTATCATTTGTCTACTCCTCTCATTAATTTTTTTCTATTCCTTATTTACCCATAAAAACCAAGCTTAGCCGCTCATATTAAATTTTTTATATATAAAGCCTTGTATTTATTCCTTAATTTTATAAAATAAAGAAAGAGGTGATTTTATGTCAAGGATGTCTTGGAATAAGTATTTTATGGAAATTTGTAAGATGGTGGCCCAAAGGTCTACTTGTGACAGGGCTTTCGTTGGCTGTGTCTTGGTCAATGAAGACAACAGAATTGTGTCAACTGGTTATAATGGATCTTTAGCTGGCAACCCTTCTTGTGATGAGATTGGTCACACAATGAGAGACGGCCACTGCATAGCTACTATTCACGCTGAGATGAATGCTCTTTTATATTGTGCCAAGGAAGGAATTTCAGTTAAGGGAACTAAGGCCTATGTTACCCACTTCCCTTGTTTAAACTGTACCAAGTCCTTGATCCAGGCTGGGATTTCTGAAATCTACTATCTTAATGCCTATAGGGTTGATGACTATGCCATCGAACTTTTGGAAAAAAACAATATTCCTTATACACAAATTGAAGACTAAAAAAAGAGCTAGTTGTTAGCTAGCTTTTTTTGTGTAAATTTTAAATTTTCGCATTCTTGGCAAGATGGTCAGCCATTTCGTTGTAGCGGTCTCCTGTGTGGGCCTTGACCTTGACAAAGTCAACTGTCAGGTCTTTTTTTATTTTTAAGAAAAATTCGTAGTAGGCCTTGGTAGCTTCCTTGTTTCTCTTCCAGGCTCCTGTAGCCCATTTTTCTATACCTTCATAGTCATAGTGAAGAATTAATCTGTTATAGGAATTTTTCACCCCATAGGTCATGGCAAAGGCTGCCCCCCTAATTTCTCCTATAACATTTCTATGGTCTGAGTACTGGTCTTTAGGAAATCTTTTAGAAAATTCTTTTATATCTTCTCCGTCTATAAGAACAGCCCCATAAGAATAAGATCCATCTTCAATATCAAAAGACCCATCTACATAGGCAATTAGAGTTTTTTCTCCTAGCTTTGTTTCTTCTTGGCCTTCTTTTTCTTTTGTAGTTTTTTCCTGACCAATAAATTCCAAAGCCTGGTCTTTGTCTGTAAATTTTTTATATTGGGCATTAGAGTAGCCTTCAACTTGGTCTCTACATTCATCCCAAGTTGAGTATATTCCAGGTTTTCTCCCAACTTTAACTGCATAATATTTCATAAATTGATTATAACAAAAAAGAGCCTGCCTAAGCAAGCTCTCTTAATATATTCTATTCTGCGTTTTTAACAGCGTTTATGATACCTTCACTAGTGAAAGTAGCTCCTGAAACTGCTTCAATGTTATCAGCATTTCCTGCTTCAACAATAGCTGCTGGAATACTTTCTAAAGCTTCTGTAACAGCTGGAACTTCGTCTACTGAATCAGAATGTTCTTTAACTTCAACTTTAGTTATAACATCCCCTTCTTTTGTTACTTCAACAGTAATAGGGCCTTTAAAGCCTTCAGCTGTTCCAGTTAAGGTTGTAGCTTCTGCTGGTGCTCCACCTTCTGCTGGAGCTTTTTCTCCACCACAAGCTGTTAGAGCAACTAGAGAAAGAACTAAAACCATAAGTAGTGCTAAGTTTCTTTTCATAATACACCTCCATTTGTTTTCATTATAATGAATTATAGAAATTTTTCAAGTAATAAGTCTATATTTCTAATTTCTTTTATAAAAATTTTACATATTTTTCGCAATTTCAACTATCTTGGCAGTGGTAATACCTAGATAATCATAAACTTGAGAACCTGGTCCTGATTCTCCAAATCTATCTAAGCCTAAAGCCTGACCTTCTAGGCCAATATACTTGTACCAAAGTCCAGTGGCTCCTGCTTCAACAGAAATTCTCTTGGTCACATTCTTTGGTAGCACCTGGTCCTTGTAGGCTTGGTCTTGGCTATCGAAAATTTCCATACATGGGACAGAAACTACCCTAGTTCCAAGGCCGTCTTTTTCTAGAATTTCCTTGGCTTCTATGGCTAGTTCAACTTCTGAACCTGAGGCTAAAATAATTAAGTCTAGGTCCTTAGTTTCCTTGGCAATTACATAGGCTCCCCTTTCAACTCCAGCTCCTGATCCATCTAGGTTCTTAAGACCTTGACGAGATAGGGCTAGGGCTGTTGGTGTCTCTTTAGATTCTATAGCCATCTTCCATGCATAGGCAGTTTCAACAGCATCAGCTGGCCTAAATACGTTGAAGTTTGGCATAGTTCTCATCATTGAAATTTGTTCAATTGGTTGGTGGGTCGGCCCATCTTCTCCTACTCCAATAGAGTCGTGAGTTAGTATATAAATTTGTGGAAGCTTCATAATAGCAGAAAGTCTCATGGCACCCTTCATATAGTCAGAAAATACTAGGAAGGTAGCTACATAAGTTGACAAACCGCCATGGAGATAAATTCCGTTACTAATAGCTGCCATAGCATGCTCCCTAACACCAAAGTGTAGGTTTCTGCCAGCCCTGTCTTCTTTAGAGAAGAATGACTCTCCCTTAATTTCAGAGTTGTTAGAAGGTCCTAGGTCTGCTGATCCGCCAACAAGGTAGTCTAGCTTGGCTGCAATTTTATTTAAGCTTAAGCCAGATGCCTTTCTAGATGCCATTGAACCATCAAAGCTGAAATATTCTTCATCAAATAAGTCTGCTGGCAAGTCCTTGTTAAGAGCTTTTTGTAAATTTTCATAGTCTGTTGGATATTTTTTGGCATATTGGTCTTCTAGGTCTTTCCAAGCCTTATAAACTTTTTCTTTTTCTAAAACTTGGGCCTTGGCAAGGTCATAGACCTCATCTGGAACTACAAAGTCCTCATAGTCCCAAGCTAGAAACTCTTTCATTTCCTCAATGTTTTCTCCACCTAAAGGTGAACCGTGAACAGATGGAGAGCCAACTTTCTTAGGAACTCCATAGCCAATTTCTGTTGTGATTATAATTATAGATGGCTTAGATTTTTCTGCCTTAGCTTCTGCTATGGCCTTGTCAATTCCTTCAAGGTCATTTCCATCAGCAACTTTCAACACTTGGAAACCAAAGGCCTCCATTCTCTTTGCCACATCTTCTGTAAAGGCAATCTTAGTTGAACCTTCAATAGTTATAGAGTTAGAGTCATATAAAAGTATTAGCTTATCAAGACCTAAGGTTCCTGCTAAGCTTAAGGCTTCATAGCCAATGCCTTCCATTAGGTCCCCATCTCCACAAATAGAATAAGTGTAGTGGTCTATTAATTTTATGTCGTCTTTGTTGTATTTTTCTGCCAGGTGGGCTTCAGCTATGGCCATACCAACTGCCATAGAAATACCTTGGCCAAGTGGACCTGTTGTAGCTTCAACTCCATGGGTGTGGCCGTATTCTGGGTGGCCTGGAGTCTTGGATCCAATTTGTCTAAAGTTTTTTAGGTCTTCAATAGTCACATCAAAACCATAAAGGTGTAGAAGACTATAAAGTAAGGCTGAACCATGACCAGCTGACAAGATAAACCTATCCCTGTTTATCCATTTGTGGTCTTTTGGATTTATGTTCAGATGTTTTCCCCAAAGGCTGTAGGCCATTGGCGCTGCTCCAAGAGGCAGACCTGGGTGGCCAGAATTAGCTTTTTCTACAGCTTGAGCTGATAAAAATCTTAAACTGTTAACTAGCAAATTTTCTTTATTCATCGTTATCCCCTTTACTAAAGATTTCTAATTTTTATTATATCACTTATAAGTATATTTAACCACTTATGAATTAGTCCTCTTTTTCCTTTTAGACAAAGCTTTTACAAATTTTACAAGTCCAAATAATTTTATAACAATCCCTGGCTTTTTATGGACTTTGAATTTACTATCTAAGTTTTCTTTTATTAATTTTTTATTAGTTCTTGGCAAATTTTTTGGCTGTATTAGGCTAATTTTAGGGACAAAATAAAATTTTCAAATATCTAATAATTAAATTGACAAATTATTATTTTTTGTTAAAATTTATATGGTTAGTTTTTTAATAATTAATAGGAGGAAAACATCTTGGAAGCAAATAACGAACTTATGATGAAAAACAAAATCAAATACTTTATGGTAGGAAAAAATGATTCAGACTTAATCGAAATCCTGCATTTAGTACAAAATACTTATGGCTATATTCCAGAGGACATAATCACATTGATTTCAAAAACTTTGGATATACCACCTTCTAGAATTTACGGAGTTATTACCTTCTATTCTAGATTTTCCCTTGTACCTACTGGCAAATACTCTATAAGTGTCTGCCTTGGAACTGCTTGCTATGTAAAGGGAGCTGGAGCAATTTTAGAAGAAATCAAAGAAGAACTTGGCATTGACAGTGGCCAAACTACTGAAGATGGATTATTTTCTATTGTTGAAACTAGATGTATTGGCGCCTGCGGTCTGGCCCCTGTAGTTACTATTAACGAAGAAGTCCATGGCAGACTGAAAAAAGGCGACATGAAAAAAATTATTGACGAACTTAGAAAATAGGAGTTAAGACTATGCTAACATACGAAAAAATTCAAGAAATTAGAGAAGAGGCTTATGGCAAAGTTCAGTTAAGACTTTTAGACATTGCTCAAGATGAATTTATAGACGAATCTGTACACCATGACCAACATCACATTTTAATTTGCGGAGGCACTGGCTGTCATTCATGTAAGTCAGGAGACTTGGCTAAGGAATTTAAAAAAGTTTTAAAGGAAAAAGGCCTTGCAGACCAAATGAAGGTTGTTTTCACTGGCTGTTTTGGTCTTTGCGAATCTGGCCCAAATGTTGTTATTTATCCAGAAGGTGTTTTCTACAGCCACTTGACTGTAAAGGATATAGATAGAATTGTAAACGAACATATTATTGGTGGAAAAATTTGTAGAGACCTATTATTTAAGGAAGCTCTTGTAGACAAAAGAGTAAAGCCTGTAGGCCAAGTTCCCTTCTACAAGAACCAAACTAGGGTTGCCTTAAGAAACTGTGGTCTTATTGCCCCAGAAGATATAAATGAATACATAGCCATGGGTGGTTATGAACAACTTGGAAAAATTCTTCATGAGCAAAGTCCAAAAGAAGAAATTATCCAAACTATAATAGATGCGAAACTAAGAGGCAGAGGAGGAGCAGGTTTCCCAACTGGAATAAAATGGAAGGGCGCCTACGAAAATGATGACGACCAAAAATACGTTGTTTGTAACGGTGACGAAGGTGACCCAGGTGCCTTTATGGATAGGTCCATACTTGAAGGAGACCCTCATTCAGTTTTAGAGGCTATGGCTATTTGTGGTTACTGTATAGGAGCCGACAAGGGCTACATCTATATTAGAGCTGAATACCCAATTGCTGTTAATAGACTTAGAATTGCCATTAGACAGGCTGAAGAGCTAGGCATTTTAGGGGACAATATTTTAGGAACAGATTTTTCTTTTAATATTGAACTAAGACTAGGAGCAGGAGCCTTTGTTTGTGGTGAAGGTACTGCCCTTATGGAGTCAATGGAAGGCAAGAGAGGTATGCCTAGATTTAAAATCGAAAGATCTACAAAAAAGGGCCTTTGGGACAAGCCTACAGTTTTAAATAATGTTGAAACCTTTGCTAATATTCCTGTAATTTTAGAAAAGGGTTCCGACTGGTTTAGGTCAATTGGCACTGAAGATTCTCCAGGAACAAAAGTTTTTGCCCTTGGAGGAAAAATTAACAACACTGGCCTTATAGAAATACCTATGGGCGTTGACTTAAACCATATTATATATGATATTGGCGGCGGAGTTCCAAATGGTAGAAAGTTTAAAGCCATCCAAACTGGAGGCCCATCTGGTGGCTGTATTCCTGCCGACTACCTAGACACTCCTGTTGACTTTGAAAACTTAGACAAGCTAGGTTCTATTATTGGATCAGGTGGTCTAGTTGTTATGGATGATACTGACTGTATGGTTGACATTGCTAAATTCTTTATGGACTTTACTGTAGACGAATCTTGTGGCAAGTGCACACCATGTAGAATTGGAAATAAAAGAGTTCTGGAAATTTTAGAGAGAATTACTGGAGGAAATGGAAGAGAACAAGACCTAGAATACCTGGCTCTCCTATCTGATGTAATTTCTGATACTTCCCTATGTGGACTTGGAAAAACTGCAACTAATCCAGTAAAATCCACCTTAAAATACTTTTATGACGAATACATGGCCCATGTTGTGGACAAAAAATGTCCTGCAGGTGCCTGTAAGTCTTTATTAAATTACTTTATTGAAAGTAAGTGTATAGGCTGTACTAAATGCAAGAGAGTTTGTCCTGTTAATGCTATTTCCGGAAAAGTTAAGGGCAGACATGTTATTGACACCAATAAATGTATTAAGTGTGGAGCATGTATGGACGCCTGTCCAGTTGAAGCCATAGAATTGATTTAGGAGGCGACAATGATTAAATTAAAAATAAATAATAGAGAAGTTCAAGTTGAAGAAGGAAAAACTCTTTTAGATGCATGTAAATTGGCCCAAGTTCATGTACCTACCCTATGTCACCTAGACCTAGGAAAACTTGGTTTTGTAAATAGAGATGCTAATTGCCGTGTTTGTATGGTAGAAGATATAAAAAAGGGCAACCTAGTTCCTGCCTGTTCAACCTTCGCAAAAGAAGGCATGGAAATTAGAACAGATACAATGAGAGTAGTTCAAGCTAGAAGAGTTAATTTAGAACTTCTGCTTTCCAACCATCCAAAAGACTGTTTGATTTGCGAGAAGAACGGGGAATGTGAACTTCAAAAACTTACAATGGATGCTAATATAACTACCTTAAGATTTGAAGGGGAAAGGATTCCTTTTGACTTAGATACTTCTTCCCTATCAATTATTAGAGACCCTAACAAGTGTATTCTTTGCAAGAGATGTGAAACCATGTGTTCAGAGGTCCAAACTGTTGGTACCCTTACAGATGTTGGTCGTGGTTTTGGAACAGTAATTGGCACTGCCTTCCAAAAACCACTTTTCCAAACTAACTGTACCTTCTGTGGCCAATGTATATCAGTTTGTCCAACTGGGGCCCTAACAGAAAAAAGCTGCATAAACAGAGTCTATGCTGCAATTAGAGACAAGAAAAAGACTACAGTAGTCCAAATAGCCCCTGCAGTAAGGGTGGCCATTGGCGAAGAATTTGGCATGGAGCCAGGAAGTATCGCTACAGGAAAATTAGTTACAGCCTTAAAACACATTGGCTTTGACTATGTTTTTGATACTAACTTTGCAGCTGACCTTACAACAATGGAAGAAGCCAAGGAATTTGTAGACAGACTTGAAAGTAACAACCTGCCAATCCTAACTTCTTGTTGTCCATCTTGGGTGAAATTTATAGAGCACAACTTTGCAGATATGTTCCATATTCCATCTACCTGCCAATCTCCACACGAAATGTTTGGTACAATAGCCAAGACTTACTTTGCAGAAAAAATTGGCAAGGATCCAGAGGATATTGTAGTTGTTTCTATTATGCCTTGTGTTTCTAAAAAATACGAGTCTAAACGTCCAGAACTGACCCTAGAAGGAGATATTTCCAATGTAGATAGGGTTATTACCACTAGAGAGTTGGCAGCAATAATCAAGGAATTCTCCATTAACTTTGAAGACCTAGAAGAAACTGACTTTGATGATCCTCTAGGAGAATCTTCTGGAGCAGGTTCTATCTTTGGAGCCTCAGGAGGAGTTTCTACAGCAGCCATTAGAACTGCCTACTATATGATTACTGGTCAAGATTTAGAAAAACTAGAGTTTGAAGAGCTAGAAGGCCTAAGTGGCCTTAAGGTTGCAGAAGTAGATATTAATGGCAGAAAAATTAGAGCAGCCGTTGCCTCTGGCCTAGGTAATGCTAGAAAACTTTTAAATGACATTAGACACAAAAGAGAACACTTTGATATTATAGAAATCATGGCCTGTCCTGGAGGCTGTGTAGCAGGCGGAGGCCAACCATTTATCCACGGTGATGTTAATATAGTTCAAAAGAGAACTGAAGCCATCCAAGCCATAGACAGAGGAAAAGAAAATAGACTAGCCCACCACAACAAGTCTATCCAAAAAATCTATAAGGAATATATTGGAGAAGTAGGAGGCAAAAAAGCCCATCAACTTCTACACACCCACCTAGTATTTAGAGAAAAAATTTAAGACAGACAAAAACCCAGTAGCTTTTTCCTTACTGGGTTTCTTTTTTTCTCTTCTATTGGCAGCCTAAATCTAAAATTTCAAAAGCAAAGTCCTTAAGGTCCTCTTGGTTGTGAGAAATTAAAATTACCGCCTTGTCTTTAATGTGATTTTTTATTACTTGGACTACAAGGTCTCTAGCCTCTTTGTCCAGGCCTTGAATAGGTTCGTCTAAAAGCAAAAGATCAAAATCTACAGCCAAGGCCCTGGCTATGGCCACCCTTCTTTTCATGCCTCCACTTAGGTCTGAAACTTTTTGGAAAGGATCAAAAATTTCTAGACTAGCTAGAAGATCTACAAAAAAGTCTGAGTCCTTATTACTTACAAATTTCAAATTGTCCAAGGCAGAAATTTCTTCTATTAGTCTGTTTTCTTGGTAGACTGTGGAAATAGTGGAAAAGTCTACAAAAATCTTTCCAGAGTCAGCCTTAAGATGGCCTAAAATTAAATTAAAAATGGTAGTCTTGCCTCTGCCAGATGGGCCCACTATAGACAGCTTCTGGCCCTGGTCTAATTTAAAATTCAAATTCTTCAATACATCCTGGTCAAAGGACTTAGACACATTTTCAAAAACTAACATAACATCACCTTAAAATCCATTTCAAAAATTTTTCAAAAACCATGGAAAAAAATAAAATACTAATAATCCAAGCAAAAAGATCTGGACTATCTAAATAAATTTTTGCAGAATAGAGTTTTTCTCCAATGGAATTTGCCTGCAGGCCTATTAGTTCAGCTGCAATTCCAGCCTTGAAAATTAAACCAGAAGCTGAAATAATTGCTGTCTTAAAGAAGTTTAATAACTGATGCCTATAAAGATAGGCCAATCTTTTTTTAAAGGGCACCTTAAAAGAATCTGCCATTTCAACAAGCTTTTTATCTAGCTGGAAAAATCCAGCATATGTATTTTCATAAATAATTGGCAGGCCCATAAAAAACCCTATATAAATAGATAAATTTCTAGAACTGATCCAAAAAAGTAAGACTATTACAAAGGCGGCTACTGGAACAGATTTCAAAAAAGAAATTGGCAGGGATATTATTGTCCTAAAAAAATCAAATCTAAAGGCCAAAACAGCAAAAATTAGCCCTAGACTTAGAGCTAAAAATAGGCCAAAAAATATTTTCCAAAAACTATTAAATATACTTAGCCAGTAGTCCTTGCTTGCAATAAGTTCTATTAGCCTAGAAAAAGTACTAAGAGGAGATGCAATTAAGATCTCCTCTGCCATACTTGCACTTAAAATTTGCCATAGAATTATCCAAAATCCAAGAGCTAAAAATTTTTTGAAATTTTTATTTTCCCAGATAGTAGAATTCTTCACTTACTTGTTTTCCTCCAATAAATTTCTCTTGGGCTTCAAATAGTATGGACAAATAGTTGTCCATAGCAGCCTGTAATTCTTCCTTGTCCATATAGGCTAGGTTCATATTAGGAATGGATTTTTTTGCTATAGGAGCCTTGAAAATATTGTATTTTTCTAAAAGATTGGCAGTTCCTTCAACATTTCCCTTGGCTTCATTAATGCTTGCTTCATATTCTTTTAAAAAGCCTTCTGTATCAAAATCTTCTAAAAACTCTGACCTGGCAACTAAAACTCCAGTAAATTGGGGGCTGTCATTTAGCTTAGCCCATTGTTCATTTAAGTCTATAGCCAGTCTGGCATCAGGATTTTTTGTAAGCAAAATACTAGCCATTGGCTCTGGCAAAATCGCTATAGTCCCAAGGCCAGCTTCCAAATCTTTTACAACTTCTGTAGCCTCAGTTTTAAATTCTACTTGGTAGTCCTTGTCTTGAACTAGGCCATTTTTTGTAAGTATATAGTTTAAAATTATATCTGGCGTTGCGTTTTTCCCTGCTGATAAAATAGTCTTGCCCCTAAGGTCTTCAATGGATTTAACTTCATTTCCAACTTCTAGTATAGAAAGAACTCCCAGGTTATTAGAAGCTAAAAGCTTAATCTTTCCTTCAGTCTTGTTAAATAAGACTGCAGCTAGGTTAGCTGGCACAACTGCCATGTCCAAGTCTCCCTTTATAAGATTGGCTACAATTTCGTCAGGGGTTCCTGTTATAGTTTCCTTAAGTATAAACTTAGATTGACCAGCTTTAGATTTTTCTAAAAGATTAATTGAACCTACTGCAGTTGGTCCAGTCATAATTCCATAGGAAATTTCCACTGGACTTTCTAGGTCAGCTTCAGCTTCTAAGCCTTGGCCTTGTTGATCTTTTTCTTCTAGGTCTGTTTGGCCTTGGTCTATAGAACCTGTGCTAGTATTGTTTGTACAAGCTACTAAAGCTACTAGCATCATAAGAGCTAATAAGTATAGTAGCAACCTTTTGTTTTTCATTTTCTCCTCAACTTCCACTTTTTATTTTTTGGCTAAAAGCCTAAGCCTCTTTTACAGAGTCCTTATTAACTAAGACCTCAATGATAAATTTAGGCAGGGCCAATTGTCTTTTAAACCTTGTGGGCTCTTTAAGTAGCCTATAAAAC
Organism: Bacillota bacterium; assembly: GCA_030532225.1. Taxonomy (GTDB): domain Bacteria; phylum Bacillota; class Clostridia; order Tissierellales; family Peptoniphilaceae; genus Neofamilia. The sequence continues at coordinate 14,802 of JAUNLQ010000011.1, forward strand.
CATTCAAGGTGAAGTTTTATAAATATATCTGGAGCCCTTTTAGAAACTCCTGCTAAAATATCAGTAACTCCTCCATTGCCTATTATAATTTTCCCTTTAAGTCTCTTTCTGTTTCTAGCTATAAATTCTTCTTGCTTTGGAAAACCTAGGCCAACAAAAATTACCTCTGCCTGGGAGGCATTTATTTGGTCTATAATTTGGTCCTCTTCATCAAGGCTAAAGTAACCATTTCTGTTGCCTACTACTTGGACTCCAGCATAGGTCTTGTGAATATTATCTGCTGCCCTTTGGCTTCTGCCTTCTTTAGATGCTAGGATAAAAAGTTTTAAAGGCCTTGTGGCTCCTAACTTTAAAAGTTCCATAGATATATCAAAGCCTGTTACCCTTTCTTTTAAGGGGATTTTTTTCATTTGAGAAGCCTTAATTAAGCCTATGCCATCTGCAACTACCAGGTCAAAGGAATTTATTAGCCTGGCAAAGTCAGGATTTTCTTTGGCTTCCATGGCAATTTCTGTATTTGGAGTTGCTATAGTAAAAAGCTCCTGACCTTGAAGCTTTTCTTGTAAAAGTTCCATAGTCTGGTCCAAGCTAACATTGTCTATTTTGATTCCAAAAATATCTATCTTTTTTATCAAAGCAAAGTCTCCTCTAAAATTTCTATAGTCCTTTGGGCCAGGTCTTCTTGTCTTTTATTGGCTATAAACATGGACTGGGCCCTGTCTTCTAAGTCTTCCATAGCCAAATCATATTTTTCTCTAAGCCTTTCCTTGGTCAAATCCTCAACCTTAATATATTCTCTAATAGATAGGTCATTAATTAGTCCAGCAAGCTTAGGATCGTAAACTAAACCAATAACTGGCACATTGGCCTTGGCTGCATAAATTAGGGCGTGTAGCCTCATAGCCATAACAAGTTGGCATCTTTTTAATAGCCCAATTAAGTCTTCTACTTCATATTTTGAATCTATTACGTGAACCCTCTTATTTTTAGACAAAGTTTTTATTTGCTGGCAATATTCTACATCATAGGGATAATGCATAGGCAAAACTAAAATATCCAGGTCTTCTTCAACTAAGGAGTCACAAAACTTGGCCACTTCCCTAGAAAGCATTGGCGACTTCTGCCACTGTCTAAGGGAAATGCCTAAGACCCTGTCAGAAAGTACAATGTTTTGGTCTTCTAGAATTTGGTCCACCCTAGCATCAGAAGATGATTCAAGAAGAAATACTGGATCAGCAGTAACTTCTATATGGTCATTTTTCACTCCCAAGGCTCTTACAAAGTTATAAGAAGACTGGTCTCTCAAGGTGATGTAGGCTGCCTTGTCTAGGACTTTTTTGGTTAGCCTTCTATTAAAGGCCTTGTTTATGGGTCCAATGCCGTTGGCAAAAATAAAGACAGGCTTTTTAAAAGTGTAGGCCATCTTCAATAGAAACAAGTAGTAGTAAAGGGACCTAGAGGAAGTAATGTCTTGTAAAAGAGACCCTCCTCCAAAAACGAAAACATCTGTGTTTTTCATCTCCCTGCGAACTTCCTTGTAAGAAAATCTATTGGCAGCCTTAATATTATAAGTCTTAGCAGTTTTTTCTGGGTCCTTAGATAGGGCTGTAAGGTCTAGGTCTTTATTCAGTTTTTTTAAGTTGTCAACCATAGCCTTTAAAATTGCATCATCGCCACTATTGTCAAAGCCAAAGTAGCCAGCTAGCAAAAGTTTTTTAGCCATCTATGTCACTGCTCCTATAAATTTTATAAACTTGGTCTTGGTTTTTGACTATAAGGGGTTTATCTGCCTCATATACATTTATGGCAGCTGCTCCAAGGCCAACTAAGGTCCAGAAAGAAAGGATAATCTTTGGAAGATATAAAATGTTCTCTACCAAACCATGGGTAAAAACTCCCACAATCCCTGCAGCTACACCAACACCAATATACTTGAAATAAGAATCTTCTAGGCCAGGCCTGTGGCTTTTTACTAAGGCCTTAATTGGATAGAAGATAAAAGTTAAAAGCATGGCCATAAAAACTGAAAAGCCTAAATAGCCTAGCTCAGCAATAGTCTCTAAAAAGCTGTTGTGGGCGTGGAAGGAATTTATAGTTCTAGAATAGGTTTCATAAACTTCCTTAAAAGGCATATAGCCAAAACCAACACCAGCTATCTTGTGGTCCCTAATCAAATTTTTTGTTATAGCCCAAATATTAAACCTATGGGCATTGGAAGTATCGGCAAAGTTACCAATACTTAGAATTCTATTTAAAATACTTGGAGGCAAAAAGGCCAAGGCAGCAAATACCAAGGGTATAGATAAAAGCAAAAGTCTTTTGTCCACTAAAAGACAAAATACTAAGGCTGCCATAGCAATACCGATCCAGCCCCCTCTTGACATTGTATAAACTAAGGTAAGCATCATAAGGGCAGAACTTAGGCCAAAGACTATTTTTTTCTTTAAAGACTTAGTATGCCAAAACATGGCTATAGTCAAAGGACTAAAGAAAACCAAATATTCTGCCAAAGTATTTGGATTACCGAAAACAGAATATACACGAACTTGGATATCAGGATTGCTGTCAACATCTAGCCATTCCCTAGAAATCTCAACTCCAGTGAAAACTTGTAAAAGTCCAATAAGGGCCACCAAGCTAACTGTGGCAATTAATACAGTAATAAAGGAATTTAAGTCTTCCTTGGTTTTTAGAGAATTAACTATAACAAACAAATACAAGATTCCACAAGCATGTAAAAATAAATCCCTAAGAGATCCTCTTACATAAAAGGATGTAAAAGTTTGGATCAAAATTACAAGTAAGTAAAGAAAAATCACTGGAAAATAAAGAGACCTTTGGGAAGACTCTTTTTCTATAAAAATTCTTCTTAAGAAATAAATTACAAAAAGTCCTAAGTAGGCTCCTGCTGCCAAAGTGTTTGGCAAAAATGGCATCATAAAAGTAAGACCAAAAATTCCCACTCTAAGGTCTATTAAAGAAAGAGTTCCTCCTAAAAACAAAACTAGACTTGCCAAGAAAAACTTGGTCCCAAAAGAATAGTAGACCATAGCCATTAAAAGGGCCATAGCTCCAGGAAGTAAAAGTCTACTTGATGAAATTTTTCTTACCACCAGCTCTCACCACCTTGGTCCAAGGAAAAAATATCTATAAAAAACTCTAAAAACTTAGAAGTTTTAACAATTTGAAACTCCTTGCCTGAAATTAAAATTCCAAAAAGTCCTAAAACTAATAAAATTCCACTTAGCTTAAAACTAGGAAAGCCTAAAAAAATCCTTCCTGGAATAAAAATTATAGCTAGAAAAACCAAGGACTCATAAAAAAGTCTTAGGCCATATCTTAGGTCTATAGAATAAAGGTCCAGGCTGTTGGCTATTTCTGATCCAGCTGTTAGCCTAGTTTTTTTAGTAAATAAAAATCCAAGTAGGCCATCAAAAATCCTTAGAAGTTTAAGGGAAATCCTATAAACAAAGGAAGCTTGAAAAACGCCTCTTAGGCTTTGGAAAATTTTATTAATAAGGGAATATTCCTTGTAACTAGTAAAATTTTTCCTAATTCTAGATGAAATTTTGTGTATTAGGCTGGTCTTATAAAGCTTGGAAAATCTCAGTCCAATCCTGTGACCAAGCCTTAGTAAAACACTATTGTACATAAAAGTCTCCTAGTTTCCTACTTCAACATCAATTACAGTCCCAAAGGCTGCAAAATTTTTGTTCTTTAGTCTAAATTGAATACCAACACGAGTTTGTTCTCCGCCAACTAGGTAGTATTGGTCTGTTTCTTCAATGTTAGCCTTTACTGTAACTGTAGCAACAAATTTCTTTGGCACCTCAGCTTCTACCCACCTGCCATTGTAGTCAACTTTTTCTCTATAAGGTTCAACATCTACATTTTCTATTGTTCCAATATAGGTTCCCTTGTCATAGTGATAAAGTGGGTCTCCTGGCTTTATTTGGTCTACTGAAAGCTGTCTAATTTCTGAAATTTCATAAGTAACTAGGGCTTCCTTGGTTTCTGATTGGCTAACACTTCCTGAGCCCATTCTCTTAGCTCCAAAGGCTAGAAGGCCAACAACAATTACTAAAACTAGTAGGTCAATAATGTTAATTAGGCCAAATAATTTTCCTTTTTTATCGATTATAGTCATTTCTTACCTCTTTATTAATTTTCTTTTTCCATAACACAAACAAACATTTTTACAAACATTTCCTTTATAAGGGGAAGCTTAGCCAAAAGGCTAAAATAACTTCTTAAAGGAATTTCTCTTTCATAAATTATTTTCATAGGCTGGGCAGCCTTAATTTTTTCAAATCTTTTTAATGTCATATGGTTAATGTATTTAAAATAATCCCTGCCATTTTGGTCTTGGCCAATTCTAAAATCCACTCTCTTTTGGCCATCTGGAAGGTCCTTGACCAGGTCTTTATAAACTTGGGCTAGGGTCTGTTCAGAAAAAAACAGCTGGATCCAAGGAGTTCCCATTACATCAGAAAGATGGGCTCCATAAGGGTGATAGTAAGGGGGAAAATTTACATACAACCTGCCACCAACTTTCAAAACCCTATTAATCTCCTTTAAAACTCCTAGGGGATCGTCAACATGCTCCATAGCATCATTCATAATAACAGTATCGAAGCTGTTGTCAGAAAAGGGCATCTTAGCTGCATCTCCAATAACAAATTCAAATTTGTCAGCAAGGCCTAGTTCTCTAGCTAGACTTTCAGCCTCTTCCTTATAATAGGGAACAACTTCAATTCCAGTCACCTTTTTGGCTCCTTGGCTGGCATAGTAAAGAGACTTGCCAGAGGCGCCACTGCCAATGTCTAGGACTTCCTTGTCCTTAAACATTTGGTCGACATTAGTAAATTCCAAATAGTTTTCTATGGTCTTTTGGCCCATTTTATACTGCCATTTAGAATAGGGAATATTTTCTTCTATGGCCAAATTAAAGGGATGGACAGGTGGCTTTACTAGAGTTGAAAACCACTTAGCGAACTCTTTTGCCATTTTGGGTCCTCCTTAGAATGTCTTCATAAATCTGAGCCTGGGTCTTGGCCATAGCCTGAGATGAAAAACTTTCATTTACTCTAGCATTAATAGAGGCTCCAAACTTTTCTAAAATATCTGGGTTGTCCATTAGGACCTGGATTTTTTCTGCCAGGCTTTTGTAGTCATTAACTTCAACTAAATAGCCATCAACTCCATAGCGAATCATTTCTCCAAGGCCACCTACAGAAGTGGCTATGCTAGCCTTGCCCATTTTAGCTGCTTCTAAAATTACATAAGGAAAAGACTCTGACAAGGATGTTAAAAGATTTAGGTCAATGGCATTAAAGAAGGACAAATTGTCTTTTACAAAGCCTAAGAAAGCTACATTTTCTTCTAGGCCATATTCTTTTACCATGTCCTTTAGCTTTTGGTCTTCTTCTCCCCTTCCAGCTATTAAGACTAAAAAGTCCTCCCTAAGTTCTCTTATTTTCTTTACTGTTTTTATGGTCATTTGGACATTTTTTACATTGTCTAGTCTAGCTGCTTGACCGATTAAAAATTTTCCCTTGGCCAGGTCTGCTAGGCCATATTTATTTAAAAACTCTTCTTTGGTCAGTAATTTTTTCGGCATTTCCATTTCTATGCCATTATAAAGAGTGTAGATTTTATTTTCTGTAAATCCTCTAGAGATTAACATGTTTTTAAAGTTTTCTGTAACAGCTACATAATAATCAAAGTTCTTTAAAGCAAAGGTATTTATTGGCGTGAAAATTAGGTCCTTATAAAATGTATCCTTGAAATCTAGTAGATAATCAGAATGGATAGTAGTTATCATAGGAACCATAATCTTTCTTTTTAAAAATATTGCTATTGTATTGGCCCTAGCTCCATGACAGTGAACTAGGTCATAGCCTTCCTTGTTTACTAGGTCAGCAATTTTTTTTACTACAGACATATCTGACCTTGACTTTTGAGGATAAAGCTCTATATCAATGCCTTGTTCAAGGGCATCTTTGTAAAATGTATCATCTATAAAACAAATAATCTTTGTTTGGGCCAGGCCCTTTAAACCTTTCATAAGTGAGAAAATATGGGTTTTTGCTCCACCTGTATCTCCTCCACTAATAAGGTGTAGTACTTTTGTGGTCATTAAATCCTCCTTCATAAACACCCTATATTATACCTTAAATAAAAGATTTTTAGTATAGGAAAACAGAAAATCACAAGGCTTTCACCAAAAAAAGCTATAGAAAACCTACAGCTTTTTACTATCTTCATATTCTTTTATATACTGGGCATCTTCAACTTCCAAATCAGCATAACGAGCCATAAATTCTCTGTGATGTTGGAGCTCATGTAAGAAGGTTTCTCTTATTTTTTCCTTTAAAAGCTCCCTTGGCAAAAATCCAAACAGTTTCATAAAGGACCCATAATAAATTACAATGCCCCTGCCTAAGGGTCCTCTCTTATAGGCTCCTAAAGAAAACAAATCATTGTCTTGGCTCTTAGGATGATAAGAAAGATCCTCTTCAATAACCACACCTAGGTTCAAGTCCTCAAAAAACTTTTCTGGAATCTCAGCATAAATTTCATTTAAAATTTCTTCAAACTCATCTAGTCTACCATACTTGTCTTCCATAATTATAATCCTAGCTGGTCTGAAATTTTTTTAAAGTCGTCATAAACTTTTTTGTTAGCAATAATATAATCACTATAGTCAGACAAGTCTAACTTTTCTCCCTTTAAGTTTACAAAGACCAAGTCTAACAAGTCTGCCATTAAGAAAAATGGTGCAAAGTCCCATGGACCTCCCCTATAATTTAGATAGCCTCCAAATCTGCCAGCTATAACCCTAGACCCATCTAGGCCAGAAGTTCCAACAGACCTCATGCCAAAGGATTCCATTAATAGGCCTTGGAATAGTTCAGGCCTGTTGCCATTCATCCTTCTAATATCAGTGGAAATAATAGACTGACTTAAGGCTAGGTCCTTTGGTTTTTCTAAGGGCTGGTCATTTAAATAAACCCTGTCTCCTGCCATAGCCCAATACAAGTCATCCTTGTCCACTTCATAGATATAAGAAAGGATAGGCTGACCATCTTCAAAATAAGCTATTAAAGTACAAAAATCATTTCTTTGTTTAACAAAATTTGTAGTTCCATCAATAGGATCGATGACCCAAAGATTTTTTAGATCATAGGTCTTTTCTGGATCATAAGTTTCTTCTCCTAGAATTTGGTGGTCAGGAAATTTTTCTAGGATTTTTTCTGTCAAAAATTTTTCTATGCCCCTATCAACTTCAGTAACCAAATCCCTTATGCCAGTTTTGTTTTCTACAGGTCCCATGTCTATAGTTTCAATTAGTTTGGGAATTTCTTTAAGCAAAGTTTTTATAAATCTATCGTATTCTTTTATTCTTTCCATTTCAGTCCTCTTTTCTTTTTCCTTTTAATATTGTACCCTATCTTGGCCTATACTAAAATTTTATTAGGGGCCAACTTTATTAAAATTTTGACTGATATTTTATACTTTTTTAATTTTTTGTACTATAATAAATATATAGAAAAAAGCACAAGGAGGAAAAAATGGGCTTATTTGATTTTATTAAAGAAAAAGTTTCAGGAAAAAATGTAAAAATTGTCCTTCCAGAAGGAAATGATTGGAGAGTTTTAGGGGCAGCTATTAGACTAAAGGAAGACGGCCTAGTAGAGCCACTTGTAATTGGCAAGGAAGATGAAGTTTTACAACTTGCTAAAGACAATGGCAAAGATGCTTCAAATCTTACAATTATGGATCCAGCCAAATGTGGTGGCCTAGAAGAACTTGTAGAAAAATTTGTTGAAAGAAGAAAGGGAAAAATTGACCAAGAAGGAGCTAGAAAACTACTTCTTGAAGACCCTAACTACTTTGGAACAATGCTTGTATATGCTGGCAAGGCAGACGGTCTTGTATCAGGTGCAACTAGATCAACAGGCGATACTGTTAGACCAGCCCTACAAATTATCAAGATGCAACCAGGCTATGGCAAAACATCTGGCGTTATGATTATGGTAAAAGGCGAAGAACAACTAGTATTTGCTGACGTTGCTATTACCATTGCCCCAGAAGCCAAGGACCTAGCAGAAACAGCTATCTTATCAGCCAAGACTGCAAAACAATTTAACATAGATCCAAAAGTTGCCATGTTGTCATTCTCAACAAAAGGCTCAGCAGCATCAGATGAAGTAACAAAAGTAGCAGATGCAACTAAGCTTGCCAAAGAAACTGCTCCAGACCTTGCCCTAGATGGAGAAATGCAATTTGATGCAGCCTATGTAGAATCAGTAGGCAAATCAAAGGCTCCAGGCTCTAAGGTTGCAGGTCACGCCAATGTATTTGTCTTCCCATCTCTAGAAGCTGGAAATATTGGCTACAAAATTGCCCAAAGACTTGGTGGCTATGAAGCAGTTGGACCAATTCTACAAGGTCTAAATGCACCAGTTAACGACCTTTCAAGAGGCTGTAACGAAGAAGACGTTTATAAACTATCATTAATAACTGCTGCCCAAGCACTTAATGACTAAAAATATTTTTTCAGGACCTAATTTACTTAGGTCCTTTTTTGTATTTTGGTCTAGATGAATAAGGCAAAAAATGGTAAAATATAGTAAATACCTAATTTATTATAAGGAAAGTGAAAAGTAAATGTTTAAAAAATTTTTAAAAACACTTGCTCTGTCCCTAGGGCTAATTAGCCTATGCTCTCCCCTAGTACAGGCAAGTTCTTCAGTAAATCTTATAGTAAATGGATCTTACTTAAATGAAGACCTAGCAGAAATTAAAGATTCTAGGACCTACATACCACTTAGATTGGTAGCTGAAAACTTAGGCCTTGATGTTTTTTATAATGGAGAAAATAAAGAAGTTAAAATCTCCAAGGACAAGAAGGAAATTCTTTTATACCTAGACAAAGACCAGGCCATAATCAACAAGGAAAGCTATAAGCTAGACCAGGCTCCTTATTTGAAAGAGTCTAGAACCATGGTTCCTTTAAGATTTATAGCAGAAAGTTTGGACCAAGAAGTTTATTGGAACCAAAAATCTAAGACAGCCATAATTGGCAAGGCCCAAAGCCCTAGAAAGGACAGCCAAAGACTTTACTTAGACAGCCTTTATGCCCAAGTAGACCTGCCTAAGGAATGGTCTTCAGAAATAAAGCTATCTTACGATTTTGCCAGCCAAGGAGATTTGGCCATTGTTTCTAAACAACTAAAAGACTATTTAGAAAAAAATAACCTAGATGGAGATGGCATAATTTTCTTAGTTGAAAATTCCCAAAATCCCCTTTTAGATCCTCAAGGTCTGAATTTAGACTATGATCCAGACCTAGAAAGATTTGTTTACTTAAGCAAGTCTATAGTAAGACCCTTCCCTGAAGAAATAGCAGAAGATTTACAAAAGCTTCAAGACAAATATATACAAGCTTTTAAGAGCCTTAAGCTTTACCCTAACTTAGACAAAAAGCTTGCAGGCTATGAGATTTTAAAAGGCTCAGATTCTAGGACAGACTTAACAAGAGACCTAAGCAAACTAAAAAGCCTAATAGTTCCCTGGTATTATTTTGAAAATACCTTAACCTATATAAAAAGTGATTCTAAGGAACAAAAACTTTATTTGCCTAACTTTAAAGACAGAAAGTCCTCTGACCTAGACTCAAAAATTGAAATCAGCTACGACTTAAACAATAACATGGAAAAGTTTTTCTTGAAATTTTACCAAGAACCAAAAAGACTGGCCCAGTCATCTTTTTCAGAAGACTATGCTAAAAGAGAAATAAAATTTTTTATGAAAGAGATTTTAGGCTATAAAGACGACAATATGCCTGAACTTTTTCCAGAAAAAAACGTCTTGTTTGGAGATTTTCAAAAAGACCACTACAAGGGCTTTGTAGATAGTCTTGGTAACAAGTATATTTTCAACATGTCCATAGGCTATTTAGAATATATGAGCAAATAAACAAAATGGATGAATCCTATTTTACTAGGACCATCCATTTTTTATTGGTCTAATTCACTTTTAGCCTCTTCCTTTGAGAGAATTTTTATTTCCTTGTCCAATTCTATATAATCTCTTCCAACCTTACAGGTATAGGCCCGAGCCTGGACACCAGCTTGTAAAACTTCATAAAAGGTCTTAAAAAATTCAGGGTCCATCTTAAAATTTGGCCTAAAGTCTTTGGCATCTTCCCTGTGCAGACAAAAAATCACCATGGCCTGGTTGCCCTTTTTTACTAGGTCTTCCAGCTCTCTTAGGTGTTTGGTTCCCCTAGTTGTAGGCGCATCTGGAAAGGTGGCTTGAAAGTCAGCCTTCATTAGGTCCACTCCCTTGACTTCCACAAAAAGCTTTTGGCCATCTTTTTCTACAAGCATGTCTAGCCTTGACTTGCCTACAGAAACTTCTCTTCTTAAAGAGTCAGGATTTTCCCAGCCCCTAATCTGAGAATTTTCAAAGGCATCTGCTATAACCCTGTTGGGAATTTGAGAGTCAATGTTTACAAGAATCCCCTTGTGGACCAGGGAAATCACATCATACTTGGTCTTGCGATTTGGATTATTAACTTCTCTAATATAGCACTTGGCCCCCTTAACCATAAGCTCTCTCATTCTGCCAGTATTTTTCACATGACAAAGGACCAGCTGGCCATCTAAGTCCACCTCAGCCAAAAACCTGTTGGGCCTAGAAATTATTCTGCCCTCTAGGATTTTTCCATCATAAATATATCTCATAATTTCTATCACCATAACTACTTTACCCTAGTTTAAAAGAAAATAAATAGGACTTTAATCTTTTGTTAATTTAAGGTAAAATTAGACCTAGTGAAAAAAAAGGAGAATTTTATGTTTAATTTTTTTAAAAAAGTAGATTCAATTTCTGCCAAGGAATTTATAGCCCTAAAAGATAAAGAAGCAGTCTTAGACGTTAGAGAAGTAGGAGAGCCAGCAAAAGACGAAAAATCTTTGTTCAAAAACTACACCCTGCTGCCAATGTCTAGACTAAAACAAGACTATTCCAAGCTAGACAAAAACACCACCTACTATATCCTATGTAGAACTGGAGCCAGGGCAGTAAGCGCCAGTAAGTTTTTAGAAAATCAAGGCTACCAAACAGTAGTAATAAGTGGTGGCATAATGGCCATAAAAAATTTAATCTAAACCTAGAACAAAAGCCACCAGGATTTGGTGGTTTTTTATTTGCCAGAAAAAAATGTGCCTACATTTTTTGTAAGCACATTAAATCTGTTTTAGTTTACGTTTTTAAGGGACAGGCCTATTCTTTTCTTGGCCAGGTCTACTTCTATTATTCTAACTTTGACCACGTCTCCAACTGCCACTACTGTTGTTGGGTCTTTGACGAATTTGTCAGACATTTGGGATATGTGGATCAGGCCGTCTTGGTGGACTCCTAGGTCTACAAAGGCTCCAAAGGCTGTTACATTTCTAACTACTCCTGTTAGGATCTGGCCCTCTTTTAGGTCTTCTAAGGACTTTACTTCTGTTATTAAAACTGGGGCTGGGAAGTCGTCTCTTATGTCCCTGGCTGGTTTGGAAATTGCAGCTACTATGTCTTGAAGGGTTTGGAGGCCTACTTCTTTTTCTTGGCCAAAAGCTTCTAGGTCTGCCTTGGAAATTTTATTTTCTTGGTTAAAGATAAGTCCAAAGCTGTCTATCATGTCTTGGGCAATGGCATAAGATTCTGGATGGACAAAGGTGTTGTCTAAGGGATTTTCTGGATCTTCTATTCGCAAAAATCCTGCACTTTGTTCAAAGGTCTTGGCCCCCAATCTTTTTACTTCTTTAAGTTGATCTCTAGACTTAAAGGCTCCTATTTCTTCTCTGTAGGCTACAATATTTTTTGCTGTAGTCTTGTTTATTCCTGATACATAGGACAAAAGGGATGGAGATGCTGTGTTAAGGGACACTCCAACTTGGTTTACTACTCCTTCTGTTACTCCTGCCAAAATTTCGTCTAGGCGTTTTTGGTTCATGTCGTGTTGGTACTGGCCAACTCCTATGGACTTTGGATCGATTTTTACCAGCTCTGCCAGTGGGTCTAAGATCCTCCTAGCCAAGGACACTGCCGACCTTAGGTTTAGCTCCATGTCTGGTAGTTCTTCCTTGGAAATTGGTGAGGCTGAATAAACAGAGGCACCTGCTTCGTCTACTATTAAATATGGGACCTTAAGGTTTTTTTCTTTAAGTAGGTCAGACAAAAATTCTTCTGTCTCCCTTGAGGCTGTTCCATTGCCTAGGACTATGGTTTGGACCTGGTGTTTTAAAATCATAGCCACAACTGTTTCCTTGGCTGCCTTAAGTCTAGCTGGAAATAATAGTGGATAGATTAGGCCTGCATCCATTACTGTTCCTTGGCCATTTACAACAGCCCACTTACAACCATTTCTATAGCCTGGGTCTAAGGCCAGGACCATGTCAGTCTTCATCGGCGGTACTAAAAGGGCATTTCTCAAGTTTAGGCCAAAAATCTTTAAGGCTTCTTCATGGGCCTCTTCTGTAAGGCCTCCTAGGATTTCTGTGTCTATTGATGGCTTAAGTAGTCTTTTAAAGGAATCGTCAATTATTGCTGACAAAAGTTCCTTGGCATAGCCTTGGCCTTGGAGAACGCCTAAGATCAGTTCAACATGAGGCTTCCAATGTCTTTCTTCTAATTCTATGGAAACTTTTAAAAAGCCTTCTTTTTCTCCCCTATTTATGGCCAAAAGTCTGTGGTTAGCTAGCTTTCTTAAGGGCTCTTCAAAGTCATAGTAGACCCTATAAACAGAGTCTTGGTCTTGTTTTTGCTGGCTCTTTAAAATTCCATGGTTAAGCCATTGAAGCTTAAGTTTTTGTCTAAGGTCAGCCCTGTCGGCAAGGTCCCCTGCCAAAAAGTCTCCTGCTGCCTCTATGGCTTGGTCAAAATCTTCTAGCCTTTCTTGGCCGTCTGGAACTTTTTGGGTCTTTAAAAATTCCTCAGCCTTAGTCTTAATTTCTTCCTGAGATTTTAATTCCAAGATGGCCCTGGCCAAAGGCTCAACTCCCCTGTCCTTGGCTATAGATGCCCTAGTTTGTTTCTTAGGCTTATAAGGCCTGTATAGGTCTTCAAGCTCTGTCATCTTGCTGGCTTTTTTTATTTTGTCCTCCAAGTCAGCATCTTCAATTCCTAGGTCATTTAAGGTTGTTATTATGGTGTTTCTTCTTTGGTCCAGATTTTCTTGGCTCTTAAATTCATCGAAAAGATTTCTCAAAGTTTGGTCATCCATAGCCCCAGTTAGGTCCTTCCTGTAACGGGCTATAAAGGGGATGGTGTTGTCTTCTTGATAAAGTTTTAGGGCCTCAAATACATGGCCTGGCTGTAAAGAAAAAATCTCAGCCAATTGTTGTGCATAGTCTTCTGTGGTTTTTATTATTTCTTTCATGTCCTATATTATACCTTGAATTTGGTGATTTGTCATTTTAGGCCTAGGCCTGGGCATAGAGATAAAGGCTTTGTAAGTCTTTTAGGTCTAATTTTTCCAAGGTCCTTCCTGTGGCCCTAAAATCCATTTCCATACAGGCTCCTGCTATGTCAATTAGGCCTGTTGTCACTGGACTTTCTATCTTCAGTAACTTGGCTAAGGCTTCCATTAGGACCAAGCCTTCTGGAACGTCTTCCATAACATATCTATTGGGAGCTATAAAGGGGCCCTTTGGGGAAGAGTTTTCTGCATAGTCAAAGAAGACCTCATAGGAATCTTGGTCCAAGTCCTGGCAGTTTCTAAACTTACAAGCATCTACATAGGCCAGCCTTTCTAGGCCAAGTTTTTCTAGTATGTCCATTTTCTCCTTATCAAGGGCCTTTACTAAATTCATAACCGTTGGTGTAAAGACTTCCTTGTACATAGAATACTTGCCCTGGGAATATTCAATTCTTGGAATACTCATTATGGCTCCAATGGTGTGAACTATTAAGTTTGGATTGTGAAGGGCTGCTTCTACAACTGAATTAAGTAAAGTAAAGTTATAAGCCATGGCTTCCATGGTCTTGAAAACTTGGTGTTTTTTTGAGGCTGGGTATATGCCAATTGGATTTCTTATGTTTTTGAAAAGAACTTTAACATGGCCTGGCTCAACAAGTCTACAGTCTATTGGAGACGATTCTCCTTCAACTACAATTAAGTCTTTCTTAGAATGTTTTTTTACATAGGCTGTAGAAAGATAGCCTGGCAGAATATAAATAATTTGTCCATCGTCTAAGTAGTTTACAAGTTTTTTTATTACATTTTCGTGGTACTTGGTTTGGATAAAGACTACTACTATGTCTTGTTTTTCTTTAAGAGCCTGGTCAAAGTCTCTAGTAACCATATTGAGCCTAGACTTATAAGTTTGGTCCAGGTCTTCAACTAGGACTTCATTGTGGTTGTTTATTAAGTAGTCTACATTTTCGTTTTTGCTACTTGATGTTTTTAAAAGATTTACTGTGTGGCCCTTGTGAGTCAAGTCTGCAGCCATGGCCGTCCCTGCATTTCCTGTTCCTAATATTGTTATCTTCATCTAATCACTCCTAATCTGGTCTTCGAACAGTTCTACTTATATTAAATATTTCCCCAATTTCCAACTTGCCTAAACTATATTTTGCCAAAGAAAAACCCCCTAAAAATGGATTTTTTCAGTCCAAGTTTAGGGGGCCTCTAGTAAGTTCTTTTTTCTTTTATTTTTTCATAGCTTCTAAGGTATAAGCAACAATTCCTACAATAATTATTATAGCCAAAACAATAGTGTAGAGTATTGACCCATTAGTGTTTAGGAGAATTATAACTGCCAAGAATAGAAAGAAAAGGACCAAGGATAACATAGCCTTGAAGGCCCTATAGCCTGCCTTATAAATTTCTAGCTTTTCCCTTTCGTCAACACTGTCCACGTATTTCTTTTGGAAATCCAAATCATAGACATCGTCATAGATTTCTGGGTTATAGGTCTTCATAAATTCTAAACTAAGTTTTGGAAAGGCTAGGGATATAATCATAGTTCCGAAATAAACAAGCAAAACTCCTACAACTGGTCCTAAGCCAATATCATTGGCCAGAATATACCTAAAATGATTTATAAAGAAAACCACGCCTAAGACTATTATTGTAGAATTTATGGCTAAGGCTAGGCCAAGAAGATTGTCGTCAATTATTTCTGCATCTTCTTTTAGTTGCTTTTGGACCTGGCCCTTGCCTATAACATACAAGGCCCATGTTAGCAGGCTTAGTCCTACAGTTCCTATTAGAAAAAGTGCATAACTGTTTTCAAAAAGCCAGTTTTCTAGACCTTGGATAAAGGCATATAGATTCTTGCCAAATTCCATCCTAGCTCCATAAAGTCCACTTAATAAGCCTAGGACTCCAATTAATATTAATATAATTATATTTCTTAGCTTATTGTTCTTTGTTTTTTTCATCTATTCTTTCCTCCTTTGTTTCTAAACTTGCAAATCTTTCAAGGGGATTTGCCAATAAATATTTCTCATCTTTGTTATACTTTGAAAATATAAAACTGCCAAATAGGATCAAAGTAGTAGCTCCCATAATTGCCACCTCTGACCAGCCTATAAGCTGATTTTCAATAACACTTGGATCAAAGCCATCTGTAAACATTAAAATTAAGTTGTTGTTTAAATAGTGAATTAAACTTACTGTCCAAATAGAGTCTGTTTTTGTATAGGCATAGCCAAAGAAAATTGAATAGCCTATGCAAATTAATATTTGGTTAACTAGGGACTGAAGCTGGCTGCCCTCTGCTGAATAGTAAAACATATTTAGTGGCAGGTGCCAGATGCCCCAAATTAGACCTATAAATATTAGCCCCTTGGTCATGCCATATTTTTCTTGGACCAAGGGCTGCAAGAAATATCTCCAGCCATATTCTTCTCCAAAAAAGGCCAAGAAGGAAAGGGGAAAAGAAATAATAATGGCCAAGGCGAAAACTATTTTTTCCACAGTAAAAGTTTGGGTAAATGAGGAAAAATCTCCACTTACAAGGGCTATAAGACCTGGTCTAAGAAAATATAAGACTAAAAAGACTAAGCTAAGTCCCAAGACCTTGGTCTTCTTTCCCAAGCTTAGGTTGGCAACTTGTCGTCTATGCTTTTTCTCTTTTAATAAACTTATTAAAAATAAAACTGATCCTCCTAGCATCAAAGCATTAGTAAAGTCAAAAGCTTCTATAAAAATTCCTAAGACAGCATTTATCATTAAGCCTATACTTATGATTATATAAACAAGATAGGTGTTTTTAGTAGTCTTTTTAATATCAAGACCTGAAGTCATTACTGTAATAATAGCTGCCAAGGCTGGAAAAAACATTTGTAGGGCTGCTAGGGCCGCTCCAGAATTACCCCTTGTTTTTCCTAGGTATAAGAAAAATCCAAACAAAAAGGTCAGGCCAAAGTTTATTAGCAAGAATTTCCTAATTAGTTTTTCATTTGCCAGTTCCTTATTTACTTTTCTATCTTCCATTTCAATTTCAATTTCCATTTTAGTCTTGTTCCTCCTCAATGTAAGTAAAAATATCCTCTACTGTAACCTCTAAAACCTGGGCCAACTTTAAGCAAACAGTAATTGATGGATTATAATCTCCCCTTTCAATTAAGGAGATGGTCTGCCTGCTTACTCCAACTAAGGACCCTAGGTCTTGTTGGTTTAGGCCCTTTTTGGACCTAAGCTCTTTAAGTTTGTTTTCTAGTGCCATAGTCTACCTCCTTAAGATTTGACAACTATCCTTGTCATTATCATAGCATTTGACAACTATCTTTGTCAACTCTTTTTTTAAAAAATTTTTTTAAAAATATCTGTAAGGAGATTTTTTATCGGTCGACAGATATTTTGAGAGCCAAAAAAGCTAGTCTACATAAGTTGTAAACTAGCTTCTTCTTAAATTTAAAGGTTAAGGCCTGAAAGGTGTCTTAAATAAGATTGTATTCCTTCAACATATCTTCTACTTCTGTTCCAGCAATTAATTTTGTAACAACTGAAAGTTTATAAAATGGAATATCGATTTTTGGTTTTTCACCATCATGTAAGGCACTCATGCCTGCTAATAAATATCTAACATCATATCTTGAGGCAAATACTTCTGGAACTCTCTTTTCAACACCAGTTAACACATAAACTGCTTCCATGGCACATCTGCCTGAATATTCTGTAGTAAATACAGTGTCACGGCCTGGGTCATCAAGGGTTTCTACAAATTGACCAAGGAAAGCAAAGTTAACTGCATCCTTTGGAACTACATAAGGTCTGTCACCAAAACTTCTTGGCATAAATTGGGCTGTAATATATGGCATGAAGACTGGTATAGTTGAAGTTTCTTTTACTAGTCTTTCAATATCACTAGCAGGAACTCCTATGTGGTATAACCATTCCTTGGCTATTTCTTCGCCAGTACAATGTCTCATTGGTTTCTTAACATAGTCCCCTTCAACATCTGTAAATAGTGAATATACCCAAACTACAAACTCATCTTCAGGTTGGCCAATATATTGACCTTGTCTATTGATTGTCCAGCTCATAAGCCATTTAGAATCTGTTGCAGTTACGATTCCACCAGTAACAACTTTTCCAGTGTAAGGACTTCTCTTTGTAATCTTTTCAACATAGGAAGCAATTTCTTTGCTCTTAACTGTAACAGTTGCAGATTCCCAATTTGTTTTCTCAATATCAGATGCAAATACTTCAGGTTTACCAAATTCAGGAGATTTCTTTGCAATATTTTTCCATAATTTGAAACTTTCTTCTGTGTTTATATTCAAATCAGGTGCCTTATCGTTAGTTCCATAAGAAGATGAGTCCACTAAGGATCCAGTAGTTATGAATAATAAATCATTTTCTGTTAAATCAATGGATCTGTCTTGTCCAGTTATTGAATCAAGAGCAATTATTTTTTTTGCAACTTTCTTGTCAGCACTTAAATCGAAATCAACATCAACTACATTGTAATTATATTCTGTCTTAACCCCTTGTTCCTTCAACCATTTCATTAGGGGTATAACAAGTGATTCATATTGGTCGTATCTTGTAAATTGAAGGGCAGACAAGTCTGGTAGGCCTGATACATGGTGAATAAATCTGTTAATGTAAAGTTTTAATTCTAGAACACTGTGCCAATTTTCAAAAGCAAACATAGTTCTATAGAAGGTCCAAAAATCACTTTCTAAAAATTCATCAGAAAAAACTTCCTCGACGCTTACCCCTTGTAATTTTTCATCAGGCGTCAAAAGTAAACGTACTATTTCTTTAATAGATCCTTGAGAAAGATTGAATTTTCCATTGTCTGTTCTTTGACCACAATTTTTTGTAAGTCTACAATTGCTATAATTTGGATCGTCTAAATTTGTGTAATAATAATCGTCAAGTATTGACATATTTGGATCTTCTCGTGAAGGTACTACACTAAATAAATCCCAAAGGACTTCAAAGTGATGACCAGTTTCACGTCCACCTCTGGCTACATAGCCCACTTCAGAAAGAAGCATACCATCTAGGGCGCCTCCTGCTATGTCATCTTTTTCTAAGAAAACAATCTTAGAAGGATCCATCTTTGCATCTTTGATCAAAAATCCAGCTGTTGCAAGTCCAGCAATTCCTGTTCCTACAATATAGGCTTTTTTGTCATCGATTCCCTTAGGCTTTCTTGAGTTTACTAGTCTGTCATAATCTCCATTGCCAAGTTTTAATCTTTCATCAAATGTTTTAATTTCCATAATAAGTCTCCTTTTTTAATAAAATTATTAAAGCTATGTCATTGCTTCTATATTTATAATAGCCTCAAAGCCTTTAGGCTAAAATGGCTAAAATAGCCCTTATGCCAAATCTTTATCGCCTTGACAAAGATTGACTAGTTTTTAGACAAAAATTAAAAAATGCACAGATTGTTTCACCGTGCATCTATAAGTAAGCCCCTTACTAACCAAAGAAGCAAGGGGCCCATAGCATATAAAAAAATTTTTCAGTATTTATTTATAAATTAGCTTTAATTAGCTAGCATTTGGCTCCTTCTAAGAGACCTTTCAATGTTGCCATCAAATAATTTTCCCACTCTAAATATTACTTCTTCAGGAGAGTCCTTCATACCATCTTGGATCCAATTATCAAAGAGACCAACAAGAGCCACACTATAAAAGTTTACTATTATTTCCTTGTCTCTTTCCTTGGCAGAAATATTTTTAGCATCACATTCATTTTCAATATATTTTTTCATAACAGCTTCGCAAATTTTATATAAGTATTCATCTATGTCCTTTTTGTCAATTGATTTATAAATGTTTTGTGTCGCCTTCTTATTATCCAGTATAAAAGAAGCTGCGTGCAGTAGGCTTTCCTCCCAGGAGAAGGTAGCATTAAATTCTTCATCGACTTTTTTTATTTCATCGCTTAAGATTTCCTTTACAAGCGTATATATGTCAGCATAGTGATAGTAAAATGTGTTTCTGTTTATTTCACATTTTTCAGCAAGCTCAGCTATTGTTATATTTTTTAAACTTTTATGTTCTGCTAATTTTAGGAACTCTGTTTTTATTAAGTTCTTTGTATATTGCTTGGCCATAAAAAACCTCCTCTCACTATGTTAATTTTACCCTAATAAAGATTAGATATGCCATCTTATTTGTTGAAATTTTGCCATAAAAAGTTTTCCCAATTAAGTGAAGACTAAAAAAATATCTGTAAGGGAATGTTTTATCCCCCTACAGATATTATAAAATCTTTATTTGCTTTTCAAAACTTGGCTAGCCAGTTCCATGGCCTTGGCTGGGTTAGCTTGGCCTCTAGTTTCTTTCATTACTTGGCCCATTACAAATTTTATAGAGTTGTCCTTGCCATTTTTGTAGTCCACTATTACTTGTGGATTTTTTTCTAGGATTTTTTCTATAACTTCCAAGATCATTCCGTCATCTGATACTTGGACTAGGCCTTGGTCCTTTATTATTTGGTCCACAGTTTGGTCTGAATTAGCTAGGGATTTCAAGACCTGCTTGCCTTGTTTTGAAGATAAATCTCCTGCCTTAAGCTTGTCTACTAGCTTGGCAATTTCTTCAGCCTTAAAGTTTTCAAAGCCTAAAGGTGTTACATTGGTGATTACAAAGTTGGCAACTTCTTGGTAGTTCTTTGAGTGGTTCATTACTTGGTCAAAGAAGTCTCCAGCTTCCATGTTAGTCACCAGGATTCTAGCGTCATCTTCTGCAATATTTTTTAGGTATCTTTCTAGTCTTTCTTGTGGCAGCTCTACCATTGTCTCCTTAACTGAGTCTAAAAAGTCCTGGCTAAGTCTAATTGGCACTATGTTTGGTTCTGGGAAGTACCTGTAGTCTACTGCCCCTTCTTTTTTTCTCATTGTAACTGTAGTCTGACTTGGTTCGTCAAATCTTCTAGTTTCTTGGACAATAGTTCCGCCAGCTTCTAGGACTTCTTCTTGTCTTTTAGCTTCAAAGTCTATGGCCTTTTGGACGTTAGCTATAGAGTTAAGGTTTTTTATTTCAACCTTGGTTCCAAAGACTCCAGCTTCTTTTGAAATGGAAATATTTACGTCACATCTCATTGACCCTTCTTCCATCTTGCCATCTGTTACATCAAGGTAGACCAAAAGTTGGCGAAGGGTGTTAACATAGTCTGCTGCCTGTTGGCCTGAATGGATTTCTGGCTCAGATACAATTTCAATTAGGGGAACTCCAGCCCTGTTAAAGTCAATTAAAGACTGGTCTCCAAGGTGAAGTTGCTTGGCTGTGTCTTCTTCCATGTGCAGCCTAGTTATACCAACTGTTGACTGGTCAGACAAAACTAGCCTGCCCTTTTTTCCAATTGGATGAAATTGTTGGGTGATTTGGAAGCCCTTTGGTAGGTCTGAGTAGAAGTAGTTTTTCCTGTCAAATTTCAAAAGTGGGTCTACTTCCATGTCCAAGCCGTAACAAACTTTAAGGGCCATTTTTACTGCTTCCTTGTTTATAGTAGGCAGGGTGCCTGGAAAGGCCAAATCAATTTCAGAAACATTTAGGTTAGGGTCTGCATCAAAGTCTACCCTGCCAGGAGAAAACATCTTAGACTTGGTCTTTAGTTCTACGTGGATTTCTATACCAATTGTTACTAAATAAGCCATGGATTTACCTCCTTTTCTTGGTCTTGAAAGTCAATTATTTCTTCAAGTCCCTTGGCCAGGCCTAAGAGATTTTTTTCATCTAGGACCTTGGCTGCCAGGTTTATTCCTACTGGCATCCCTTCAACAAAGCCTAAAGGCAGGTTTATAGAAGGAGTGCCTGCAAGATTGTCTAAAATCAAGTGGGAATTTGCAAGCTTTTGGTCCCTGGTCAATTTTTCAGAGTCAAGGTCTGAAATTTTCGGAGCAATAGTGTCTGTTGTTGGTAAGATCACTGCATCACATTGGTCTAAGACTTCCTTGTAGCTGTCAACTAAAAGCCTTCTAATTCTTTGGGCCTTCCTAAATAGGTCTTCTTGGTGGGCATCATCTAGGCCATAGGCCCCAATAACAAATCTTCTCTTTAGCAAGGAGCCAAAGCCTCTGGTCCTGGAATTTTTCATAATCTCTTCTAGGCTGTCTCCAGAAACTCTGTGGCCAAAGCGAATACCATCTAGGTTAGAGTGGTTGGCTGTAGCTTCACAGTTGGCAATCATGTTATAAACTGGCAAAATTGTATCTAAAAGTTTTCTGTCCATAGACAGGTGAAGGATTTTTGCTCCTTGGTCTTCTAATTTTTTTATTAGGTCTAAGAACATTTCCTTATAAGAATCGTCAGCCTTGGCAGCTAAAATTTCATCGATAATAGCAAAGGTCTTGCCCTTTAAGCTTTGGTCTAGGTCTGTATAGTCTACTTTTTCCAGGTCTAAGGAAGTTAGGTCCCTGTGGTCCCTGCCTGCTAGAACATTTAGCATTATGCCAGCTTGGTCAACTGTCCTAGTGAAAAATCCTGCGTGGTCTAGGGATGAAGCATAGGGAATTATGCCATATCTTGGTAGCAAACCATAAGTCGGTTTAAAGCCTAGACAACCACAATAGGCTGCTGGCTTTCTTATAGAGTCTCCAGTGTCTGAACCTAGGGCAAAGTCCACAAGATGGGCTCCTACCAAGGCTGCAGAACCAGCTGAAGATCCTCCAGTAATTCTTTCAGGGTCATAAGGATTTTTACTTGGTCCCTTTTTAAAATTAGTTCCAGTTCCACCCATGGCCAGCTCGTCTAAGGTGGTCTTGCACACTAGGTCTGCCCCAGCTGCCCTTAGTCTTTCAACTAAAACAGCATCAAAAACTGGAACATAGTTGTCTAAAATTTCTGTTCCTCCAGTGGTCAAAACTCCCTTGGTAGAATAGTTGTCCTTAAGGGCCACTGCCTGGTCCTTTAAAGGTCCGTCAAGACTTGCTTCCTTGTCCATCATTGTTACAACAGCATTTAGCCTGTCTTGGCTAGCTAAAATTTTCTCTCTAATATCCATTTTATTCCACCACCTTTGGTACTACAAAGTAGGAATCCTTCCTCTCTGGAGCATTTTCTAAAACTTGGTCCAAAGCTAGGACTTGGATTTGGTCATCTTCTCTTAAATAAGAAGTTTCGTCTTCAAAGGGATAAACCATAGGCTCAACACCTTCTGTGTCAATGGCTTCAAAAAGAGCCAGGTCCTCTTCTAGGTCTGCAAAGTCCTTAAGTAAAAGGTCCTTTTCCTCATCAGTAAGTTCAAACTGATAAAGGCCTGCCAGGTCATCCATTTTTTCTCTTGTTATAGTCATCTATATAGGTCTCCTTGTTTACTTTTCAGCAGACATTGAATTTACAGTTCTTGGATAAGGGATAACGTCTCTAATGTTTTTCATGCCAGTCATGTACATAACCATTCTTTCAAAACCTAGGCCGTAACCAGAGTGAACAACTCCGCCAAATCTTCTTAGGTCAGAATACCACTTGTAGTCTTCTGCCTTAATGCCCTTTTCTTCCATCATCTTGAAAAGTTTTTCTTCATCGTCTTCCCTTTGAGAGCCACCAATTAGCTCCCCAATACCTGGTACAAGTAGGTCCATGGCAGCAACAGTTTTGCCGTCATCATTTAATTTCATATAGAAAGACTTAATTTCCTTTGGATAGTCAATTACAAAAACTGGTCCCTTGAAAACTTCTTCAGTCAAGTATCTTTCATGTTCAGTTTGTAGATCTACTCCCCAAGAAACTGGGTACTTAAAGTCCACATCTGCCTTTTCCAAAAGGTCAACAGCTTCAGTATAAGTTATTCTAACAAAGTCAGAAGAAACTACATTGTTCAGTCTATCTATAAGTCCCTTGTCTATAAAGCTGTTAAAGAAATTCATCTCTTCAGGTAGGGATTCCATTACATATTTAATAATGTATTTTACCATGTCTTCTGCCAGGTCCATGTTGTCATTAATGTCAGCAAAGGCAATTTCAGGTTCCATCATCCAAAACTCAGCTGCATGTCTAGGTGTGTTGGAATTTTCTGCCCTGAAAGTTGGCCCAAAGGTATAAACCTTGTCATAGGCCATGGCAAAGCCTTCAACTTCAAGTTGGCCAGAAACTGTTAGGTGGGACTCTGCTCCGAAAAAGTCTTCAGAAAAATCCACCTTGCCTTCATCGTTTTTAATAGGGTCATTCATGTCCATAGTTGTAACCCTAAACATTTCTCCAGCACCTTCAGCATCAGATGCAGTTATAATTGGAGTGTGCACATAGACAAAGCCCCTTTCATTAAAGAACTTGTGAATAGCAAAGGCAAGTTCAGAACGAACTCTGAAAGTTGCATTATAGGTGTTGGTCCTTGGTCTTAAAGATGGCATAGTCCTTAAAAATTCAAGGGTATGTCTCTTGTTTTGTAGAGGATAGTCCTTGGCAGAGTCGTGAAGAATTTTTATCTCTTCAGCTACAAGCTCAAACTTTTGCTTGCCACCTTGGGCCTTTACAAGTTTGCCCCTGGCATTTACAGCAGCAGACAAACCAAGTTGAAAAACTTCCTTAAAATTTTCCAAAGATCCATCTACAACGATTTGTAGGGTATCAAAAAAGCTGCCGTCATTGATTTCTAAAAAACCAATGTTTTTAGACTCTCTGCTTTTTCTTATCCATCCATTAACTTCAATTTCTTTGTCTAAAAAACTTTCATAGTCTTTAAACAAGTCTTTTATCTTCATTAGATCACTCCTTCAATAATCAATCTAAATATTAATTTACAAACTAATCCTATCTTATAATTCTACAATACTTTATGAAATAAATAAATACAAAAGCTCCATTATTAGCTGAAAATCCAATTTTATTTTAAAAAGACAGAAAAATTTCAGTAAATTTGAAAAAATCCCCACAAAAATAAGCAGCCTATGGATTTCATAAGCTGCTTGTCTTCTTTAAGTTTTTAAATTATTTGCTTCCAAGAAATTATAATTTACCAATCCCAGGCTTCTAGATTTCCTTCAAAGTCTTCCTTAGGTTCTTGAATTATATCTGCATACCAAGTTGGTAGTTCTTTTTCTTGGCCCTTTAATAATTGTTCTTGCCATTCTTCATCTGTCATTCTCTCATCTGCCAGGAATTCATAGTAGGAGAAGATTCCTCCCCTGCCCATATAAAGCTTACCTTGGTGTGGATATACTACATAAATTTCTGCTGGTCTTCCTGTAGCAATTTGAGAAATTTGTCCTGGATCAAGACCTATTGAATTATCTACTACTCTCATAAGGTCAACTACTACTGGCATTCTTCTATCTGTATCATTTTCTATTTCATACCAGTAGGCAAGACCATATTGGTCAGCTTCGTCTCCTTGGACAAATTGAATCATTATGGCTTCCATTTCTCCACCTATATAGTGGATTCTCTCAAAGTCTTCTTCTGTTAGTGGAATATTTTCAAGTTCTTTTCTAGCAATTTCTCTTAGGTCTATTACCATGTCTTCAAAGCTTGTAAGCTTTTCTTCTGTTTCTAGACTTAACATTTGTCTGTGTTTTAAATTAACCTTAGTAAATTCTAATAGCCAGGTTAACTTATCAAATAATTCAATGTTAGGTTCAACATAGCCCTTAGGCATTTCAACTGGGCCGCCGCCTCCCATTTCTGCCATTACAGACTTGCCATATAAAACTGTGTCGTGTTTTAGTTCTGCATAAGAACCTAGGGCTGATACTAGGTCTTTTCTAGTCCAGGCTTCGTTGGTCATAAAGCTTGGATAGCCTTGGCCATAAACATTTTTATAAGACTCTAGCATCCACAACCAACCTCTGTATAGGTTCTTGGTCCAATCAGAATCTTTCATGTTGGCAACATAGGCTATATTTTTTTCAGTTTTTTCTTTATATTCTGGCCAGTGGCTGTTGTATGGGTCTGCTGCTTGGATTTCCTTGGCCTTTTGGCTGCCAAAGGCTGTCATCAGGTCTAGTCCTTGGTAGATTGGTCTTCTAGATGGCTTGCCTGGTTCAGCTGGCTCTACTACATTTTGCATTAGGACTGAATCTATTACTGCCCTTTGAGAAATTAATCTAAAGGAATAACCTAAGAAGCTTCCAATTTGTGGTGGCTTTTCTTCTTGTATTAGTTTATAGGCAACTTGGATTTTTTCTTCATCTGCCAGGTCATTAAGGTCAAAGTCCCTGCCATAAACTGAATAAAGAACTTTTGCAAAGTCTCTAATTGACAGGTCGTCAGCTGTTTCTACTAAAAAGTCTATAGGGTCAACTAAGGCTGACCAAGAGTCTATTAGGTCTTGGTCTGAAAAGACTGAATCTGTTAGTAGGAAGGATTGGATTAGGCCTTCTTCATTAATTTTACCATTATCAACTAGGAAGAAGCCTGCTTGGCCTGCATACATAGTATATTTAAAGTAGGATTTTAGCACTTCATCCCTGGTGTAGTGGCCCCTTGGCTTCATTTGAGAGTAGTCTACCATTGAGCCTGTAATTTCAGATTCATCTGGGCTTTGGCTTTCAATTTTTTCTAATTCTCCTTCAACTAGGTCCTTAACATCTGCTGGAACATCTAGGTCTAAGTCTATTAACTTTCCTAATACACTTGCAAAGGCTAAGTTCTTTCTAGCTGCTTCTTTTACTTGTGGGTCTACTGCTTGGTCATATACTTGTAAACTCTTTTCATATAGGCCTTGGCCTAGGTCTTGGGCCTTTGGATATAACTCATCTCTTTCTAAATTTCTTAGGAAATTGTCATAAAAAATATGGAAAATATGAGTAAGAGAATCTGTTGTTATAAAGCTTGGAATGTTTTTGTATTCGTTGAACTCATAAATTTGGAAAATTTGGTCATATTGGAATTCAACATTTTCATTGCCATCCCAGTTGTAACTTTCATTGATTGATGGACTAATCATAAAGGCATTGGCTACTAGGGCCTTTCTTTGAGCCTCTGTAAAGGATCCAAAGTAGCCTATGTTTTCTACATTTGATAGGTCCTCTGCAAGTTTGTAAGGCTCAACTTGGGCCTTGTAAGTATCCATGTTTAGGTTTACATCTACTAGGTCCTTCTTAAATTCTTCTAAGAAACTAGTATCTGCAAAGGCATAAGCCTTAAGTAAATCGTCTTGTTTTTCTGTGATTTTTTCTATTGGATTAATTTTGTTTCCTTGAGCTTTTTCTTCTTGGTTTTCTCCTCTTGTTTGGCCACTTTCTGTTCCCTTGTTATTACACGATGTAAAAACTCCTAAGACCATTATTAAGGCCAAAAGCAAAGCTAATTTTCTTTTTATTGCCATAATATTTTACCTCCTTCTACATATAGCTGGGCTTCTTGTTCATCTATTTTTATTAAAGCTTCCTTGTCTAAAAAGATTAATTCTGCCTGAAAACTTTGGCTACTATAGGACCTATCAAAGGAAAAGTTGGTCCACTTATAGGCTGCCAGTTGGCTTGACCCATCCTTAAGTCTTTCTAAGGATATAATACTGTCCCTGCCTTCTTGGTCCAAATCTGCCATAATAAAATCTTCTAAGGGATTAGACAGACGAGAAATTCTAATCTTAGGACTTAGCCTTTGTCTTTCATAGTCAATGTTGTAAAGAAAAACTCTCTTGGCCATAACCTTGTGGTGGGGACTTTCCTTGTAGACTCCAATGGCTACTTCTTCTTGGCCACCATCTATATTACAAAACTGAATCTTCCAGGGATTCATTCCCTCTACATCTATGTAAAAGTCATAGGATGGGTTTTTTATGTGAATTTGGTCTCCATAGGTCTTGTCTGTTCCTACAATACTAATGCTAGTGTCTGCCCTTGTATCTGAGTCAATAATAATTTTTTCTTGCTCACAAGCTGAGACAAGGAAGACCAGGCCTATAAGGCATAAAATAATCTTTTTCATATTTTTATTATACAATAAATACTTTGGGAAAAGTTGCAAAATAGTTAAAAAAGCCGGCTCTATAGTTAATAGTGTTGATGAATAAATTTCGTTAGCACTATTTTTTAGGT
>JAUNLQ010000024.1 GCA_030532225.1 Bacillota bacterium
AAAAAATATCTGTAAGGGGATATTTTTCTATCCCCCCACAGATATTATAGAACCATATAACAACAACATTTTTAATAACGTCTAAATAAGTTAATTTTTCAGTTGAAGCTACGTTAACATCTTGAGCTGAAGTATCAAAGTTTTCGTCTTCATCAGGTTTTAAGTTGTGTTTTTCAATTAATCTAGCACCTAAAGGTCCACCGATTAAAACAGCACTAATTAAACCGAATGTTGCAGCAGCAGCACCTACTAAAGGTCCTTGAGCATAGCCCATTTCAGCAAAAGTTTCTCCATAAGCACCAGCAGCTCCATGGCCACCGATCATAGAAATAGCACTTGCTAATAGAGCATAAGGTGGTTCAAGTCCAATAATCTTGGCAATTGTAATACCTAAAGTGTTTTGGATAATTGAAATTATTCCAGCAATGAGCCAATAGATTATTAATAGCTTTCCACCTTTAATCAAAAGTTTATAACTTGCACCTAAACCTACAGTTGTGAAAAATGCCAACATAAAGAATGATTGGTAAATATTTTCAAAAGTAAAGGAAAAGCTTCCTGTAGCATGACCTGCCCAAGTAATAAACATAAATAAGAATCCACCTACAACTGGAGCTGGTATAACAAACTTTTGTAAAAATCCAACTCTATTTCTAATAGCAAAACCTAAGACTAATAGTACTCCAGCAAAAGCTAAAGTAAAAAGTGAGTCAAGCTGAATAGTAAAAACTCCTTCTAAAGTTTCAAATAACATGGTACAAACCTCCTATTTTTTTATTTTTTATTTAAATTCACAAAGTATAACAGGCATTTGGTTATTTTTAATATCAATCTTGTAAATACTATCCTCCTCTCTAATAACATACATTGAATTGCCTGGAATATTTTTAGAATTTTTTCCATCATTAATTTCTATTGTAAAATCCTCTAAAGAGAAGAAACACAAGCTTCCAGATCTTTTAGGAATATAAGAAGCCTCTTGAGCAAAAACTTGTAAGTTGGCAAACTTTCCATCTTTTACAATAAAATTGTAATCAACACAATCTAAAGAATTTGTAGAATCAGTATGCCAAGAACCACTAAAGTATTCTACTTCATAAGGCTGAAGACTTCTTTGGTACAAGTCTTTGTGGTCTACTGAAAGCTGTCCCTTTAAAGGCAAAATATATCTTTGGTAACCTGAAAAATCACTAAAAGTAGAAGCAGTAGATGTAAAAGTTGCAGAAGAAATTCTAAAATCAAAATCTCTATTTTTAAAATCTGCTCCTTCAGGTTCAATAATAAGTTGAGTAGTAGTACCTCCTGACCATTCAGATACAGAAAAGTCCTCTTTATTAATTAATTTATCTTTCATTAAGTCTACCTCCTAAAAATTTCAAATATTACAAATATGTACACAATAATTTCAAAATGCCAAAAATAGAAATTGAACTTATAATTGCTAGTTGAAAGGAAAATAATATAAATTTTGCCAAGGAAAATAAAATATTTACACTAGTAATCGTTTACATAATATCACAAATTTTTCACTTTGTATATATTTTCTTATGTATTTTGTATAAAATATATAAAATTGGTCTACATAGCCAAGATTAAAAATAGGTAAAAGATTTGTAAATTCTATGGCAAGACCTACAAAAGCTCTATAATTTCCTATTGAGATTTAGGTCCATAGGGTATATTAAAAATACAAAAATAAGTGGAGGTACAAATGTTTAAAAAATCAATAAGTCAAGGTCTTATTGTCTTTGTAATTATGACAGCAGTGTCCCTTATAATGAAAGGGCAAAACATAGATCCTTTTCAAGTTAGAAGTACTTTTTTTGCAGGAATAATATCAGCTGTAATAGTTGCTACAAAACCTGTTTATGATATAGAAAACTGGTCCTTGCTGAAACAATCACTGGTGCACTTTGGTCTTATGCTTGTTACAGTTTATCCTGTCTTGCTCTTAAGTGGTTGGTTTACTTTAAATTCTCCAGTAGATTATTTGAAAGTCTTGGCAATGTTCCTTTTAGGAGGTGTAATAACATGGACCATAGGCTTTCTTGTATTTGGAAAATTATTAAACAAGTAGCTTAAAATATAATAAGAAAAGAATTTAAAAACTTTTAGTAGTCAGGGGATTGAAAAAAATTTAGCATTGTAGATAATTTTTTTAAAAATTTAATATAGATTTTCTAAAGACTTGGGATAGTATTCTCAGGTCTTTTTTTATGAATACTTTTATTTGAAAGCAAAATAAAAAAGATAAGAGGGAATTTAAGAAATACTGTAATAAAACATATATTTAGCTTGAGGGGAAAAGGTTTGTATAGTATAATATAATAAAATAATAAGTATATATAGGCTAGTTGATTTTAAGAGAAATTTTGTTAGTTTTTTATTTTACATAATAAACAAACGAATTTTAAAGGATCAAGTCTAGTTAGACAACTAATGAAGATAACTTAATTGTAGAGGGGAGGGACAAGGATGTTTTGTCAATATTGTGGAAAGGAAATTGAAGACGGTTCCTTATTTTGTGAATATTGCGGAAAGAAACAAGTAGCTGGATCAGAAGCAGTCCAAGACCAAGAAAGAAGTAATTCTCAAGCTAAGTTTAGGCAGGAAGAAACTGATGACTGGACTAGGTCACAGCCAAGACCTAGAAAATCTAAAGGTAAAAAGGTTATTTCCTTTGTTATTATAGCTGTAATTGTGCTGGCTGTTGTGGCGTTTTTATTTATAAAGAAACCTTGGGAAAACTTCAGAAAGCCAAAAGTTTTTGAAAGTAATCTTGAACAGACTCTTGAACAGACTCAAGATGAAAAGCCTAATATAAATATAGGAATAAATAGTCCAGTAGCAAATGAAAAAACAGATTATGAAGTTTCTATTGATGACATCACTCGTCCTATGACTGGAGTTGAAATTGCTCAAGAATCCTCCTTTAATGTAGGTGACGAAGAATTAGGAGTCATTCATATTGATTGGAAAGAAGACTCTATGGTGGCAGTGACTGTAGCTACCTATGAACCAACTGAAAATGACTCAGGTCCACCTCCTTGGGGCTCAGATGCTTGGGAAATTGAAAGCTATTTTAGCTGTCCTTATGTACACTATGACAACACTATGGAACTTTATGTTATTACAGATGAGGGGATGTTTACTCTTTTCCAATTAGTATTCAACATGGAAGGAACAGAAATAAAAGACGTAACTTTAGTAGATTTTAATGACGACGGAACTGTTTTAGATCAAACACTTATGTCCTATTGGACAGACTAAGGAGGTGTCAGGATGTTTTGTACAAATTGTGGTAGAGAAATTGAAAATGGCTCAATTTTTTGTGAATTTTGTGGCAGCAAACAAGAAGTAAGCCAAGAAGTTAGTCCAGAATTAAGTCAAGAGATTGAACAAGAACCAGCAAAGAAAAAATCTTTTCTAAGAAGGGAAAAGAAAAGGCCTAAAAGGAGAAAAAAATCTAAAAAACCTTTAATAGGCGGAGTCTTTATATTTGCCATGATTTTAGCTGCAGTAGTCTTGCGCTATGTACCTAGATTTTGGGATCCTGGCATAGAAGATTTTCCAAATTCCAATATTGAAGGAAGTGGAAATGTCCAAATTTCTACTGGCAATACCTATAGTCTAGAAGACCTTATTACAAGTGACAGATGGATAGTAGGTCCCTATGATGAAGAGAAAAATGACTTTAATGCCTTTGAATTTTTCGAAGACGGAAGTGGAGTTGTTGAATATACTTTTTTGGCTCCAGGAACAAGTGAAATACCTGGTTGGTATTCAGATAAATGGGATCAGGAAAGGAAAAGGGCCAACTATTTCCAATATACTATTAAAGGCGATAGTGCTTACTTGACTTTTGATGGTGATGAGTCTGAGATAATTATGGAATTTACTCTTAATGGAAATGATATTATCTATGTTCTTCTATCAACAGACTTTGAAGGAGAAACTTATTTTATGGAAAGTCCAGTTTATGCTGATCCTGACCTCCAATAAGTTAAATATTTCATTGAAGAGAAGACTTTCTTATAAGGTTTATGTTCTTTCAAATTTAAAATAGGAGGAGCTATGAAAAAAGTGTTAATAATAATCTTCCTGCTTATTATAATCCCAATAATTCTTTCTAAGTCCTTTGATTTTTATAAGGAAGAAATGCTAGCAAACCACCCTCCACCTGAATATTTGGGCATGGACCCAGTTGAAGGTGAAGAGGCCCAGCTTTCCTTAGAAGAAAAGGAAAAAATTCTAGAGAAAAATGGCTGGTTTTTTGGACCTTATAAAGAGGTTCAGGATAATTTCTATTTTTATATGGAATTTAACCAGGAAAATGTTGATGTATTTTGGGGCAGCCACGCCGTTTCTCGATATGATTATGGACCACCGTCTTTACTTTCTTACAGGTGGACTACTTATTGGGAGGAAACTTGGACCTATGAGTTAACTGAAAGTGGTCTTTATCTTTGGGACCAAGATGGAGACTTTTTAGGTCTTATAGACCTTAAATTTACCAAGGACCAGATCCTATCAGCCAGTATTCCTAGCTGGAAGGACATGCCAGAAGGCAGGGACCTTTATGCCTATGAAGACAAGGGAGAATAAGACCTTAGCATATTTTCAAAGCTTATACAAATTTTAGCCTTAGAAAAATAAATATATCAAAAGGAAAATGAAATGAAAAAAAGAATACTAGCCTTACTTTTATTATCCATTGTCCTACTAGGTCTAGGATGTGAAAATAAAAATGAAATAACAGTTTATACATCTGTAGACCAGGTTT
Organism: Bacillota bacterium; assembly: GCA_030532225.1. Classification (GTDB taxonomy): domain Bacteria; phylum Bacillota; class Clostridia; order Tissierellales; family Peptoniphilaceae; genus Neofamilia. Next base: position 4,784 of record JAUNLQ010000024.1, read on the forward strand.
ATTCAGAACCTGTATTCAAGGCTTTCCAAGATAAAACAAATATTAAAGTCAAGGCTGTTTATGACATAGAAGCCTCAAAAACTGTAGGCCTAGCCAACCGATTAATAGAAGAAAGGGACCGACCTGTAGCTGATGTATTTTGGAATGGAGAAGTTTCCCAAACCATGCGCCTAATCGATTTGGAAATTGTGGAAAAAGACAGTTTTGTAGAATTTGGCGGTCGTGGTCGTGTTATTCTCTATGACAGGACCAAGATTGACCTTAAAGACCTGCCTAAGACTGTAGAAGATTTAGGATCTGAAAAGTATGGCAAAGACGGAATAAGATGGGCCATGGCCTATCCAATGTTCGGCACCTCATCTACCCAGGCTGCAGCCTTGTATAGCTTGTGGGGATCAGAAGAAGCCTATGCTTATTACCAAAAGCTAAAGGACAATGGGGTGGTCTTGGTAGATGGTAATAGTGTAGTAAAAGACTTTGTTAGCTCAGGCAAGGTGGTCTTTGGTCTTACAGATACAGACGATGCCCAAGAAGCCATGAATAAAAATACAAATTTGGATATTTTATTCTTGGACCAAGAGACTATAGGCGCTCTTGTAATTCCTAATACAGTAACTATAGTTAAAGGATCAGGTCACCAAGACCAAGCTAAGGCCTTTATAGATTATTTACAAAGTCAAGAAGCCCAAGAAATGATGTATGAAAGTGGCTGGTTAGATGAAAATATTTCCCAAATAAATATCTTAAAAATAGATTGGTTAGACCTTTATTATCAATTACAAAGGTCCAAGGAAGAAATGACCAGCTTATTTATTAGATAAAGTTAAGGGAAGGGAAGAAGGAGGATCCTATGTTGCTTTTAAAAACTCTTGTTTTGCTAAGCATTGGTGCAGGTCTATCTTCTTTAATGGCCTTGCTAACAGCATACTTTTTCTTCAATCTTAGAAATGGAAAAATTCAAAATGAGCTTGTCTATGCCTTTCTCTTTGTACTTATTCCTGTCTTTATCGGTTCTGTGTCAACCGTTGGGGGATAGATTTATCCTAACCTATCCATCCATCAAT
>JAUNLQ010000012.1:0-3645 GCA_030532225.1 Bacillota bacterium
AAAAAATAGTGCTAACGAAATTTATTCATCAACACTATTAACTATAGAGCCTTTTTTCATGGAAATTTTTAAAAATCTGGCTTTTATTAAGAAGCCTAAAGAAAAATTAACATAAAATTTACAGCCAAAGCCAGCAAATCAACTTTACAAGCATTGCTATAAGTCTAAAGTCTTGCTATGATTTAATTAGCAAGGAATTGATTTTAAAGGCAGAGATAGAAACTGATTTAAGGGTGAAAAAATGGAAAAACGCTGTACGGAAAAAACTACTGGCATAGTAAGTGGTCTATCCAAGTACTACTATGCAGATATAATAAAACTACCAACCATCGACTACTATGTAGACGGCCAGCCTTACCAAGTTGTAGGGCCTAGATTTTCCTATATAGTTGCCCGAAATATGGATGGTTTTCTTTATACCAAGAAAACAAACTTTCATTCCAACTTAACGACAAAAGATGACTTGCCAGATTTTCTTGAACTAAACACTGCCTATGAATCTACAGAAAATCCTGTCTTAAAATTATTTCCTATAGGATCTGAAGTTGATGTTTTCTATAACCCAAATGATCCAAAAGAAGCCTATGCAATTAGATATGTTGACCATGTAGGCCTATCTAAACTCAGCTCAAAGCAAATCAAATACCTAATATTTGGTCTGGGAATATTTGTCCTTGTTATTAGCCTACTACTTATTATTGGCAACTTGGCCTTTTTTATCTTCTTTAAAAAATTCTAAGTCTAAAGCTAGCAAGCTTGTAAACAGCTATTTTTCTATGGCTGTTTTTTTGTATTTACTAATGCTATAATTTTATTAAGAAAGCCATACTTTTAGAAAAAGTTTATTTACTTAGGAGGATACATATATGTTATATGCAATTGACTCTGGAAAATATGTAGAAAGGCTTCCCCATGAAGCTGAATTTGAAAAATGGAGGAGCAAATTGGATGATGATGATTATGAAAAAATAGTCCAGGAACTACTAAAAATAATTAATGGAAATCAGATTATTACAGCAGGTTGGATTCATGGCAAGGATTGGACAGGAACAGTATATGAACCTATATTTGAGGCTTGTGGCCAAAATGTAACGCAAGCAGGATTTTTCTACGGTCTTATTCTTTTTGATTTATTAATGAACGATGAAGATAAGGTTTGGGGTTTTGGCAAATTTGATAAAGATGGTGAACCAATTAATAGCACAACTTATTTTGAGCTTTCTAATCCTCCGGCCTATAAATAAGACAATTAAAACTAATAAGGATTAAATTGGAAAATAATAAATAATATAGAAAGGACTAGCCATGATAGATTATAAAAAATTTTAACAGACCAAATGGACCAGGTTGTTGAAATATATAAAGAAAATCAGTGGACCAGCTATTTAGGAGACCAAGAAAGGCTAAAAAAAGCCTTTGAAAATTCCTTGTATATTTTAGGTGCCTTTGATGGAGACAAGCTCTTGGGCTTTGTAAGATGCCTTGGAGATACAGAATTTATACTTTATGTTCAAGACCTAATAGTTAGACCAGCCTACCAAAGACAGGGCCTAGGTCGCCAGCTTATGAAAAAAGTTTCAGCAGCCTATCCCCATGTTAGACAATTTATCTTAATAACAGATAAGAACGATGAAAAATCCAACGGCTTTTATAAGGCTATAGGCATGACTGAAGACCTATTTGGCTTTCCATGTTCTACTTATTTTAGAAAACAAGAAATAGAATAATATAAATTTTAAAAAGAGAGGAGAAAAGTTATGAATTTTTTAGACTTAGCAAGAAGTAGATATTCTTGCAAAAATTATAGAAGTGACCAAATAAGGCAGGACCAATTACAAGGGATTCTTGAAGCTGGTCGTCTTGCTCCTACTGCGAAAAATCTACAAGAACAACGCATCTATGTAGTCCAATCACAAGCTGGTCTAGAAAAAATTGACAGCCTAACACCTTGTCGCTATGGGGCGCCAACTGTTTTAGTCATTGCCTATGACAAGACCAATACTTTTACTTATCCTGGCCAGGTCATGGATTCAGGAGTTGAAGATGCTACTATAGTAGCCACCCATATGATGCTAGCTGCAAAAAGCCTGGGAGTAGACTCTTGTTGGATAAACTTCTTTGACCCAGCCAAGGCCAAGGAACTTTTAGACCTGGCTGAAAATGAAGAAATAGTATGCTTTTTAGACCTAGGTTTTGCTGACCAAGATGGAGGCCCAAAAGAAAACCATAACAAGAGAAAAGCCTTAGAAGAAACAGTTTCCTATCTTTAAAAAAGCCAAGGAAAAATTACTATAATGCAAAGATAAATAAAAAATGGAGGACAAGACCAATGAAAAAAGTTGCATTTATTTGTGTTCACAATTCCTGTCGTAGTCAGATTGCAGAAGCCTTAGGCAAGCACCTGGCAGCAGATGTATTTGAATCTTATTCAGCTGGGACAGAAACCAAGCCCCAAATAAATCAAGACGCTGTTCGCATAATGAAGGAACTTTATGGAATCGACATGGAAGCCAGCCAACACTCAAAACTTATGGCAGACATACCAGACCCAGACCTGGCTATTTCCATGGGTTGTAACGTTATGTGTCCCTTTATAGGCAGGGACTTTGATGACAATTGGCAGTTAGAAGACCCAACTGGCAAGTCTGACCAAGAATTTAAAATAGTAATTAAAAGAATAGAAGAAGAAATATTAAAGTTAAAAGATCAGCTTTCAGACTAAAAAAAGCTTGGTCTTCTTGGCTAGTTTTTGTCGGTTTAATTTAAAAAATACTGGCTAGAACCTAAATAAAAACTTTGATGGAGAGAGAAAAACATGGAAATAATAGAATTTAATAGACTACTTTTTGAAACTGCAAAACTTCCAATGGTTAAAATTGATCGAGAATTGTTTCTTAGAAAAGAGTTAAGAGGTAGATTTAAACCAGAAGTTGTAGATAAAGCAATTGAATACAACCCAGCTTATGCAGGTATTAGTGTGGAAGATATAAACAAAATTGCTAAAAGTTGTATAATTGCAGAAACAATTAAAGTTACTGCAATTTCAGCAGCTGCAGGACTTCCAGGAGGCTTAGCTATGGTGGGAGCAATTCCAGCAGATTTAACTCAATATTTTGCCCATATTTTGCGTATTGTACAAGAGTTAATTTATCTATATGGATGGAAGCAATTAGAATTTGACGGTACAGAGATAAATCAAGAGGTAGAAAATCTACTTACACTATTTGTGGGAATAATGTTTGGTGTTAAAGGTGCTGTTGGAGCAATTAATAAGCTAGGAGTCTTAGTTGCCAAACAAGTAGCCAAAAAACTTCCTCAAAAGGCCTTAACAAAAGGTTTGGTTTATCCAATAGTAAAGAAAGTTGCAGGTTTATTAGGTGTTCGAATGACAAAACAAATTTTCTCGAAAGGAGTTGCACAAGCAGTTCCTGCTTTAGGTGCTGCATTTTCAGGTGGTCTAACACTTGCTACCTTCAAACCAATGGCAGAAAGACTTAGAAAATATTTGGCTTCTAGTCAATTAGCCAGTGTTGAATATTACAAAGAAATGGCAGATGAAGTAATTGAAGATGCTGAGCTATTAGAAGAAATAGAAGTAGTAGAAGATATAGAAATAATAGAATGTGTAGAATTTTTAGAAGATAT
>JAUNLQ010000012.1:3655-38468 GCA_030532225.1 Bacillota bacterium
AATAATAGAAGAGCAAGAAATACTAGAAGAAGCTGAAATAGTAGAAGATTATGAAATTTTAAAGGATTAAAACAAGCAAGCTAATTATTTACATTTCCCTTAACAAATAAAGGGAAGTCTTTGGCTTTTTCTTGACTTTTATTTTATAATAATCTAGACTTAACTTAATTGCTTATTGATTTTATAAGCTTTTGAAGCTTTTATATTTAAATTTTGGAGGTATTTATGTTTTGTAAAAACTGTGGTGAAAAAATAAATAATAAGGCTGCTATTTGTTTATCTTGTGGCGCCAAGGTTGGGGAAGGCTCTTCTTATTGTTATAATTGTGGAGAATACACAGGAGAAAATGCATCTGTATGTTTAAACTGTGGATATTCCCAAGAAATTGTCAGCGAAAAATCAAAGCTAGCTGCAGCCTTGTTGGCAGTATTTTTAGGTGGTATTGGCATACATAACTTTTATCTTGGTTATACTAAGAAGGCCATTGTCCAATTATTATTGGGAACCTTGGGAATTTTCTTCATTATAGGACCTTTAATCTCTGGGACTTGGGGCCTTATAGAAGGGATTTTGATTTTCACTGGCCAAATCGACCAAGATGCAAAAGGTAACAAATTATCTGCTTAGTTTTGAATTTAAGCGTATGTAAGGTGTTGGTAAATATTTTATCAGCACTTTTTTTTCAGCCAGCAAACTTTAACAAGTCTTAGCAGTCTGGAAAAATTTGTGCCTATGTAATATAATTTGCCTGTAAATGTTGACTTGATTTTTTTAGAAAGGGACTTTATGACTGATAATTTAACTAGGTGTCCTTGGGCCAACAAGGATCCACTTTCTAGGGCCTACCATGACCAAGTCTGGGCTAGGCCAGTTTATGATGATAGAAAACTGTTTAAGTTTCTGTCCTTGGAGCTAATGCAGGCTGGACTTTCTTGGTCCACCATTTTAAAAAAGGCTGAAGGTCTTGACCAAGCCTTTGACAATTTCAATCCTGATTTAATTGCCAGCTATGAGGAAGAAAAAATTCAGGCCTTAATGAATAATCCTGAAATTATTAGAAACCAAAGAAAGATTAGGGCTGTAGTGACCAATGCCAAAGCCTACAAGAACTTGCTTAAAGACTTTGGGTCCTTGTCTGCCTATTTGTGGGCCTTTGTAGACAATAAGCCTATAATCAACTCCTGGCAAGACCAGAGCCAAGTTCCTGCCAAGACTGACCTGTCTGAAAGAATTTCCAAGGATATGAAGGCCAGGGGCTTTAGCTTTCTTGGTCCTACTATTATATATTCTTTTATGCAGGCTGTAGGCCTAGTTAACGACCATCTTTTGTCATGTGACTTTAGAGATTCTCATCTTTAAATATTATCCTTAAGTAAGCTATTGAAATGTAATTTTTAAGGAGGTCTTATGGGACTTTGGATTTTTGCCTTTATTCTAGGCCTTGGTCTTTTCATTTTCACTGCTAGAAAAAAGTTTCCAAAAAAACTTGTAAAGTTACTGGTCCTTATTTTGGAGATTTTTTTCCTAGGATTTTTTCTGTTTAAAATAATTTTTCCCTTAAATCCAGGACCAAAAGCTTCAGGTCCCTTTGAAGTCCAAGAGACCATGGTTTATTACAGCCATCAGACCCAATTTCCTTCTATGGCAACAAGGGGAGGAGAAAGGGAAATTCCAGTCCACCTTTATGGACCCAAGGACCTAGAAGATCAGGGCCACCCACTTTTTATTTTTTCCCATGGCTCTTTTGGCCTAGGAACATCTAACCAAACTCTTTTTAGGCAGCTGGCCTCCCAGGGCTATATTGTCATGTCCTTGGATCATCCTTATCATTCTTTTTTCACTAGCCTATCCTCAGGGGAAAAAATTTATATAAACAAGGACTTTTTCTTTGAAGTCATCTCTTCCAAGGGAGTAGCAGACCTGGAAGGGACCCTAGCTAGTTTAAATTCCTGGCTGGCTATAAGACTAGAAGACCTAAACTTTGTTCTAGACAAGCTTTTAGACCACCAAGTTGACAATATTTATGAAGAAAAAATTGACCCGACTAGGATTACCTTGTCTGGCCATTCCCTTGGAGGTTCAGCAGCCCTAGCCCTAGGCAGACACAGACCTGACCAAATAAGAAACCTAGTAATCTTAGAGGCTCCCTTTGCAGGAGACATTGTAGCTATTGAAGACGGCCATTATGTTTTTGTAGAAGACCCTTATCCAAGGCCAATTCTTCACCTTTATTCTGATGCTCTAAAGGGGAAGATGGAAAATCTTACAACTTATAAGCTAAACCAAGACCTAATAGACTTAAAAGACCCAAAATTTGTAAACGTCTATATTGATGGTCTAGGCCATCTTGGTCTAACTGACATGAGTCTAGCTTCTCCAATTCTTACTGACTTAATCGATGGAGGCCTTAATGAGAAAAAGCCTCCAGAAAGTCTATTAGAAATAAATTCCCATGTTGAAAAATTTTTAGAAGAAAATTAAATTTAACCACAAAAAAACCAGGAGAAAAATTTCCTGGTCTTTTATCTTTATAGGTCGTTTAATATTCTGGCTACCTGGATACCAGATGCAGATGCCTGGGACAAGGAATGGGTAAGGCCTGATCCGTCACCAATGGCATAAAGGCCTGGCATCTTAGTTTGGAAGTTTTGGTCTATGGAAACTTGGGAATTGTAGAACTTAACTTCCACTCCATAAAGGAGGGTGTCTTCGTTGGCTGTTCCTGGGGCAATCTTGTCTAGCTGGTAGATCATTTCTATTATAGAATCTAGCTGTCTTTTTGGAATAACTAGGGACAGGTCCCCTGGTGTTGCCTTAAGGGTTGGCTTAGTAAAGCACTTTTTCATCCTTCTTTCTGAAGACCTTCTGCCCTTGACTAGGTCTCCGAACCTTTGCATAAGAACTCCTCCGCCTAGCATGTTAGACAGTCTGGCTATAGACTCTCCATATTCGTTAGAGTCTTTGAAAGGCTGAGTCAAAGTGTTAGACACTAAAAGGGCAAAGTTAGTGTTTGCAGACAGCTTGTCCTTGTCAGCGTAGGCGTGGCCATTTACTGTTATTAGGCCGTTGGTATTTTCTGCAACAACATTGCCATAAGGGTTCATACAAAAAGTCCTAACCATGTCATTGTACTTGTCTGACTTAAAGACGATTTTTGCCTCATAGACTTCGTCTGTTAGGTGCTTGAAAACTTCTGCTGGCAGTTCTACCCTAACTCCAATGTCCACCTTGTTAGACTTAGTTTCAATAGAGAACTTGTCAAAGATCTTTGCCATCCACTTGGATCCAGACCTACCAGAAGCTAGGACTAAATTTTTGCAAGTAAAGTTCCCCTTGTTAGTGTGAACTAGGTAGCGGCCGTCTTCATAGTCAACTTGGTCGGCTATGGTGTTAAAGGCATAGTCTACTGTGTCCTTGGTATAGGCGTAGATTTTTTTCAAGATTTCTTGGTTCCTATCTGTTCCAAAGTGCCTAACCTTAGCATCTAGTAGATGAAGGTTGTTTTTTAGGCACAGGGTTTTTAAGTTAGTTGAAGTAGTTTCATAAAGCTTAGACTCTTCTTGATCAAAGGAAACCATAACCTGGTCTACATATTCCATTAGGTCAATGGCCTTCTTTTCTCCAAGGATGGTGTGCAAGTCTCCGCCAAACTCTGTAGTAATGTTGTACTTACCATCTGACAAAGTTCCAGCGCCACCAAAGCCTTGCATAATATTACATGGCTTACAGCCTATACAATTTTCCACCTTGCCTGCAGTAATAGGACAGGACCTTCTATATATATCGTTGCCAGCGTCTATTACTAGGACTGACTTATTTGTTTGTAATTTTGTAAATTCGTAGGCAGCAAAGACTCCAGCAGCTCCTGAGCCTACAAAAATAATGTCATAATTATTCATTTTATCACCTTTTCTTTCCTCTCATATTTTACCAGTTATTGGCCCTTGTAACAAGAAGATCTTGCCATGAAAAAAGGACCCTAAGGTCCTTGAAAAATTTTGTTTTTACTTGTCTACCCTAGTTTTAATTTCCCTGCCATTAAGAAAGTCCAAGGCATTTTCAAAAACTATGGCAGCTCTTTTTTCCATAGACTCTTTAGTAAAGTAGGCTATATGAGGAGTTAAAAGTGCCAGGTCTTGGTCCAAGATTTCCTCGCCATTGGTAAAAGGTGGCTCTGTATCATAAACATCTATGGCAGCTCCAGCAATCTTCTTATTTTTCAAAGCATCAACTAAGGCTTCAGTGTTTACAATAGGTCCTCTGGCACAATTTACAAAGATGGCAGTTTCCTTCATCTTAGCAAATTCAGCCTGGCCAATAGTATTCCTTGTTGAGTCGTTAAGAGGTAGGTGGACAGTGATAATATCAGATTTTTCTAAAAGTTCATCTAGGCTTACAAATTCAATGCCCAGGTCCTTGGCTTTTTGAGATTGGGACCTGTTGTAGCCATAAAGGTCAGCACCAAAGGCCTTAAAAAGTTCTGCAGTTCTTAGGCCAATGTTGCCTGTGCCAATGATTCCTACCTTTTTGCCGTAAATTTCTTGGCCTAAAAAGTCTGAAGTTTTCATGCCATTTCTAGTTCCCCAGTCGGCCTTTTTTATGTCTCTTAAAATGTTGATAGTCATTCCAATTACCAGTTCTGCAACTCCTTGGTCAGAATAGCCAGCAGCATTGGAAACTATTATGTCTCTTTCTAGGGCCAGGTCTACTGGAACGTGGTCAGTTCCTGTAAAGGCTATGTTTATATATTTTAGCTTTGGATTTTCCTTAATAACTTCTGCTGGCATCTTAGTGTTGGCTAGGATAATTTGGTCTGCATCCTTAGTTCTTTCTAGCCACTGGTCTGTGTTTTCAGGCTTACTATCATAGGCGACAAAAACATGGCCATTTTCATTTAATTCCTTAGCCAGGCCTTGTAACTTTTCTTGGCTTATAGTTAAGGGTTCAACTAATACTGTTTTCATTATAAATCTTCCTTTCTCTTCTCATATTTTACCTATACCCTAGATGGCCTAACTTAATAAGGAGAATATGGGTATATAAGCCATAGAAAAGGGGAGGACCAAGATGGAAAAATACCACAAGGAAATAAACTATATAGTTCTAGCAGGGACCAAGGAAACTTGGGCAGACTTACAGGCAGGAAAAAACCTATACCTTTATTTTAAAAAAGATTTAGGCAACAAGCTTAAGGCTTTTTTCTACGATCCTAAGGACCAAGTTCTTTATGGCCAAATAAACTTTGAAGAAAAGTTAGCCAAGTCTAGCCAGGAAATGGAAGAATTTTCCAAAGAATATGACTATGGAAACTTTTCCAAGGAAGACCAAGACCAGGATCAGATTTTCGCCTGGGCCATTGGCTCTTTAATAAAAATCCAGCCAATTTATATAGAAGACCAGGTAGACTTTGATCAGTATTTGTCCTTGGACCAAGAAGGGGCAGAGAATTATTTAAGTTTAATTGAAAGTAACTACCTGGGCCAAGAGGACTTTGAACAAGAAGTAAAATTTCTCCTAGACCAAACAGAATTTGAGAGAATTTATGGAGACTTTGTAGGAGAAAAAAATCCCCAAAGGCAAGTCAACTACTACTTTGACCCGTCAGCCTATGTAAAGAATAAGTCTACAACAGTAAGAATAAGAGAGAAAAATGGGGCCTACACCCTTACAGTAAAAGAGAAAAAATCTCAAGAAAAAGACCTTTCAACAGAAAAGTCTGCTCCAATAAGCTGTCAAGACTTTGAAAAAATCATGGCAGCAGGATCTGTAAATATTAAAGCCTACATTAGGGACTCTCAGCTAGGAGACCTTTCCTATTTAGGGGCCTTAGAAACTATAAGAGATGAAGTGACCTACAAAAATATTTACCTAGCCTTTGATATTTCCAGCTACTTTGGAAAAACAGACTATGAAATAGAAATGGAAGGCAGACAAAACCACATTAAGGAGCTGAGAAAAAAGCTTGGCCTAGAAAACAAGGCCTTTAATGACATTTCCAAGTTCGCCAGATTTATGGCTGAATACGAAAAAAGTAAATAAAAAAGCCTAGCCTATCAGGGAATTTCTTTACAGCTACTTTAAATTATTAGAAAACTTTAAAAAAAGTAAAAAAAACTATTGACATTAGCTTTTATAGGTCATATAATTACTACAATATAAAAAATCTTAGAAATAAAAATTCGGAAAAAAAGAGTAGCCTTATGGAGATTCCCAGAGAGTAGGCAGTTGGTGGAAGCCTATAATTGAAATAAGTTGAAAATCATTTTTCTTATAATTGCTATCTGAATTTAGTAAGATGGGCCGCAGTGGTTTGCGTTATCAATACCCAACATTGATAGATGTTTGAGTGCTTAATTTTAAGAAAAAAGGTGGTACCGCGGAAAATTTTCGTCCTTTGTCGTTGAGACAGAGGACTTTTTTTATAGAAAAATTCCTCTAACGAGTTTCTATTCTAAGATAAAATTTTAGGAGGATAATTAATAATGAAGAAGTTATCGACAAGTGATTTTTTACAAGTAAGTGTAATGTTGTTTGGAATGTTTTTTGGTGCTGGAAACTTAATTTTCCCACCACTACTAGGTAACCAAGCTGGAAGCGCCTTATGGCCAGCCCTTCTTAGTTTCTCTATTACAGCTGTTTTGTTCCCAGTTTTAGGCTCAATAGCAGTTGGAAAAACAGAAGGCCTTTCTAATTTAGCCAACAGAGTAGGTTACAAGTTTTCTATAATCTTTACAGTTATAGCCTTTGTATCCATAGGCCCTGGTATCGGTATACCAAGAGCAGGATCTGTGCCTTTTGAAATGGCCATAGCTCCATACTTGCCTGAAAGTTTTAATCTTTTAACAGCAAGACTACTTTATACCTTTGTCTTCTTTGCTTTAGCCTTAATGATAAGTTTAAAGCCTAGCAAGCTAGTAAAAAGAGTAGGCAAGTACCTAACACCCTTCCTTTTAGTTTTAATAGTTTTTATGTTCTTCAGACTACTTAGCCTGCCAGCCAATGTTACTGGCCCTGTTGGAGAATACAAGACCAACCCAATGGCTGTAGGATTTTTAAAGGGCTATGAAACACTAGATGCAGTTGCAGCCTTGAACTTTGGTTTGGTTATTTCTTTGGCCATATCTAGACTGGGAGTTACAGACAAGGGCCAAGTTACAAAATATACTGCCAAGGCAGGCCTAGTTGCAGGCGCCTTACTATTCTCAGTTTATGCCATGCTTTCTTACTTAGGCGTAAGATCTTCTGCTAACTTAGTTGGAGCAGAAAATGGAGCAGTGATTTTGTCCCACGCTGTAGAACTTGCCCTAGGAAACTTTGGTGTAGCCTTACTAGCTGCCATCTTTACCCTAGCTTGTTTAACAACTTGTATAGGCCTAATAACATCAGGTGGAGAATATTTCTTTAAGCTGTTCAAAGAAAAAATTTCTTATAGGACTTGGGTTACTATATGGACCTTAATATCCTTTGTATTTGCAAATTTTGGTCTAAATAATTTATTGACTTATTCAGTACCACTACTACTGTTAATATATCCAGTGTCCCTATTCTTAATAGTTGTAGGAGTTAGCCACGACCTAGTGTCTTATCCAAGACTTGCCTACCAAGTTGGGGCCCTTATATCAGTAGTATTGCCTTTAATAAATCTATTAGCATCTTATGGGGTTAACCTACCAGTTTTAACTGCCTTTGAACAAGGTCTAATGTTTTCTGATGTAGGTCTAAGCTGGATGCTACCAACTGCTTTAGGTGTTCTTTTGGCAACTTTGTTTGCAAAAGTTTTTGCCAAGCAAGGAGCCTCAGCCAGGGAAGATTTAGTCTAAATAAGTTGCTTTTAAGCCTTAAGTCTATTAAGATAGAATAAGAAAATCGAAAAAAAAGAGGTTCTTATGAAAATTTGGCTTACTAGACATGGACAAACAGACTTAAACAAAAAAAGACTTATGCAGGGCAGAATTGACCAGCCCTTAAATGATACAGGTAGAAGTCAGGCTGAAAAAGCCAGACAGGACATTGGAGATGTGAAATTTGATGCAGTTTATTCTAGCCCCCTAAGTAGGGCCAGGGAAACTGCTTCAATAATTGGCAACATTCCCATGGACCAAATTATAGTAGATCCAAGGCTTATAGAAGTGGACTTTGGGATTTATGACACCAAGGCCTTTGACTCCTTGGGCCTAAGAATGTGGGCCTTTTGGACCCTGCCAGAAATAATTCCCAACCCAAAAAGCGTTGAGTCTATAAAGTCTATGGTAGCAAGATCTGAAAGTTTTTTAAAAGATTTGGAAAAAAAGGACTATGAAAATGTCCTAGTAGTCTGTCATGGTGGAATTATTAGAGCCTTGGCAGGTTATTTGGAAAATAAAAAGAACAAAATAAAGTGGAGACCCAGACCTAGAAATTGTGAGGTCAGAGTCTATGAATTTGAAAATCCTAAGTGGAACTTTGTAAAATGTTTTGAAAATGATAATTAGAAAAAGCAAAAGACCCTAAAACAGGGTCTTTTAAAATGCTTAAATTTTTGAATTTGTATCAACCAATACCACCATAGTAAGCACCAGCTATTAGGGCTAAGATACATAATGGTACATAAATATATTTTCCTAGAATGAAGAAGTAGCCACCAATTGGCTTGCCATCTTTTCTTCCTTGGTTAACTGCTTCTAAGGCAAAATCTTTTCCTGCAACCCAGAAGAACATAAAACCTGCTAGGAAGGCACCTAGTGGACATAGGTAAATTGAAACAAAGTCCATCCACTCGCCAGTTATTTTTTGAATAAGTATGGCAACTACACAACCAAAGGCCAAAACTATACCTGTAGATTTTATACGGCTCATTGAGAAGTTGTCTTGAAGAGTTGCAACTGAGGCTTCGTAAAGGTTTATAATTGAACTTACGCCTGCAAATAGAACACAGACGAAGAAGATTATTCCGATTATGGTTCCTGCTGGCATACCATTAATTACATTTACTAGCCAAACGAACATTAGACCAGGTCCACCTTCATCTAGAGGAGCTCCACCTGCTGCCATAGCTGGAATAATTACAAAGGCTGCTAACAAGGCTGCCATAGTATCAAATAGGGCAACGTTAAAGGCAGATTTTGGAAGGTCTTCGTCTTTTGGCAAATAAGAACCGTAGATTACTGATCCGTTACCTGCAACTGAAAGGGAGAAGAAGGCTTGACCAAAGGCAAAGATCCAAAGCAGTGGGTCTTGAAGCTTAGTTGTGTCTAAGCTGAAAATGTACTTGTAACCTTCAGATGCTCCAGGTAGAGTTGCATTGTAAATAGCAAGGCCAACAAATAAGAAGAATAGAATCGGCATCATAATCTTGTTGGCTTTTTCAATACCATTAGAAACACCAAGGGACATAATTACAAAGGTAACAGCTATGGCAACAATTATCCAAGCCATATTACTTGTTGCAGTTTGGCCAAAGGTTCCACCAATTACATCCATGTCTTGGCCCATGGCCATAAGTTTTCCAGTAAAGGCCATAAAGGTGTATTTGAAAATCCAGCCCATTACTACTGTATAACCAATTGAAAGGGCAAGAGAGCCGATAATTGGAATAGAGCCAATAAGCTCGCCAGTTTTTCTGTTGCCAGATTTTAGTTCAGTACAAGTTCCAAAGGCGCCTATAGGGCCAGCGCCAGTTGCTCTACCAAGGGCAAATTCTTCAATAACCCCAGTTGAGCCAATTAGTAGGACACAGAGGAAGTAAGGAATTAAGAAGTTCATACCACCCCAAAGAGAAACCATAATTGGGAATCTCCAAATATTTCCCATTCCTACTGCAGATCCAATACAAGCAAGGATAAAGCCCCACCTAGAAGAAAAACCATCACGTTTTGCAATATTATTATTAGAATCCATATTAGTCCTCCATTATATGTTAAGAATGTTCGAAAATATTTATGTAACAAGGACAATCCATAAAAACTGAATTGTCCTTATTTCAATAAATCTTTTATTTATTTGTCTTCATTTGGATATGGCTCGATAAAGGCGTGGAAGTGACGCATTGGAAGATTGTGTCCCCAAACTATTCTCATGTTTGGAATATTTTCACGGTCTTCATAAAGAGCCTTAACAGCAGCAATAACATAGTCTAAGTGTTCTTGGGTCAACCTAGATCTGTCAACTGCAAAACGAACTACGTTAGCTGTTTCTGCTTGTTGTTCAGGAGTCTTTAGGTCGTATTCCATAGAGTAGTTACCTAATTCTGCTGTTCTAATTCCATATCTTCTTAAAAGTTCTATAGAGAAGCCTTGGCCAGCAAAGGTAAGTGGTCCACGTTTGTTGTCGAAGAATTCGTCCATGTTAATATAAACAGCATGGCCACCTGCAGGAAGGACAACTCCCTTAACTCCAGCCTTGTAGAAACCTTGGGCTAGGTATTCACATTGGCTTACACGGTTGTGCATATAGTTGAAGTCGCAGCTTTCATATAGACCAACAGCTAGGGCCATAATATCTCTACCAGACATTCCGCCGTAAGAGTCGTTACCATAACAAGAAATTTGTTTTACTTTTAGCTTAACACCAACGTCTACTTTTACAGAGCCGTCTTCGTTAAAGTCAGAGAATTTTTGCCAGAACAGACCCTTGTCTCTAAAGGCTAACATTCCGCCCATGTTAGAGTGGCCGTCTTTCTTGGCAGACATACAGAAACCGTCACAGTAGGAGAACATTTCTGTAGCAATTTCTCCAATTGACTTGTCTTCGTAGCCTTCTTCGTTCATCTTTATAAAGTAAGCATTTTCTGCCCATCTAGCTACGTCAAAAATTAGTGGTATATCATATTTGTGGGCAACTCTGTTGATTTCTCTAAGGTTAGCCATAGAAACTGGTTGGCCACAAATTGTGTTGTTAGTAATTGTTGTGAAAACTAGAGGAACATTTTCTGGTCCTAGTTTTGTAATTAATTCTTCTAGTTTTTCTATGTCCATATTACCCTTAAATGGGTTCTTGTCATATTTTCCACCTTCAGGAATTTCATAAAGAAGCTCTTTGTTGTATAAGTTTCTTGGGATTGAGCCCATTTGTTTTATGTTTCCTTCAGTTGTGTCAAAGTGTCCATTAGATGGAATTGTAAATACTTTTCCTGGATGACGTTCTTCTAGGATGTTTCTTACAATTTCCATAAGTACAGATTCAGCTGCACGACCTTGTTGGATTATGAAAGAGTTTGGTCTTTCCATTTGGGCAGCTCCACCATTAAATAGGCCGCCTTCATATTCACATAGGTAAACTTCTTCCATCATTTTTTCCACATCTCTACAGTCAGTACGAACAAGGTCAACTATTTTTTTCCAGTTCTTTTCGCCACCACGTTCAAAAATGTCTCTAAAGGTGTCTAGAAGAACATAGTAACCAGTGTTTCTACCATAGGCTTCATCTCCATAGAATAGGGCAGCCCATTGAGTGTTGGTCATTGCAGTTGTACCAGAGTCAGAAAGCATGTCAACAGTCAGCATGCCAGCTGGAAAGGCAAATTCGTTGTAGTGAGTTGATTTAAGTGCCTTTTCTCTTTGTTCCACACTTACATCTGGTATATCACGTACAGCAAATGAAAAGTGGGTTGGTGCGGGAACGTTCAATTTGTATTCAGTCATACTATTACCTCCTTAAGCAAAAGCTTGTTTCATTTGAGATACCCCGGTTATCAAACCCTGCTTCCCTACAAGGAGTGACTAGCGGACAGTACTAACTTTCATGGCAGATGGCTTAGGAAATCCTTTGCAAAACAAAAAAGGAAAGCCTTTGCACCTACACTAAATCAATTATAAATGCTAGAAAAATAAAAGTCAATTAGCCAAATCTCTCTTAAAGAAAAAATTTTTCCTAAAAAAATACCTGGTCCTATAGAAACTTTCTATAAACAAAGGCTATTTATTCAAAGAATCTATGGAAGTATAAAAAAATTATATTTGTGGTATATTAGTACAAGGAGGAAATTATGAAAAAAAATATTTACAAATTATTAGCTATGCTTTTGGTATTAGTTGTAGTATTTACAGCTTGTGGACCAAAAGAAGCTGAACAAAACCAAGAGCCAGCTACACAAGTTGGAGAAAACCAAACAGAAGAAAATGTAGAAGATCAACCAGAAGAAGCTCCAGAGGAAGAACCATCATTTGAAGGAAGAACTTTAAATGTAGTTGCAACTAGTGAATCTTATGTTCCACTATTTGACAAGTTCACTGAAGCAACTGGAGCCAAGGTAGAATTTTTATCTATGTCATCTGGTGAAGTTTTAGCTAGAACTGAAGCTGAAGGAAAGTCTATGGCAGACCTTTGGTTCGGTGGTGGCCTAGACGCCTTTATGGCAGCTAGAGACAAGGGACTTTTAGAAGCTCACACATCAGAAATGACTGAAGTTGTGCCAACTGAATACAAGGATGCTGACGGTTACTTTATAGCCAAGGGACTTACAGTTGTAGGCTTCATTGTAAATGACGAACTTATGGCTGAACAAAACCTACCAATGCCTAAGACTTGGGAAGATTTAACTGACCCAGTTTATGAACACAATGTAATTATGTCAAACCCAGCAATTTCTGGAACTAACTATGCAGCCCTAAAAGGCTTGTTAGACCTTTATGGAGAAGAAAAAGGTTGGGAAATCTTTGAAGGCATTAACAAGAACATTGACTTTTACTCTAAACGTGGCAAGGACCCACAAGAAAAAACAGCCCAAGGTGAATTTGCCATTGGAATTATCCCAGCTGACAAAAAAGCCTTTGACGTTGCAGAAGACAACGGCCTAACTGTTATTTACCCAGAAGATGGTATTCCATGGGTGCCAGAAGGAGTTGCAATTTTCAAGGGATCTGACAACACAGATGTAGCCAAGGCCTTTATAGACTTTATGCTAACAGAAGAAGCCCAAAAAATGATTGGAGAAATTGACGGAAAAGACTCAGCTCAACTAATAGTACCAGGAGTTGAAGGCTTTAACCTAGGACTTCCAGCTGACAAACTTGTAGAAGAAGACCTATCCACTTTTGGCTCAGACAGAGAAAGAATTATAGAAAGATTTAACGAAATTGCTGCTGACAAAGCTGCAGACCAATAAAAATTAAGTGGGGCCAGTCCCCACTTTTTACATATATAAAGAAAATCTTTGGTCTATAGGCTATAATATAGAAGAAAGAATATTCAAGGATGATAATATGAAAAAAAGTAAAGCTATAAACTTATTAGACCTTTTAGTGTCCCTGTCTTTGGGAGCTCTTGTAATTATTTTTATTCTCCTGCCTTTTTTAAGTGTATTCAAGGAGAGTTTTTTTGTTGACGGAAATTTTGACCTAGGCTACTATAGGGAAATATTTGCTAGAAAGACCTTAATTGCCAACACCTTTAAAATGGGAATTTTGACCACTCTTTTAGCAGCCCTTTCTTCTAGCTGTGTGGCTATTTTTTATTTCTTTGCAGGCAGAAAGACCAAGGCCTTTATTATTGCAATTTTATCTATAACCTTAATTAGCCCGCCCTTTGTGTCATCTCTGTCCTACATTTCCCTTTTTGGTAGAAGGGGACTTATTACTTATAGACTTTTAGGCCTTAACCTTTATCCCTATGGCATGTGGGGTGTAGTCTTGATGCAAGTTCTATCTGACTTGTCCCTAAACAGCCTTTTGTTAATTGGATTTTTGCAAGGTCTAGACAGAAATGTTCTTAACTCTGCCAGAAGTCTAGGGGCCAAAACTGACAACATTATAGTAGACCTAATTTTTCCAGCTATGAAAAACAGCCTAATAGCTGTAATGCTCCTGTCCTTTTTCAGGTCAATTTCTGACTTTGGAACGCCAGCCATAATTGGAGGCAGGTTTACTGTCCTGTCCTTAGAGTCCTACTTTGAAGTAATAGCCAACGGCAACCTAGCCAAGGCTGCAGCTATGAATGTGGTAATTCTCTTGCCAACCTTGTTAATATTTCTGATTTTTTCTAAGGACCTTTCATCTACTAACATGGCCCAGTACAAGAGAGGGGCCAGGGAAGAAGTGGACCTACAAAGATCAGGATTTTTCTATTACACAATTTCTACTTTAGCCATATTTTTCATCTTGTGGATCCTAAGCCTTTATGGGTCTATTATTTTAAATGCCTTTACTAAGATGAAAAAGGGGAATCTAGTCTTTACCTTAGACAATTTTAGGGAAACGAAATTTTTCATTGGCGATGTGGTTTTTAGGTCCATAGGCTATTCCTTGGTCTCAGCCCTTGGAGGGTCTCTCTTAGGCCTTCTTATTGGCTACTATTTAATAATCCGCAAGGAAAGATTTATGAAATTCATAGACCTGGTTGCCAACCTGCCTTATATAATACCAGGCACCTTCTTCGGTCTAGGCTATCTTTTATTTTTCAGGTCGCCACCAATAGCCATAACTGGAACTTCAGCCATAGTAATATTAAATGTGCTTTTTAAGCAGCTGCCCTTTTCTACCAGGGTCCAAAATGCAGCTATGAAAGACGTAGACAAAAACACCCTAAACTCAATTAGGGACCTGGGAGGCTCTTACTTTAACGAAGTTGTAGACGGAGTCCTACCAATGACCAAAAACGCCATAAGAGTAACAATGATTAACGCCTTTACTACCACCATGACCACAGTAGGGACTATAATTTTCTTAGTCTATCCAGGCAAGAAGCTCCTAACCCTAGTTATGTTTGATGTAATCCAATCAGGCAAGTACAATGTAGGCTCAGTTATAGCCTTTTATATAATCCTAATCTGCCTAGCCTTTAACATTTTGTTAAGGCTTCTAATGGGGGATTTGACCTTTAAGAAAAAATACCCAAGGAGGGAAAATAATGTTTCTGCAAATTAAGAATATGTCAAAAAAATACGGAGACTCCTATGCCATCAGGGATATTAACTTTTCCCTAGAAGAAGGAAAGTTCCTCTGCCTCCTAGGTCCATCTGGCTCAGGCAAGTCAACTATCCTCCATTCAATTGGAGGCTTTATAGACCATGGGGGCCAGGTGATCTTAGACGGTCAAGACATTAGCAAACAGTCGCCAGAAGACAGAGACGTGTCAACAGTCTTCCAATCCTACGGACTTTTCCCCCACATGACAGTAGAAAAAAACATAGCCTATGGACTTAGGTTCAAAGGAAGAACAGAAGATAAATCCCAAAGACTTAAAGAGGCCAGGGAGATCCTAGACCTTGTTGGCC
This sequence comes from Bacillota bacterium, assembly GCA_030532225.1. Taxonomy (GTDB): domain Bacteria; phylum Bacillota; class Clostridia; order Tissierellales; family Peptoniphilaceae; genus Neofamilia. Next base: position 18,843 of record JAUNLQ010000012.1, read on the forward strand.
TAAAAGGCTATGAAAAAAGATATCCAAGTGAGCTATCAGGAGGAGAAAAACAAAGGGTGGCCCTGGCTAGAAGCCTAATAGTCAGACCTAAACTTCTCTTAATGGACGAGCCCCTATCAGCCCTTGATGCCAAACTAAGGGACCAAATGCAGGTGGAAATTCGCAGGATCCAAAAAGAATTTAATATAACAACTATCTTTGTAACCCATGACCAAAAAGAAGCCTTTGTAATGGCAGACGAAATTATAATCCTAAACCAAGGCAAAATCGTTAACCAAGGCAGGCCAGATGAGATTTATAACAAGCCTAAAAATGCCTTTAGCCTAGACTTTATTGGTCAGAAAAATATCTTTGCAGACTCTTATGTAAGGCCAGAAAAAATCCAAATAGATGAAGACGGAGAAGAATTTGTCATTACAGACATTACCTTTTTCGGACCAACAATAGAGCTGAAAATAGAAAATTCCCAAAGAAAACTAAAGATGCTAGTCCTTAACCAGGACTTTTCCTACCAAAAAGGAGACAAAATAAAAGTTAAATATGACTTGGAGAAGATAAATGAAAATATTACATGTACTGACCCAGCTTCCTGCTAAAACTGGATCTGGAGTATATTTTACCAACCTAATAAATTCCTTAAACAAATTAGGCATAGAAAATGCAGCCATTTATGGAATTGAAGAAGTCCACGACATAGACCTTGAAGCCAGCCTAGTAGAAGAAGTAAGCTATAAGACTGAAGAGCTAGACTTTCATATATGTGGCATGAGTGACCAAATGCCCTACAAGTCTACAATCTATAGGGAAATGTCAGAAGACCAAATAGATAGACTTTTGAAAGCCTTTGAAAAGCGCCTTCTTAAAATCAAGGCAGACTTTCAGCCAGACCTGGTAATTTCCCACCACTTGTTCTTGGTAACAGACTTAGTTAGAAGGGTCTTTGCAGACACAAAGGTTGTGGGAATTTCCCATGGAACAGATATGCGCCAAATGAGAAAGTGTAACCACTTTGCAAACAGGCTAGAAAATCTTAAGGACCTGGACCTGGTTTTGACTGTAACTGAAGCAGAAGACCAGGCCATGGTAGACTTGTTAGGTCTTGATCCAGAAAAAATTCACCTAGTAGGTGGCGGCTACAACCAAGATGTATTTTATCCTGCCAAGGAGCCTAGAAAAGATAACAAGCTTGTAGTAATGTATGCTGGGAAAATTTCTCCCTCAAAGGGAGTCTTTGAACTGGCTGCCACAGTTCCTATCTTGGCCCAGGCTTATGAAAATATAGAAGTCCACCTAGTAGGCAATGCCAGTGAAGAGGACAAGAAAATCCTAAAGTCCCAGGCCCAAAACCTAGACAACTTAAAGATCTATGACGCAGAAAACCAGGCTGTAATGGCTGACCATTTGAGAGCAGCTGATGTTTTTGTCTTGCCTTCCTACTTTGAAGCCCTAGGTCTAATAGCCATAGAGGCCCTAGCCTGTCACAAACTTACAGTGACTTCCCAAATTGAAGGCCTAAAGACCCTTTTAGGACCAGACCTTGTTAAGTCAGGAATAATTGAATTTGTAGACCTGCCAAGGATTATAAATGTTGACCAGGCTGTAGAAGAAGACAAGGCAGCCTATGTACAAAGGCTAGCTGAGAAAATACTTTTACAAATTTCCAGATTAGATGAAAATATCTTTACAGAAAAAATCAGCCAGGACATATATAATTTTTCCTGGGACAAAATCGGCAAGAGAATCTATAACATAATAAAATAAACTAAGAAGAGATGGTTGAAGAAGACCATCTTTTTTATGCCTAGAAAGTTACAGGATATTCTTAAGTAAAGTTAAAATATTTATGGTAAAATTTAATAGAGAAGAAAACTTAGCCAAGGAGGAGGAAAGACTTTGGAAAAAGTTAGAAAATATTTTGCTGGCTTTGGCCTTGAAGATAGGATAAAAACCTTTGACCAGTCTAGTGCAACAGTGGACCTAGCAGCTCAAGCCCTAGGAGTCCAGCCCTGTCGCATAGCCAAGACCCTGTCCTTTATCCTAGGCGACCAGGCAATCTTAGTAGTGACAGCAGGAGATGGGAAAATTGACAACCAAAAATTCAAGACCCAATTTGGAAGAAGGGCCAAGATGATTAAGGCTGACCAAGTTGAAGACCTAGTAGGCTTTAAAGTTGGAGGAGTCTGTCCCTTTGGAGTCAAAGAAGGAGTAAAAGTGTATTTGGACCAGTCCTTGAAAAGATTTGACACAGTATTTCCAGCAGCAGGATCCTCATCTTCTGCCATAGAACTATCCCTAGAAGAACTAGAAAAATATTCTAACTATGAAGACTGGGTAGATGTGTGCAAGGCCTGGCAAGAATCCTAAGGAGAAAATAAAAAAATATAGAAGACCAAAGATAATCCAGAATTTGATAAATCAAAAATACTGGATTTTTTCATTTATCTATTGTAAAATACAGGAGATAAGTTAAATATTTGCGTTTTTTTAATTTATCTAAAAGAATTTTGCCTAAAAAAATAGAAAAAGGTGATTTTTATGAATTATTTATTTAAACTATATTACGCTGACAAGGAAGCCTATCTTAAAACATATGAGTCACGATTTAACTTTGAAACCACACTAAAGACAAGACTATATATTAAGCCCTATCAAAGTGAAGAAAGTTTTCAACTTTACTATGTCTATAACAGAGAAACTGCTACTTATATAGATATAGTGAAGAAAAATGATTTACGCTTAGAAGAATTGTCCAAGTCCTTGCCAGGAGTGGCCAAAGATGCTTTCTTATTAGACTTAATTTCCAGTGAATTACAAAGTACCAATAATCTAGAAGGGATAAAATCTGAAAAAAGTGCCATAATTGAAACTGCTAGAAATTTATTAGAGGCTAAGAAATTTTCAAAGGAGCGTTTTGAAAGTATGGTTAATTCCTATGTCTTGCTTATAGAAAAAGAAAAACTAAAACGTCCCGTTGACAGCAAGGATATTAGAACCATCTACGATAAAATTACCCAAGGAGAAATAGAGGATTGGGATTTGCCTGATGGCAAGTACTTTAGAAAAGAAGCTGTTTTTGTACAAAAAAGAAATTCTCTTAGCGGCCAAGCCATCCACAAGGGAGTTCAAGGAGAAGACAATATTAATCAACACATAGCTGATCTATTAAGGTTTTTAGAGGAAGAAGACCTAGAACTCTTGCTTAAAGTTGCAATTAGTCATTACTATTTTGGATACATTCATCCCTTTTATGATGGCAATGGTCGAGTCAGCAGGTTTATTGCCAGCTTAATCTTGCGTGAAAACTACAATTACCTCACTGCTATGTCCTTGGCACGAGGCTCATGGATCAAAAAAAATTCCTATTACAAAGCCTTTGACAAAACAAATTCTGCTATTAACAGAGGCGAACTAAATTACTTTGTAGATGAGTTTTTGAAAATAATCATCGAAGGCCAAGAAGATATAATAAACAACCTAAGTGATAAGGTTGAAAAACTAAAAAAGGCCTATGACTGTATAGAAAAAGAAACTAAACTATTAAATACTGAACTAAAACGTGTAATCATGTTTTTATTATTCCAAAACTACTATTTTGATCTAAACCAGGGCTTGGAAAGAACCAAAATAATAGATCTGGCCAAGGAAAAATTTAGTGTTAATGGAATAAAAAATGAATTAGTAGAATTACAAGAAGCTGGCCTAATAAAAGTTATAAAAAAACACCCCCTAATCTATATTATAGAAGAAAAGTTCCTAAGAGATTTATAGCTTATGGCTTTAAATCTTACTTGAAGCCCAAAAAGTCCAGAGAATTTGATAAATCAAAAATACTGGATTTTTTATTTTTATAGACCAAAAAATAGATGCTAGCTAGAAAAACAGCTGGCATCTATTTTATATTTTGTCCCATTTAGAAATTAATTACACTAACATTATACTCATCTAGCTTCACATCATAATATATAAGCACATCCTTGCCATCATCATTTCGAGCCTTAATAAAAACCTTAATGAGTTCCATATCTTCCTTGTTTTCCTCAGAAAAAGTTTTGAACTTTGGAGAAATTTCTCCTGGCAGGACAGTATCATAAGTGGTAAAATAGGCTTTTTCATTCTTATTTTTCATATGAAAAGTGAGTTCAAAGCCAGTAATAGGATAGGCGCTGTTGTTAGTAAAAGTAACAAAACCATAAACATAGCCCAAAGAATCAGGCTCCTCAATTTCCAAAGAATAAGGAAGCTGATCAACAGTCACAAGAGGACTATCCTCCTTAGAATCACCTTCATCTTCAAGCTTATCAAGGTCCTTGGAACTGCCCTCTTCAATAAGCTGCCCAGTTTCATTATTAATAAACTTAACAATAATCTCAGCATTATTATCACCATTATAGTAATTATAAAGCATACCTTTAGAATAAAATAAAAGTGCGTTCATAAATTCCAAGCCACCATACTTTTCAGGATCAACATAAATATTAAAAACCTTATAGTCGTCAAGACTTTCAATATCAACTATAGAATTTTCCTTATTTTCAATTAATTTATTGCTAGTTTCTTCAATGGAATTTTGGATTGACTCCATTAGCTCTTGGTGCTTTTCCTTAGAAACAGACATGCTAATAGTGCCATCATTGTTGTCAATAATTTTTTCAATGTCCTCAGACTTACTAGCCTCTGCCAAAGTATCCTCTAAAGGCACACCCTCAACTTGGATAAGGTCTTTTGGAATGGTAATATCAACATAAAGAGGAGACCTATCAAGCTCCAAAGCCAGCTGGTCATTAGCATTATTATCTTCATCCTTATTTGTCCTTACACAGCCAACTAACATTAAGGCAGCTAGCAGCAAAAATATCTTTCTCATAACTTCCTCCTAGGAATTTTTCAAAGACTGGCTTTAATAAATCAATCTAATAATATAATAGACAAAAAACCAAAGAAAAACAATGGACAAAAAAGCCCACAAACTTTTTAAAGCTAGAAAAATAAGCTATAATAAAAGAAAAGACCAGGGAAGGAAGAAGAAATGGAAAGTAGAATTAGAGATCTAAGCCATGACGGCAGAGGCATAGGAACCATAGACGGGAAGACAGTATTTGTCCAAGGAGCCTATCCAGGAGAGCTAGTCCAAGTTGCAATAAACAAAGAAAAGAAAAACTACCTAGAAGCCAAAGCCATAAAAATTCTTCAGCCATCTCCAGACAGAATAGAATCAATCTGCCCAGACTTCTACCATTGTAACAGCTGCCAGTACTGCGACTATAGCTACCAAGCCCAAGTCCAGTCCAAAAGAAAAAGACTTCAAGCCAACCTAAAAAAATTCGCAAAGCTAGAAATATCAGACATAAAAGTTCAGCCAATGGCAGACTATAACAACTACAGAAACCATATACAACTAAGGATAAAAGACGGAACCATAGGCTATGTAGACAAGGAAAACTTCTCAGTCTTCAAACCTTCAAACTGCCTAATTTGGCCAGAAAAAACAGGCCAGCTAATAGAAAGCTTAGAAAAACTTCCAGACCTAAAAAAAATTAACCTTCTTGGCCTAAGAGAAAATTACAAGAAAGACCTAATGCTAATTTTGGTAACAAAAAGCCAGGTCAGTTTGGACTTGCAGCCAATAATCCAGGACCTACAAGACCTTGGAGTCAGCCACATATACCAAAACATAAACCCAAGGCCAGCCTTCCACTATGGCCATAAGTCCATCTTGCTATACGGCCAAGGGGCCTTTGAAGAAGAAATTCTTGGAAACAAATTTATCCTGTCGCCAACATCCTTCTTCCAAGTAAACAGAAAACAGGCTGAAAACCTATATAAAAAAGCCATAGCAAACTTGGACCTAAAAAAAGACGACCAGGTCCTAGAACTGTACTCAGGCATAGGAACCATCTCAGTTCCCCTAGCCCAGGCTGCAAAAACTGTCCTAGGAATAGAATATGGCAAAGAAGCAGTGAAAGATGCCAAGAAAAACGCCCAGCTAAATGGCCTTAAAAATATGGATTTTAAAGCAGGCAAGGTAGAAAATCTCCTAGACCAAATACCAAAAGACTTTAACAAGGTCCTCCTAGACCCACCAAGGGCAGGAGCAGACAAAAAAGTTTTAGAAAAAATCTTAGACCTAGGACCAGAAAAAATATCCTACGTATCCTGTGATCCAGCAACCCTGGCTAGAGATCTGGGGATCCTTCTTGCAAGTGGAAAATATAGCTTAGAAAAGGTAGAAATTGTAGATATGTTTCCTTTGACCAGCCATTTGGAATCTGTGGTCTTGTTAGAGAGCGAAAAGACTGTTTAATAAACTGATAACCTTAACTCTATAAAAACTAACACATCACATTTTTGTAGAGTTGAGCAGAGTTGATCAAAGTAGAGCAAAGTTGAGTAGAGAATAGAAAAGTTGAGCAGAGTTGAGCAATTAAGACCAAGGAGAGATAGATTGTGGAGGAAGATAAATTGAACAGATTAGACCTATATATTCCAAAAATAGAAGACTTATATTTTTATCAAAAGGTCTTGGCAGATCCAGAAACAATGGCTTACAACGCACCATGGTTTCCGCCAGATGGCTGCATAGACTTTCCTGAAGACCAATGGGAAAATTGGTACCACCAGTGGGTTAACCAAGAACCAAGGAGTTTTCTTGCTTATCTACGACTGAAAAAAGATGGGTCCTTTGTTGGCTATGTAAACCATTACTATAATGGGAAAAAAATTGGTGGGATATGGGAATTGTAATACTTGCCAGTGAGCGTGGAAAAGCTTATGGCAAAGAAGGACTTGAACTCCTAGCAGACCGAGCATTTAAGGGCCATGGAATTACTAGACTTCATAACTCCTTTGAAAAAACAAGAAAGGCAGCCTATGAGATTCACAAAGCAGTTGGCTTTAAAGATATGGAAACAGAAGACCAAGACTTTTATCACTTGATACTAACAAAAGCAGACTATTTCCCAAACAACTTAGATCGAGACAGTAGGTCAACGAAGAAAAATCTAAGAAAAAACTTTAAAAATTGAAAAACCACCAAATACCCGAATAGAAATCCAACAAACACCCGAATAAAAAACCTACAAATACCCGAACGAATAATAAAATCAACTTAAATTTTAGCCATAGGAGAAAGATATTATGAAAAAAACTGCCCTACTAATCTATGATTCCTTCTGCAATTTTGAAATAAGTGTAGCCCTTGAAATTTTGGCCCTTAAAAACAAGGAGATTGTTGTATTTGCCAAAAGCAAAGAAGCTATAAAAAGTGAGGAAGGACTGAAAATCTTAGCTGAGAAAACTATATTTGACTTAGACCTTAATGAATATGATAGTTTATTACTTCCAGGTGCAGTAGATATTGAATCTGCTGTAGAAGACCCACAAATAATAGAATTTGTAAAAAAATTTGAAGATAAAGTAATAGGCGCCATATCAATTGCCCCTATTTTGTTAGTCAAGGCTGGCCTTCTTAGAGGCAAGGCCTTTATGGCAGGTGTAAACAAAGCAGATTTGTTAGAAGAAGGCTTTCTAGAAGAAGACCTAGTCCAAATGCAAGACTGGGAGGCTTGTATAAACAATCCAGAAAAAGAAGCCTTCATAGTAAGTGGAAAAATTATAACATCTGTAGCCTATAACTTCGTTGAATTTGGTCTACAATTTGCCAAAATGTTAGGCTTAGAAATTTCTCCAAAAAGCTTTGGAAAATAAGACAAGGAAATATACTTAGTATAATAAGGATGGATTTATGATTAGGGACAATGAATTTTATAAAAACATATTAAATATTAAAGACGACAACATCTTTTTTGATGATAACTGCTACAAAATGGACAAGTACAAGGGTTTGGATAGCCATTTTATAGAGGCTACATTAAGCTATGACCCAGAAATTTGTCCCCTTTGTGGTAAGGAAAATATTTCCAATTCAATAGTAAAAAACGGTTTTAAGCCTACAAAAATTAGGCTTTTACCAATTTCAAATGCACCAGCTTTTTTAATTTTAAAGAAGCAAAGATTTTTGTGTAGACAGTGTGGCGCCTCTTTTATGGCCCAGACTTCATATATTGAACCCTTTGTTAGCATATCTAAAGATCTTAAAGAAGCTATTTTGAAAGACGTAAAAAATAACATATCCCTTAGCAATATTGCCAGGACCTACTTTGTCTCTATTACTACTGTCATAAGAATAAGCAGGGAAGCAGACCTTTAAAAATTGAAAATCCCACAAATACCCCAACAAAATAAGTGGACCATTTTTCGACTATAATATGCCGATTTGTGGACCGCTTTTAGATTATCATTTACACAAACTACAAGAATAAAATATCGTGTATGTATTCGGTATGACATCATTAAATAAGACATAATATTTGCACCAAAATATAGAAGAAAAGAAATTTATGGAGAAAAAAGATTAAGACAATAAGACGGAAGCATAGAACTAAGGTTATTATAAAAATTAATCGAAGGGCGGTTTAAATATGAGAATAGATTTAGAAGGTGTTAACATTTTTAAAGAAAATAGTGTAGATTTAGATAAAAAAGTTTGTTTTATCTTTGGAAACAATGGGACAGGCAAGAGTACATTATCTAATCACTTAAAGGAAAGTTTGACTAATTATGATGTGAGACTATTTCAAGGTTTTAAAAGTGTAGTAAATAATAATGATGAGTTAAATGCAGTAGTTTTAGGTGAACAAAATGTCGATATTGATAGGCAGCTAAAAGAAATAGATATAGAAATAGAAAGAATTAATAGGGATAAGATAGAGAAAACAAGGCTAATTGATCCTCAATATTCAGATGAGGAGAATATTTATCACAAAAAGCAAAAGAGTCAACAAGAGTTTGAAAGTTTTAGTAATAAAATTGAAAAATTTTATTCACAAGAAGCAGCAAGAATAAAAAAATATGATCCTAGAATCGCAAAAACGAGTTATGACAAAAATTGTTTTATACATGATATTGAATTTGCGAGATTATTATCAGAAGATGATGAAAAAGAATCAAAAAATTTAATAATGTCAGGAGAAAAAAATGCGCCTTGCATCAATTTTCCTAAAATTGATGCAAGAAAGGAACTGGATATAGTAAACAATCTTCTAGTGAAAACTGTTGAAGAACCAATTGAAATACCACGCTTAAAAGGCAATGAAGACAAAAGAGAATTTGCAAAAAAAGGATTACAAATTCATAAAGCGGGAGATAAATGTAGTTTTTGTGGCAATGAAATTATGCAAGAAACCTTCTTTCAGTTAGAAAAATATTTTTCTGCTGAAGAAATAGCAAAATTAGAAAATGAACTTAAAAATAAAGTTGAATATTTATTAAGACTTAAAGAAGAAATTGAAAAAGTTGAAATGAGTATAGAAAATTTTTATTCATCAAATTTTGAAGAATTTGGAAGAATAGAAAAAGAATTTCAGGATACAAAAAAAGAGTTATTAAAATTTTTGAATACATTAATAGACCATATTTCGAACAAACAAAAGAAATTATTTTCAAAAGCTGAAGAAATAGAAATCAATATACCTAATAACTTTAAAAAAGTAAAAGAAGATTATGATAATTTATGTAAATTAAATAATTCAAGTGACTTGGCGCTAAAAAAATTAAAAGCAAAAGAAAAACTTAGATTTCATGAGGTGAAAAAAAGTCTATCAGAATATAATTATTCTGAAAAACTAAACGAACTAGAGAAACGCAAAAATCTTTATGATGAATTAAAATTAAAATATGATTCAGTTGAGGATGAAATAAAAAAACTACAGGAAAAGATAGATTTGCTTAATGTTGAAAAACTGGAGTTAAAAGTGAAGAGTAAAAATGAAGAAAAATTAGCAACTGAGGTAAATAAGCTCTTAGGCTTATATGTTAATTTCAATCTAGTTTATTTTAAACATGAACAATTTGGCTATTACAGAGTAGAGAGTAAAATAAATAAAGAGATTAGAGACGTAAAACACCTATCTAAGGGTGAAAAGAACATCATAGCATTTCTCTATTTTATAAAAAAATTAGAAGAAGTTGCTGATGAAAAAACAAACAAGAAAAAAATCATAGTGTTTGATGATCCAATGACATCGAATGATAATAACATGCAGTATGTCATGATTGAAGAATTACAGAGCCTAATTAATAGGACTCAAAATGATGAAAATATAGAAAAGCTGATAATTATGACTCATAATCACCATTTTTACTTAAATTTAACCAGATATCTTAAAGATCGATATAACAAGTATAAATTTTTGCGTTTTAATTCAGACGGAAATAGAACAAAAATAAGAGAAATAAAGAATTCTGATGAAGATTTTAAATCTAATTATGATGCACTTTGGCAAGATTTGAAATTTGTGTATGAATCAGAAGGTGTTCGACCTGGATTACTATGCAATATAGCAAGAAGAATTATTGATACATTTACAAAATTTAATTCGATTTCAAAAACAAAATTCTATAAAAATACAAAGGGAGCCAAAAAGTTATTTGACGTAAATTCACATGAAATTGAAGATTTTGATGCTGATTTAACAGGAGTAAGTAAAAAAAAGATAATAAAAATTCTTCAGCACTGCTTTGAAAAGAACAACGGCAGTGAACATTTTAAAAAATATTTTCCAATAGAAATAGATGAAATGCACGAATGAGATTTGACGAAATTTCATCTCTATATTAGCTCTAATATAAAGTGTGGTTTTAAATCTCAAAAGTAAACCAAAAACATAAAAAAAGAATATAAAAATTAATTTTATTTGCCAACGACGAAGCTAAAAAACAAAAAATAAAAAAATGGCTTATCTTATGTTTTTACATTAAGATTAGCCATTTCCCTTGGTGGAGATAAGGAGGCTCGAACTCCTGACCTCTTGGCTGCCAGCCAAGCGCTCTCCCAACTGAGCCATACCCCCATTAGTATTTATTTTAGTTTACTGTTCCCACTTTGTCAAGGAAAAAAGCAAGACTATTTTTCTAGTCTTGCTTGGGGGTATTGGGTCCTTTTTTATTGGTCTTGGTTTTCTTTGTGGGCCAGGTCTTGTATCATTTTTTCTTCTTCTTGGCTGGTGGTTTTTTCTAAGAGCCAGGCTGATATAAAAATTACAAATAGGTTCAATACAAATCGCAAGAGGGTAAATTTTCCTCCTAGCTGGGTTATTTCAAATAGGAGCATTGGGATTTTTGTTGCTGACCAGGCTCCTACAAAGATAAATACGTTCGTCAGGCTAACTCCTTTTCTCAAGAAAAGGGCTGCTACTGGAAAGGAGGCATAAAGTGGCCCTGAGGTAAAGGATCCTAAGACAAAGGCGAAGGCTGCTCCTTTTATTCCTGATCCTTTGCCCATGTATTTCATTATAGTTTCTTTGGGAACCCAGACGTCCATAAGGCCTAGGAGTAGGAAGATTGGCGGGATTACTGATAGCATGCCTAGGAAGTTGTCAAAGGATAGGCTGGCTATTTCTTTTCCTTTTTCTGGTTCTATTATTAATACTACTATGTTTATAAGTACTAAAATCAAAAAGAACTTGTATCGTTTTATAAATTTTTTTAGTTTTTCCATTACATTAACCACCCTATTATTGTTGATGTGATGATGGTGAAGACCAAGAACATTAGGTTTCTTTTTAGGGCCAGCTTCTTGCCAAAGTATTTCATTTCTAAGGGCAAGGTGGCTAGGCCTACCATCATTAGTGTTGAGATAAAGATTGCTAGTTGTCCATAGCCTGCTCCTGCTGCTAGGAGAGATGCTGCTAGGGGAAAGGCTACAAAGCCTGGGATTAGGGTTATGCAACCTATGGTTCCTGCTATGATCATGCCTTTTATGCCTGAGTCGGCTCCTAGGAGTCTGGATATTGTTTGGGCATCTAAGAAGCTAAGGCTAAAGCCTATTAGCATTAGGACTGTGCCTACTGGTGGCAGGATGTTTTCAAAGGACTTCCATGCCTTTTTTAGGGCTAGTTTGGTTTTTTCTTTGTCTTTTATTAGGGATAACAAAAGACTGGACAGGGATAGTATATATAAAATTTTTGTAAACACTTTTTTCCTCCTTTGTTCTTTTATTTGTGTCTGTAATATATTGTTTTTCATTCATGTCTCTTTTTATATTATAACCTTTTTGTAGATTTCTATAGATATTTGTCTTAAGTTTTCTTATTTTTTCTTGGGTTTTTCTTTTGTTTTTGGGGATTTTCTTGGTTTTTTAGTTTTTTTCTTTGTAAGTAGGGTATTTATATTTATGTTTAATTTTGTATTTTAGGAGGGGATTTTTCAGGGACTTGGATGACATGTTTTGGTCCTTGTTTGTTTATGAAAAAGATTTTTTTGAAATTTTTAGGTCTGGTGGCTGTTGTGTTGGGGACTGTGGGTCTTTTTCTGCCTGTTATTCCCACTACGCCTTTTCTCCTTCTGGCTGCCTGGTCCTTTTTGAATAGTTCTCAGTCTCTTTATAACTGGCTTATGAACCACAGGGTTTTGGGCCTTTATATTAGGTCATATGTTGAGTACAAGGGAGTAAGCAGGTCTCACAAGGTCTTTGCTATTACTACTCTTTGGCTTACTATGTTTTTGTCCATGTATTTGGTGGACAAGGTTTTTGTAAGGCTTGTTCTTGGGCTTATTGGGATTTTGGTGACTATTCACCTACTTAAGCTAAGGACTTTATCCAAGGCTGAGATGGAAGAGCTGGACAAGATGAGACGTCAGGGCCAAGATAGGCTTAGTCAGCAGGTCTAAGTTTAGGCTTAGGTTAAACTTGAAGATATATACTCTTACAGAATGATTGTGTAAAGACTTGAAGAATATAAAAATAATTATAAATGAGCATATAAGGAGAAAGAACAATATTAAACTTTTAAGTTGATAAGTATAAAAGATGGATTTTATCACTATGAAATTTATCCAGAAGGAAAAATAGAAGACAAAGGATGGATTATATTTAATCCTATTGAAAAGAAAGTTATAGAAAAAAAGGAACCGAAAGGCAGCTTTGAATACATAGCTCATTTTGCAAATAACGTGCGAGATGAGAATGGAAACTACAAAAAAGAAGGAATGGTTGCCTGGTATTAAGGACACTAGCTATTTACAGATGCAAGAAAAAGATTATGAAAGAACAAAAGTAATAACATATTATGAGTAAAAATTACCAATATTATTCCTATAAGAGGTGAGCACTTTGATTAACTGATATTCAGTAGAAAATGCAAAAAAATAAAGATAATATTGAAATATGGAACAGAATTATTATGTTCGGGAAATGGATTTGAATTTAGAGAAGATATTGAAGAAGAGGAAGATATGTTTTTTGTAGAATATCAAGGAAAGCCAATGATGATTCCAATCTCCTATATTGAGTATGAAATTTTAATAGAAGGAAACTAGGTATTAATAAAACTTATCTTCAAAATGGAGTAATAAAAAAATATAAAAAATCAGTTGATTTTAGGCCAAAAAAGTTATAAAATATATACACAGTAAATATTTCTTGAGAAATATTAGCTGTAAAATATTTTAATCCAATCCTTGGTAGTAGATCTCCCACCCTAAGGGAAGCTTTCGAATCCAAGGATTTTTTTAAGGAGTTGTTATGAAAGCAGCAATATTAGTTGATGGCGGTTATTATAGAAAAATTGCATTAGCTGCCTTTGGACAAAAATCCCCAAAAGACACTGCCATTGAATTAGTCACCTATTGTATGAGACATTTGCATGAACAAAGATACAAAAGAAAAATCCACTATGAACTTTATAGAATTTTTTATTATGACTGTCCTCCCTTAGAAAACAGCATTTATAATCCTTTATTAGACAAAGCTGTTAACATGAAAAATCATTCACACTATAAATGGATGAACGAATTTCTAAAAGAACTTACCAAAAAAAGAAAATTAGCCTTACGTCTAGGAAAACAGTCATACAAAGAAAGTAACTACACCCTAAAATATGATAGCGTAAAAAAATTAATGAAAAAGAAAATTACTGTAGAAGATTTAACAGACCAAGATTTTTACTTAACTTCCAAACAAAAGGGTGTAGACATGAAAATAGGAGTTGACATTGCATCCTTATCCTATAAAAAACAGGTGGATAAGATAATTTTAATAGCAGGAGACTCTGATTTTGTTCCAGCCTCCAAACTAGCAAGAAGAGAAGGTATTGACTTTGTTCTAGACTCCCTAGGAAGAGGAATATCAGAAGACCTATTCGAACATATAGATGGACTTAGATTCTGTGATAATAGATTAAAAGAAAATTACAAACAAAGAACATAAAACCTGAAAAACATGATATAATAACACCACCAAACAGCAAAAGCTGTAAATGGACTTGGGTACAGTAAGCCTCTCAAAGAAGCTCAAACGAACTGTGCGAAAGCTTTGAGCCTACTTGTTGATGAAACAAGTAGGCTTTTTTTATATAAATATTTCCAAATTAATGTCTACTATTTTGAATATGTTCCAATCACTCTAAGCAAGGTGTTAAAAGAGATAATTATAAATATAAAAAATATCGTAACTCTATTATTATACCACGACATATAGTAGCTTTTAAATTTTTTGACTATGATATAATTAAATTAAATAAGGAGGAGGCTAGAGATGACGAAAGTTAAAGAAGTTGCAAAATATCTTATTTTTGCCTATGAGAGACAAACCAGTTCACAATTTGAAAACAGCGAATTAAAATTGCAAAAACTTATGTATTTAATCCAAAGAGAATCTCTATGCTTGACAGGAGAAGTTATGTTCGATACCAAATTTGAGGGTTGGAAACAAGGACCAGTTATTCCTGAACTTAGATTCTATTTTGAAAATGACTATGAAGTGTTAAACTCAATAGAAGATTCTAATCTAAGCAGCCAAGAAATGTATATTATAAACAATGTAATTGCACAGTACGGCATGTATGAATCCTGGTATTTAGCAAATCTTACTCATGAAGAATCTTCCTGGCTTAACAGTCGAAGAGGCCTAAACAAGAACGAACATGGTTGCAATTATTTAAGTGTAGACGATATAAAAAATGATGCAAAAAAAATTAGGCAGTATGATTATATTTTCGATATGTATTTAGATGAATTCGAAGATGTGGAAGAAGATAACTATGTCTAATCACCTAGGTTGTATATATAGTGTAGCCTTTAGATACTATGACAATAAAAGTGGAAAAATGGCAACAAAAAGAAGACCATTTTTGATAATAAAAGAGGAAGAAGGAGCTTTCCCTAGAGACCTAACCTGTCTACCAGTATCTAAGGTTACCAATAAAAATAGAATGGACAATTACTACGATATAAGAGTTTCAAGAAAAGATTATCCATTACTAAATTTAAATGAACCAGTTTCATATATTCGTAGTCATAAGGTACAAACTATCAACGAAAAAGACCTACTGTTAAAAATTTGTGACAACTGTGAATATGCTTATCCTGATTTATATGAAGATATAAGACGTAAAATAAAAGCATTTTATGGAGATATTCTATAAAGACTATGCTTAAACTGCATTAGTGTCAACCATTGAAGACATATTATCCGCACTCATCTATCCAGCAATGATTCCAGATGATTTTTAACTTGTTAGAAATATATAAAGTTGTTACTTTTAGAGGTTTTAGGGTTTAGCAAACAAGCCCTAGAACCTTTTTTAATGTAAACTTTCATTCATAAAAAAACTAAACTAGAATAAAAGGATCAAAATTATTAAGAAAACAATCGTGAGAAATCGTGAGAGGTAAAAACTTATACTAATTAAAGATAAAATAAAAAAATCATTGGCTCACGCAGTGGCGAAAGCCCCAAATTGCAAAGCAATTTCCTTACAAAGCCGTCAATCCTAGAAACAAAGAAATAAATATTTGTCGAGACCAAGTTTTTCTTCTCACAGCTCCACGCAGAGGCCGAAGTGGGTGTAGGAAGGGGTGGATTGTCAAGGAGGGGAAGGTGACGGGGGTTTGAAGCAATAAAAATTAGTTTTTACTTTAAAAATTATAAAAATTTCAAAAGAACCTGTAAATAGTAAAGGCTTCGCCCCAGCAAGCTGGCTATTTACAGAACCTTTCTCAAAATTTTATTTATAATTGAGCAAAAACCAAAGATCTGAGATTTGAAATATAGTAAGAAATCGGCGAAGCCACCATAATAAAGCTGGTCAAATTAAAATGTACAAAAATACAAAACAAACCTAACACCACCAGGGGCGAAAGCCCCAAATTGCAAAGCAATTTCCTTACAAAGCCGTCAATCCTAGAAACAAAGAAATAAATATTTGTCGAGACCAAGTTTTTCTTCTCACAGCTCCACGCAGTGGCGGAACGGGGCCAAGGAAGGGGTGTCAAGGAGGGGAAGGTGACGGGGGTTTGAAGCCAAAATCTTTGATGATAAGATTAAATATTCTATAGGGAAAATTCTCCTAGCAAATGGCGATAGCTAAAATTGCGAAGCAATTTATAGACAAGGGAAAAAACAAACTACTGAAATTAAATAAATTGCAGAAAAAAAGCCCTTCACTTCACCAGCTCCATGCAATGGCCGAAGCGGGTGAAGAAAGGGGTGGGTGTCGGGAGGGGAACGTGACGGGGGTTTGAAGCCCTAGTCGAAATCTTCGATTTCGTAACAGGCCTCATGCAAGAAATTCCCAAGAGAGCGACAGAAAGGAAGCTCGATTGGCAGAATTTCACTGCCTAGCTCCCCTTTCTTCCCCTCCTGACGTTGCCATTATGTAAAAACGACGAAATAAAATATAGAGTCGAGAAGAATTAAGAAATCGGCGAAGCTACAACAAACAATAACTATAGAAATAAAGTAACTACAAGAAAATAAAATTAGCCTACCAGGGGCGAAAGCCCCAAATTGCGAAGCAATTTACTTACAATGAAATTCATACTAGAAAAAAAGAAAAAAACAACAAAAAAACCTTTATTACAGGACTGTTACAAAAGAGAAAACATATTGACTTAAAGCTCAATTCTAGTTAAGATAAAATAGTAAGAAGAAGAAAAAGTATATAAATAAATTTATGTAAAGTTTGTAAAATTTTTGTAAAGTATATAAAGACTTAAAAATTTTCTAACTTCCATAAAAATACTGAAATTCTTAAAGCTTTAAGAGCGAAAAAAGTAATTGAAAAAATCTGAAACCTAGATTTTAACTTTATAAATAATAATCTTGGCTGAAACTCTTAAAGAACACGTAAGCTATTGTAGTAATACTAGGACAACCAGTCCTACTATTACAAAAACTCAAAAAATTTTTTGAGTTAGGAAAACGTAAACGATTTTAAGTTTATGTAAAGGAGGAAATATAAATTGAGTAAGAAAATTACAGCCCTAGTGCTGGCATTTCTAATGGTGTTTTCAGCTATAAGCCCTGTTTTGGTTAGTGCAGAAACCGTGGGGGGGGGTAGAACAACCTGCCAAGTCCACTGATTTTGCTGGATTTGAGGCTGCTCTTAATGAAGTTTTTGGAAATATAAACGCACAAGAGGGCGTTTATGAAGCTACACTTGATGAAACTAAACATGAAGTTAAAGTAAAAATACTGGATCCATATGCCAGTGGTGCTTTATCAGGTACTGGCTTAATTGCAGGATTTGAAAGAATTTATAATCAATTTAACATGGTAAGTTTAAAGGTTGGAGACAAGGAAGCAATCTATATTCCTAGACTTCAAGAAGAATCTGGCGACTTTTTTTTGACTATGTTAGCATTCGTTATTGGATCTCATATAGCAGAGGAAGTTTTTGAGCCAGGGAAAAAATTGGAAGAGACTAAGTTAGGAGAATTTGCAGGTAAAGAGGTAACAATAACCGCAACTCTAAAAACAGCTGAAGGTCCTAGAAGTCTAGTGTATACTGTATCTGGTTATGCTGAGGTAACTATAAAATATCAATCTAATGACCAACAAAAAGGAGAAGTAGATTTAAAAACCGAAACATTAACAGATGGAAGTGTAGTAAAGGGATCTAAAGCAACTCCAGAAGACGGATTTGTCTTAGAAAAATGGATAGATGCTGACGGAAATACAGTTTCAACAGATGAACATTTTGTTCCAAAAATTTGGTCAACAACAACTTATACAGCTGTATTTAAAGAAGCTGCAACAGTTTCTTATAAGTTTGTAAGTGCCCAAGAGGGACTTGAACTTCCTCAAGCAGTAATAGATAACTTGCCTGAAAAACATAACAGCGTTATTGGGAATACACTTTCTACTCCATTTAGTGCATTTCTGCCTGTTGAAGTAGGTGGCGATAATCCAGGAACTTGGAGTTTTGAAGAATGGCAACCAGAAGAACTAACTGTAAAAGCTGATTCAGAAAATAATGTATTTACCGGTACTTGGACATTTACCCCAGCACCACCAAAACCAACACCACAACCTGAAGAACCAACATACCCTAACTACACTCCAGCAAGTGTACTATGGGCACTAGGCTTTGGTTATGGTGACACAACAACACCAACAACCAACGACAACAAAGTTGAAGACAATAAAGCAGAAGACAACAAAGAAGATAACCAAGAAAACCCAATAACATTCACAGACAAGGCTTATGTAAATGGCTATCCAGACGGAACATTCAGACCAAACGCAGAAATAACAAGAGCAGAAGCAGTAGCCATAATAGCAAGAATCTTAGACTACAAACTAACAGATAGCACAAAACCAGCCTTCACAGACGTAGAATCAGACTGGTACAACTCTGCTATTAATGCAGTAGTAGAAAATGGCCTAATAAAAGGCTACCCAGACGGAAGCTTTAGACCAAACGCATCAATAACAAGAGCAGAACTAGTACAAATAATAAAACAAATAGACAAAGAAAACGCAGAAAAAGCAGACTTTGCAGACGTACAAGGTCACTGGGCCCAAGATGCCATAGACCAAGCCTACGGCAACGGTAGAATAAACGGCTACCCAGAAGGAGGCTTTAGACCAGACGCTCCAATAACAAGAGCAGAAACAGTAACAATAATAAACAACCTACTAGGCAGAAACACTAGTAGCCAAGCAGTTGCTAACAAATTAGAAAACATAGACAATCCACAAGACTTTAACGATCTAAGTGCAGACGATTGGTTCTATTACGAAATAATGGAAGCAACAAACTAAAAAAAACAAAACAAAAAAAGCCAAGAGAAAAGAAAAAAAGACTAAGAACACAAGACAAAAGTGTACTTAGTCTTTTTCAATTAGAAACTTCCCTGGCAAATTGCGATAGCAATTTATAGACAAAGAAAAAGATAATCTTATAGAAGTAAAGTTATTTGTCGAAATTGTTCAGTTCTCTCACAGCACCATGCAATAGATAAGTTGGTAAAGCAACTGACACTTAATCAGTGGTTGGAGAGTATAAAGCCATAAAAAATTAGTTTTTGCTTTAAAAATTATAAAATTTTCAAAAGAACCTGTAAATAGTAAAGGCATTGGCCCCAGCAAGCTGGCTATTTACAGAACCTTTCTCAAAATTTTATTTATAGTTAAGCAAAAACCAAAAAGTTAAAAACAAAAGCACACCTAGAAAACGGCGACAGCCATTCATAGCGAAGAAGGAATATATCTAAACAAAAAGTTTAACTTGCCGAAAAAGTCTCAGCCCCTCACAGCTCCATGCAATGGCCGAAGTGGGTGAAGAA
>JAUNLQ010000013.1 GCA_030532225.1 Bacillota bacterium
TATATGGCTATGTAAACCCCACCTGGAGCAAGATCAAATGGGGCAAGTAATTGCCAGATGGTAGATCGCATGAACTTGTTGGCAACAGCAAGGCTAGATTAATGATTAGATAATACAGAACACGGCTTACAGGTCTACTCTCATTTGTGATAAAATTATGAAAAGTTACGAAATGTTTACAACTTGTAACCATTTTGTAACTTTTTTTCTTGCATTCCCTTATTCAATAGCTTATAATTTTATTAGTTATTAGAAGTATAGAGAAAAGGAGTGCTTAAGTTGCCAAAAAGCAATTTTAAGATTCCAGTTGGCCTAGCCCTAACCTTAGTAGTAGGCTTAATAGGATTTAAAGATACTGGGATTTTTGTAAACAACTTCAATGCCAAACTTAATAACGGAACAGAAGTTTCATACAGCCCTAATGACAGGGCTGAGATAACAGGAGAAGGCGCCAGCAAAACTACCTTTAAGGTAGAAGCTAATGGTAACACTTTTTATGTGCCAAAAGAGTCTCTTCTAAAAGTAGATACTGGAGTAACTGGTTACACTGTTATCAACAATACAACTTTATATGATGAAGACGGACAAGTTATAAAAATATTAGCTTGTGATGAATATTTAGAATTCCTTGAATCTCAAGGAGACATGGCCTATGTTGTAACTGAAGATGGTTTAGAAGGCTATGTAAAAAAAGATACAAACTTAGATCCAGATAGAATCAGAAATATTGTTGATGGAAAAGCTAAAGAGGATTTATATCTAGATAATGGTTATAGCAAACTTTCCATTAAACAAGGAGATACTGTTAGGGTTGCTTGGTTTGAAAAAGACTATTATATAATCTATGATAGCAACAAAAACAAATTCAATGTTAACAAGGACAAGATTTCTATTTTCACCAATGTAGAAAGTCCAGTTAAAGAAGAAGTTGTTGAAAAAGTTGAAAGAACATCTTACGAAAAACCTCTAAGTCTTAGCATGGAAAATGCTATGCTAGTGGAAAAAATAATTGACAAGGCCTACACATTAATAGGTAGTCCATATGTATATGGAGATACTGGCAAGGTGGGCTATGACTGTTCAGGTATGATATATGCCTTAATGGGAGAATTTACCGACATTAAACTGCCTAGGACATCAAAGGACATGGCAGAAGTTGGAGAACTTGTTTTGGAAGAAGATTTAGAACCAGGAGACTTCCTGTTCTTTACTAGTGAAGGCGGATCTGTAATAAATCACGTTGCCCTATATGTAGGTGACGGAAAAATGATTCATGCATCTAACTCAGCTAGTTCAATAATTGAATCTCCCTTAGATTCATATTATTTCAAAAACTGTTTTTCACATGCAAGAAGAGTATTTAACTAATAACTAAGGTAAAAATTTTTGAATTTTATGTCCTTAACCTATGGTTAGGGACTTTTTTTGTATTATATTTCAAATTTTCTTTGCCTTTGTATATAATATATATAAGCAAGCTTATATGAGTTAATATAGGGTAAAAAATTTAAGAGGTGGTTTTATGTCCTATGTAGAACTAAGAAATGTTTCCAAAATTTATACTATGGGCGATAACAAGATTATTGCCAATAATGATATTAGTTTTGATATAGACCAAAAAGAATTTAACGTAATCGTTGGTGCATCTGGAGCAGGAAAATCTACAATCCTAAATATTTTAGGTGGCATGGATAGAGCCAGCCAAGGAGATGTTATTGTAGATGGCCAAAATATTTCAAAATTTTCTGAAAAAGAATTAATAAAGTACAGAAGATTTGATGTTGGCTTTGTATTTCAGTTTTATAATCTAGTTCCTAATCTTACAACCCTAGAAAATGTAGAACTGGCTACAGAACTTTCCAAATCTCCCTTAAGTGCCAAAGAAGTATTAGAACAAGTTGGCCTTGGAAATAGACTAAACAACTTTCCAGCCCAGCTTTCAGGTGGAGAACAACAAAGGGCAGCCATAGCCAGAGCTATAGCAAAAAACCCTAAGCTTTTACTTTGTGATGAGCCTACAGGAGCCTTGGACTACAACACAGGTAAACAAATATTAAAGCTCCTTCACTCTACCATAGAACAATTCGGCTCAACAGTAATAGTTATTACTCACAACAAGGCCATAGCACCTATGGCAGACAAACTCATTGAAATTGCAGACGCAAGAGTTAGAGAGATTTCTAGAAATGAAAAACCAATTCCAATAGACTTAATAGAATGGTAGACTAAATTCATGAATAAAACTGTTTTAAAGGACATATTTAGAGAAATTAGAAAAAATTTAGGCAGGTTCTTCTCAATTATGGCCCTGCTTTTTATAAGTGTATTGGCCTTTTCTGGTGTATTCATGGCTACAGACCTATTAGAGCTTACACCTGAACACTACTACAACAAAGCCAATATGCACGATGTAATTATTACTTCTACTTTAGGTTTATCTAAGCAAGATGCTTACATTATAGAAAATAATCCTTTAGTAGAAGATTTTGAAATGTTTAAATCCATAGACGTTTTAGAAGAAAAAGACAACGAAATTGTAAGATTAGAAGCCCTTTCTCAAACAATAACAAGACCCCTTGTAGTAGAAGGAAGGCTACCAGAAAAAGTAGACGAAATAGCCCTATCCAATACCCAGTTCAAAGACCTGGTAAAAATAGGAGACACAATAAGTTTTGTAGACGAAACAAATGACCAAGAAATCACTGGCCTAAAAAGAAATGAATACAAAATAGTAGGCCTAGTTGATAGTGTTGAACACATATCTGAACTTTCTTCAGAACTTACTACCATAGGCAGCGGAACCATATGGTCCTTTGCCTATATAATGGAAGACAATTTTGATATTGACTACTATAGCAAGGCAAAAATAAAAGGCAAGGGCCTCCAAGGCCTTCTATCACACGACTCAGCCTATGAAGACCAGGTGGAAGTTTTAATAGCTTCTTTAGAAGAAGACTTTAAAGACAGGCCAAGGGTCAGGCTAGAAGAGTTTAAAGAAGAAATAGCCGAGGAAATAAAAGATGCAGAAGAAAAGCTAGAAGATGCAAGACAACAACTTGCTGATGCTAAAGAAGAATTGGACCAAGGGAAAATTGATCTTTTAGATGCTAAGGTAGAGCTTCAAGAAGGAGAAGTTGATGTCCTAAAGGCTAGAGACGAACTTAATGACGGCTGGGCAGATTATTACCAAGGCCTTAAGGATTTAGAAAAAGGCCAAATTGAAGGCCAACAAGAACTAGACGATGCTAAAGCCGAATTAGAAGATGCAAGAATCGAATTAGAAGACGGTAGGGCAGAACTAGAAAAGGCTAGAAAAGACCTTGAAGAAGGCCGAAAAGAATTAGAAGAAGCCAAGGCAGACTTTAAAGAAGGAGAAGACCTTTACTTAGAAAACCTTAAAAAATTTGAAGATGGCAAAAGAGAATTAGAAGAAGAAAAAGAAAAAATCAGGATTTCCAAAGAAATAAAATATGGAAATCTTAGTAAGTTTAAGACCAAGGAAGAACTTAGATTAGCTATAGCAGACCTTGAGAGCCAAGTTGAAAACCACAAAATAAACCTAGAAAACTACAAGGCCCAATTAGCTTACAACCAAAGTATTGTAGAAACAGATCCAGAAAGAGAACTGGTAGAAGAAAAGATTCAAGAACTTAGCAGTTTAATTGAAAAAGAAGACTTGGCAATAAATACTAAGACCGAACAAATACAAGGCCTAAAAACAGACCTGGAAAACTTTGAAAAAGTTGAAAAAGAAGGTCCTGTTGGAGATGATGTTATAAACTATGGAGACGAAGCCATAGAAGAGGCAGAAAGGGAACTAGCCCAAGGTCAGAAAGATTTAGACGAAGCTAAGCTTAAATTAGAAGACGGTAGAAAAGAGCTAGAGGAAGGAATTGCCGAATTTGAAAAAGGCCAAAAAGAATTTAATGAAAACGAACAAAAGCTTATAGACGGGGAAAAAGACTACCAACAAGGCCTCATAGACTATGAAGAAGGAAAACAAACCCTGGCCAAAGAAATAGCAGATGGCAAAAAAGAACTGGCAGATGCAAAAATAGATTTGGACCAAGGAGAAAAGGACCTGGCTCAAGCAAAAATAGACCTGGCCCAAGGTTGGGAAGACTACGAAGAAGGCCTTAAAGAATACCAAGACGGCTTAGAAGAATATAATGACGAAGAAAAAGATGCTAACAAGAAAATAAATAAAGGCCAAAAAGAAATAGCCGATGCTAAAAAAACTTTGTCTAAGCTTAAAAAACCTAGCTTTATGATAGATTCTAGAAAAGCTAACCAAATGTATTATATGGTATATGGCTTCCCAGGATCTTTAAAGATTTTAGCCCTAGTATTTTCAATTCTTTGTTTGGCAGTTGCAGTCTTAGTTGCTTCTACAACTATGACTAGGATGGTAGACGAAAGAAGAGTTCTTATAGGAACCTTTAAAGGTTTAGGCTACGAAAACTCAGTAATAGCCCTTAAATTTTTAATCTTCGGTACTAGTTCTGGTTTAGTAGGAAGCCTTTTAGGTAACTATTTTGGCCAAAAAATCCTGGCCCCGATTATATATAACATATATATGGCCAATATGTTTTATTCCCAAGCCATAGACCTAAGTTCTACTACACTTTTAGTTTTTGCTATAATTTTAGCCATAATTACAACGGCTTTTTCAGCATATTTGGCAGTAAACAAAACTTTAAAAGAAAATACAGCATCTCTTTTAAGACCAAAAGCTCCAAAAGTTGGCAAGAAATTACTTCTAGAAAGAATAGACTTTGTGTGGAACAAGCTATCTTTTATGAATAAAATAACAGCTAGAAATATATTTAGGTACAAGGGTAGAATGTCAATGACCATAATTGGAGTGGCAGTATGTATGGCCCTTATGATTCTAGGTTTTGGAATGAGAAATTCTATACAAAATCTAGTTGACGTTCAATTTACAGACCTATTAGAATACGATTTGACCCTAGGTCTAAATGACGACAAAAACAAGGAAGAGCAAAAAGAAATTGAAGATTTTCTTAAGGCTTATGACAAGGTAAAACAAACAGCCAGTCTTAATGCAGAAATATTAAAATTACCTGTAAAATCTGGTTTTACCCAAGATGTAAGTTTGATGATTGACTTAGAAGGCTCTTTAGAAAATCTAATTAATTTAAGAGATTATAAGACAGGACAAAGTTTACAACTAGATGATTCTGGAGTTATTCTTACAGAAAAAATTGCAGACTTAATGGATGTGAAAGTTGGCGACTCTCTTATATTAGAAGTAGATGACCAAGAAATAGAAGTAAGAGTAGCAGGTCTAGCAGAAAATTATATGGCTCACTTTATTTATGCTAGCCATTCTTATATGAAGGACCTTGCTGGCAAAGAATTTTTAGCAAATTCAATACTTGTAGACTTAGTAGACAATGAAGAAGAAACTATCAATTCTATGTCTAAGTTATTAATCGAAGATGACAATATAATGTCTGTTGTTTCAACAAATGACACTAAGGCAATCTTAGACAATACTTTAAATTCACTAGATGTGATTATAATTATAATTGTAGCTGTATCTATGCTTTTAGCCCTAGTTGTTTTATA
This sequence comes from Bacillota bacterium, assembly GCA_030532225.1. Taxonomy (GTDB): domain Bacteria; phylum Bacillota; class Clostridia; order Tissierellales; family Peptoniphilaceae; genus Neofamilia. The sequence continues at coordinate 5,593 of JAUNLQ010000013.1, forward strand.
CAACTTAACTAATATTAATGTTTCAGAAAGGGTTAGAGAGCTGTCTACTATGAAGGTCCTAGGCTTTTATCCAGGAGAGATTACTATGTATGTATATAAGGAGACCTTTGTTTTATCCTTAATAGGAATCTTTTTGGGAATGATTTTAGGCAAGGCCATAGTAGAGTTTATTTTAGCAGAGTTTGCTCCAGAAAACATATTGTTTGGGGACCCAGCTTATTTAAACGCTAACTTTATTTCAGCTATTTTTACAATTTTGTTTACCCTAGTGGTTATGGTTTTAATGCATTTGAAACTTAAGAAAATAGACATGATTGAAGCTTTGAAAAGTATAGATTAGGAGAGGTAAATGAGAATAGGAATAATTGGAGGCGGACCAGCTGGCATGCTTTTAAGCCTACTAATTAAAAGACAAAGGCCTGATTTTCAAGTTAGCCTGTATGAAAGAAATGAAAGAGTAGGAAAAAAACTCTTGGCCACTGGCAATGGCAGGTGCAACTATACTAACCTTAGTCTGAAAGCTGAAAACTTTCATAGTAGCAACAAGGATTTTCCTATGAAAGTTATAGAAAACTTTAATAACCAAGATGCAATAGACTTATTAAAGACTTTGGGAATTTATCCTATAGCAGAAAATGACGGTAGAGTCTTTCCTTTATCCCTTCAAGGGTCTTCAGTTTTAGATTTTTTAAGACTGGCCATGGAAAGATATAAGGTGGATTTGGTCTTAGAAGAGAAGATAGACAGAGTTGAAAAAACATCACAAGGCTTTATACTAAAGGGGAAAAAATCCTACAAGGCTGACAAGGTTGTTGTAGCCACAGGAGGAATGGCCTTACCATCCTCTGGCTCAGATGGGATCGGCTATAGGATTGCTAAAGACTTTGGCCACAATGTTATTGAGCCAGGACCAACTATAGTTCAACTAGAATCTGACTATAGTAGGATCAAGGCCCTAAAAGGAGTTAGGATAAAAACTTGGGCCAGCCTTTATGTAGACGGAAAAATCCTTGACCAAAAATACGATGACGTATTATTTACAGACTATGGCTTATCAGGACCTGCTATTATGGATTTGTCTAGAAAATCTATAGCAGCCTTAAAGAAAAATAAAAAAGTACAAATAGGCGTTAACCTTATTGGCCTAGAGAAAAAAGAAATAAGACAAATGATCCAAGAAAGAGCAAAAAATTTACAAGGAATAAGTTTTGAAAATTTTCTTTTGGGTATAGTTAATAAGAAATTAATAGTTAGTATAGACAAAAGGTACACTTCTATCTATAATAGAGATACAAAGATAGAAGTATGTGACGATCCTAAATTTATTGATGAACTTACAGAAATTCTAGCTGATTTTAAGCTTAATATTTCTGGTTACAAGGGCTTTGCCTTTGCTCAAGCCACTACTGGTGGAGTTGATACTCAAGAAATAAACCATGAAAGCATGGAGTCTTTAAAAGTACCAGGACTTTACTTTATTGGCGAGGTAGTAGATGTAGATGGAGATTGTGGAGGTTACAATCTTCAGTGGACGTGGTCAAGTGCTTATATTGCTTTTAAAAGTATTATAAAAGGAAGATGGTAAATGAGACTTAATTTAGAAAATGATTATGGTTTTAGAATAATTTATGCCTTTTGTACAGAAGACGAAGGTGTAATAATGACATCAGCACAACTTTCTCAAAATTTATTAATCCCAGAAAGATTTACCTATAGGATTTTGAGAAAATTAATCCAAGCTGGTTTAATAGATTCAATTAGAGGACCAAAAGGAGGCTATGTTTTAGCAAAAAAACCTAGCCAAATTACTCTTTACGATGTATATAAGGCTATCTCAGGAGATTTAGTAATCAATGCCTGTGTAGTTGATGGCGTATGTGAAGCAGGATGTAGATTTGGTAACTGTGCTGTTCACAATAGCCTTTATAATATACAAGGCGTAATTGAAAAAGAGTTTAAAAACGTTATTTTTTCTGACTTAATTGAAAAACAATAAAGATTTAAACTATAATTAAATATTTTTTGAAAAATCTAGGCTAATAGTCTATAATATTACTAGATTTCAAATTTTTAAACTCCCTTTTGAAACAGGGAGTTTATTTATTAATGTTAAAGAAACTAAAGTGGCATCCACTTTGGCTATTTATTAGAGTAAGGAGGAAATTTTTTGGACTTATTAAAAGAATTATCTGAAAAATCTGTTGATGAACGTGAACGAGATTTAATGGAATATTGGGAAGACATTGATCTTTTAAACTTATCCATTACAGAAAGAGAAAATTCACCATCCTTTATTTTCTATGAAGGACCACCAACAGCAAATGGAAGACCTGGTATCCACCACGTAATGGCCAGGACCTTAAAAGACCTAACTTGTAGGTACAAAACTATGAAGGGCTACCAAGTAAAAAGAAAGGCTGGTTGGGACACCCATGGCCTGCCTGTAGAAATTGAAGTAGAAAAAAAGTTAGGCCTAAAAAATAAACAAGACATAGAAAAATACGGAATCAAAGAATTTAACAAAATGAGCAAGGAATCTGTATTTGAATATGAAAAAGAATGGCGTGAAATGACTGAGCGTATGGCTTATTTAATAGACTTAGATAATCCATACATTACCCTAGACAACAACTACATTGAATCTGTATGGTGGATTTTAAATTCTATGTTTGAAGATGGACTTTTATATGAAGGCCATAAAATCCTACCTTATTGCTCTAGATGTGGAACAGGACTTGCATCTCACGAAGTTGCCCAAGGCTACAAATTAGACAAGGTAGACACTGTTTATATAAAATTTAAAAGAAAAGACGCAGATGAATATTTCCTTGTATGGACTACAACACCTTGGACCCTTCCATCTAATGTTTTATTAACAGTTAATCCAGAAGTTACTTATGTAAGACTAAAAAACCAAGGGGAAACTTATATTTTGGCCAAGGCTTTAGTTGACCAAGTTATCCAAGACGATTATGAAATAATAGATGAATTTTTAGGAAAAGAACTTGAATATGTTGAATATGAACAGCTGCTACCTTTCTTACAAACAGATAAGAAGGCCTTCTTTGTGACTCTAGCAGACTATGTTACAACTGATTCAGGTACTGGAGTAGTTCACACAGCCCCAGCCTTTGGTGAAGATGACTACAATACTGGAAGAAGATATGACGCACCAGTTTTGAACCCTGTAGATGACAAGGGCCAATTTGTAGACACACCATGGAAGGGCATGTTTGTAATAGATGCAGACCATGAAATTATTCATTATCTATATGACCATAACATTTTATATAGAAAACAAAAAATAGAACACAACTATCCTCACTGTTGGAGATGTGACACCCCACTAATTTATTATGCTAAACCATCTTGGTACATTAAAGTTACTGATTTCAAAGAAAAATTAATTGAAAACAACAATGGTGTAAATTGGTATCCATCTTTTGTTGGAGAAAAAAGATTTGGTAACTGGCTAGAAAATCTTAATGACTGGGCCATATCCAGGTCTCGTTATTGGGGAACACCTCTACCAGTATGGAGATGTAATGACTGTGGCCATATAAGCTCAGTTGGTTCTAGAAAAGACTTAGTAGACAGGGCCATTGAAGACATAGATGAAACTATAGAACTTCACAGACCTTATGTTGATGATGTTCACCTAAAATGCGACAAGTGTGGTGGAACAATGACTAGAGAAGAAGATGTAATTGACGTTTGGTTCGACTCAGGAGCCATGCCATTTGCCCAACACCACTATCCATTTGAAAACAAAGAAAACTTTGATCAACTATTCCCAGCAGACTTTATAAACGAAGGTATTGACCAAACTAGAGGTTGGTTCTATTCCTTACTGGCAATTTCAACCTATGTAAAAGGAAAATCACCATACAAAAACGTCCTAGTAAATGACCTAATCCTAGACAAAGACGGCAAAAAAATGTCCAAGTCTAGAGGAAATACAGTAAACCCAATGGAACTGTTCCAAAAATACGGAGCAGACGCCTTGAGATATTACCTAGTATATGTATCTCCACCATGGACACCAACTAGATTTAATGAAGATGATATAAAAGAAGTCCAATCTAAGTTCTTTGGAACCATAAGAAACATTTATAACTTCTTAAGCTTGTATGCAAAAACTGACAATATAGACATAAAGTCTTTTAACATTCCTTACGAAAAGAGACCAGAAATTGACCGTTGGTTGTTATCAAAATACAACAACCTACTAAAAGAAGTAGAAGCTTCCTTTGATAGCTTCGATGTAAACAGAGTAGTAAAAATAATCCAAGAATTCTTGGTAGAAGATTTTTCTAACTGGTACATTAGAAGAAACAGAAGAAGATTCTGGAAAGAAGATCTAGATGACGACAAGAAGGCTGTATATAATACAACCTATGAAGTTTTATTAGGCCTAGTAAAAATGATAGCACCAGTAACACCATTTATAGCAGAAGAACTATATAGAAACTTAGCAGATGGAAAGACTGTTCACCTAGAAAGATACCCAGAAGCTAATTCAGACCTAATAGATCTTAAGCTAGAAGAAAAAATGGACCTAGTAAGAAGAATAGTATCCCTAGGTCGTGTATCTCGTGAAAATGCCCAAATCAAAGTAAGACAACCACTACCATCAGTAGTAATAGATGGATCCTACAAGGAAATTATTGGTAATCTTACAGACCTAATAAAAGAAGAACTTAACGTAAAAGAAGTAGAATTTGGTCAAGATATGACTGAATATATGAACTACAGCCTAAAACCAAACTTTAAAGTTGCAGGCTCAATTCTAGGCTCAAAAATAAAACTATTTGCAAAATATCTACAAGAAGTAAATGCAAAAGACTTTATAGACGACCTTAGAAAAGATGGCAAGCTAAGTATAAAGCTTGGAGAAGAAGAAACAGAAATCCTTGAAGACTATGTGTTAATTAACATCCAAGGCAAGGAAGGCTTTGACGTCTCCTACGAAAACAACGTCTATATAATCTTAGACACCCATATTTCAGATGACCTAAGAGACGAAGGCTACGTAAGAGAAGTAATATCTAAGATTCAACAACTTAGAAAACAAGCTGACTTTGACGTATTAGACAGGATAAATGTCTATCTGCAAGCTGACGACCAAATAAAAAATGCCATTAACAAAGACTTAGCTTATTTAAAAACAGAAGTTCTAGCAGACTCAGTAATCCTAGACCAAGAAGTAGAAGAAAAATACAACATTAACGGTTTAGAAACTGGAATAAAAGTAGAAAAAATATAAAAACTAAGTTTCAATAATATCTGTTAGGGGAGAAATCCTCTAGCAGATATTTTTTGCTTTTAAAAAAATTTTAGGAATGTTGCACAAATATGAGAAAAATAGTAAAATTAATTGGTAAAAGCTTATATAAAATAGAAAATTAAAAATTTCCTATGTAAAATTATTAGCTTTAAAAATTTTAAAAACAAAAAAATAAATCTGGAGAAATTTTATGACAAACAAGGTCCTATACATATTACTAGTCCTTATTCTACTCTTCCCTATAGCTTCAAGAAAAGTTTATGCAGAAAATTTAAATTCACCTACATTAGACGACCAAACAAATGATTTTCTAGAGAAAAACACCTTAGACAAGACAAAATTTTGTGAAAAATTAAAAGCTAAGACAGTTCGAACAATAGAATTTGGAAAGAAAAGTGACTTCCAAAATATTGTAGATCAATATGAAAAAGATGAAGAAGCAATTAGTCTTGGAACTAATGGAAATATTTTTCTTTATAGCAAAACAGAAGGCAGAAACACACATTTTTTAGTTATAAATGAAGCTGAGCAGCTGATTTATTTTCCAAAGGATTCAAGTGGACTATTTTCAGGACTTACATTTTTAAAAGAAATAAGCTTTAGAAATGTAGACACAAGTAGGGTGGAAGATATGTCCTCTATGTTTTCAAAATGTAAGGGCTTATTAAATTTAGATTTATCAGGTCTAGATACAAGTAGGGTTAAATCAATGACAGGCATGTTTTATGGCTGTGGATTTTTAGAAGAAATTAATTTTAAAAACTTCAATACTGCCAATGTAGAAAGTATGTCAAATATGTTTTTTTACTGTTATAAACTGAAAAATCTTGATTTATCTAGCTTCAATACAAGTAAAGTTACAACTATGGCATCAATGTTTGAAGAGTGCAGGGGCCTAACTAGCCTTGATTTATCTTCTTTTTATACACCTAAGCTTACACAAATAAACAGAATGTTTTGTGAAAGTAATAACCTGAAAAGCATCAATTTATGCAACTTTAATACTGCCAATGTTGAAATGATGAGTAGCATTTTTAAAAACTGCCAGGCCTTGACAAGTTTAGATTTATCTAGCTTTGATACAAGTAAGTCAACAAGCTTTTTTGAAATGTTTTGTGGATGCAGCAATTTGAAAACCATTTATGCAACAAAGGATTTTAACACTACAGATACTAATAATAAAGATCGCATGTTTTATAAATGTTCTGCTCTAGTAGGTGGAAATGGGACAATATGTGACTCTAGCAAAACTGGATCAACTTATGCCAAAATTGACAGGCAAGGTCAAGAAGGATATTTTACTGGATGTTATAATATTTCTCTTGAAAGTTCTGGCAATGGAGAGCTTACTGCAAGTTCTTCTAAAGCCACAGCAGGAACAGGGGTGACAATAAATTTAAAAGCAGACCAAGGCTATGAATTTGATACTTGGGAAGTTTTCCCCCAAGGCCTAGAAATTACAAAAGACCAAGGAGAAAATACCTATAGCTTTATTATGCCTGCCCAAGGAATAAAAATAAAAGCAAGTTTTAAGAAAATTTCAGCTGACCTGCCAGGAGAAGATGAAGGCTCAGAACAAGAACAAGAACCAGAAACATGGCCAGAAGAACCAAGTGAACCTGAATCTCCAGACTCAGAATCTGAAGAAAAGGACCACTTAGAAGAAAATCATCTACAGTCCTTTATCCTAAATTATTTATTCTTTAGTCCACTTGTTGTAAGTCCAAAGGCCCAAGACTCAAAATCCCTGGAGCCGTCTACTTTAACCACTGAAACACTTATAAACATAGGCTCAGATATTTTACAGATAGATATAAATGGAAGCAAAAGCCAAATAAAGATGGATGTGAAGGCCTATATTAAAGATGGCAGAACTATGCTGCCAATAAGATTTGTTGGCCAAGCCCTAGGCTTTAAGGTAGAATGGGACCAAGGAAGTGAAACAGTAAGTCTAAAAAACCAAGATACTTTAGTAGAAATTCCAATTCAAACAAAAAAAATAATAGTCAATGGCAGAGAATTTCAAAGTGATATTAAGCCAGAATTAAAGGCAGACAGGACTATGATGCCTGTAGCAAACATAGCCAGGGCCCTAGGTCTAAAAGACGGTGCAGAAATAAGCTGGGATCCAGTAAGCCAAAAAGTAACTATAATAAGAACAGTGGTTTTAGAAAAATAATAAGCAACTAAAAAACTTAAAAAAATAAAAAGCTAGTCTTCCAGAACAAGTAAAAAGTTCTGCAAGGCTAGCTTTTTTCTAAAATTTTTAAAAATTTACAGCAAAAAACCCCTGGAAAGAAAATCTTCCAGGGAAAGTTTATAAATATTTTATTTTAAACCATCGATCATCTTTTGGAATTGTTGGTCTGTTGTTGAGTTAAATATATTATATCTTGAAATTTTTAAAACATTATCAGCTTCAAATTGGTCTGGTCTGCCTAGACCTTCTCTTGTTGTTACTGCAGTTCTAAAGCCTAAGTCTTTTAGGACTTGAATAGCAGCGTCATTGTAGTTGCCATAAGGATAAGAAAATGTATCTAGCTTTGTGCCTAATTCTTCTTCCAAAAAATTCTTACAAGTAGCAACTTCTTGATAAATTTCATCATAGGTCAAATCTGTAAAATCCTTATGGGAATAGGTGTGAACTCCAATTTCTTGGCCAGATTCAACTAGGTCCCTTAGCCCCTTCAGATCTCTACCAGGCATGTCCATAAAAAGTCTGTCTTGAATTATATAAAAGGTTGCCTTTATATCTAATCTAGTAAACATTCTTTGGACATAAGAAAAGTGAGAAGCGTATCCATCATCAAAGCTAAGAAGCACAGGCTTTTCAGGAAGTTCCTTGCCATAGATCCAGTTGTCATAAAGATCCTTGGAAGTTATGGTTGTGTAGCCATTTTTTATTAAGATTTTTAGTTTTCTTTCTAAATTATCTTTGAAAATAAAATTAGCATCAGAAAAACTTTTAACTCCTATATATCCAACATCATGAAACATTAAAACAGGAACAGGTCTAGCATTAGGATGAATTTCATAGCTTATAGGCTGTTCATCGACTAGGTCTTCATTTTCTTCAGTTTCTTCAGCTTCAACTTCTTCACTTTCTTCATCCACTTCATTGTCTTCAGTTTCAGAGTCTTGCTCAGAAGTTGGCCTCTCTTGAGTTTCACTTTGCTTAATATTTTCTTTTTTATTAAGATCTTCTATTTGGTCACTAGCATATGAAGTTTTTGAAAAAACTATGACTAAGGCTAGGGCCAAAAAAACAATAAATTTTCTCACAAAAAATACCTCATTTCTATAATCATTATAATTATACCACAAAGATAGATAATATATAGATGAAAATTGTAATAGGAAGAATTATCATTTTCAAAAATATATAGCAAAATATATTAAACTTATGATAAAATATTAGCAAAGAAAGATGATTGAAAGAGGTGGCTTATGGCCAAAAAACTAAAGACTACAAAAATTACTGAGGCAAGCTATCCCAACATTGGCATAGGCTATTGGGAAGAAGGCTCAGAACAAGTTTATATAAAAGGAGCCATAAAAGGCCAGACAGTTGAATATACTTTAGCAAGAAAAAGATTAGACCATAGAGATGGAAAATTATATAGGGTTTTAGAAAAATCTCCCCTAGAAGACCAAGTAGGTTGTATCCACAAGGACAAGTGTGGTGGCTGTGTCTATCAGTCCTTGTCCTATGAAAATGAAATAAAATACAAGGAAGAACAAATCCAAAGGCTTTTTTCAGCCTTAGACATAAAAATTTCTAAAGTAATAGACAGCCCAAGCTATGTTGCCTATAGAAATAAAATGGAATACAGTTTTGGAGATGAGTTTATAGACGGACCTTTGACCCTAGGCATGCACAAGAAAAATAGCTTCTATGACATAATTAATACTGACCATTGTTTAATAGTCCATGAAGACTTTAATATTATCCAAAGATCCCTTAGGACTTATTTTGAAAAGCTAGGTCTAGACTACTTGCACAAGAAAACTAGACAGGGAAATCTTAGGCACCTAGTTGTAAGAAGGACAGACCTAGGCCAAATACTTTTAAATTTAGTAGTAACTTCAGATACGAAAATTTCCAAGGAAGACCTTGTAGACTTTTTGTTAGGTCTTGACTTAGAAGGTCAGATCAAGTCCATTTTCTTAACCTACAATGACTCCCTAGCAGATGCTATTATTCCAGAAAAAGTAGAAAAACTTTATGGAACAGACCACATCATAGAAGAGATGAAGGGATTAAAGTTTAAGATTGGACCATTTTCCTTTTTCCAAACTAATACCAAAAGTGCAGAGCTTCTTTATGACCAAGCTCTAGCCATGTTAGAAAATGTTGAAGACAAGGTGATTTTTGATTTATATTCTGGAACAGGCACCATTAGCCAAATTTTAGCTAGAAAAGCCAAGAAGGTTTATGGCATAGAAATAGTTGAAGAAGCAGTTGAAGCAGCGAAAAACTCAGCAGCAGAAAATACCATTGACAATGTAGAATTTATTGCTGGAGATGTGTTAGAAAAGGTGGACCTATTAGACGAAAAACCAGATATTATTGTCTTAGACCCACCTAGAGAAGGTATTCACCCCAAGGCCATTGGAAAAATAATATCCTTTGGACCTAAAGAATTTCTTTATATATCCTGTAATCCTAAGACCATGGTTAGGGATTTGGAAATATTTAAAGAAGCAGGCTATAAGTTTGTAGAAGGAAAGATGCAAAACCAATTTCCAAGGACTAGTCATGTTGAGACAATTGTCTTAATGGCCAAGGAATAAGCTTAACCTATATGCCTATAAATAAAAACTACAAATAGAAATAAGGATTAATAACTATGAAGAAAAAAATTATTTTTATTTTAGCTGCATTTATATTAATAATGGCAGCCTTACCAGGCCAAGTTATGGCAGAGGAAGTAAGTTATGAAGTTGCAGATTTTAATGGATTTAAGGAAACCATAGAGAATAAAATAAATACAGGTTCGTCTGAGGATACTTATATAATTAATCTAACAGGTGATATTGATTTTGGTAACTCTAATTATAATGCTGTATTTAAAAATCATACAGTAATTCTTGGTAATGGTCACACTATTAATTTAGGTAGAAATGAGAATTATGATAGCTTATCAAATAGTCAAATTGCTGTTGCAAATGGGGCCAGCCTAAGTCTGGGGAAAAAAGATGTTTTTGAATCTAGTAGATTAAAAATTACCGCAAGTGCCGAAAGACGTTCTAAGGCTTTAATAGCAGTAGGGGATCGCAACTTAAAATCCATTTTGAATATGTCTGATGGTGTTGAGCTAACAGGGAGTAAGGTTTATGGTGGTGAAACAGGCTCAGCTGTTAATATTATTAATGGTACCTTTAATATGTTTGGCGGTAAAATTCATAACAATACTCACGAAACTTCAGCAGATATTGGAGGAGCTGTTGTTGGAAAAAGCAATGCAGTTTTCAATATGTCAGATGGTTCTATTGAAGATAATAAGACTATTATAAAAAAACGGGCTGCTTTAGGGGGAACAGTTTCTTTAAAAAATGCCTCTTTTACTATGTCTGGTGGTTCTATTAATGGAAACAAGACGACTATAGGCGATGTTGAGTCCTTTGGTGGAGGAGTTTCTTTAGATAATTCTACTTTTACTATATCTGGTGGCTGTATCTGTGATAATATTACCAAGGTTGAAACTGATTTTGCTTATGGGGCTGGTGTATCTATAAGAGATGGTTGCTTCGAAATGAATGGTGGTTCTATTAATGGTAATAAGATAATAAAGTTCAACAAAGAAGGCAGAGGGCTTGGAGGTGGACTGGTGCTTCAACGTGGGCAAGCTAATTTAAATAAAGGGAAAATCGTAGGAAATATAAGCTCTTGCCACGGCGGTGGAATTTATAGCTTTGCAGAATCTACCTTTACAGTGGAGGAGAAATTTGTTATAGCTAATAATAGGGCAGGTAGGGCAGGTGACGATATTGTTCATACAGGTTTTGGAAAAATTAATTTAGCTGAAGCAAGTTGTATGAATACTAAATTAACTGTCGATGATTATAATAAAGACATCAAAGGCTGGTTTTCAGATTCTTACACTGAAAGATGGAGCCCCAGCAGTACTAAAGAAGTAGATGTAGGTAAGGACATAGATGGTCCTATATTTTTAAAAGCTGCTTTTGGAACCCCTAGAGTAATTCATAAATTTATTAGTGCGTCTAAAGGAATGGACCTGCCAGCAGAAGTTCTGGCTCTTCTGCCTGTTGACAATAATACTTATGCATACGATGAAAAAGTTAGTCCTATTCAACCGGCCATGACAAAAATTGAATTTGATGATGGGTTTTGGATCTTTAATGGTTATGATGCAGAATGGAAAATAACCAAGAAAGTTAAAACAGAATTTGTGGGTAGCTGGACTTTTGAACCAAAAGGCTATAATTTCCCATATTGGATGCTTTTTGACTTTAACTCTGACCTAGACTATAAAACTCACCAAGGCTATTTTAAAGGTTATGAAGACTTAACATTTAGACCAGAAAACAAAATGACTAGGGAAGAAGTAGCAGTAATGTTTTCAAGGCTGTTAGAAGGACAAGACCTTGATGAAAGTATATTTTCCCAACAATTTTCAGATGTTGAGTCAGACAGATGGTCAGCAGCTGCCATTAGACTTTTAAGTAGCCTAGACCTAATAAAGGGCTATCCAGACCAGACCTTTAAGCCAGACCAAACAATAACGAGGGCAGAGTTCTTGGCAATAGCAGAAAGATTCAAACCCCTTAACAAGGGGGACCAAAACTTTGCAGACGTTCCTGACAGTCATTGGGCCTATGAAATAGTAAAAAAAGCAGCAACAGCAGCATGGATCCAAGGCTATCCAGACGGAAGCTTTAGACCAGAAAAAGAAATCACTAGAGCCGAAGTTGTGAAAATTACAAATAAAATTTTAGACAGAGGGGCAGACAAGATTTTCATAGACAAAAAACAAGAAACAATCAGCCCATACTTAGACCTAAAGCCAGACCACTGGGCCTACTATAATATAATAGAAGCCTCAATTAACCACCAATATATAATAGACAAAAATAGTGGCGGAGAAGTTTGGAAGAAATTTCTATGGCAATAACTTCCTTTTAAAAGTTTTTACTGTACTAAAGTTTAAAGTTGCTTTATTTTAAAAATAGAAAAGAGAGATGTAACTATGAAGAAAAAAATTATTTTTATTTTAGCTGGATTTATATTAATAATGGCAGCCTTACCAGGCCAAGTTATGGCGGAGGAAATTTATACAGTTTCGGATTTTAATGGATTTAAGAATACCATAGAGAATAAAATAAACACAGGTTCTCCTGAGAATACTTATATAATTAATCTAACAGGTGATATTGATTTTGGTAACTCTAATTATAATGCTGTATTTAAAAATCATACAGTAATTCTTGGTAATGGTCACACTATTAATTTAGGTAGAAATGAGAATTATGATAGCTTATCAAATAGTCAAATTGCTGTTGCAAATGGAGCCAGCCTAAGTCTAGGTAAAGAAAGTGGAGATGACAAACTGACCATTACTGCTAGTGCAAAAATAAGATATAAGGCTTTAATAGCAGTAGGGGATCGCGACTTAAAATCCATTTTGAATATGTATGATGGTGTTGAGCTAACAGGAAGCCGCGTTAATGGTGCCACTCCAGGATCAGCTGTTAATATTATTAAAGGGACCTTTAATATGCGCGGAGGTAAAATTCATAACAATATTAATGAGGCACGATCTTCAATAGGTGGAGCAGTGGTTGTTAAAACTAATGGTAAATTTATTATGAAAGGTGGCAATATTTGTAATAACACTACCATCCTAAATAATAATTATGGATATGGTGGAGGAGTATTTATTTGGGGTGGTGGTTTTACCATGACTGATAAGGCCACAATAAATGAAAACAAGATAATCAAAAATCCAGAATCGTTAGACAAGCCTGGCCTTGGTGCTGGAGTGTTACTATGGGGTGGCGATGCCATTTTAAATGGAGGGTCTATAGAAGATAATGAAAGTTCTCACCTTGGTGGAGGGCTTTCTGTTATAGGAGATGCCAATGTTACGATAGAACCAAATTTCTCTATTACTGGAAATTCTGCTTTGGCAGGTGGTGGAATCTACAATAAAGCTAGAATTGAAGCTAAAGAAAGGTCTATTTTAATTAATAATAAGGCCTCTATTGAAGGCGGTGGAATCTACAATAAAGGCACTGTTACAGTTGAAAAAGGGGCCATTATAGCTAACAACGAAGCAGGCGAAGCTGGTGATGATATTGCACATTTAGATGGTAAAATTACATTGGCAGATGCCGAGCTTATGAATGTGGAGCTAACGACTGATGGTTCAAACAAAAAAATTACAGGCTGGTTTAATGATGATGATCCTAGATGGGATCCAAACAACGCCAAGGAAATAGATGTAAGTGAACCAATAACAGAAGAAGTATTTTTAAAGGCTGCTTATGGAGAAGCTGAAGAGCCTGAAAGTGAAGATGTTCCAGAGTCTGAAAACAATAATTTCCCATATTGGATGCTTTTTGACTTTAACTCTGACTTAGACTATAAAATTCACCAAGGCTATTTTAAAGGCTATGAGGACTTAAGCTTTAGACCAGAAAATAAAATGACTAGGGAAGAAGTAGCAGTAATGTTTTCAAGACTGCTTGAAGGACGAGACCTTGATGAAAGTATATTTTCCCAACAATTTTCAGATGTTGAGTCAGACAGATGGTCAGCAGCTGCCATTAGACTTTTAAGTAGCCTAGACCTAATAAAGGGCTATCCAGACCAGACCTTTAAGCCAGACCAAACAATAACGAGGGCAGAGTTCTTGGCAATAGCAGAAAGATTCAAACCCCTTAACAAGGGGGACCAAAACTTTGCAGACGTTCCTGACAGTCATTGGGCCTATGAAATAGTAAAAAAAGCAGCAACAGCAGCATGGATCCAAGGCTATCCAGACGGAAGCTTTAGACCAGAAAAAGAAATCACTAGAGCCGAAGTTGTGAAAATTACAAATAAAATTTTAGACAGAGGGGCAGACAAGATTTTCATAGACAAAAAACAAGAAACAATCAGCCCATACTTAGACCTAAAGCCAGACCACTGGGCCTACTATAATATAATAGAAGCCTCAATTAGCCACCAATATATAATAGACAAAAATAGTGGTGGAGAAGTTTGGAAGAAAACTTTAGATAGACCTACTAAGATTTTTCAATAAGACGAAAAGGACTTGCCAGCCAAGTCTTTTTTTCTTGTAGATTTTAACTTAAAAATACAAGACCACTAAGCAAAAGAAAGAAAAATATAGAAACTCAATTTAAAATAAGCAAAATTTCAAAAATTTAAGGTCCAACAAATAACCAGGCTAGTCTTTGGGTATGAAAATAATATTGAGAAGAAAAATATTTGAAAAAGGAGCCTTATATGACGAAAAAAGTTTATTCAGCTGTTAAATTACCAGAAGAAACTATTGAAATTTTGAAAGATGCAAATATTGACTTAAAAATGTTTGACAAGTTAGACACTCCCACTGAAGACCAAATACTGGAAAATATTAATGATGTAGAGGGTCTTATAAGTGGAGTTAATGTGACAATCACTTCAAAGATAATTGAAGCCAGCAAAGAACTTAAGGCTATTGCCAATATTGGAGCTGGTGTTAACAATATAGATATAGAAGCTGCAAGGGAAAAGGGAATCCTTCTAACTAACACTCCTGGAAGAAATTCTGTTGCCTCTACAGCAGAAACTGCCCTTGGTCTTATGCTAGCCTTGTCTAGGGGAATTTTAAAGAACCAAAAGATGGTAGAGGAAAATTCCTTCCCAGGTTGGCAGGTTATGGGATTTTTAGGAGGCCAGCAAGTTGCCTACAAAAATCTCTTTATTGTTGGCTTTGGCAATATTGGCCAAGAAATTGCCAGAATGGCCAAGGGCCTGCACATGAACATATCCTATTATGATATAAAGGACAGGTCTGAATTTAAAGAAGCAGAGGCAGAAACTGGAGCCAGCTTTGTAGACTTTGAAGAGGGTCTTAAAAATGCAGACTATATAGTTTTACAAATGAATTATACAGAGGCCAATCACCATTTTATAGGCCAGGAACAATTAAAGAGGATGAAAGACTCTGCTTATTTAATCAATACTGCTAGAGGCGGCATTGTAGATGAAAAGGCCTTGTATCAGGCTTTGAAAGCTGGCAAGTTAGCTGGTGCAGCCATTGATACCCATGAAGAGGAACCGAAGATAAATGAAGACTTGTTAAAGCTTGACAATGTTGTTCTAACACCTCACATTGGTAATGACACTTATGAAGCTAGAATTGAAATGGCCAACACAGCAGCCAAGGATTTAATTAAAGTCTTAGAAGGCCAAGAACCACAATATCTTGTTGAAGCTTAAAAAATAATTTAAAATCAAAAATTTTTTTCAATCACTTACATTTTGTAGGTGATTTTTTTCTGCAAGAAGCAAAAATTCTAGGATTTACAATAATTTAAAGTAAATTTAATATACTAAGCTTATATTTAGCCTAGAGGTGATGGTTTATGAAAAAATTATCTATGTTCACAGCCCTTTTCTTGGCTCTTTTCTTTGTACTTAGTCCCCTTGTTTATGGGGCAGACCTAGACAACTTGGACCAAGACTTGGCAGCCTTTATTGATGAACGTAAGGAAGGGACAGCTTCAGTTTCCATAGGAATTTTTAAGGAAGGTCAGGTCCTTAGCAAAATTCAATATGGTTATATTGACCAGGAAAATAAAATTCCAACTAAGGAAGATTCTATTTATGAATGGGGATCAGTTTCCAAGGTCCTAGTTTGGATCGCCTTAATGCAGCTAGAAGAAGAAGGGAAAATTGATCTTAATGAAGATATAAAAACTTATTTGCCAGCAGATTTTTCTCAACAACTAAATTATCCCTATCCCTTAACCATCTTAGACCTAATGAACTTACAGTCAGGCTTCCAAGAAGTTGGCCTCAAGGTGGAGTTTGAGGAAGGAGAGGAGATTCCAAGTTTAAAGGATCTGCTCCTAGCCAGCCAACCTCAACAAATTTTTAAGCCTAAAACAGTCCTAGCCTATAACAATTGGACTCCTGCCTTGGCAGCCTTTATTGTAGAAACTATTAGCGGCCAAGATTTTTATGCCTATGTCCAAGACCGCATCTTTGCTCCCTTGGGAATGGAGCATACAGCCCTTGCAGCTAATTGGATTGACAATGACTTTGTAAAAACTAATAGACCTAAGTCCAAGTCCTACTACTACACCCAAGACTCTCACGAAAGTTTGGGGCCAAGTATTTTGCATATAGGTCTTTATCCTGCAGGAGCAGCAGCAGGTAGCTTTGAGGACTTTCTAAGCTTTGCCAGGGAACTTAGCCTAGACCAGCCAAGGTTTTTCAAAAATCCTCAGACCTATGAAAAAATGTTAGAGGCTTCTGTTTCTTTTTCAGATGGTCAGCCTCGTATTCACCATGGCCTCTTGTCCATAGACGATGCTAGGCACCTTGTTGGCCACAGTGGTAACACCCAAGGCTTTACATCGGCCCTTTGGTTTGATCCTGAAACTAAGCTAGGCTATGCAGTAATGACCAATGAACCTGGAGAAACTGCCTACAACTATGGACTAGCTCAGTTTTTATTTGGAAGTGGAGACAAGCATGTTGAAGGAGGAGAGAACCTAGCTGGACTTTATACTAGCCAAAGAACCATTAACCAAGGCCCTCTTCGCTTTATAAGATACTTATCTGGAGTTCTGCCAATTTCTTCAACAGAAGATGCTGGCGTATTTAAGGTACCCCTAGCTGGCATGACAGTAAGCTACCAAGGAGGCCAGCGTTACCGCTTCGACAATGGCAACGGCCTAGCCTACCAAGTTGTAGCTAAGGACCATGGTAGAGTCCTAGAAAACTTTACTACAGACTCTTTGAGCCTAGGAACTTTTGAAATAATTCTAGCCTATGGTTTAGTTTTAGCAGCTGTCTTTATTTTATTGGCTTTTTTCATTCGATTGATTTTCAGACTAATTTCCAAGCTAAGAAAAAAGAGAGACAGAATTTTCGACCCAGGTCTTTTTAGCCACCTGGCAGCTGGAATAATTTCTTTGGTCTTTGTTTACTTGTGGCTACTGACTTCTGATTATTCAAAGGGGAAAATGGTCATTGTTGCTATTATTTCTATCCTAGGATCCATGTTTATTGTGGGGAATTTTATAAGCCACTTGTCTAAAAAAATTCAAGGTCAAGATAATAGTTTGCAAGCAGTAAGCTGGCAACTTGTAATGGTAATCTTTGTAATTTTCTTTGATTTATACAAATTTTGGTCTTAAATAAAATATTTCCACAAAAAAATCCTCTGCTTCATAGAGGATTTTTTAATGGTCATAAAGTTTTAAGCTATACTGCCACCTACTGCTATTAGGTCATCTTTGTCCTTGTATTGGACAAGGGCTTCAATAGCCAGCTCTAAGCCCCTTGTAATATCTGCTAGGGCCATAGAGGGCATATTGGCCTTGGTCACAACTTGGTCAGGCAAAAATGGTATATGGATAAAACCTCCAACAGTTCCAGGAAATTCCTTGTCTATAAAATACAGGGTCTGGTACATTAGGTGGTTACATACGAAGGTCCCTGCTGAGTTGGACACAGAAGCTGGCAGGCCTGCCTCTTGGATTTTTGCTACCATGGCCTTAATTGGCAGGGAAGAAAAATAAGCAGCTGGTCCATCTGGCCTAATTTTTTGGTCTATAGGTTGCTGGCCTTCATTGTCTGGAATCCTAGCATCGTCAAGATTAATGGCCACTCTTTCAGGAGTTAGGGCAGCTCTTCCTCCAGCCTGGCCAATATTTAAGATCACATCAGGCTGAATTTCTTTAATTTTTTCGTACATAAGGGCAGCTGACTTGTGAAAAACTGTAGGAACTTGTAATTTAATAATTTGGGCTCCAGCAATTTCATCTGGCAGTTTTTTTACTGCTTCAATTGCTGGATTTATTTTTTCTCCTCCAAAGGGATCAAAGCCTGTAACTAATATTTTCATAATAACCTTCTTTCTATGGTTCATCTTAATTTTTAACTTATTTCTATTCTAATATAAGAGCCTAGACTGATGCAAAAATATTTTAACTTTCAGAAAAAGTTCAAAGAATTTATTTATAAGATAGGTCTATAAATAAGCAGGTAATATGGAAAATCTTTTTAATGAAATAATTCACTACTATGGTAGAATAAGACTTAGTAGGTTTTTTTAGCCTTGTTTAATTCACCAGGCTTTAAAAATCAATATATTAACGGAGGACAAAAATGGACCAATATTTTGAAGAGATTAAAGATCTTGCAGTAGAAATTTTTGAAAATCCTGAGTTAGGCTTTGAGGAATGGAAAACCAGAGACCTAATTAGGGACTATGTAAAAGAAAATTTTCCTGCTGTGGTCTTTAAAGATTTTGCCAGAACTGGCTTTTCTTTTTCCTTGCCAGATAGGGACAAGGATTTGAAAATGTGTTTCTTGGCAGAACTGGATGCTATTTATTTGCCTAACCATCTTTGTGCAGATAAAGAAAGTGGAGCAGCCCATGCCTGTGGCCACAACACTCAAGTTGCTATTGCCTTGGCCTTGTTTAGGAGGTTAATGGAAGATGACTTCTACAAGTCCCTAGACTTTAATGTGGATTTTATCTTTGTTCCAGCTGAAGAGTATGTGGACTTGGACCATAGGAAAAAATTAAGACAAGAAGGAGAAATTTTTTACTTTGGTGGCAAGCCTGAAGCCATGCGCTTGGGAGTTTTTGATGACTATGATTTTTGTATCTGCACCCATGTTATGGGAGGACATTATCCTGAGCCATCTATTGAATTTTTATCAGACTTAAGTGGATTTTTCTACAAGTTTTTTCATTTCAAAGGAAAATCTGCCCATGCAGGCTTTGATCCTTGGCAGGGAATTAACGCCTCATCAATGGCTATAACCTTCCAAAATGTTTTAGGCCTTTTAAGACAGCAAATTGACGACAGCAAAATGTTTAGGATGAACCCAGTTTATGTAAACGAGAAGATGGGTTTCAATACAATTCCAGACAATGTTTCTATAGGAACAGATATTAGGGCCAATGACATTGACTACTTAATTGAAATTTCCCAAAGACTTGACCATGCAGCCCAAGGCTCTGCCTATGCCTTCCAAGGTCAAGTGGAAATCCACACTGAACAAGGTTATCTACCTTTTATTCATGACAGGTACTTATCTCAATTTGGCCTAGACTATGCTAAAGACTTTCCAAGGATCAAAAAGTGTTACAGGGACAGACCAATTTCTGCAGCAGGAGATATTGGGGACCTGGCCTTTATGATGCCTTGTGTCCAAGTTGGATATTCTGGCTACAAGGGCAATGCCCATGGAGTAGACTTTATCCATGAAGACCTAGACTTTGTCTTGTCTACTTTTCCAGACTTTCTAAAGGGATATTTGGCCCATATGTCAGGAAAGATTGACAAAGAAAAATTGTACAGAAGGACCTATAAGGAATATTGTCAAGCCATTAAGGCTCTAGGAGGAATTGTAAGTGAAGAATAAAAGTTTTATCTATTTATTAGTTTATGTTTTAGTAGTAGTTTTCCTTGCTGAAATGATTGGCTTCCAATCTATAACAATTTTCGGCTTTAAGTTTAATTTTTTGCCTTTAGTATTTGCCCTTTTAATTACCATGTTCTTGGCTATTAAGCCACTTAGAAAGGGACTACTGGCTAAGATTTATAGTGAGGAAAATGTAAAGTTTTCTTCTAACTATATGATCTTTATTATGCTGCCTTTAATGGCTAGATATGGTGCTGACGTTGCCCCTAAGCTAAGAGAAATTGTTAGCCTAGGCCATGTTTTTCTCTTACAAGAATTGGGAAATCTTGGTACAGTTGTTTTTGGTCTTCCTTTGGCTCTTTTATTAGGCCTAAAGAGAGAGGCTATTGGCATTACCCTTGGCATAGGTCGTGAAGGTGAGCTAGCCTATATTAGCGAAAAGTACACCCTGGACTCAGCAGAAGGCAGGGGAGTCTTGTCCCAATATATTTTTGGTACAATTTTCGGCGCCTTGTTCTTTAGCTTCCTGCCACCAATATTTTTGAAACTAGGCTTGTCTCCAGAATCTTTGGCCATGGCTTCAGGTGTTGGTTCTGCCAGTATGATGGCTGCTTCAACTTCGGCCCTTATAGCAGAACTACCAGAACAAACTGAAATGATCAAGGCCTATGCTTCTGCATCCCAACTACTAACAGGAATTTTAGGAACCTTTACTATGGTTTTCTTAGCAGTTCCACTTCAAAGATTTATGTACAAGGCCCTAGCCAAGGAGGACAAAAATGAAAATAAATAATTGGAAAAAAGCTGTAGGCATAATATTTTTAAGTTTAACCCTAATACTTTTCACCCAATGGGTTAAAACTATAAAGAATCCTGAATCTCTGGCACCAAGCCTAGACACAGTTATAGGTCTATTATTTTTAGGACTTTTTGCCATTATAGGTATGTGGGTAAAAGAAAAACTAGTAAATGTAAAATATTTTTCCAGCTTCCCAGTAATGGGTTGGGTTTGTATAGTAAGTTTAGGTTTTTGTATGGCCTTTCCAAAGATTATAGACTATATTAACGCCATAGACTTCTTGTCTTTGACCACTCCAGTTTTGGCTTTTGCAGGAATTTCTGTAGCCAACAAGTTAGAAACCTTAAAGAGCTTGTCTTGGAAGATAGTTATTGTAGGTTGTTTTGTCTTTATTGGAACTTATTTAGGCTCAGCCTTAGTGGCTCATTTTGCCATGTCTTTTATGGGCTAAAAATTGTAACTATTTTGTATAAATTTTAAATATATTCTATGTTATACTACTCAACACTAACAAGTTATTAAACTTGTTAAATAAATGTAAGGAGAAGTTTTATGAAAAAAATTTTGATATTAAGTCTTGTTGCAGTATTAATGTTCTCAAGCCTTGTTATGGCTAAGACTGAAGAGCCTATAGGGTTTAAGGCTGACTTTGGAAAAGTAACAGAAATTGTAGAAGACGAAAAATATCCACAAATTTTACTTGAAAGCCAAACAGAAAATGAAGAAGTTTTAGACAAGGTTTATTTATACACTAGCGACCTGCCAGTAATGGACCTTAAAACAGGAGAATTTGTAGAAGATTACAAATTTGAAAAAGATGAATTAGTAAAATACTTCTACAAGGAAAACACTCCAGTTCTTCAATCTCTACCAGCAAAGATGACTCCAGATTTCATCGCTGTTAATGTTGAAGAAGGAACTTATTCAATTGACGTAGACTATTTCGACGAGGAAGGTCTAGGCAAAAACAACAGACTAAAATTAAACCTTAGTGACGAACTTGAAGCTGTAAACCTAGCAGGTGAAAAGGTAGAAGAATTTTTAGAAAAAGATTTAGCTGTTCTTTATACAGTAGCAACTAGATCTCTACCACCAATTGCTACACCTAACAAGATTATAGTTCTAGACAACCAAGAAAAAGTTGTAGACCTAATGGACTACAAGGCTGAAGATGAAATGGGCTTTTTCCTAAGAAAATACTATGAAGCTCTAGGAGCTGAAGTTAAGTGGGATGGGGAAAATGACATTACAACAATTAGCCTTAATGAAAAGTCTATAACAATTGAAAATGCTCAAGCTACTTTAAAAATAGAAGACCAAGAAACAGTAATGGAAGCTTTCTCTATAGTAGATGGAGTATCTTATATTCAAGAAGAACACATTAATCTAATTAATGACTTTTTAATGAACTAATAAGTAAGAAGATGGTTATAAATGGACCAAAACATTAAAAGAAGAAATATAAAAATAGGAAAGACTCTTTGTGGTCTTTCCTTTCTGATTATTGTAATATTTGCCTTGTTAAATAGTCTAGTAACAGGCTTGCTTTTGGCCTTGCCTATTCTTTTTTGTGGCCTAGTCTTTATCTTTGCAAAGAGAAATACTTTTCTTTACTGTGCTTGGGTTCTATTCTTTTTCCTAGATGTATATTTACGCTATGGAACAGGAATCACTTGGAGACTAGCATTCTTAACAGAAAGTTTTCTCCCACAGTGGAATTACAATAGATTACTTTTTGCCTGGATAGAACTTATCCTCTTCGTCTTAATGACAGGACTTACACTTTGGAAGGAAAAAAACAGGCCCCTTGTATGTTCTCAACATAGGAGAGGCAAGATTATCCTAGCCTGGTTTGTATTTTTACTTTTACATCTTCCTTTTGAAATGGAAGACCTAAGTCTAGCTGCAAATATTTATTATATATTTGGCGACTGGCTAAAGATTTTCTTATTTATTTTCTTAGTTTCCACTGCCCTTAGACTTATGGCAGGTAGAAAAACTAAATAATATTTTAAAGCAGGGTCTTAGATCATTTGGTCTAAGGCTCTTTTTCATTAAAAAACCTGTTGAAGAATAATTTGTCTCCAACAGGTCAAAGCTTTTATAAAAGCTCTTTAAATTTTTCTAAAAATTCTTCAATTTCCTCATCAGTGGTCCTATAAGAAGTACATAGTCTTACAGAAGTAAAGTGGCCACCTAGGTTCTCCAAGCCAATTAAGGCGAATTTTTGAACTTTTTCAATAAGTTCAGGACTTAACTTTAAGAAAAGTTGGTTAGAAACAGGAGGATAAGTAAAGTCCACTCCTAATTTTTCCAAACCTTCCCTTAGTTTCATGGCTTTTTCATAAGTGTGCTTGCCAAGTTCATAGTAAAGACCATCAGCAAAAAGGGCATCGAATTGGGCTGCTAAAATAAAGCCCTTGGCCATAATAGCTCCCTTTTGTTTCATTTGGTTTCTAAGTCTAACCTTTAAATTGTCATTTACAACAATTAAAACTTCTCCAAAAAGGGCTCCGTTCTTTGTGCCGCCAATGGTGAAAATATCACAGGCTTGAGATAAGTCCATAAGAGAAAATTTTCCTTGGGCCATGGCAACAGCAAGTCTAGCCCCATCTACATAAAGATAGCAGTCATTGTCCTTGGCAACTTCATAAAGGGCCTTAATTTCATCTAGGGAATATACCAGGCCAGTTTCACTAGTGTTGGAAATATAAACTAGCTTTGGAATTACGTCTGTTTCTGGACCGAAAAGACTTAGTTCCTTGGCCAAGGCTTCAGGTCTAAGCTTTCCATCTGTTGTTGGAATTGTTACAACTTTATGGCCAGTAGCTTCGATTGATGCAGTTTCGTGGATGGCTATATGGCTAGTGTCTGGACAAATTATAGCCTCATAACTTTTTAAGCTGTGGGTACAGGCAACTATATTTACAATTGTTCCGCCAGGAAAAAACTCTATATTCACATCATCTCTTCCAATTTCAGCCTTAATTTTTTCTCGAACTGAAAATGAATAATCATCCATGCTGTAACCAGAAATTTTGTCTAGGGGTAGTTTTCCTAAGTAATCATATACTTGTTCGTGTCCTTTGTCATTGTAGTCGTTTAAAAAATTAATCATAGTTCCTCCTTGTAAAATGTAAATTCTAAGCTCTTAAAAACATTATACTACATAGATAAAAAAATAAACTTTGAAGGGAAAAATTTTTAAAAATAATAAGACCAAGGACCTAGGGAGATTTGTCTTGAAAGTCATGAGAAAACAATATTATTTGCAAGTGAGGGTATATAAGAAAAGAAAGTAAAAACAAGTGTGAGGTTATATATGTGCACAGCAATTCAAATAGATTATGACAAGGGCAGCGTTCTAGGAAGAACCATGGACCTAGAATATGCCATTGACTACCAAGTTTCATATTATCCAAGGGGCTACAAGCTTTTTAAGGACTTAATGGGTCATCCCTATGAAAACAAGTACAGACTTATGGGCCTGTCCTTTGGATCTAAAAATCCCTTAAAAGATGGGGTGAATGAACACGGTTTAATAGGAATTACCAACGAGTATTCACTTTTTAATCTTTATAGCAAGGACTTGGACCTAGAAAAGTTTAATGTATCCAGTATGGACTTTATGAACTATGCCTTGGGAAATTTCAGGACTGTAGAAGAATTACTTGCAGACCTGGACAACATTAATATTTCTCTAAAAAATAGTCTAGGCCTTAGGGTTTTGTCCCCAGGCTTCCACTATTATTTTGTAGACTCAACAAAGAGAGGAGTAGTTTTGGAACCGAAGGATGGGAAGCTTCAGGCTTTTGAAAATCCTTATAAGGTTATGACCAACTCTCCAGGCTTTTTGTCCCAAGAAAAGAAACTAAGGGCCTATATGAACCTGGACAACCTAGCATCCTTTAATGGAGCCAAAAAACTGCCAGGAGGCTACGACCCTAGCTCTCGTTTTATAAGAGCCTTTTATTTGACAAGGACCCATGTGCCAGCTAGGACTAACAAAGAAGCCTTGGCCTACAGCTACAACATTTTAGGAGCCATGGCCCTGCCAAAAGGACTAATAAAAAACAGAAGAAACGATGAATACACTGACACCAAATATATAGCAGTCTATGATAGTAAGGAAAAGCTATTGACTTTGAAGACAGACCTTAATCCACAAGTATTCCAAGTAAGCCTTGATGAGTTAATAGACCAAGAGGACAAGTTAATAATACCAGTGTCTAGAGAATTTTCAGCTGTTAGTTTAAGGGACTTGGGGGAATAATTCCAATTAAAGACTTGACCTGGCCCTTGGGGACAAGCTTATACTAGGGTCAAGGAGGTAGATCTATGTTAAGAAGTGAAGTTGAAAAAATTACTGGTTTAAGTAGAAAGGCCCTGGAATATTATGAAAGTCTTGGCCTAATTCAACCTGCCAAGGATGAAAATTCCTACAGGAACTATAGCCAGGCAGATGTGGTCAAGTTAGAAAAAATTAGTCTTTTTAGAAATCTAGGTTTTTCTCTTAGTGAAATTGATGGAATTTTAGACAAGGGTGCTGTTGATTCTTCGATCCTAAGGAAGAGGCAGTACATGCTAGACCAGGCAGAAAAGAAAAATGCCTTGGTTAAAAGACTAATAGAGGGAGAAGACCTTGAGCAAATAAAAAGGGAATTAGAAATTTTACAAAGAAATGAAAGTATCTATGACAAATTAGAAAGAATTTTTCCAGGCTATTTTGGCCAGCTTTTGTTTGCTGCCTACAAGCCATTTTTCCAAGATCCTCTGCCAGAATTAGGAGAGAAGGCTTTCAATGATTTTGTTGCCTACTTGGACCAGCTGCCAAGTATTGACTTGAGTCAAGAAGAAATAAATTTTTTAGAAGAAGCTAGTAGCTTCCAAGACCAAGAGACCTTGGACCAAGTAAACCAAGAAAAAATTGCAGCTGTTAAGGACCCAAGTAGCTGGCTGGAAGAAAATCAAGAAGCTCTAGAAGCCTACGAGGCCTACAAAAACAGCCAGGCTTACAAAGAAAGTCCAGCCAAGGCTTTAAATGATAAGTTAGTAAAGTTTATGACAGACAATAATTACTACCAAGTTGCCATTCCTTTAATAAGGGCCTTTAGTCCAGCCTATAATAGCTACTATGAAAAGCTCCTTAAGGCAGACCAAGTTTATAGAGACCAGAAAAAGGACTTGGCATAAGAAAAAACTAGAAAAATCTAGGTGGATTAATGAAAAAAATTTTTGAAAAAATAAAAAGTTTGTTCTTAGGCAGGGGAGACTATGGCTTCTTAGATGAACAGTCCCTGCCTAAGGTCCCCTTTACAGAAAAATTTATAACTGGAGCCTTAGACCAAAAATTTATAGTAACTTCAGACCATAATGATATAGCCAAAAACCACTGTGGGGCAACAGCAGCCACTAATCTCGGTCTACTTTATTTAGACAAGGTCGATCAGTCTGAACTTTTTGCTGCCATGTATGAAAAAATTGGCCAAGGACCAGTAATTCTTATTGGCAAAAAAATTTCTGATGTTTTTAAGACCTATGGCAAAAGTTTATGCTATTATAGAACTAGAAATTTAGAAAAAATCCTAGCAGGCCTTAAAGACAATTCCATGGCAATTTTGTTATTAGCCAGTGGAATATTCGCCTGGCATTATGTTATGGCCTTAGGCTATAGGATTTATGAAGATGGGGAAAGTTATTTGATTATTCAAGATGGCTGGCACAAGAACAAATTTTTCTATTATAAAATTAACCAAGGATCCTTGTTACTGGCAGCCACTATTTATAAATTAGAAGGGAGACTTAAAGATGACCAATAAAAGAAGAGAGAGAAAATATCTACTTGCCTTTCTTGCAATGCTTGTTGTTATGATAGCCTTTCTTGTTTACGCCTTAAACAATCCTCAAGGCTCTTTTTCTGCGCCTTTAAGCCTAGTTTATGGCGTATATTTACTTTATCTTATAATAATGTTTTACTTCCTATTTAAATTTTTGAAAAAATAAAATTTAAAAGAAAAATTTTTCTTGACAAGTATCGAGTATCGATATATACTTTAAGTATCGAATATCGATACTAGGAGGAGATGAAATGCTTAAGTTAAGATTTTTAACCTTTACAAATTTTGGCCTTTTTGAACAATGGTACAATGAAATGGCTGAAAAAGGTTGGCAATTTGAAAAAAATTATTTTTCATTAATTCACAAATTTAAAAAAGCAGATCAGACTAAGAGTCAATATAAAATTTCCCTGGCAGCCAATGAAGGTTATCTTACTGCCTTTTCCAAGGAGGAGTTAGATGATTTTGAGCTTATGGCCAAGGATGCTGGTTGGAATCTTTTGGACAGGTCTTTTAATATGAATATTTATAGGCTGGATCCAGGAGCCTCCCAGTCTCTTTATAATGACGATCAAGATGAATTGAAGATTTTAAGAAAGGGAATTAAGGGAGAATTAATTTCTATGATAAGTAACGTTTTTATTCTTCTTTTATTAGTCTTCTTTTCTGCTGGTGGATTTTTTTCTACTGATATTTTTTATTCCTCATATTATATTTTAAGTTTTCCAGCAGGAATTTTGCTCTTTACTTTTGCTATATTTTCTCTTATAGATCATTTAGTTTTTAAAACAAGGAACAAGAATGTTAGTCAAGTGGCTGACTTAAAATTTTCTAGCTTTAGTTTTTCAAGGCCCTATGCTTTGATTCTAATTTTAAGTCTGGCTTTGATCTTCTTAGCAATCTTTAGCTTTTTAATATCTGGATCTTCAATGGGAAATAAAAGATTCATATATCTTGCCTTGATACCAATTTTTGTTCTTGGCTTAACTATTTTTACAGTAAAAAAAATAAAAAAGACTAATTTAAAAACTAAAGAAAAGATAGCCTTGTTGGCTTTGGCAATTCTTGGAATTTTTGTCTTCAATTCCATAAGTTCACTGACAATTTTTTCTTCTGGAGGCTTGGGCTTAAAGCAATATGAAAGTGTTGGTGCCTATGATAAGTTGGCCCTTAGAAAAAGCATCTTGACATGTTGCCATTACCTTTATGAGGCTAAGGACATGGACTTGACTATAGAAAAAACCCAGGTTAAAAACTCTGACCTTGGTCAAGTTTTATTTTCAAGAAGGCTTAAAGAAGCTAGGAACCATCCCCTTGATGGAGACTTTGTAAAGGATTTGACCTCTGATTTTTCCTATGAAAAAACCTACAGGATAAGAGAAGATGATTCTTATTTAATTCTTTACAATAGTATTGTTTTAGAAGTTAGGGGAAATATTTATGACCAAGAAATTCAAGACCAAATAAAAGAATTTTTGGAGGTACAAAGATGGCTAGGGACCAATTCCAAACATTAACTGAGCCAATGTATTATATACTTTTGGCCCTGAAACAAGTTAGAAATGGGTCTGACATAAGGTCTTGGGTTGAAACTATAACCGATAAAAGAATCAGCCTAGGACCAGGAACCCTTTATGCCCTGCTCAGCCAGTTTTTGGACAATGATTTAATAAAAAGAGTAGATGTGGACCAAAAGGGCAAGTACTACATTCTCACAGACAAGGGGGAAAAACTTTTAAAAGAAGAAGTTGAAAGATTAAAACTTCTAATCCATAATTTTGAAAAATTTTTCGGCAAATAAATTTGGGCCTAGGACATAGTTTAATGTCTTAGGCTTTTTTAAATTTTCCATAGAATTAAAAGCCAAAGTGGCCTATAATTAACTTAAGTTGAATAAATTAAGGTGGGATAAAATGTACGAAAACTTTGATTTTAAAAAGATTTTTGAAGAAAAATTTTTAAGATATCTTGCTATTGAAAGCCAGTCTAACAAGGACAATCCTCAAGTGCCGTCAAGTCAAGGCCAATGGACCTTGGCCAGGCTATTGGCTGAAGAATTAAAAGACTTGGGCCTAGAAGATGTAAAGATAAATGACTATGCTGTTGTCCAAGGAGTATTGAAAAAAAGATTAAAGACAGACAGAGAAGTTCCTACAATTGGCTGGGTCTGTCACTTAGACACTGTTGATGTAGCTCTTTCCCCTGAAATTAAGCCTGTAATTATTAGAAACTATCAAGGTGGAGATATAGTTCAAAACCAAGAAAAAAATTTGGTCCTCAAAGTCTCAGAATTTCCAGAGCTGGAAAGCTACAAGGGCCAGGACCTTATCATGTCTGACGGAACTTCAGTTTTGGGAGCAGACAACAAGGCAGCCATAGCCAATATTATGACAGTCTTAGAATATTTAAAAGCCAATCCTCATGTAGACCATGGTCAAATTAACATAGCCTTTGTGCCTGATGAAGAAATTGGCCTTAGGGGAGCAAGAAAAATAGATTTTGACAGCTTTAAGGTAGACTATGCCTACACCATAGACTCTTGTCAAATTGGGGAAGTGGTTTATGAAACCTTTAATGCTGGCAGCGGCAAGGTTAAGATCAAGGGAGTTTCTGCCCATCCAATGTCAGCCAAGGGTAAGTTAGTAAATCCTCTTATGGTTGCTGTTGACTTTATCAACCTTTTAGATAGAAGCCAAAGCCCTGAAAACACAGAAGGCAGAGAAGGCTATATCTGGGTTAATGGTCTATCATCTGATGTTATTAATGCAGAAATCGATCTTAATATAAGAGACCACTCAAAGGCTGGCTATGAAAATAAGAAGGCCTATTTAAGACAGGCAGTGGACCTAATAAAGGCCAAGTATCCAAAGGCTGAAATATCCATAGACCTTCAAGATGTTTATGCCAACATTCACGATGCAGTAAGAGATGACAACAGAGCCTGTATAGACAATATATACAAGGTCTTTGAAGACTTAGACATTGAGCCAATAACTTTGGCCATGAGAGGGGGAACAGATGGGTCCTATCTTTCTAGCCAAGGCATCCTAACTCCAAATTATTTTACTGGAGCCCACAACTTCCACTCAAGAGGAGAATTTTTGCCAATGGATTCAGCAGAAAAATCCTGTCTAGTAACTTTAAAATTAATAGAAGAGGCGGCCAAAGACCAATGATCTATTATAGCAACTACCAAAGCCCCCTAGGACCTATGCTAATGACATCAGATGGCAGTTTCTTGTTGGGCCTAGACTTTGTAGAAGAAAAAAATTATTCCAAAGACTTAAAAGGGATGGAAGAAAATAAGGATTTGCCAGTGTTTTTGCAAACAAGGACCTGGCTAGACCAATATTTTTCTGGCCAGAGACCAGACTTTACACCTGCTATAAAATTTATAGGAACAGACTTTAGGAAAAAAATCTGGACCAAACTTTTAGAAATCCCCTATGGGTCCACTATTTCTTATGGCCAAATTTCCCAAGACCTTTATGGCAAGAAAAGCCATTCCCAGGCAGTTGGAGGAGCAGTAGGCTCTAACCCAATTTCCATAATAGTACCCTGTCACAGGGTCTTAGGAGCTGACAGCAGCCTAACAGGCTATGCAGGAGGCCTGGACAGAAAAGAATTTTTATTAAACTTAGAAAAAATAGCCTACAAAAAATAAGAAGGAGAGACAATTGTTTAAATTAGAAAATGTTAAATTTAAAAACATCCTAAGTATAGATGATTTTCAAATTGCAGACCAAAAAGTCACCTGTATTATAGGTAAAAGTGGTAGTGGAAAATCTACCTTGGTCAAAATGCTTAACAAGATGCTTTCACCAGATTCAGGAAAAATTTATTATAAGGGCCAAGACCTGGACCAAATTGATTCAATAGACCTAAGAAGACAAGTTATAATGGCCAACCAAAATCCAGCCATCTACAAGGGAACTGTAAGAGACAACCTTTTAATTGGCCTGAAATTTTCTGAAAAAGAACCAGTTCCAGACCAAAAACTTGAAGAAATTTTAAAAGATTTCCAAGTCATTAAAGGCTTAGATGAAGATATAGAAAATCTTTCAGGAGGAGAAAAACAAAGAATAGCCCTAGCCAGACTTTTGTTAATGGACGGCCAAGTCCTAATCCTAGACGAGCCATCATCAGCCTTGGACCAAGACACAGAAGGCTTTGTAATGAACTATATATCTTCATACATCAAAGACCATAAGAAGACCTTAATAATAGTAACTCACTCAAAAAAATTAGTTGAAGACTTTGCTGATGAAATTGTAGAAATAAAAGAAGGGAGGCCAGTAAGTCATGACCAATAATTTACAAATAGACTTATACAGACTGGCTGCTGCCTATGTCTTTGTAATAATTCTCTTATTTATAGTTAGAAGAAAAGGAATATCCAGGGAGAAAGAAATTATTCTAGCCTCTTTTAGGATGACAGTCCAACTTGTTTTAGTAGGCTATCTTTTGGTCTATATTTTTGAGGCCAACAATCCTTTTTATATAATTTTAATGACCCTAGTTATGGAGGCCTTTGCAGTTAGAAATGTAATAAAAAGGTCTAAAAGAAACTTATCCAAGGAATTAAAAAAAGTAATTACTTTTTCAATAGTGACTTCAACAATCCTGTGTTTAATCTACTTCCTAGCAGTTGTCCTAAACATTAAACCTTGGTATGATCCAAAGTCCTTTATACCAATAGCAGGAATGCTAATCGGAAACTCAATGACAGGAATTAGCCTAGGAGTTAACAAACTTTTAGACGGCATGTATGCAGAAAGAAACCTTATAGAAGGAGCTTTAATGCTAGGAGCAAGACCTAAGGATGCAGCCAAGGGCGTTGTAGACTCAGCCTTTGATTCAGCAATAATTCCAACTATAAATTCCATGTTAGGCATGGGCATAGTTTTCTTGCCAGGAATGATGACAGGACAGATTTTATCAGGCCTATCACCTTTAATTGCAACAAAGTATCAAATAGCCATAATGTTAGGAATTTTAGGATCAGTTTCCCTAAGTGTAATCCTTTTTGTCCAATTAGGCTACAAAACATTTTTCAATGATAAAGACCAATTTGTTCTAGGCCTAGAAGAGGAGAAATAAACTTATGTTATGTAAAATAATGGACAGGTGCGGAGGTTGTTTGTATAACCATGATAACTACCCCTTGTCCTTAGAAAACAAGGAAAGGCTTTTAAAAGACCTTTTTCCCAATGAAAAAATAGAAGCCATAGAAGGAGAATGGAATCCCTATTACTATAGAAACAAGGTCCATGACGCCTTTGCTATGGAAAATAATAAGCTTATAATGGGCAAGTATGAGAAGAATACAAAAAATGTTTTAGAAACAGATTCTTGTTTAATTGAAGACATAAATGCCCAAAAGATCAATGCTACTGTAAAAGACCTGGCAAAGTCCTTTAAGTGGTCTATTTATGATGTGGACACAGGCCAAGGCCTACTGAGAGGGTCTTTGGTCAGAGTAGGCAAGACCAGCAAGGAAATATTGTTAGTTGTAGTGGTAACAGATTCAATAATCCCATCCTCAAACAACTTCACCAAGGCCATTAGAAAGGCCCATCCAGAAATAACTTCTATTGTCTTTAATATAAATGACAGGGACACCTCTATGATCCTTGGGAAAAAAGACCTAGTAGCCTATGGAGAGGGCTATATATTTGATGAAATCTTAGGCCTTAGCTTTAGAATATCTCCCCAATCCTTTTATCAAATAAACTCTAGGATGACAGAAAGACTTTATAAAACAGCCTTAGAATGGGGAGACTTTAAAGCAACAGACACAATAGTAGACGCCTACTGCGGCATAGGAACCATATCCCTTTATGCCAGCAGATTTGTAAAAAAAGTCCTAGGAGTAGAATCAAACCTAGAAGCAATAAAAGATGCAGTCTTTAATAGCAAGAACAATAAAATAAAAAACGTCCACTTTACAGCCATGGATGCAGGCCTTTACCTACAGGAATTAAAAGAAAATGGAGTAGAAGTAGACGGAATAATAGTAGACCCAGCCAGAAGCGGACTGGACCAAAATGCCCTAAAAGGCCTTCTAGACCTAGAAGCAGAAAAAATAATCTATATATCCTGCAACCCTTACGCCTTAAAAGAAGACCTGGAAAAATTAAAGGACAAGTATAAAGTAGTGAAAATGAAAGCCTTTGATATGTTTCCTTGGACAGGACATGTGGAGACTATAGCGTTGATACAAAAGATATAAATTTAGAAATCCTGCATTT
>JAUNLQ010000025.1 GCA_030532225.1 Bacillota bacterium
TCCTACACCCACTTCGGCCACTGCGTGGGGCTGTGAGACTAGAAAGTTGGTTTCGATAAGTTAATATTTCTTTGTCTCTCCACTTTTCTTCTTCGTTCCTAACGGCTCTCGCCGTTTTGCTTCGCCGATTTCAAAAATTTTTTTAATCAATGATTTTTATTATTTAGCTCTTTTATTTTTTGTAGACTTTTGATTTCATTTTCGTTTAATTTGTTCAGTTGAGTTATAGCAAGTTTGTTTAATAGTTTTAGTCTTTCTTCAGCTTCTACTCCTTGTTCTATTAAAACTGAATTATAATTTTCTAAGTTGCTTAATACTAGTAGCTGATTTATAGAAGCGTGGTCTCTAACATTCCCCTTTAGATTTGGGTTTTCTTGTCTCCATTGCTTTGCTGTTTTTCCAAATAAGGCTAGGTTTAATATATCAGCTTCATTTGAGTAAGCATATTTTTGCTTACTAAAGTCAAGAGCTGGAACAATAAATTCTTTTACAGCATCTGTATGAATTCTATAATTTAATTTTGTTAATTCTCTATTCAAGTTCCAATCAAGACTTAATCTGTTATTTTCTTCTGTTTTTAATCTTTGATATTCTTTGATAATATAAAGTTTAAATTCTGGCGACACCCAAGATGCAAACTCAAAGGCTATATCTGTATGAGCATAGGTTCCACCATATCTCCCAGGTTTTGAAATAATGCCTATGCCATTTAGTTTTTCTATCCATCGTTTAGGAGTCATCACCAATCGTCCTTTTTCACTTCTAACCGTATGGAATTCCATACGGTTAAAATTTGGATTGTTTAGTTCTTCCCAAACCGATAAAAAATCTATCGTAGAGTAAGAACTCATCCAGTTGGAAATAACGATACGAGGATCTTCTTCGTTTTTATATCTTGCAATGTCAGTTAAACTTATATAATCATTGGTATGGTCTTCTGTAAAAATATTA
Organism: Bacillota bacterium; assembly: GCA_030532225.1. Classification (GTDB taxonomy): domain Bacteria; phylum Bacillota; class Clostridia; order Tissierellales; family Peptoniphilaceae; genus Neofamilia. The sequence continues at coordinate 952 of JAUNLQ010000025.1, forward strand.
ATTTGTGTTCCTTTTACATTAATAATCTCTTTGGTCATTTTACGCCTCTATCCTAAAAACTAAAATAAGAATTCACTATTCCGTAGTTTTATTATAACAAAGTTTATTCAGAAAGGCTAAAGCCATCTTGTATCAGAATTTATTTGCTTACATGGCTCAAAACTTAAAATTTTTGTTTTTCCCTGCTTTTTTTAAAAAGCCATATTTTCCAAAGCTTCTAGGTCTTTGATTAAGACTACTCTATTGCCTATTAAGTCTATATAGCCTAGGTCTTTGAATTCTCCTAGTTTTCTGGTTATGGATTCTCTGGTTAGTCCTGTGTAAGATCCTAGTTCTTCTCGATTTAGGGCCAGTTCTAGTTTTATGCCTTCCTTGGTTTTTACGCCAATTTCTCTAGACAATCTTGTTAATAGGCCTGCTGTTTTCATGGTTGCATTTGTTACTGCCAGTCTTTCGATCAGTTCTTCTGCCCATCTTATTCTTTCAAAGGATTTTTTCAGCATTTGTTGGAGGGCTACTGGGGAGGTATAAATGTGTTTCATAAATATATCCCTTGGTATGGCCACTACTTCGCTGTCTTGGATGGCCCTGCCTGTGTACAAGTATGAGGTATAGTCCATAAGGTTAAGGCCTCCTATATAGTCTCCTTCTCTGTAGATGTAGAAGATTTGCTCCTTGCCATCTAAGGTGTACTGGTAGATTTTCACCCTGCCCTTGACTACTATATACATGTAGTTGGCCCTGTCTCCTGATTTGAAAACAAATTGGTCTGTTTTTATTTGGAAAAGTTTTATGTTTCCAAGGATTTCCCTTTTCACTTCTGAGTCCAAACCTGCTATTAGGCTAAAGTTTTTGAACCTTTGGTAGAGGGCTTCTTGGTCCTCGTCAACTTTAATTTCTCTTTCTGAAAATTCTTTAAGTTTTTCCTTCTGCCTATTTTCTACAATTTCCTGACTGCGTTTCAAGGCTTGGGAGAAGACCTTGTTGGCATAGATTTCCAGGTCCTTGGCCTTCTTCGGGTCCATTGGCTCCAGGCCTTTCAGTTGATATTCAAGGCCCATTTGTTCATACTTGGCCACTCCATTGGTGTGATAAGGGAGGATTTCTATTCGCTCTACAAAGTTTTTTATTGGCTCAATGACTTCTATTAATTTTTCCATGGCTCCCTTGTTGTCTGTGTAGCCTGGTAGCATAACATGGCGGATCCAAATTTGGCCAGCAAAGCCATAGTCCTTTAGCTTGCTTATAAATCTTTGGAAGGACTTAAAGTTACCCCTGCAAATGTCCCTAAAGGACTTGGCATCAAAAGCCTTAACATCTAAGATCAAGGTGTCTACTAGGGGCATTATTTTTTTGTAATATTCCTTGTCTCCAATTCCAGATGTGTCTATACAAGTATTAAAGCCATTTTCTTTTAAAAGCTTTAGGGCCTGGTGGAGAAAGGCTCCTTGAAGAAGGGGCTCTCCTCCTGAAAAGGTAACGCCACCTTCTTGGCCATGGTAGGGCTTGTATCTTAAGGCTGTGTTAAGAACTTCTTCTGGACTTATTTGCTTAAGACTGGCTGTAGACTGGGTATCTGGATTGTGGCAATAAAGGCACCTAAGAGGGCAGCCCTTTAGGAAAAATATGGTCCTATTGCCTGGGCCGTCTAAGGTTCCCATTGTTTCTATTGAGTGTAGGTTTCCTAATATTTTTTTCTCTTCCATAAGCTTCTCCTCTTTTCTTTTCCTTTTGATTTTATCATAATACTTTGTCTCTGTCCTGGCACTTTTAAAAAAGAGCAGCCTTGAAGCTGCCCTTAGTGTTTACATCCTGGTGTGGAAGGTTCTGTTTATAACGTCAAGTTGGTGCTCTCTGTCTAGTTGGTTAAATCTTACTGCATAGCCTGAAACTCTAATGGTCAGGTTTGGATATTTTTCTGGATGGTCCATAGCATCAATTAGCATTTCCTTGTCTAGCACATTAACATTTAAGTGGAAGGCCTCTTGGTTAAAGTAGCCGTCCATAATATTTGTAAGGTTAGTTATTCTTTCTTGGTCGTTCTTGCCTAAAACTCCTGGCACAATGGTAAAGGTGTTGGAAATTCCATCTTGGTTTACATCCTTGTAAGGAATTTTTGCAACAGAGTTTAAGGAAGCTAGGGCCCCAGACTTGTCTGCTCCGTTCATTGGGTTGGCACCTGGAGCAAAGGGTTGGCCTTTCTTTCTGCCATCTGGTGTTGTTCCTGTTTTCTTGCCATAGGTCACATTAGAAGTTATAGTCAACAAGGACAAGGTGTGCTGAGAATTTCTATAACTTTCATGGCTTCTTAAGGCTTCAATAAAGTACTTAGAAATATCAATGGCGATTTGGTCCACCCTGTCGTCATCGTTGCCATATCTTGGGAAGTCACCTTGGGTCTCAAAGTCGATGGCTATGCCATTTTCGTCTCTAATAGGCTTGACCTTGGCGTACTTTATTGCTGATAAGGAGTCAGTTGCTATGGCGATACCTGCAATACCAAAGGCAATGTACCTGTGAACATAAGGGTCGTGAAGGGCCATTTGACCACTTTCATAGGCGTACTTGTCGTGCATGTAGTGGATGGTGTTCATAGTGTCTACATAAATTTCTGCCAGCTTGTCCAAAACTTTTTTATAGGCTGCTAAAACTTTTTCGTAAGACAGCACTTCTTCTGTATTTTTTTCCAAGCCTTCTAAGACTAGCATATTGGTCCCTGTGGCCTTGTCAATTTTCACTTCGTCATAGCCACCATTAATGGCATAAAGTAAGGCCTTGGCTAAGTTAGCCCTAGCACCAAAGTACTGCATTTCCTTGCCTACTCTCATGGCAGATACACAACAGGCTATAGCATAGTCGTCACCATAAATCGGCCTCATTACATCGTCATTTTCATATTGGATTGAAGCTGTTAAGATGGACATTTTTGAGCAGTAGTCCTTAAAATTCCTTGGCAAATCATCTGACCAAAGAACTGTCATATTAGGTTCTGGAGAAGTGTCCAAGTTTATTAAGGTGTGCATAAACCTGTAAGAAGTTTTGGTCACCAAGGTTCTGCCATCTTGGCCCATGCCACCAATAGATTCTGTAACCCAAGTTGGATCACCAGCAAAAAGCTCGTCATATTCTGGAGTTCTTAGGTGTCTAACTAGGCGAAGCTTTATAACTAATTGGTCAATTAATTCTTGGGCCTGATCTTCTGTAAGCAAGCCAAGGTCCAAGTCCCTTTGAATATAAATATCTAAAAAGGCTGTAGTCCTACCAAAGGACATGGCTGCTCCGTTGTTTTCTTTTACTGCTGCCAAGTAGGCAAAATAAACCCATTGGACTGCTTCCCTTGCATTAGTTGCAGGTCTGGAAATATCAAAGCCGTAGCTTTCTGCCATGGAAGTTATTCGGTCTAGGGCCCTAATTTGTTCAGAAAATTCTTCCCTTTGACGGATTCTCTCTTCTCTTGCTGGACCCTTACAGTCTTCCTTGTCTTTTATTCTCATTTCCTTAAGATAGGCTGTTCCATAAAGGGCCACCCTTCTGTAGTCGCCAATAATTCTCCCCCTGCCATAGGCATCTGGCAGGCCTGTTAAAAGGCCAACTGTCCTAAGCTTTCTCATTTCCTTAGTATAGGCATCAAAGACTCCGTCATTGTGGGTCTTTCTAAATTCTCTAAAATTTTCCTTAAGTTGTGGATCAAGGTCCAAGTTATAGGCCTTAAGGGAATTTTCCACCATCCTAAAGCCCCCATAAGGGTTCATGATTCTTTTTAGAGGAGCGTCAGTTTGTAGACCAAAGATAACTTCCTTGTCTTGGTCTATGTAACCAGGTGCAAAGTTGTCTATGCCAGAAAATCTTTCTAGGTCAACAGAAATAGTCTTGTTGGCAACTTCATCTTGGATTAGTTTGGAAGTTTTTTCCCAAAGGGCTGCAGTTTTTTCAGTCTTTCCAACTAGAAAATCCTCGTCTCCCTCATAAGGGATGTAGTTTTTTTGGATAAAATCTCTTGTGTCGATTCGATCAGACCAAGAGCCTAGGTTAAAGCCTTTCCAGGCCTTTATCATTTCAGGTCTTTCATATAATTTCATAATATTCTCCTTTTTTTAATATTTATAATTAAACTATTTACTTATTGAAAGTATGTACGTTTTCTCCCAACTCTCATTTCTCCAGGGGCGAAAGCCCCAAATTGCGTAGCAATTTACTAACGAAGAAACCTCCACAAAAAACAAATAAACAGCTATTTACCGAAACCAATTCAGACTCTCACAGCTCCATGCAATGGCCGAAGTGGGTGAAGGAAGGGGTGGGTGTCGGG
>JAUNLQ010000014.1 GCA_030532225.1 Bacillota bacterium
TTATCCCCAATTAAACCAATTTTTTCTGTAGGATCAATTGTCAATTTGTCTATAGCAAATAGTTTTCGACTGCCTATATTCTTTATTAAATTATCTATATATATCATAAATCCTCCTTACTATTGAGAGGATTTTTCCTCTCTTATTTTCTAATAAAATTTTTATTGTTATTCATCAGTCTATACCTCCTTGTTTTTTTCATTTTTATTATAACATAGAAAAATCTCCTTTAAAATTTTCCACAAAAAATGCAAGACCTCAGGTGTTTTATTGTGTGAACACCCTGTCTTGCACTTATCTCATCATATTTTAAAACTAAATTCTTTTAGACCAATAAATCTTCAAGGCCAATGAAACTATCAACTGCAAAATTGCAACAACAACTAAAGTTATAAAGGCCTCAAAGCTAAAATACACCACTATCAAGGTTGCTATAAGCATTAGTATAGAAAATATTGGTACTATTGAAGCACCTGACTTCATTCTAATTAGAATCTCTCTTTCATCTGTTTCTTTTAAATACATTTTCTTTAGCAAGTTTTCATCCTTAAGAGCCCTAATTAGTACACCCATATAGACCAAAGACATTACTTCAATTCCTACAAAAAATCCAATTACATAGTCTGTCACATCTGCCTTAGCTGGAAACTGGTTTTTTAAATATAAAGTAGAAAATAACACAGCCAGCAAGGCCAAAATAACTACAATAACCATAAAGCTGATCTTAGATTGTATATCTTTTTTATAATTTTCTAGACTTTTCATATTAATCTTTTTCCTCCATAATAAAAATTTCTTCTATGCTCAAATTGAAATATCCTGCAATTTTAAAAGCCAGTGGCAAGGATGCAATATACTTTCCTGTTTCAATTGAAGTAATAGTCTGTCTAGTAACTCCTACTTGGTTAGCAAGTTCCTCTTGAGAAAGTTTCTGGGCCTTTCTCAGTTGTGCAAGCCTATTTTTCATTTACTCATCCTCCTACCTTGCTAAGTTAACTTTGCAATTTAAGTATAGCAAGCTTTGCATTTATTGTCAAGCCTACTTTGCATTTTTCTTCAAAAAATTTTTTCTCAACAAAAAACCCCTTTAACTAGACTTAGTCAAAGGGGCAAATTCAAATTTTCTTTATCTTAAAATCTTTTCAGCATGATCTTCAAAAGCCAACACAGCTTTCTTAATATGATTATAAGTTCTTTCTTCTAACTTTCCATTTTCGTCAAAGCATTCGTGAATCTTTGCAAGATAAATTTCTGGTTGTTGCATAGGAATCAAATCAACATAAACAAGTCCTTGTCTTAAAGATAGGTTTCCTGCCATGGCTCCAAAGCCACTAAAAGAAGCAGAGAATACTGCTGCTGGCTTGTGGGCCCAAACATTTCCTTCAGGATTAGTAGAACCTACATCAATTGCATTTTTAATAGCAGGGGCGAAAGTCCTGTTATATTCTGGTGTGAAGAAAATAAATCCATCATAAGCCTTTGCTTCATTTCTAAATCTTGTGTACTCTTCATGGGCATTTTCTCCATCTAAGTCGCTATTGTAAAATGGTAGATTTTTAATATCAATAATGTCAGCCTCAGCCTTTTCAAACATACCCTTTACTTCTTTTGCAACTTTCATATTCCATGAATCTTTTCTTAGTGAACCTACTATTAATCCGATTTTCATTTTGTCCTCCGTTAATTTATATATCTTTCTATATCTTTTAAATCTGCAGATCCGCCATTTTCAACTACTACTTCCTTAGAGTTGTCGCCGGCTTGGATCTGACCTTTTAATACAAGGTCTTTGATTTGACCCTGGTCTACATGAAGACCAACTACATCGTCTCCTTTTGTAATTAAGTCTCCTCCAATTTCTAACTTATCAATACTTCCATTTTCCAAAACGCTAATAGCATCAGCCTTAAGGGTTTTGATAACACCTTTTACCAAGGTTTGGCCCATAGAGCCTTCAGTAATAACATCCTCATCAATAGTAATGCTGCCAACTGCTTTTGAAAACTGCATACCAATGGATCCGTCTCCCAAGGTCTTTATGCCCTTAAACTGAGCTTTTTCTATGGTCCCGTCATATTGATTAAAACCTCTAGCTCCAAGGCCAAAAGTCTTTATATAAGCAGAAGCTTTAAAGTTTTTAACATAACCAAAGTTTACAAAGCCAATGGCACTTGGTCCAAAGCTAACAACTTCCTTTTCTACAGTCCAATTGTCAACCTGACCCCAAACATCTAGAACCATATCATTAGTTCCGTAAGTTTTTATATAGCCCTTAGAAACAATGTTTTTTGCCAGGGCTCCATATACAATGAATATAGCTCCTGTAATTAAGTTAGGCTGGCCAGAAGGTATCATACCATTAGAATAAACATCCCCAGTAGAAAGATTATTTACAATAACTTTTCCACTTTCATCATTAAAACCAGAAATAAACAAACCTGAACCTAGAACTGGTGCATTTTCTCTACCTATAGAAATATCCTTAAGATCTGCCTCTATTAAACTACCTTCTTCAGGATTAAAGTTATAAATAGTAAAGGCTCCCTGGTAGACATTCACCCCATATTTCATTGGTCTTTCAGGATAAAATCTAGCATCTGCAGAAACAATGTCTAGACCATCTACATAAATCTTTGTTTTCTTGTTCTTGCCCCTGGTCAAAAACTGAACCATGCCACTTACAGTCAGATTTTTCAAGACCAAGTTGCCTAGATCCTCTTCATTAGAATTTATATAAACAGCCCTTCTATTTGCAGCTGTTTGGATTGCCATGTTAGCAATTTCGTTGTCTTTAGTAAGTCCAAGTCCATCTGTTCCAATAAAGGAAAGAAAAATATTTGGACCAGCACCAACAAGTTTTTGTCCTGGTTTTAGCTTAATAGAACTAGTTGAGCTAATTGAATTACTAAGCTCAATAAGCTCCTCATCTGAATCAAGGGCTTCTGTTAACTCTAAATAATTTTTTACCTTCATAATGCCTCCCTTAACTTACTTCTTTAAAACGTCTTCGTATTCCTTATTTTTTTCAAATTCTCTCTTAGCATAAGGGCAAAGAGGGATAATTTTTTTATTACCCTCTCTTGCCTCTTCAACAATTTTATAGACTAATTTTTTTCCTATTCCTTGGCCAGCATAGGCATCATCAACTTCAGTATGGTCAATTATCCAATAGGCCCCTGCATCAGAATAGGTAGACTCACCTATAAAAGTCTTATCATCATAGGCTGCTGCTCTTTTATTAGCTGCTTCAAAAACTACATTAATCATTAATCCACCTGAAAATCTAATTCTTCTCTAATAAATGTTCCATTTCTTAAATCAAAGTAGGCTTGTCTTAATTCAGCTTGTGAATTCATAACAATTGGTCCTGCCCAAGCTATTGGTTCACCTAATTTTCTAGATTTAATAAATAAAACTTGTGCAAAGTCGCCTTCGTTTTTAATTGTTAGTGTATCACCATCAGTTAATTTCACTGCAGTTTTTTCATTTACTAGCTCTCCACCAACTGAAACTTGGCCTAGAAGAGTGAAGATCATAACAGAGTCGTCTTCTTCCATGTCTAGGGTAATGCTTCCACCCTTGTTAATGTGGATGTCATAATAGTCTAGTGGAAGATGGTCTCCCTTAAAGCCTTGGTGGTCTTTGTAAGAACCAGCAAGAAGTCTAATCTTACCATGTTCATATTCAATTTCTTCAATTTCATCTCTCTTAATACTTCTATAAGTTGGAGTTGACATTTTTTCAGCTTGTGGCAAGTTTAGCCAAAGTTGAACACCAAGTAGTCTATCAGCAGCTGGAACTTGTTCCTCATGTTCAATACCAGAACCAGAGTTCATCCATTGAACTTCTCCATCACCAATTCCATCAACATTGCCTAGGGTATCCTTGTGAACCATTTTTCCCTTATATAAATAAGAAACTGTTTCAATACCTCTGTGTGGATGCATTGGGAATCCTGCAGTATAATCAGCTGGGTTTGTGCTATCAAAAGAGTCTAGCATTAAAATTGGATCAAACTCTTCAGTAGTTTCATGGCCCAAAACTCTAACTAAGCTAACTCCTGCTCCATCTTTTGTTCTAAATCCTTGTACCTTTGTTTTAATTTTTCTATCCATTTAGTCTTCCTCCTAATTTTTTTAACAAATATAATAGTTGTTCCTTTTCTTCATTATTCAATACATTCATGCTTTCCTTAATAAGTTTAATGTTTTTTGGGAGCACCTTCTCTATAATTTCTCTACCTTCATCTGTAAGTGAAAGAATTCTAATTCGTCTATCACTTTCATCTTCAAGCCTTTTAATATAATTAAGCTTGACTAGATTGTTAACTATAAGAGGAATTGTTCCCACACTACTTAGTATCTTGTCCCTTACCTGGCCAACAGTCATGTCTCCCTTGCTATACAAGGCTTCCAAAACCATAAACTGGCTTAAAGTAAGACCATTTTCTTTAACAAGTCTCATAGTTTTCTTGTCAATTGTGTTTACATTTTTGTGCAGTCCAATCAAAATTTTTAACTCAACATCTTCCACTTATTCACCCCCAATATCTCTATGTAAATATTATCTATATAGATATATCCAGATAAAAAATTTTATGACTTTCCTATATTCACTTGTCATATAAAAAATTTCAAATAAGTAAAAGAATAATTTTCTACATACAATTTATACCCTAGACCTACAGAATTTAAAACAAATTTTTTTAAATTAAAAATCCAAAATACAAATCTCTTTTTCTTTTTCCTCCATATTTATAACCACTTTAAAAAATTCTAAACAAGATCAAATTTGAAAGTTTAAAAGAAAAACCACTGGCCAGGTGGTAGGTCACAGCCAGTGGTATTAGTCTTCGTAAAATTGGTCCCTGTTTTCAAGTGTTAAATAAATCAGCCTTACATCTTCCCTTTTTCCAATCTTGTCTAGAAACTCAGAGTCAGCCTTTTGTAAAACTCCATAAACAGAGACTTGGCCTAGCTTTCCATCTAAAAGGTCAAAGACCCTTTGTTGAAATTTTTCTGCCTTACTTTCTGCTGGTCCTAGCTCATCCATAAGAACTAGATCCCCGTCTTGGACTTGGGCCAGCATTTCACAGCCCAAGCTATTAAACTTTTCTAAAGAATTTTCAATCCTATTAGGATCACCACAATAGAAAAGCATATTTTCATAAGAAGGCTGATCTATATCTTCAAAAGATCCCCTTACTCTTAAAATATAGGTAGAAAATCCATTGCCTTCTCCCTTGGGGCTAGGAAGTTTCCTTGTAAGAAAACCAGAAAGCCTTCCTTTTTTTATATTTTCTTGGTCCAAAGGTCTGTCTAAGTTTTTTTCTACTAAATATTTTAATAGAGTTGACTTGCCTATGCCTTTTTCTCCACTTATAAATAGATGTTTGGCTTTATTTGTTTTATCTTTCATAAATTTCCTTTTTTAACTTTCGATTTTTTAGGACCAAATTTTTCAAATTCTTATTTTACTAAATTTTCAAATTGTTGGTCTGTTAATTGGCTGTGGAACAACATATCATAGGATTTTGTTACTTCTTCTTGTAAATCAAATCCAGCTTCTTCAGGATAAAGTGTGTGAGAAAGCCACAACAAACCTAGGATTCTTTGGGCTGATGGTGGTGATGCCATCCAGTTATAAGGACCTTGAGGAACTTCATAATAGTTGCCTTCTTTTATAGCAGTAATATTTTGCCAGTCTGGGTCTTGGCCAACTGTGTCATAAATACTGTCTGGTGAAAAAATAATATAATCAGGATTCCAAGCTAGAATTTGTTCCATGTCAACTTCATTTCCAGTTCCCCTAGATGAAGGTTGGTCTACAACAGCAATGTTGTCAGTTAGCATATCCATTATTTCAGCATGGAAAGATGACTGAGCTATAACATTGTGACCTTCTTGGCCAGTAATATATAGGGCCTTTTTCTTGTCAACCTTTTCTGCAAGTTCAACAGTTTCTTTATAAACCTTATCAAAATACTCTGCATAGTCTGCTGCTTTTTCTTCTTCTCCCAATAGGTCCCCTAACATTACAAAGGCATCTCCCATAGTTGACAAAGTTGCTCCAACATGAACAAAAGGAATACCTGTTTGTTCTTGTAGATTGTTAAGATCTTCAACAGCTCCATCTTTGGCTTCTCCTACGTCTATAACTACTTGGGCATCTGTACTAAGAAGGGTTTCTAGGTTCATTTCTCCCTTGCCACCATAAAGCTGACCAAGTTCAGGAAGATTTAAGTATTTTTCATCAATATATTCTTCTGCACCATCATACCAAGGATTTGCTACACCAACTAACTTGTCTGGACTTAGAGCAAATACTGGAATTTGTGCCATCGGTCCAGTGATTGCTATATGTTCAATATTAGCTGGTACTTCCACTTCCCTGCCAAGAGAATCTGTGAAGATCCTTGTTGTTGGTTCTTCTTCCTGTTTTTCATCTTCGCCTACAATTTCTTGATCAACTTTTACTGCTGTCTCTTCTTCTTTTACATCACTACTTGCAATACAAGCCACTAGGGTGAATGTAAATACAAGGCATAATAGAAGAGCTAAAAATATCTTACTTGTTCTTTTCATAAAAATTCCTTTCTTATTCTTATTATATTTATATTAAAATCCCTGCTAAAAATCAAAACAAAAATTACCTTTCAGCAAAATAGGGATTAATAATATTACCATTTGCAGTTTCTTCAATTCTTACATCTATCTTATACAAAACTCTAATAAGGTCTTCATTTATAACCTGGCTTGGCTTGCCATAAGCTGCAACATAGCCCTTATCCAAGGCCAAAACACTATCAGCAAAGCTAATAGAATGTTGGGGGTTGTGAGTTGACATTAAGACTGAATAACCTTGGTCTGCAAGTTTTCTAATTTCTTTCATTATTCTGAATTGGTTGCCATAGTCTAAGGCAGAAGTAGGTTCATCCATAATAAAGACCTTAGAATTTTGGGCAATAGCTCTAGCAATTAGGGTAAGCTGTTGTTCCCCTCCACTAAGCTTGGCAAAATTTCTATAGGCCAAATCCTCTATACCAACTTGTTCCAAGGCCTTGTAGGCTCTGTCAATATGTTCTTGTCTAGGCATTTGGAAAATCGACAGCTCTCTATTTAGGCCCATAAGAACCATATTCATAACACTATAAGCAAAACTTGGCTTGTGGATCTGTGGAATATAGGCTATGTGAGCTGCTAATTCTTTGGCAGAAAATTCTCTAATACTTGTACCATCAATAAGAATTTGTCCTTGATAATCATCTAAAATCCCTAAAATACAAGAAAAAAGAGTACTTTTCCCAGCTCCATTACAGCCTAAAACAGACATAAACTCTCCATCTTTCAGAACAAAATTTATATCTTCCAAAACTCTCTTCCTATTATTATAAGCAAAAGCCAGGTTTTTAACCTCTATGGTCATGGTCTACCTCCCTTGCCAGCCATTAAATACAAGAAAAATGGTGCCCCTACAAAGGCAGTAAGAATACCAATAGGTATTTCAGTTGCCAACAAGTTTCTGGAAATATCATCAACAAGAAGAAGAAAAATAGCCCCAAAAACCATAGAAGTAGGAACCAAATATCTGTTGTCATTGCCTACAAGCTTACGACTAAGATGGGGAATAACTAGACCTACCCAGCCTATCATCCCACTTACAGAAACGCTGGCAGCAGTTACAAAAGTAGCTCCCAAAATCACCACAAGTCTTAGTCTACTAATATTAACCCCAAGACTTCTAGCCTCATCTTCCCCAAGGGTCAAAATGTTCATCTTCCACCTACTAACTAAAATAGGAAGACTGCCTAAAAACATAGGCACAAGAACGAACTTTACATTGGCCATCCTAGTACCAGACAGACTTCCCATTAACCAATAAGTAATAGCAGGAAGCTGGTTAGTAGGATCAGCAACTAACTTAACAAAAGAAGTAGCAGCAGAAAAAAGAGAGCCAATCATAATGCCAGCAAGCAAAATATTTACGATTTGGTTTCCCCTAGTCCTAGTCCCGACTAAGTAGACCAATATAATAGAAAGAAGACTAGCCCCAAAGGCCAAAACAATAATAAGAGCCGAAGACAAGCCTAACAAAATTCCTAAAGCTGCCCCGAAACAAGCTCCAGAAGAAGCCCCTAAAATATCAGGAGCCGCCATAGGATTTTGGAAAACACTTTGATAAGCAGTTCCAGCCAAGGCCAAAGAAGACCCAACCAAACAAGCCATAATAACCCTAGGTAGCCTAACATTAATAACAGAAATAGCCATGTTAGCCGTCCAGCTTTCCTTAATAGGAAAAATCTGCCCTAAAAGAATTCTAATAGTTTCATTAGCAGGCACTCCATACCTACCTAAAAGAAGAGAAATAAAAATAGCAAAAAAAAGAATAAGGACTAAAATACCCAGAATTTTTCTAGGTCTTTTGTCATCAAAAAAATCATTTTCTTTTAATCTACTCATTAATACTCTAACTCCTTTTAAAAACAAAAATCATAAAACTAAGGCAAAAAATTAGCCAAAAATAGATGAAATAAAATCACCACAAATAATGTAACCATTATATAATGGCTGTTTTGGTCTGTCAATGACAATGATATTTAAAAACTTATACAATAAATAAAAGATATTAAAATAAAAACAACTGATAAATAAAATACAAAACAAAAAATATTTTCAGAAAAACATCCATGTGTGTAAAAACATTTTTTATGGATATATATATACTGACTTAACTACAAGAATTATTATCAATAATAACACTAGCCTAGTGTTAATTATAAATTATTGTATGTTTTATCTTCACTTCAATTCTACAAAAGTTTGTAATAACAAAGAATCCTATTAAAACTTAAACTTAAATTAGACTACAAAATTTTTACAAATACAATTAAATACAAGGACAAGTTTAATTCCTAAAAAACTTATTACACCAGACTAAAGTATTCTAAAAAAATAGGAAAAAATTACAAAGAAAAACAGAAATTGAATACAGATAAAACAAATACAATAGCCCAAGGAATTAAACTTAATAGACGAAAGGAGACAAATATGCAAGAGAAAAAAGACAACATGAACCCAATGGCAAAAAACGGCCTAGGAGACAACCTTCCAAGTAAAAACAATGTAAAAGGAGACAATCCGAAAATCACAAGAGCATCAGGAGCTCCAGTAGAAAACAACCAAGACACAATGACTGCAGGAGTTAGAGGACCAGCTATCTTTGAAGACACATGGCTATTTGAAAAACATGCCCACTTCAACAGAGAAGTAATCCCAGAAAGAAGAATGCACGCAAAAGGATCAGGAGCCTTCGGAACTTTCAAAGTAACTAATGACATAACAAAATACACAAAAGCAAAAATCTTCTCAGAAGTAGGAAAAGAAACAGAAATGTTCGCCAGATTCTCTACAGTTGCAGGAGAAAGAGGAGCAGCAGATGCAGAAAGAGACATTAGAGGTTTCGCACTGAAGTTCTATACAGAAGACGGAAACTGGGACCTAGTAGGAAACAACACACCAGTATTCTTCTTCAGAGACCCAATGAAGTTTATAGACCTTAACCATGCAGTAAAAAGAGACCCAAGAACTAACATGAGAAGCCCTAACACAAACTGGGACTTCTGGTCATCCCTACCTGAAGCCCTACTTCAAGTAACAATAACCATGAGTGACAGAGGAATTCCATCATCCTTTAGATATATGCATGGATTTGGATCCCATACCTACTCCTTAATTAACGCAGACAACGAAAGAGTGTGGGTAAAATTCCACTTCAGATCCCTTCAAGGTATCCAAAACTTCACAGACCAAGAAGCAGGAAAAGTAGTAGGAATGGATAGAGAATCTCACCAAAGAGACCTGTATGAAGCCATAGAAAAAGGCATGTTCCCAAAATGGAAGATGTATATCCAAGTAATGACAGAAGACCAAGCCAGACAAATGGAAAACAACCCATTTGACCTAACAAAAATGTGGCTGAAAAAAGACTTCCCATTTATCGAAGTTGGAGAATTTGAACTAAACAGAAACCCAGACAACTACTTCCAAGACGTAGAACAAGCAGCCTTTAACCCTGGCCAAAACGTACCAGGAATTGGCTTCTCTCCAGATAGAATGTTACAAGCAAGAATAGTAACCTACGGAGATGCCCAAAGATACAGACTAGGCGTAAACCACCACCAAATTCCAGTAAACTCGCCAAGGGGCATGAACAAAAATGACTACCACCCATGGCACAGAGACGGAATGATGAGAGTAGATGGCAACATGGGATCAGAAAACCACTACGAACCTAACTCCTATGGCAACTGGATGGAAGATCCAAGAGGCTATGAACCGAAACAAGACGGCGGTGACGTTTATAGATATGACTATAGACAAGACGACCATGACTACTTCACCCAACCAGGAATGTTATACAGGGCAATGACAGAAGACCAAAAACAAGTCCTAGTAGAAAACACAGCTAGAAACATGGGCGACTCAACCCTACAAATCAAACACAGACACATAGCCAACTGCTATATGGCAGACGAAGACTATGGAAAGAGACTAGCCCAAGCCTTGAACATTAACATCGAAGACGTAGACCTTGAAACAGCAAAAATCAGAGACTCAAGACAAGGCAACTACAAGGCCAACAACATGCACCCAGAATTAGACCAACCATCAGAAAATATGGCAATGAAGGATTGGGAAGAAATCCCTACAAACTATGATCCAAAATCCTTTATAGATCCAATGGACGACCCATATTTACTATAATAAAAAATTATTTCCAAGCCACCAGCCTAAAAACTGGTGGTTTTTCATTTGCAAAAACTTAAAGAAAAAACAAAAATAGAACCTGGAAAACTTTCCAAAGTCCTATTTTTGTAGATTATGCATTTTTCTCCTCGTGTACAAAATAATTTCCTAAGAAAACCATAGCCATACCAACAATAGACATAATTATAATAGTAATATCTCCAGTTTTTGGTATCTGACCAGATAATGGTAAATTAGGCCTTTTATTTAGATTTAAAGGTGGATTTTCCTTATAAATTATTGTAAAAGGTTCCTCTGGCGGTTCCCCTGGTGGATTTCCAGGAGGCTCATCAGGCGGATTTCCTGGCGGCTCATCTGGTGGTTGGTCTGGCGGATTTTCAGGTGGCTCATCTGGTGGATTATCAGGAATATTTTCTATAATCATCAGCTTAGTTTCTGAACCCTGACCAATTTCAAATTTCATGGCTTCAGTTAATAGCTTGTAGCCACTAGGAGGGCTTATTTCTATAAGATAATAAGTTCCATAAGGCAGTCCACTAACAGAAAATCTTCCCTCTTCATCAGAAACTAGAATGATTTCATTGCCATCCTTGTCCATAGCAGCCTTAAAATCATTTCCGTCCTTTATAACAACTTTGAACTTGGCATTTTTTAGGGCCATATTAGTTTGTCCATCAATTTTTTTAAAATTAAAAGCTCCACCTGGCTTATTAATAATTGTTTTCTCAGTACTTCCATTGGCAACCACAACAAAAACAGTGTCCCTATTTTCTATAGTGTAGCCACTAAGAGCCTTTATCTCCCTAAAAACATAGTCTCCAGCAGGCAAGTTATTAACAACAATTTTTCCTTCATTATTAGTATAAAGATCCATTACTTGGCCATCTAGATCATAGCTATACTCTTCTCCACTTTTAGCTATATTAACAGCCAAAAGCTCATTAGTGTCATTCAGTGGATGATCTGTAGCAAAATACAATCTAAAGCCAACATTAGCTAAAGGCTTGCCCTTGTCGTCAGTCTTAAGAAGAATAATCTTTCCTACTTGGTCTTCAGAAAACTTTGGTTGAATAATTAAATCCTTATCCTTAAGCCAAAAGCCATGAAAGGCCCTTAAAGTTTCTTCTGAACTTAACTCTAAGACTTCATAGCCAACATAATAACCTGGTTCAAGTTCGGCTATCAAATCACCATTTTCTCCCTTTGTAAATTCTATTTCCAAAGGACTTTCAAGTTTTTCTTCAAGTTTATTTGCATTATAGGTTTTCTTTAAGTCTTCTAAAAGCTTATTAGCATCTTCAGTAGAAGAAGCTTCTAGCATCTGGTCATATTTCCATAGCACTATCTTTCTTGAAAGAACATTAAGATTTTCCTTTTGTTGGAATTTTACTTCATAAGTATTTTCTTCAGCAAATACTGAAAAAGGATTGGCCAAAGAAAACAACACTATGGTCAGTAAAATAAATATTAAATTTTTTGTCCTTGTTTTCATTAAGACCCTTCCCCTTGTTTAATAATTTATGTAAGGAAAGGCAGAGCCTTTCCCTTAGAGATTTTTATTCTTCGTCTTCGTCGTCTTCTCTAGACTTCTTAAGAGCATAACCAGCTCCACCCATTAAGCTAAGACCACCAACAGTAAAGATTATAGTACCAATACCACCAGTTTGTGGGATAGTTACTTTTTTGTTCTTAACTTGTTGGCCGTAGCCACTATTTACATCATTAGCGTCATATTGAAGTTCTGTATTTGTACCTTCATAAGTTCCTTCTCCAACTGTAAATTCAACTGGACCTGTTAACTTTGCAAATCCATCTGGAGCTTTTTTCTCTTCTAGATAGTAAGTTCCATAAGCTAAACCAGTAATCTCGAATCTACCTTGAGAGTCTGATACTAGAACAACTGCTCCTTCTGGTACATTACCTTCTGTAGTTTTAGCTTCCCATTTATATTTCTTTGCAGCTTCCTTAAATGCCTTATTATAAGCTACTTGAGCGTTATCAATTTCATCTTTTAAAGTTTTTTTGGCTGCTTCAAATTCTTCATCAGTTTCAGATTCAGATTTTACTCTTTCGTTATACGCTTTTAAAGCATTGTCTAAAGCTGTTTTTGTTGCTTCTAAATCTATGTTTGCTGCTGTTTCTTCAGTCGATGATTTAGCTACTAGATATTTTGCAGTATCATCTTTACCATCTCTAATATAGAATTCTGCTCCTGCTAGTCTTTCTAAGTCAGTTGCACTTGCATCTTTATCGTTAGTTTTTACAAACTTCTTACCACCAGTTACAACCTTTGGTTCAGTTGGATCTAATGGTTTTGGATTTTCATTATCTTTTATATTTTTAATGCTTACAGTTCCTTGTGTATTATTTACAGTATATTCTGGATTATATCCAACAACAATTTCTTTTACATAATATTTCTTATCATTATCTAAACCAGTAAAAATATGATCGTAAGGTGCTTCAGTCTTAACTACAGAGTCTACTACTTTGTCTTCATCAGCAGTTAGTCCCTTTTCATATAGATAATATTTTACTACAACGCCAGCTGAAACGTCAGTATTTGCTCCATCTGCCCAATATTTATTTACTGAAATTTGTTGTTCTTTTGGTGTAATCTCATTTTCTCTAGGATCATTAAATTCCATAGGAGTGTTGTTATAATTAAATATAATGTTATTTAGGTCTGGATTATCAACTACTGCTTCTTCATTTACTGTTGCTGAATATGTTAATTTAAATTCTACTTCTGCGTTTTCAGCCTTTCCTTTCAAATATTCAAGACCTTCTGCAGTTAATTCTAATACAAATCCAGATTTATTTTGGCTTAATTTATAATAATTTGTTGCAAAAGCTTCCCCACCTAGGGTAATAACTAAATTTTTATCAAATGTAAGACCCTTGGTCATTGTATCTTCCCATCTAACTGTTTTATAATCAGATTTTGCTGGGATCTTTGTGATAACTTCATAAGGAATTACTCTTCCAATTTCAGCAGTTACTTTTTGTTTTTCTGCTTGGTATTTTTTATAATCAGCGCCAATAGCAGCCTTTTCTTCTTCAGTTAAATTTTCGTAGAAATCAGGGTTTTCTTGTGCTTGTCTTTTTGCAAAGTTCTTGTCAATTTCTGGCTTATCTTCTATATTCTTTGGATAAATATTTAATGCTGTAGTTTCATCATAATATCCAGTTCCGTCAGGAAGTCCTGCTGGAAGTTCTAGGGTGAATGGTACAGCCTTAGCACCTGTAAGGGTTTCTCCTTCATCTCCTATATAAGTTGAATTAACTTTATCTTCTACTATTCTATAAGTTCCATTTTCTAGGATAACTTCGGCAACACCATCTTCACCTTCAACAGTATTTGTAAGAACAAAGTCTTGTTCTTTTATTTTAACTAATTGATAGTATGTTTGATCTTCTAAGTCGCCTGATTTTAAATCATGATCTTTTATTAGTTGTGAACCTTGTGTATATTCTGTTGTGTCAGTTACACCTTCTGGTCTAACTTTATAGATTCTAAATGCTACTCCATTAATAAATTGGGCATTTGTTCCAAAATCTTCAGCTTTAAGTCCACTTCCATCGTGTTCTTTTGGCCAAATATCCTTATTTAGTTCTTCGTTACTCATAAGTACTTTATGAATTTTTACTTTTGTTGTTTGTGCTTCTTCAGCATAGGCTGTTATTGGAGCAAAGGCTCCTACTAGCATTACTAGGGCTAGTACAAAGGATATAATTCTTTTACTTGCTTGCATTTTTTCTTCTCCTTCTTTTTATTCTTACTTTTTTCCTATTTGCTTTTCTTATTTTTATATATGATATCCTTAGTTCCTACTAAGGTTTATCTGGGTTTGTTAGGGGGATGGAAGTCCTCTATCCCCCATAATTTAACAAAGATCTTCGTCATCTTTTTTCTTCCTTAGACCAAGTAGGGACATTCCCATTAGCCCACTACCTACAAGACTAAAGACCAAGGTTCCCATTCCACCAGTTGCTGGATAGACTGCCTTTTTGTTTACAACTGTAATTACAGGAACTTCCATTGGCTCAGCCTTGTCTGTAACTGTGATTATATAATTTCCATTTTCACCATTATAGGAATAGTTATATTCCCCCTCGGTACCAATTATGGATTGGATTTCTAGTCCTTCTTCATCAGAATTATAGAAATAATCGCTATTAGAATCTAAAGTTATTGAATCTCCATTTTTAAAATTAAGCGTAATAGTTCCTTTAGGTTCAACACCCTTCCAGTTAAGTCCTACTGTAAAGTTTTGCTTATCTACTGTCTTTATAGTAAAGTCTAATTCTGGATTCTTTTCAATTCCCTTAAGAGCAATACCAGTAGGCAAATCTCCAGGATTTATTGCTAGGTAATAATTAAATTCCTTTCCTGCTTCATCCGCCAATTGAACTGAATAATTTTTAGTCTCTCCAGTTTCTAGGTTAATTTCTAGGCTAAAATCAGCTAAGTCCTTGCATAGAAGTATTGCCTTCAGACTTCCAGTCTTAGTTCCTTCATTGAAATTTGTTATTTTAAGGTCTACCTTCTTAGGCATAAATTCAGTACTTATTACTATCTTGCCATCAGGATAAGTTATTCCTTTAAATTTAATATCCTCTGGCAGACTTCCTTCTTTAACAGATAAATAATAATTGTACTTCTTATCTGCTGGGTCCTTATCTGGAACTATTAAGCTAGTTGTTTCATTAGTATTTAGAGTAAATTCTTTTCTAAAAGTAGGGTCTTCTACAGCCTGTAAAACAAGACTTAAAGGACGACCATCAATACCCATGTGCTGACTTTCTACAACTATCTTTCTTTGGTTATCATCATAGTGGGACAAAATTTCTATATCTCTGTCTGTTGTTAGCTGACCAATTTCTATGCTAGGAGTATCTATTATTATAGACTCTGCTTCTGTTTTTATATTTTCAAACTTGTAGCTGTAAGGATTTCCACTATCGTCTTTTATACTTAAGTTTTCAGTAATAGAACTGTTTAAAGCCAAGTTTAAATCTTGAACTTTAGCCCAGTTAAGACCATTATCAGAACTTCTATATAGTTCTCCATTAATAGTCCCTGTTCCTTGTCCTGTATGGGTATTAGTAAGCTTTATGGCTCTCTTTTCATAAATTCTTACTCTTGGTGATTTTATAAGATAGCTTTCAGCTTGAGCGTTAGGTTTAAAGCTAATGCCTTCTACTAGGTCTATTTCTGTATCTTTAGGAAGATTTGATACAGTAAAGCTTAGGCTTTTACTTTCTCCTGCATTAAGGGTAATTTCCTTAGAAGGCATCTGTAAATTAGTATCATATTCCCATTCAGTTTCTGTATCACCTAGATAAACAAAGTTTGAATTTAGACTAAGGATAATTTGTCCCTGGTCTATATCTTTCTGTTTAATCACTCCGCATTGTGGAATTTCTTCATTTATCACTTTTAATGATTTTTCTGATTCGTAATTTCCTATTATAGTATTATAATCTCCTAAAGATGCATCAATTAAATTAGATAGACGAGGATAATTATTATATGATGGTCGATCAGAATCAAATTCTTGACCAACGTATAAGTTTATAAATTCTACGTTAGAATTAAAAGAATTTAAAGTTCCTTTTAAACTCGTTTTTGCTCCTATACTTTTTGTTGCTAAGTTTACAAGGACTTTCTTGTTGGTTCTGTTATTCTCGAATAAATCATTTGCTATTTTAAATGCATTTTCCAAGTGAATATCGCTAAGAGAATTGTCATTAAAACAACCATAATTTTGAATTTTTTCCTTGGAAAAGTTTTTATCTTGGAATGGATAACTTTTATAGCTATTCCATTTATATCCAAGTTTGCTATCATAGATAATCACTGAAATTTTTGTTTTGTCTCCGAAGCTATCTATTTTATTAACTATAGCTTCCTTTATATCACTCCAAAAGATATATCCATCATTTGGAATAATAAAGACTACATCCACTCCCTCGCTTCCTGTAACTGTATCCTCTCCTGCTGTAATATCCACTGTAACTTTAAAATTGTCTTCACTTGGATTGTAAATAGCATTGGTGGATATAGTTGACTTACCTAACTTAATATTGGTAATTAGAGAATCGGCTATTACTTTTGCATCTACTTGACCAGCTGATCTTAGTGGACTTGTTGAGAAACTACGGACCATGGTAGGTTTTGGCATAGATTCTTTTTGACTTAGCTGATTAGAAATCTCTGCTGTGTTTTTGGAAACGCTAGTTACACCATTACCATCTACTATAACTGTCCAAGTATCAAAAGTTCTTAAATAACCTTGAGGTGCTTCAACTTCTTCTAAGGTATAGGTTCCAGGAGTTAATTTATCAAATATAATTTTACCTTCAGCATTTGATACTTTTATGTCTCCTTCTTGGTTCCCATCTTTTGTTAGTTTGAATTTAGCTCCAGAAAGAACTTTTCCATCTGAATCAACTTTGTTAATCTCAAATTTCCCATTTGCTTTATTATTAATAACAATTTTATCTATATAATCTCCTTGACCACTACCTCCATCACCAAATACTTTAATTTCGTTATGACCTTTAATCCAAACACCTTCAGTGTTTTCACCACGATACTCTTCCCATTTAAATCCCATGTCTATATCTTTATTTACAGATTTTGTAGGGACATTTAATATAACGATATATCCATTGGAGTTGTAATTCACATCTACATTTTTAGGATGGAAATCACTAGCTGGAAATTCTAAATATGCCTGGTCACCCTTAGAGTAAACCTCTTTTTGAATTTGCTCTACACCAGGAGCATTTATATTAGGTTTCATTGAGTCTACCATTACAGATTCTTTTAAGTTCCCTGGAACTTTATATACAGTGACTGTAGAGTTTGCAATATCAAGATTCGGATTATTTTCTATATTATTATCATAATAATATAGCCTAGTCATATCTTCGTCCCAAGGTCCCCTCGAATTTATTTTTGGATTCAAGTAAATTACTTGGGTTACCTTACTTTCACTTTTATGCCATTCTGGGATCATGTTTTTGATACTCATATAGTTTTCAAAATCTTTTCTCTCGTCGTAGATTCCAGAATAGTCAATATAAAAAGTATCTGTTTTATTTTCATCAGCAACTTTATTTGTAAAGGTATACTTGCCTGTATTTTGAATTTTATCCCTATTTGGTCCCATACCATTTAGTTGTAAATTTAGTTCTACATTTTCAAACTTATCAACAAAAGAGGTAAAAGTATAGACTATCTTGTTGTCTATATTGTCATATTCTCCTGTAGCCACAATTTTATCCCCAACTTTAAGAACTGGTGGATTGAATCTGTTTGTAGCAGGATTTAAGGTAGGTATTAATCCTAGGGGTTGAATTTTGTCATCTAGGTCAATTTCAAAGCTATCCCCACTTTTTACTAAGTCAGCAACATCAAATGTTACCTCCATAGATAAGGAATCAAATTTATTTGCAAAAACAGTAGAACTATTTGTTACTTCATTTTGTGGGTCCCTGTTAACATAAAGGTTATAGTCTTTTACTGTTATTCCTTGATTATTAGTTACAGATTTGATTGCTGTAGTTCTATGTGTAATAAATTCACTACTTAAGCTTTCAATTGAACTCCTGTTCCCACTTTCCAAAGAATATAATTGGTCTAGTGGAATTTCTGAAATATAAACGACTCCTTGGTCATTTACATATAGAGCAAAAGCATAGTCTAATTTTTTATAATCTTTAGGGGCTTCAGTTTCTATTATTGTATAATTTCCCTTACTTAGACCAGTAAAAATTACCATACCATCTTCCCCTGATATCGTTTCATCAACGAAAGTTCCATCTAATTTTTCTAGTCTAAACTTTGCTCCTGGAAGTAGTATTCCATTTTCATCTGTTTTTTTAAGTCTAACATTAGCGGTCTTAGGATTTTCCACAAATATTTCATTTTGCTTAATTTGAACTTTGTCATTGTCTGAGTTGGAACTAATTTTCAAAACATCTTTTATATAAGTTCCTCCCCTAAAATGGGCCTTTGAATTTAGTTCCTTCTGAGCTTCTGCTAAGTCACTAATTTGATAAAAATCTTTTTTCGTTTCTAGGGCATTGTAGCCAAGTCTAAAAGAATTATCCAAATTATTTATCTTGTCTACTATTTGAAGTGGAATACTATCTTGACGACTTAAAGTTTCTTGGTCCTTTATGATTTCAAAATTATAAGGATCTATTGGTTTTCTTCCTTTTGGGGCCTTTGTCTCTTTAAGTGTATAGCTTCCAGGTCCTAAATATACTAGCTTAGGTTCTCCAGTACTTTCCCATGTTGTTATTAGGCTTCCATTTGGGCTTCCATCATTTTTTATTAATTGAAATTCAGCACCTTGTAATGGTTTACCTTCTTCATCTACCTTTGAAATCTCTATTGGATCATATACTTTGCCAGTAATCAGATTTTGGTAAATATTTTCGCCGTTAGACAAGTTCAATCCTGCTTGGTTTTTGTGATTGGTGTAGGCTATAAGTTCTACATAGTCTTTTACTTGATTCCATTCATCATCACTTATACTATCAATCTTTTCATTAAAGTCTTGTCGAATGGCAGGATACTGTGTACTTGCAATACGTTTAAGCCATATTTCAGATTTTTCATAATCAGATGTAGTTAGCTTACCTATATAATCTCCAATTACAGTGTAATAAGCCCTAATATGATACTTAACATCTTCATAGCGAACGTCTAGCTTATTATAATTAATACGATTATCATTACTTTCGAATACATCTAAATCGTTATATAGACCTAATTCATTACCATATCTATGGGCAACATAAAAGGCCTTTTTAATTTGTTCATAAACTTTTTCTGGATTTTTTTCTTGACCATCTAAAACACCATCTGAAGCTGGCAAGAAAGGAAACAGGTCTGCCCCACTTTTTATTTCCCTTCTGATGATTTTAAGACCATCATTAGGCGTTGTAGGCCAAAAATCTTCACCTACAGGATCTGGTATCCCCCAATTTATACACCAAGCCATTTCATAGTTTTCTACTACTCTCATTATTGAGCTTAAGCCACTTGTTACAGCCTTCCATTCTTCTCCATATGCGCCAATAGGTCGAGTTTGATATCCTATATGGTATCCTTCCTTTAGTTCTGCTTCTGATCTTTTCCTAAAGCTTGCTGTTTTTGGGCCTCCTACTTGGCCTAGACCGTCAACTATAGTCCTATTTTGGAAGTCCACTGTTATTTGGCTATTTTCTCCTGGTGTTTGTGGTAAGATCTTCCATGTATATTGAATTATAGTACCTGGAAGTAGTTTCTCAGGAAGTGATTCTCTTAGAGCATTGGAATCTGATATTTGATCATCGTAAAAAACAGTATAAGTTCCATCTGCATTTGGGGTGAAAATCTGAACTGCTGGAACTTGAGCTATTTCACTTGCGTTAGTAAATGTTCTCTTGTAAACATCATCTCCTAGACTATTTAAAATCACCTTATCATTAATTTCTTCTAATCTAAGGGTGTCTGATACTGTGAAATTAATATAGTTTTCATATTCATTTAAATTTTTACCGAACATAGACCTGGTTGTATCTCCATATGCTGTAGATACATACTGGTCGTATGATGTTCTAGGAGCATTACTAGTTGTTAGTCTAACGTCTATTAGATTAAAGCCGTTTTTAAATTTATCAAATTGTTCTAGATTTTTTATATATGGAATAACAAAACCTAGTGAGCCAGCTATTATTGAATCAATCTTAGCCTGAACTTCTTCTACTATTGCCATCAAGTAGTTTTCATCTGGTGTAAGTCTTAGGCCTAGACTATAGGTATTGGCTGGAATTTCTATGCTAGCTGTAACTTCAATGTTTATTTTATTGCCTAAATCATTTTTTTTAAGACTTAAGGCTTTTCTAGTTAGTGCATTGTTTGATTCCATTTGTCCTTCGAATAGTGGATCGTTGCCGTCTATACTAATCTTATAATTATAATCCCTTAGACCTTGGTCTGAAGGTGCATAAAGGGCAAGACCTAAGTTGTTGTAGTCTAATAGGTCTTTTTTCTCTAGCAACTCACTTGTGTCTATACTTATAGTCCATCTCATTCTCCCCCCATTTGAATAATAATAGTCTTGTTTTGATTCATAAGGAAGAGAGTAAGGATAAGTTGTTGAAGAATTATCTTCTGCAGCTGAATCATCAACTATTAAAGGAGCTTTTAGAGTTACTGGACTGTCTTCTCCCTTTAAAACCTCTCTGTCAAACATAGTTTGGCTGGCCATGTTCTTGCCTTTAAGGTTAATATTTATTCTTATTTTTTCAACACTACCAATTACTTCTGGATTAAAATCTAGCATTTGATTTATTGCTACTGTGAAATCTTCTGTTATTGTTTCTTGGAAGCTATATCTAATGATATTATCACTTACTATATACTCTAAACTAGCTAGGATAGTCCCATCAGCTTTTTTTATAGGTTCTAAGTCATTTGCCCCTACTTTTAAATAAGGTCCTATGTTAATGTCAAAATACCAATCTTTTGGTATTGGTTGTTCTATTGAAGCTTTAAAGTTTAGCTTATTAGCTAAATGGAATTTTTTTCCTTGGAAAGAACTACTTGCTTCCTTTAGAGGTTCTTCTACAAGTTCTTCGCCTAGTTCAAGTTGTCCTTTTTCTGAATTTTCTTCTACAGCAACTAGTATTTCTTTTTCTACTATATTTTCTGCTTCAAAAATGTTAGGGTAACTTTCTTCTAGATTTTGGGCTTGAGGTCCTAGGTTAAAGCTTCTTAGGCCTAGGTCTGTTTCTGCTCTTAGGTCTTCTGCTAGTCTAGTTCTTGTTTGGATTAGAAGTTGTGGATTCCAGCTTCTTTCTTGTTCTTGAACTTCTTGGTGTTCTTCTAGACTTAAGTTACTTATAAGTTCTTGGTTATTAAGGTCCCAATCAGCTTCTAGGTCTAGTCCTTGGTCTGCCATTCTTTCCATTTCCACTGTGATTATATACTTGTAGCCTGGGTCTAGTTTTGTGGCTAGGCTTAGTGGATTTAAGATTTCTCTTTGGCCTAGGTCTTCTTGTAGAAAGATTGGATCTAATGTCTTATAGCCTTCTATGTCTTCTACATCTGCTAGGTCCCTAAAGTTATAATCTGTTAGGCTAATGTCTTCTTCTCTATAGCCATCAGTTTTTATTATGCTTTGTATTCTTATATTGTCTGATCTTTGATTTTCCCCATCTAAGAAATTAAGGCTAAGGTCTTTTATTGCACTTAGTTTGTTAATATCTATTACGATTTTAAATTGGGCAAGATTTTCGTCTAATAGTTTGCCGCTTGTTCTTATAGAAGCGTTCTTGTATTCTTCTAAGTCTTCTAGATTTTGCTTATCGTTGCTAATAGTTATTGGCAAGTAAAGATTTTCATAGCCTAAGCCTTCTACTGTAATTGTAGTTTGGATTTCCTTATGTTCTTGTGCTTGTTGAACTTTTTCTGTTTCTTGGCTTTGGATTACAGAGAATAAGTCTACTGACCTAAAGTTTTCTATATACCAAGCTGGGTCAAAGTTTTGAAGTTGAACTTGGTAGTTAGGGTCTAGTTTTTCTTTTGCTCTTTCAAAGCTTTCCATATCTATATGGAAGTTTGGATCTGCTAAAAGTTCTTGGCCAGTTTTAGGCCACAAGTTTCCATTTTCGTCTTTTATTAAAAATCTAAGCTCTGCTAGATCGATTTGGTCTTTGTTGGTGTAGCTTAGTTTTCCTGCATCAAGAACTATTATTGATGAGTTTTTTGTTCTTAAGGCTTTGAATAATTCTATTGGTTGGATATTAAGATTTTCTTCTTTTACTTCTAGGTCTAGGCTTAGTGGTTCTATGCCTGGAATTTGGATTCTTAGTTGAAGCTTGGTACTTTCAATAGGATTTTCTCTTAAATAATTTTCAAGCTTTTCTTTAAAGCTAGGAGCCTCGTCTGCTAAATAAATTGGATCTAAAAGTTTTTGGTAATAATTTGCTGCTAGTTTTTGGTCTAGGCTTGGATAAATAAGAATTTCTGGATTTGAAATTAATTCTTGGTAATCAAACAAGCATCCTTGGCCCTCTGGGGTTTTTGTTAAAATAAGTAAGTCCCTTAAATCTAGGCTTTGGCCTGCTATGTATGATGTTTTTCCTAGACTAATGATTTGACCTTGACCTGGTTGAAGATTTTCAAGTAAGGCTTCTTGGTCAGCTGACAAGATTTTATTTTCAGTGTTTTCATCTTGGTAAGCTGGGTCTTGGCTTTGGTCTTCTGGAGATTCTAGAAGATTTTCTTCTAAGTCTTGTAGAAGATTTTCTTCAGTTTCTACAATTTCTTCTTCGGTTTCTGTTTCAATTTCTGTTTCTATTATTGGATTTGAGTCTGTTAAGATTTCTTCTTGGTCAGCTTCAAGTTCTTCTGATTGTCCTTCATTTGTTTCTAATGAAGGGAAAATACTTTCTAAATCAGAGTCTTGATTTTCTGTTTCTTGGTCCAAGTTTTCTTCTTGAGAAAAAATAATGCTGTCTTGGAAAAAGATACTTTCTTCTGGATCTTCATTATTTTCAAGAGAATCAGAATTTATTATTATTGTTTGGCTTTCTTTTTCTCCTTGATCTGCTGGCATATTTCGGGCCATAGCTATTGTTGTAGCAAATGGTTGCAGCAAGAATACTAGAACCAAGATTAAAGATATTAATTTTTTATGGTTGTATTCTTTGATGATCATAGATTTCCTCCCTCTAATCTAAAACATTTATAAGCATTGCGAATATATGTATAGTTTTCTAATATATGTCTCTATAAGGTTATAATATTAATGACAAATCATATAAATTTCAACTTTACAATTTTAGTGTTGTTTAACCTTGCAAGCGTAGTATTTATGCTAGTTTCAGAGTTTTTTGTAATTTTTTTGTTTTTGAATTTTTTTATTTTATTCAAACAAATTTTTACATTTTCCCATATTTCAGGGCTTTCATGTGTTTAGTCTTTCATGCTTTTTTATTTTAAAATGAAACTAAAATTTTAAAATTTTTCCTTTTTCCTAGTTCTTGTTATTTTTCTAGTAAAAACAGCTTTGCGAAAACAAGTTGTAGGGCTTTTTGTTTTTGATAATTTTCTTTGAATTTTCTTTAAAAAGTAAGTGTAGTCTTTTGCTGTACTTTTAAAATATACTAATACTAAGATTTTCTAATGTCAATTTTTTAGTGTAATTTAATTTTTTCCTGTAAATTAAGTATTTGTGCTGTTTTCAGGGTTTTTGTAAGATTTTTGCTATTTGAATTTTTTTTAATAATTCAAATAATTTATTAAACTTTGGCTAATTTACTTGTTTGTAAAGTATAGTGAATTAGTATTCATGTGTTAAAAAATGAAAAATATTTTTCTTATTTTTCTTTTTTTATCCTTAAAACTTGTTATTATATATATTTTCGTATATAATCGTAAAAAGCTATATTTTAGGAGATGTTATTTTATGAATTATTCTGAACTGTTAACTTATCTTATTGATATAACGGATTTGAAGCTAAAGGATATTTCTGGCTATATTAATTATGATGTGTCTTATATTTCTAAATGGACCAATGGCCATAATCTTCCAACTGTTAAACAAAATACATATATTTCAAAGGTCCTTGCTGATGTGTTCTCTACTGTAATTTTTAATAATGGTTTAGAGGACAAGGTTAAGAATTTGTTTAAATCTAAGTTAGATCTTTCTTCAAAGACTATTTTGAGAAAGAGGATTTATAATGCCTTAATATCTGCTTATTTTTGTTCTGAAAATTCCAACAAGCAAGTCTTTCCTGCTGATGATTTTCTAATTATGGGCGAAGATAATATTACTGAATTTATTTATAAGGCTTTTTCTTCCCCTATTAATAATGAAAAGGTAGTTGTGTATTCTACTCTTGATATTGATTATTTAGAGTATTTGTTAGATTTTGATGATAATTTTGTTTTATTTTCTAACGAGGCAGTTGTGGATCTTAATTTTATTGTTAATAAGTCTGATGATATTTTGACTTTTGATTCTAGGGCTTCTTCTATTAGCATGCTATCTCACAGCTTCTTTTATGATTTTAATATTTATAGGTATCCTTTTGATAAAAGGTCTTTTGGCCAATTTGTTTATGTTAAGGACAAGTTTATTTTGTTCTTTTCTATGGATGCTAATAATAGGCCAGTCTTGATTTCTTTTTCTAAAAGCAAGGCAGCCTTGAGTCTGGCAGATAGTCTTGTGGAAAGTATTTTTTTAGAAGAATATACTGTTGCTAAGACTGTTAGCAATTATGATTATTTTGATGTTTTTTTGAGAAACAATTTGTATCCTAATACTGAGCTTTATATTTTTATTAGCTTTTTTGATGGATATTTCTTACCTAAGTCTTTGTTGGAGAGGTTACTAGCCAAAAGAAAGATTAGCGACTTTGAAAAAAATTCTCTGAGAAATTTATTGAAGATCCAAAAGCATTTTGTCGGTAGTTTAAGTAATTATATTGCTGTCAATTTTTCTCCTCTGTGTTGCTGTATGAGCAAGAGAGAGATTTGTCTAGGCAATTATACTTTTAAGCTTACTAAAAAGGAATTTGATAGCTATATTAATACGGCTCTAGATAATATTGCTGATTATTCTGACCATAGTTTTTATTTTATTAATTCTAATTCTATTTTTTCTGGTGAGTGCGACTACCCTATTAACATTTTTATTTCTGAAAACTTCTTTGTTTGTAAGAAAATTTCTTCTCAAAAAGATAATAATGACAAGTATTTTATTTCTGGTGATCCTAGTATTGTGGCTACTGGAAAGAAAATGTTTTTTGATATTAATGAAAGTTCTCTTGTAGATATGGTAGATAATACTACTGTTTTAAATAATCTGCTTTCCAATTATGAGGCTTTGAATCTTATTGACTAATATAAAAAGGCACCTGCTAATTTCCTTTTAGCAAGTGTCTTTTTTTACTGGTTTCTTTTCCCTTTTATTAAATATTTTATAAAGCTAATTATTGAGATTATTAGTCCTAGGCTTAGTAGGCCAGTTATTATATATATTATCTTGTTTAGCTTTTTGCTTGTTGGAGATTTTTCCACTTTTATTTGTGAGGGTCTAGGACTTTCTTGGTCTTTTTGGGCTTCTTGTGTTTCTGTTTGCAGATTTTCTGCTCCTATATTTTCTTTTTCTTCTATTATTCTTTGGCCATTTACTAAGAGTCTGTCAGGTCTTGGTGGTCCAAAGGGATGGCAGGTTAAGAGGGTAACTATGTCCTGGTCTTCTTTTGGGCTTAGTTTGTCCCAATCTGATGGCCCTATTACTTCTTTGTCTGTTACTTGATATTTTAGCTGTTCTACTCCATTGTCTATAAAAAATATATCCCCTGCTTGTAAATCGTCTAGATACAAAAACATTACGTCATTATACCAGCCTCTGTGGCCTGCTAGTACTGACCTTGTTCCCTGGCCTCCTATTGGCAGAGACGTTCCGTCTATTTGGCTTATGCCCATGGCTAGGTGGTCATTTGTTGCATCTAAATAGATGGGTCTTATTATGTCTAGTTTGGGAATTATTAGGTATGAAAATACTTGGTCTTGGTCAAAGTTTTCTATTTCATAGCTGCCCTTGTAGTTTTCTACTGTAAAAGGGTCTAGGGCTGATAGTTGGTCATGGTTTTTTATTTTGTTGTTGTAGGCTTCTAGGTCTTCTTGGAAGTTCATTTGGTCTACTTGGGTGCTGTAGTCTTCTTTAAAGGCTTGGTAGCTTTTTTGGGCTGTAAGATTGTTCCAAGTCATTCCAAAAAAACCTATTAAGGGTATTAGGATTCCAAATATTATTAGTAGATGCCCAAGTATCCCTTTTATACTTATTTTCATTTTGCCTCCTATTTTTTATCAAAGTTTTCTACCTTTTTCTTGGTCTTTCTGTAGCTGTATAGATAGTACAGGGCTACTAGGCTTACTAGGATTAGAAGCCCAATTATATATGGTAGATAGCTTTGATAGATGTTGTTAGTTTCTGTTGTTGCTAGTTGGTCTTCTATTACTGGAGGAACATAGTCTATTCTGTGGCCTCTTACTAGGAGTCTGTGGGAGTTTATCATATAAGGTGTACAAGTTAGAAGGGTCATTAAGTCCTCTCCTTCTACTACCAAAACTGGCTCAAAGTCCCATGGCTCAACTGTTAGTATTTGGTCTACTTGGTAGGCTAAAACTGTTTCTAAGTTGTGGAAATAGAAGATATCTCCCATTTTCAACTTGTCCAGGTCTCTAAAAAGCTTGGCTTTTGGAAGGCCTCTATGGGCTGTTATAACTGCGTGGCTAGACTGACCTCCTACTGGCAGGGATGTTCCTTCAAGATGGCCTGCTGCTCTTTCTAAAACTGAGTCAGAACTTCCTGCATATACTGGCAACTTCTGCTGTATTTGGGGTATTTCTACAAATCCAATTTTTTCTTCGATTTCTAACATACGGGCATATTCTGCTATACCCTCTTTTTCTTTTTCTGTGTATGGATCTGACAGCCTTGATGGATCTAGGGTGTTGTTGTACTGTCTTGCTAGCTCTATCTTTTTTATCTTGTCTTCTGTAGACATTTGACTTTTTCCACTTATAAAGTCATTAACTTCACTTGTGTGAACTTGTCTATAGTATAGGTTAGATATTATTGGATAAAGGGCTACTAAAAATCCAAGTACAAAAATCACAAACAAGGCTAGTTTTTTGTAGTTAATGTTTTTATTTTTTCTTGTCATTTTTTCACTCTGGTTTTTATTTTTTTGTAAAGTTGTCTATTACTTCTTGGTCTATTTTTTGTCTTTCTTCTTTGGCTTTTTTCTCTTTGTTAAGTCTTTTTAGTTCTTTTTCTACTTTTTTCTTCTTTCTTCTTATGGCAATTATTATAATTAAGAGTATAAAAATTATTGCCAAGGCTATATAGAACATATATCTGTATTGGAAGGCAGCTACATTGTCTGCTATAAATTGTTCTTCTACTGCTGGAATATAGTCTATTCTGTGGCCCCTAACTATTAGTCTGTGAGTGTTTATCATTATTGGTGTACAGGTTAATAGGGTGGCGTAGTCGTGGCCTGGCACTATAAGCAAGTCTTGAAAGTTTGATGGGTCTATGGTCAGGATTTGGTCTACTTGGTAGGCTAGGACTCCTTCTATATTGTGGATATAGAATTTGTCTCCAATTTCTAGCTTGTTTAGGTCTGTAAATAGTCTAGCTGTTGGAAGGCCTGAATGGGCTGTTATTACTGTGTGGGAAGAGTTGCCTCCTATTGGTAGAGAGGTTCCTTCTAAGTGTCCTGCTCCTTTTTGGAGAACTTCTTCGTTGGTTCCTGCATATATTGGGATGTTAGTGTCAATTTTTGGGATTTGAACGTGGCCTATTTTTTCGTTAAGCTCTAGCATCCTAGCATATTCTGCTCTTCCTGCTGCCTTTTCTTCTTCTGAATACGGATCTTCTGTTACCTCGTTAGTTAAAGATTCATTAAAGGCTCTGGCCAGCTCCATACGTCTTTCTATTTCTGCTGGATCTAATTTTTCCCTAGCAGCCTTAAAGTCTGTTATTTGGTTATTGGCTTCAACTCTGTAATAAAGCCTGGATATTATTGGATAAGACAAAACTGCCAATCCTAACAAAAAAATAAGTACAAAGGGCCATTTTCTCTTTTTCTTTTTTTTGGATTTCTTCTTTGTTTTTTTCTTGGCTTCTGCTTCTGTCTGTAGATATTTTTCTTCCTTCATCATATCACCTTTTGTTTTCTATCTATATAAAGTTAAAATGACTATCCTTTTTTATTATGTATAAAAATTTACTGCCTCTTATGTTTTTATATTCTACTAGATAATTGTAAAATAACCAAGATATATTTTTTTCTAAAATTTTTTGATCAAGAAAAAAGCAGCTACAAAAGTAACTGCTGGAGATAGAATTCTTGTTTAAAATGAATATTTTCTTGTGCAAAAACTAAATTTCTTGCCCATGTGTTTTCTCTTATATTTTTATATCAGGAAAATGGTCTTTTATAATGGAATTTTCTTGGGTTTTTATTGTTGCAAATTTTTTGTTTAGGTCTAGTGTTTTAACACTAATCTATAATTTTACTTTAAAGTCTAAAAGTTCTTTTTCTTCCTATTTATAATTTTTCCAAAAAAATCTTTCCATAAGTCCTAAAATAATTCCAATTACAAATGAAATCAAGGACTTAAATAAAACCATATGCTTTAAACTTGCAAAAAAATATTCTAAAGGTGGAGCTTCTAATTTTATTCTAAAGGCTGAGATGCAAAATGAAAGAAATAAATAAGCTCCAACAAAACCTATGAAAAATAAAATTAAAAAAAATAGTCTTCTTTTCATTTCCGAGCTCCTGTTTTAAAATAATTTGCTAATTATTTTATAGCATCTTACATAACTGTAGGTCCGCCATCTATTGGATTTCTATATGTAAAATCCCTGGAAAAAGCCAATATTAGTCCTACTACAAATGGAAATAATACATATAAAATTGCTATTACTTCTGATCTTGTATAAGCTTTTGCGAACCTATAATTCATAATAATTAGGGCAAGTGCATTTGCTCCAGGCACAAAAAATAGAAGGAAAAGTAAGATGGACGGAAGTCCCTTTCCTATTTTTATCTTTTGCCATAAGTTACAAAAAGGAATTATAGACCAAAGACCAGAAATACCTGCCCTAGAAAAAAGAACCCAGTCTGCAATTAGATTCAGTCCTATCATAAAAATCAAAATCATAAAATATGAAGCAAAAAATATTGGGAAAAAATCTGGATTATGGGCTAAGCCAGGGTACATAGTAAACCTCCGTTTTTTCAAATATTATACTAATATAATTAAAATTATAACATAACTGACTTAGTTTTGAAAATTTCTATAAGGTTTGTTATTTTTATTATAAACTTTAATTTTTCCTAATAAAATAAAGTCTATTTTGAAATAACTAGAAAAGATAATTTTCAAAATAGACCTTTCTTCTTAATTATTAGAATTTTTCTTATCTATACCATCCTTCTAGCAAAATTATTTACTTTTTACTAGCCTCTCAAAATTATCAAGAACAGTTAGCATATCTTGAGGAAGTCTAGTCCTAGCTTCCTTTTTTAAAAAGTCAGGCACCCCATAAAAAGCCTCTGCAATGGAAGCTGCTATACAAGTTAGGGTATCAGCATCTCCACCAAGAGACACAGCTGTCCTAATTACATCTTCAAAATCCTGACCTTCTAAAAAAGCTGTAATAGCTTCTGGTACAGTTTCTTGGCAGGATTCTACATGATGGTAGTTAGGTCTAATTTCATCACAAGTTCTAGATAAGTCATAAGAAAATTCTTTGATAATATAGTTTTTTATTTCATCTTTTGAGGCTCCAGTCCTAGCCAAGTAAATGGCTGCAGCAGTTACTTCAGCACCCTTTATGCCTTCAGGGTGGTTGTGGGTTACTTGGGCTGTAAGGCTGGCGATTTTTCTAGTTTCTTCTAGGCTTTCATAAAGCCAGCCAGCTGCAGAAACCCTCATAGCAGATCCATTGCCATAGCTTCCATAAGGCTTTGGGTCTTTTTGAAGAAATAACCATTTGAAAAATCTGTTGCCATAGCCTGCATCTGGATACTTCCCTGCCCATTTTCTCATAGAATCTGAAACTTTCTCTTCAACTCTAGGCTCATTTGCATCTGAATCTAGATTAAGAAGAGCCTCAGCCACTGCTATTGTCATAACAGAATCATCTGTAAATTGAGACCATCTGGTGAACAAAGGAAAATCCTTTGACTTATTTCCCCTATCAAACTCAAAAGGAGACCCAATTATATCCCCTAAAATAGCTCCGTACATAGAATACCTCCCTAGATTTATTGTTTTTTGCAATTTTTTTGTTTTATTTGTTAAGCTCGTTATAAGAGTAATTCGGTTTTAAATTATTATCCTATCCCGTTTTTAATTTAGCAGAAGTATAGTTATATAAGAATTTGGCACAACTGGTCCTTTAGTAGTTTTCTTCTCTCTTCCATAACTTGAAGATAGTTTTCATATGAATATTCAATGTTGGGAAGATAGTGGATTGTTCTATAGTTAATTTTTTCATATTCTGTACTTTGATGTTTTTCAAACCATTCATAGAAATCTGTATCTAGTTTTTCTTCATTTAATTTTGCTGCTAACAATTGAAGATTTGCAATATTATTTACAGATTCAATATATTCATCAATTTTGTTTTCTTCTATTTCCTGTTTTTGTAAGTATCTCTTGTTAAATTTGCTCTTTGGATAAATATGATCAATATGAAACTTATTATTGAAATCCAATGAAGGATATAACAGCATCAAAGTGGATAAAGTATCACTTTTACCATATTTCAAATTTAGTAAAAATTCATTAATGTCATCTTCAGTAAACAAAATTGATTTATTTGTGCCTTTAAATTTTTCTTGAATCTTTTCCAGCGGGAATTCATTGGTCCCATTATCCTCTATTATTTTTCTAATTGTCCTTAAAACATTATCAGACTGGCCACTAAATACTTTTTTTAGGAGTGAAGAAATAAGCCACTTTTTTATTTTTTCTTTGTCTTTCTTATTGTTTCCTGATTCAACAAAATTATCTGGATTACCAATTAACATGAGATAATAAGCAATAGGTATTAATGCATTGTTAGATGATAATGTTTCACCAGAATAACCAAAGGAAGAAACTAATAAAACGGCTTGCCTAACAGTCTTTTTTATGTGATCCCATTGAGATTCAATCGTAGACATATTTTTTTTGTTAAAATTATCAACTTTAAAAGCAATATCTTTCAAATTACTTAAAACCAAAGCTGCCTTTAAAACAAAATCTTTATCAATTCTAAAACCATCTCCAATTTTGTTTACTTCATCAACAAATTCTATTATTTCTTCTCTTGCATCATGGTTGTCCCACTGTGCAGATGCTATTGACAAAAGTAAATCAGAGTAATTAAGTTTTGTTCCTCCACTGTTAACTCTAATGAAAATATTCAATACTTTATCTAACTCAGTAGAGTCCTCTTTATAATAACTAATAGTACCTGCTTTATTAATTATATTATATAGTTTAGAAAGAGCATTAATGGCAAATCTTGATTGTTCTTTTGAGTAATCAAAATAGTCAGAAAAGCTAATATTATCATTTACATACAAAGATACGTCTCCATCTTCTTTCATTTCTAATATTTTTCCAACTTCAAACCAATAGTTATTTTCATCATTTTTTACTTCTTTTGGTATTAAAAACCTAAAATCATATTTATTATCACTATTATTAGGTTCGCCCAATAAATTTAGATATAATTTTCTTGTAGGGTATGCATTTGGATTACTTCTAGAAACATATTTACGTTTATATGCATACGTTCCTTTTAAGCCTAAATAAATTGATGTTAATCTTTGTTGTCCATCTAAAACAGCAATTACTCCATCAGAACCTTTTAAATCTACTTTTTCATTATGTTTTTTTGTCACCTCATGATAGCTTTTCATAAAAGCATAAAAATCATAATCTCCTACATGTTCTTTACTAATTTCCCAAAAAAGAAATGTTCCAATAGGATACTCTCTCATTAAAGAATCAAATAATTTTTCAATTTGTTCAGCATCCCATACATATTCGCGTTGAATAGAAGGTAATACATATCTATTTGAAGAAATATCCTTAATTACCTTTGCAATTGTGAGTGGTGTTTCGTAAGCCATCAAGACCTCCTAAAATACTATGATTAATTAATTTATTTTCTTATTTCATCTAATACCCATTAATTTAAATATGAACTCTATTTATAAGGCGCCTTATTATATAGGTAATATCAAATGTTAAAAGGTTCAATATTTATAAAGTAATTATTTGTCTTTATTATTAAATTTCAATTTCATTTTCTTTTATTCCTTGCTACTATAAACAACTCTTATTATATTTATTATTTAAACGTGACATTCTATATCATTATTTTTAAAAATATTAGAAGTTATTCTTCAAGAATTTTTAGCAAACTGTATATACACCCTCACTGTTTATAATTTTTTTATGACAGCCCTACAATTATTTTTTAAGAGTAAGGTCTTGAGCCTTTATAATATTATCCTTTGTAATCAATAATGCTTTCAATAAAAGATTTATTTAAAATAAATAACTTCCAAAACTCCTTTTTCGGTTTTTTATTTAAAAATACCATTGAATGTTCTGATTTTTTTAATTATTGGGTATAAGTTATAGCAGCCTTACTTTGGCTACTTTATGATGTAAAATTTTAAGTCTTAGGAGATTTTTATGAGTGAGTTTTCAAATACAAATATAAATGATAAGAAAAATATAATCCAAATTATTCTTTCTTATTTAGATGGAATTTTTCAGCCCATTCTTCCAGCCATTACTGCTGCTGGTATGTTACAGGGGCTCAATGTCCTTCTTAGTTTTACAGGTCTTGTTGAAGAAGGTACTTCTACTTTTATTATCCTAAATTCTATTTCTAATGTTGTCTTTTATTTTTTGCCTATTCTTATTGGTCTTAGTGCTGCCAAGATTTTTGATGTTAATGAGTATGTATCAATTTCTGTTATCTTGGTTCTTTTTCACCCTGACCTTTTGGAACTTTTCTTCGGAAAGATGGACACGAACTTTTTAGGCTTGCCAATTTTAGAAACTTCCTACTCTTCTAGTGTTTTCCCTGCAATTTTTATTGTCTGGGCCCAAAAGTATGTTGAAAAGTTTTCTAAATGGCTTGTTCCTGAAATAGTTCAAGGTGTTTTTTCGCCTTTAATTGACCTTGGTTTAACTACTTTATTAGGCCTTATTGTTCTTGGTCCTTTAGGCAATGGCATTGGGATTTTTCTTGGAGGAGCTTTAAAATCTGTTGGCAGTCTGGCCCACTTTTTAATTCCAACTCTTCTGGGAGGCTTTGGAATTTTTGCAGTTATGACTGGGGCCCATTATCCTTTATTTCCTCTTGTCTTCGACCAACTTGGTCACCAAGGCTTTGAGGACTTTTTTGCTGCAGGTATGGTTGCGACAAATATAGGCCTTGCAGGAGCAGTTTTCGCTGTTGTTTTATTAGCCAAGGATAAAAAGGTTAAGTCCTATAGTATTTCTGCCTTTATTACAGCCATGCTTGGAACTAGTCAGCCTGGTATTTATGGAGTTGCCCTAAAATATAAAAGTGCCCTTGTTGGATCTATGCTGGCAGGCTTTATCGGTGGTGCCTTTGCAGGCCTTATGAACTTCGTTTCCTATGCTTATGTAAATCCTGGCCTTGCTGCAATTCCAGTTTATATGTCTCCAGATGGGTCTTTAAGAAATCTTGTAATCGGCCTAATTACTATGGCCATTTCCTTTGGAATTGGTTTTTTATACACTTTTATTGTTAACAGAAAAAATGATGAAATTAATATGTAAAGTTTAGATATTTTATATTTTTTACAAACACTCTTTTATAAGTAAAAATTTTATGATATTCTTGTTACACACTTGTACTCCTCCTTTGATGTTTGTTGGCGTAATTACAT
This sequence comes from Bacillota bacterium, assembly GCA_030532225.1. Classification (GTDB taxonomy): domain Bacteria; phylum Bacillota; class Clostridia; order Tissierellales; family Peptoniphilaceae; genus Neofamilia. Next base: position 34,302 of record JAUNLQ010000014.1, read on the forward strand.
TTTAAAGGATAA
>JAUNLQ010000026.1 GCA_030532225.1 Bacillota bacterium
CGTCCCCTTTGAAGACAGCTTATTTATCTTACCAAGGTCTTTTGTCTTTGTCAAGACTATTTTTGAAAAAATAATTTTTATTTTCCTTGGCAAAATACTCCTATAAGGATAAAAAAACCTGCCTATAAAAGGTAGGTTTTTATTGGTCGGGATGAGAGGATTTGAACCCCCGGCCCCATGGTCCCAAACCACGTGCGCTACCAAACTGCGCTACATCCCGTAAGACAAAAACTATTATAGCATAGCTTTTATTTCATTGCAAGTATTTGTTAAGAATTTTTTAAGTCTATTTAAAGTTTTCTTAAGCAATAACTCAGCTTTAATAATATACCACGGCTAAAAAGTTTTTGCAAGCCCTTAATCAAAAAAAGATTGTTTTTCTTCTAATTCTGCTATAACGTACTTACAGTCTGGACAATACCAGGCTGGACCTGTGGTTTTCAATTGTTTTTGGCTTGTGTCAAATAATTTTTTTATGTTTTCTTCTTTTCTAAAGACTAATTGGGCTCCTGCTATATTTGTTCCAGAGGCAATAAGCTGTCCTTTTTCCATTTCTTCTCCACACTTATAGCATTTCATAAGATTCTTTCCTCCTATATATATTGTTTTTAAAAGGGCGATTTTATCTCGCCCCTTTTTTATTCTGCTTTCATTTGTAAATAGCCGTCTATAAATATATCTAAGTCTCCGTCTATAACCCTTTGGGTATCTCCTACGTCTATGTTGGTTCTATGGTCTTTTACCATTTGGTATGGATTAAAGACATAGGACCTGATTTGGGATCCCCAGGCTATTTGGGAATAGTTGCCTTGAAGGTCTTCTATTTTTTCTTTTTGTTCTTCTTCTTTTATGGCTATTAATTTGGCTGCTAACATCTGCATGGCCTTTTCTCTATTTTGGATTTGAGACCTTTCGTTTTGGCACTGAACTACTACGCCAGTTGGTATGTGGGTTATTCTAACTGCAGAGTCTGTAGTGTTAACGTGCTGGCCTCCTGCTCCTGATGACCTGTAGGTGTCGATTTTCAGGTCTTCGTCTTTTATATCCACTTCAATTTTTTCTGTAAATTCTGGATAGACGTCTACTGATGCAAAGGAGGTGTGGCGTTTTTTTGCTGCGTCAAAGGGAGAAATCCTCACTAAGCGGTGGACTCCTTTTTCTGCTTTTAAATAGCCATAGGCGTTGCGGCCTTCTATGGACAAGGTGGCAGATTTTATTCCTGCTTCTTCTTCTTTTAAAATATCCAGGGTTGTAACCTTGTAGCCTTTTCCTTCTGCATACCTGGTGTACATTCTTAGAAGCATGCCTGCCCAGTCTTGGGCTTCTGTTCCTCCTGCTCCTGCGTGGATGGACAAGATGGCATTTTCCTTGTCATATTCTCCCTTCAAAAGGGTTTGGATTTCAAAGGACTTGGTAGCCTTTTCTATTTTGTCCAGCCTTTTTACAAGTTCTTGGTAGGCTTGGTCGTCTTCTTCTTCTCTTAGTAGCTCTATTAAAACTTCAGCCTCTTCTACTTGGTTTTTTAAGTCGTCATAGGTTTCTACATAAGATTTTAGACCGTTTAGCTGAGAGATTGTGTTCTGAGCTTGGTCTGAGTCGTTCCAAAAGTCTGCTTCTAGGGTCTTTTTTTCCAATTCTTCAGCTTCTTTGCGTTTGCCTTCTACATCTACTGATTGGCCTAGATTATTTATTGTTTGACTTGCTGTATTTAGTCTTTCTTGGTCTAAATATATATTTTGCATAAATCTCCTTATTAACGTCCGTGGCAGTTTTTGTACTTCTTGCCTGATCCACATGGACAAGGGTCATTTCTTCCGATTTTCTTTTCTTTTCTTACAAAGGTTTGGCCCTTTCTTGTTTGGCCTGAGTCTGACCCTCCAACTGCTGAAATATTCTTGGCTACTCTTTTTCTTTCCATTCTTTCAGGATTAACTACATGGTAAAGTAGTCTTACTGTGTCCCTGCGAATAGAGTCGTTCATAGCCTCAAACATATCAAAACCTTCGTTACCATAGGCTCTTACTGGGTCTTCATTGCCCATAGCCCTTAAACCAATTCCTCGTTTTAGTTGGTCCATGGCATCTATGTGGTCCATCCACTTTTCGTCTACAACTTGTAGGAGGACAACTCTTTCTACTTCTCTAAAGACAGAGGAGCCAAATTCTTCTTCCTTGGCCTTGTATTTTTCTCTAGCCAGGTCCTTGATTTTTTCTTCAAGCTGGCTAGGATCATTTAGTCCCTTTAAGGTCTCAAAGTCTTTTTCTTTAAAGTCAAAAATTTCTGCCAAAGATCTAAACAAGCCTTCATAGTCTCTAGAGCTTTCTTCTAACTTTGAAGTAATATAGAAGGCAAGTTCGTCAGAAATAACTCCCTCTACCATTCTTTCTATATCATCTTTTATGTCTTGGCCTTGGAGAACTTTTCTTCTTTCTCCGTAGATTATTTCTCTTTGTTTGTTCATTACGTCGTCATATTTTAAGACAGACTTTCTAATGGCAAAGTTGTTAGATTCTACTCTTCTTTGGGCTGTTTCTATAAGCTTTGTAAGCATTGGTGCTTCTAAGGACTCGTCTTCTTCTACTTGGGACTTGTCCATAACTTGTTTAAATCTTTCTCCAGCAAAAAGTCTAATTAAATCGTCTTCTGCTGATATATAAAATTTAGAAGAACCTGGGTCTCCTTGACGACCAGACCTACCTCTTAATTGGTTGTCAATACGGCGGGATTCGTGTCTTTCTGTACCAATAATGTGTAGGCCTCCAGCTTTTATTACTTGTGCTGCTTCTTCTTTTGTTTCTTCTTTAAATTTTTCTACTAAATTTTTGTATTCTCCTCTGGCTGCTAGGATTTCTTCCTTGTCTGTTTCAGCATAGCCATCTATTTGTTCAAAAACTTCTTCTGGAAGATTTTTCTTTTTCATTACTTCCTTGGCCATAAATTCAGGGTTACCACCAAGGACAATGTCAGTACCACGACCTGCCATGTTAGTTGCAATGGTAACTGCTCCATAACGGCCAGCTTGGGCTACAATTTCAGATTCTTGTTCATGGAATTTTGCATTTAGAACATTGTGCTTTATGCCTTGTTTTTTCAATAAGGCTGACAAAAGTTCAGACTTGTCTATGGACACTGTACCTACAAGGACTGGTTGGCCCTTGGCGTGACGTTCTTTTATGTCATTTATTACTGCCTTGTACTTGCCTAGTTCTGTGGAATAAATTCCGTCTTCATGGTCTTTTCTAATTACTGGCTTGTTTGTTGGCACTTCAATTACGTCTACATTGTAGATTTCCCTAAACTCTTCTTCTTCAGTTTTGGCAGTACCTGTCATACCAGAAAGTTTTTTGTACATTCTAAAGTAGTTTTGGAAGGTGATAGTGGCTAGGGTCTTGGATTCTTTTTTGATTTCCATGCCTTCTTTGGCTTCTATGGCTTGGTGAAGGCCGTCAGAGTACCTTCTGCCTAGCATCATTCTTCCTGTAAACTCGTCTACTATTATGATTTCTCCATCTTTTACAACATAGTCTACGTCTTTTTTCATAACAGAATTAGCCTTAAGGGCTTGTTTTATGTTGTGGGCAATTTCCATATTAGATGGGTCTGCTAAGTTTTCTATATTAAAGTATTCTTCAGCCTTTACTACTCCCTTGTCAGTTAAGGAGGCTGATTTGGCCTTTTCGTCTATTAAATAATCAACTGTTTCTTCTTTAAATTCTCTATCAAAAGGGTCGCTAGTCTTTTCACTTTCTTCAATTATTCTAGATGAAAGTCTTTTTACAAAGTGGTCTGCCCTCATATAAAGGTCAGTTGATTCTGCACCTTGGCCAGAAATAATAAGAGGAGTCCTAGCCTCGTCAATTAAAATAGAGTCAACTTCGTCTACAATGGCAAAGTTAAGGTCTCTTTGGACCATTTCTTCTTTATAAATAACCATGTTGTCACGAAGGTAGTCAAAGCCAAATTCGTTGTTAGTTCCATAGGTTATGTCTGCATTGTAGGCCTGTCTTCTTTCTGCAGGATTTAGGCCATGGACAATGTTTCCTACACTTAGGCCTAAAAATTCATAGACCTTGCCCATCCACTGCCTGTCTCTTGTAGCCAGGTAGTCGTTAACAGTTACAATGTGGACTCCCTTGCCAGTTAAGGCATTAAGATAGGCTGCCAAAGTTGCCATTAAGGTCTTTCCTTCACCAGTTTTCATTTCTGCTATCCTACCTTGGTGAAGAATAACTCCACCATAAAGTTGGACTGGATAGTGCTTCATGCCCAAAACTCTAAAGGAGGCTTCCCTACATACAGCAAAGGCTTCTGGCAAAATATCGTCTAAAGATTCCCCTGCTCCTAGTCTTTCTTTAAATTCAAGAGTCTTGTTTTTTAGTTCTTGGTCTGTCAAGGCTTGGGTCTGCTTATCTAGACCTTCGATTTTTTTTATTATTGGATCAATCTTTTTCAGTTCTCTGTCGCTATAAGATCCAAATATTTTATCAAATAAACCCATATCTTCCCTTTCTCAATTTTCTAAGTATTTTAAGTACGAATTTCTTTTTTAACTATGCGGTATTTTCCTACTATATTATAACATATCTTATATCTTGTAAATTTAAAAGAAAAGTTTTTGTGAAAAAAAG
>JAUNLQ010000027.1 GCA_030532225.1 Bacillota bacterium
AGGTCATGCCCTTGTCTCCACCCTTAGTATAAATTACCTTTGAATATTCTTTTTTGTCAGTCATTTTAAGCTCCTAATTTTTATATTCTTATAAAATAAGTACATCCCTCTATTGGTCCTTATACCCAGGATTTTTACAATTAATAAAATTTAACTTTCTAATATGTAATAAGAAGCCTAAATAACAAGGCTCCTTAAAATTAAACTTCTAATTATCTATCTGCTTCTATAACTTCTCCAGTTTCAGCATTAACTGTAACTTCTATATCGTCATTAAGTTCAAGGTCATAATAAACTCCCCTGTCCTCAGTTTTTAAGATCCATTTTTTTACAAAAGAGCCATCAGTCTTTATTAAAGCTGCTGTCATAGCTTGGTTAGGGGTAATAATCAAGTCTAAGGCAATACCAAAATCATCAGGACTCTTTTCATCAGCTTCTGATTCTTCTTCTAGGATTTGGCCATTTTCAGCATTTATCTTAAATTCATATTCAGTATTCTCATCGAAGCCTTGGATTTTATAAGCTAAAATCTGGTCATCTTTACTAAGTTGGATTTCATCAATTTGAATATCCTTAGAGCCAAAGTTGTCATAAAAAGCACCTGCTGCCTCTTCTATGCTTAAAAAAGTCTCAATAGCTTCTAAACCTTGATTCATTTCTAAATCATCATCAGTATCTATATCTTGGTCCTTGTCATCTTCCTCTTTATCACTTAAATCTCCATCAATGTTTCCATTGCTAACTTGATTAGAATCTGGGTCAGTCTTTTGCAACACTAAATCAGGATTACAAGCCACTAAAACAAGTAATAAACTTAGGAGCAAAGATAATTTAGCAAACTTTTTCATAACACCTATCTCCTTTTTTACTTTTACTTCTTATTTTTCTTATAGCCTGATTCACTGGACTTTATTCATTTTTTATAGAAATTTTATAATTTTCTTAACTTTCATTTAATAAGCCAATAATATTTATAGCTTTCCAAGGGGAAAAGCCGAAAAATATCCAAGCTGCCAAAGGCAACAAAAAACCAACCTGGCTAATTTATTTAATCGTCCAAGTTGGTTTTATTTGTCATCCAACCTATACAGAATTATAATTTTTGCTTCTTTCACCAAAAATCCTTTCTTAATAAAATCTCCTGTCCTTACTAGTCCCCTAGTGGTTCATAAAGAATTTATCGGTCCTTATTTTGAGTCCTCTTTTAAGAAATCATTTTTTAACTTTTTTCATTCACTTCTTAGTTTTCAAAAGTAATCTTATAAGTCTTATGCCTATAAAATTATCTTCAAATAGCTAAGCTTATTCGCCCATGATTCTTAAAAACTATACCCTAGACCTTGGGAACACTGCTATTCCCTAACGTTTATTAAAAACTGTATAGCCGCTATATTAATTTGTCAAGCCTCTCCTAAATCACAGTTAATCTTTAGGAGGAAATTTTTTACAACTCACCTTCTAAATATCATCATCCTCTAGTCACAAAATATATTTCTATATTTTAGATTCTTATGATATCCTCAGTATAGGTTGAATGTTCAAAGAAAGGTCTAAAATCAATATGCTAAAAATCCTTCATCTGATATTACCTATCCCATTCAAGATAGGTCAATTTCATACAAGCGAAAGATTTTTCCTCCTAGTTAATTCACGTTTTTCCTGTCACTAGTGGATATTTCTTTTTCTTTCTTTGTATTTATATTATACCAGCTTTTTTCTGTTTGTAAACACCTTTTTGAAACTTTTTTAAAATTATTTTTCATTTTCGTTTTCTTAAATATGAAGTATTCGACTTTAAGCTAGTATTTATCTTGTTTGCCCAAGTTTTCTTTTTGATGTTATGAAACTTTATTCTTTTTAAATTTCTTTTTATTCTGCCCAGCTTTGGGATTTTTTCACTGCCTTATGCCATTTTTTAATTTTTTCTTGTCTTAGGTCTTCTTCCATACTAGGAATAAAATTTCTTTCTATGGCAAAGTTTTCTTCTAGCTTTTTCAAGTCATCATAATAGCCTACTGCCAGGCCAGCAAGTTTGGCTGCTCCTAGGGCAGTTGTTTCAACGCAAAACGGTCTTTCCACTGGCCTATTAATTAAATCAGCTTGGAAGCCCATCAAAAAATTATTATTGGAAGCTCCTCCATCTACTCTCAAAGACTTTAGTTTAATTTGAGAGTCTTCTTCCATGGCCTTTAAAATATCGTAAGAAAGATAGGCTATGGACTCTAGGGTGGCCCTAACTATATGGTACTTGTTTACTCCCTGACTTAGGCCTAAGATGGCTCCCCTGGCATATTGGTCCCAATATGGAGCCCCAAGACCAGTAAAGGCAGGAACTACATAGCAGTCATTAGTATCTGCAACCCTTGTGGCCATATAGTCTGTGTCTTCTGATGTGTCAATTATTCTAAGCTTGTCCCTTAGCCATTTTATGGCAGAGCCTGCAACGAAAATAGACCCTTCTAAGGCGTAGGTCACCTTGCCGTCTAAACCCCAGGCTATGGTAGTAACTAGACCTTGCTTAGACTTAATAGGCTCTTGGCCAGTATTCATTAACAAAAAGGCTCCAGTGCCATAGGTGTTCTTGGCCTGACCTGGTTCATAGCAAGCTTGACCAAAGAGGGCTGCCTGTTGGTCTCCTATTGCAGCAGCTATAGGAATCTGGCTGCCTAAAAATCTCTTAGACAAGTAGCCATAAAGTTCAGATGATGGTCTAACTTGAGGCAAGATTTGTCTAGGTATGTTTAAAAGTTCTAAGATTTCTTGGTCCCAGTCCAAGTCATTAATATTGTATAACATGGTCCTTGAAGCATTAGAATAGTCTGTAACGTGGATTTTTTTCTCTGTCATCTTCCAAATTAAAAAACTATCTACAGTTCCAAAAAGCAGATCTCCCCTTTCAGCCCTTGCCCTGGCTCCTGGAACATTGTCTAGAATCCACTTTATTTTTGTTGCAGAAAAGTAGGCGTCAATTTCTAAGCCAGTTTTATCTCTGAAAAATTTTTCATAGCCCTGGGCCTTTAATTGGTCACAAAAACTCGCAGTCCTTCTACACTGCCAAACAATAGCATTATAAACAGGCTCGCCAGTATATTTGTCCCAAATTATTGTAGTCTCCCTTTGGTTAGTTATGCCAATGGCGGCTATGTCCTCTCCACTAATACCTAGCTTGTTAACAGCTTCAACAGCAGTTCCTATTTGCATAGACCAAATTTCATTAGGATCTTGTTCCACCCAGCCTGGCTGAGGATAAAATTGAGTAAACTCCTTTTGGGCCACAGCCTTAACCTGACCTTGCTGATCAAAAATTATGGTCCTAACACTAGAAGTTCCTGAATCAAAAGCCATTATATATTTTTCCATCTATGTACTCCTTTAAAATCTATTTCTATTACTAGGTTAGCAGATTTTTAAAAATTTTCCAAGAAAAAATCCCCAGAATTTTTCCTTTTATAACAATTAAAAGTTTTTATGTATTGTTAAATCTTATATTTATGGGTATAATACAAAAGCAAGAACAAAAAGGAGGCAAGTCATGACTTATACTAAAGATATGCTAATCGGAGATGTTATTAGACATAATCCTGAAACTGTAGGAATTCTTATGAGCTTTGGCATGGGCTGTGTTGGATGTCCATCAAGCCAAATGGAATCATTAGAAGAAGCAGCTATGGTTCACGGTTTAGACCTTGACCAACTTATGGTTGCTTTAAACCAACTAGAAGGAAAATAAGAATATTCTAAAGAGTCTTTTTTAAGGCTCTTTTTTGTTTACTAAGGTCCTAAGTGGATATAATAAGTATAGATACATCGAAGAAAATTTTAAGGAGGATTTTAAATGAAAGTAACATTTGGCGGTAATGAAGTAAATCTAGTTGGCAAACAAATCCAAGTTGGAGACATGGCTCCTGACTTTAAAGCAGTAAATTTAGACCTATCAGAATTTGATTCTAAGATTAACCAAGGGAAAATCGTTGTTTATTCTATTGTACCATCTGTTGACACAGGTGTTTGTTCAATCCAAACTACAACCTTTAACCAAGAAGCCCAAGAGCTTGGCGACCAAGTTCAAGTAGTAACTGTTTCAGTTGACCTACCTTTCGCCCAAGAAAGATTCTGTTCAGTTAAGGGCATAGACAATTCTACAGTAGTATCAGACTACAGATGGAAAGAATTCGGAAACAAATATGGTTTCTTAATTGATGAGCTGCAACTTCTTTCTAGAGGAGTTGTAATTGTAGACAGACAAGGCAAGGTTCAATATGTTGAATATGTTTCTGAAGTTACTAACGAAGTAAACTTTGACAAGGCCTTAGAAGTAGTAAAATCACTAATTTAATTTTATAAAATCAGTCCCTAGCTAAAATTTAGGCTAGGGATTTTTTTGTCTAAAAATTTTCAAAAAAATAGGGCCTAAGAAAACTTAAGCCCAAAACTTTTAAATTA
>JAUNLQ010000028.1 GCA_030532225.1 Bacillota bacterium
AAAATATCTGTAAGGGGATATTTTTCTATCCCCCCACAGATATTATAGAACCTTTTTATTGTCCAAACAAACACAAAAAAACCTAAGGACAAGGACTTCCTTAGGTTAATATTGTACATTCTATTCCATAAGTCCTGCTAAGACTTTATGGAAGAAAGTTTTAATATTTAGATTTAGTTGCTTTTTATCAACCTTTAATAAATAAATTTCTTCAGGACTTGCTATCTTATAATTACATACAAGGTCCAAGTCATGTTTTTCCACATAGGAACAAGTTGAATTTTCTTTATAAAGACCTTCTTGGACCAAGTGTTCAAAGATAAAGTTTTTATCTTCTACACTTAGCTTAAAAGCAGAGCCTTGTAAGAAGGCCTTGTCTATACTTGTTCTGCCAGTGATTTCTAGCTTATTTTTCTTAAGGGAAATTTTTTCTATAAGAAAATTTACGTCTCCAAGCTTTATGGTATTTTCTCTATCTAAAAAATCTAAAAACTCATAGACTATAGGCATATTTATTATGTCTTCTTCATTATGGAGAAGAAGAATATTCTCTAAATTTTTGTCGCCATTTTCATATTCATAGTAAAGGGAAATAAGCTCTCCACCAGTAAATAAATCTTCTCTGTTAAGGCCCATAAATTTTTCTATGGTCTTTAATTTATAGTTGTCTAGACTTACAAAAAGCGCTTTTTCTTTTATTAATTTGTACAGGTCAATAGATTCTATTGCATCTAAATGACTTGAATCTAAGCCATAACGCTGACACCTGGCTTTAATAAAAGGTAGGTCAAAGGAATCACCATTAAAGGAAACTAGGTAGTCATAAGATAAGGCTAGATTTAAAAATTCTTTTAAAATTAATTTTTCATCTGCTGAATTTTCTGTCAAATACTGACGAAAAATATACTTGTTATTTTCTTTGGCCAAGCTTCCAATTAAATAAATCCTAGCAGAAGTTCTAGAAAAGCCTGTAGTTTCTATATCAAAAAGCAGGGACTTTTGGGCTATTAAATTTTTGTCTTTTATCTTAATTTCTTTTTCTATTATTTTCATAAACTTATTATAGCAGAAAAAAATCTTTTTTTGTTTTTTCCTTTACTTACAATTGGTCTTGAGGCCAAGCTTTTATCCTAGGACTTTTAATGATTTTTCTGAAATTTTATAGTATAATTTAAAGTCGAGGTGGCTTATGATTTATTTAGATAACTGTGCAACTACAAAGGTTAGACCTGAAGTTAGGCAGGTAATTTTAGATTCTCTTGAAAAAGATTTTGCCAATCCATCTTCCTTACACAGCTTTGGAATGAAGGCAGAAGAAAAACTAGAAGAGTCTAGAAAAATAATTGGAGATTTCTTGGCAGTTAAGGCTGAAGAAATATTTTTCACATCAGGAGGAACTGAGTCCAACAACACTTTTATTTCCTCTGCTATAGAAAAAAACAAAAAGTACGGAAAAAAATTAATAACTACAGAGTTGGAACATGATGCAGTCTTAGAAGTTTTCAAAAAATATGAAAGCTTAGGCTACCAAGTTTATTATCTCAATTGCGATGAATATGGAAGGGCAGATTTAGACCAACTAAGTCAGCTGATGGATGACCAGGTTATTTTAGTCTCTATAATTCACGTAAACAACGAACTTGGATCCATAAATAATATAAAAAAAGCAGTTGAAATAATAAGAGAAAAAAACAAGAAAACCCTAATCCACTCAGATGGAGTCCAAGCCTTTGGAAAGATAAAAGTAAACTTAAAAGACTTAGGAGTAGACGGCTATTCTGTTTCCTCTCACAAGGTCCATGGTCCTAAGGGAACTGGAGCCTTGTATGTAAAAAAGGGACTTAACTTAGATCCCTTTATCCTAGGAGGAGGCCAAGAGTCAGGCTTTAGGTCTGGAACAGAAAACACCAACTCTATTTTTGCCTTTGCTAAGGCAGTTGAAATATTAGAAAGAAACTTTGATAAAGAACTGGCCCATAAACAAGGGCTAAAAGACCAGGTCCTAGCCTATATTAAAAATATAGATGATGTAGTAATAAATAGCCCTGAAGAAAGTCCTTCAGCCATAGTAAATCTTTCATTTCTAGACACTAGGGGAGAGGTAATTCTCCACTACCTAGAACAGGACCAAATCTATATATCCACAACATCAGCCTGCCACTCTAATAGGAAATCAAAGACCAACCTAGAAAAAATTGGCAAGGATCCAAAAGTTGTAGATGGGTCTATAAGACTTTGTTTTTCCTATGAAAACACCAAGGAAGACATAGAAATATTTTTAGATAAATTAAAATTTGCAGTAGAAGACATTAGAAAGATAACCACAAAGAGGAAAAGATGAGACAAGTAATTTCAATAAGCGTTGGAGAAATAGTATTAAAGGGCAAGAACCGAAAAAACTTTGAAAATGCCCTTATAAATAAAATAAAAAGAGCCTTAAAAAACTTGGAAATAGAAAGCGTCTATAAGGAAATTGGAAAAATCTTCATAGAAGTAAAAAACCACCAGGATATAGATGAGGCTATTTCAATAGTGAAAAATGTCTTTGGCATTGTTTATATTTCCAAGTGCTTTAGAGTAGACAAGGACCTAAAAAAGGCAGAAGAGGCCATAAGAGCTGCCATAGCAGACCAAAAAATTAAAGACGACTTTAGCTTTAAAATAATAGCTTCAAGGGCAGACAAAAACTTTCCACTAACCAGTCCTGAAATTAATAGACACTTTGGTGGCTTTGTTCTAAAAAACTATCCAGGAGCCAAGGTAGATGTTCATGAGCCAGAATATCCAATTTATGTAGACATAAGACAGTATATTTATGTTTATATTGGCAGACAAAAGGGTCTAGGAGGCATGCCAATGGGCACTAACGGCAAGGGCCTAGTTCTTTTATCTGGAGGCATAGACTCTCCAGTTGCTGCCTTTATGATGGCTAGAAGGGGCATTGGAATAAATGCTATCCACTTCCACACCTATCCTTATACCTCAGAAAGATCAGAAAAAAAGGTCCTAGACCTGGCAGAAATTGTTTCCAGATATACAGGTCCAATGAAGGTTTATTCAGTAAATATACTAGAAATAAACAGAACCATAGCCCAAAACTGCTATGAAAATAATATGACCATCCTGTCTAGAAGAATGATGATGAGAATAGCTGAAAGAATTTCTAAAATCAATGACTATGACGGACTGATCACTGGTGACAACTTAGGCCAAGTAGCCTCTCAAACAATTAAGTCTTTAAAGGTGATAGATAGGGCAACAGACATGCTAGTTTTCAGACCTTTAATTTCCTTTGATAAACAGCAAATAATAGACATATCAGAAGAAATAGGAGCCTTAGAAACTTCCAACCTACCTTTTGATGATTGTTGTACTATATTTGCACCAAAGCATCCAAATCTAAATCCTAAACTAGACCAGATTCTTAAAGAGGAAGAAAAATATGATATAGAAGGACTTATTGAAAGGGCCTTGGAAACAATAAAAATTACAAAAATTGATTAGAAAAAATCCACTCAGTTCCTAGGAACTAAGTGGATTTCTTTAAGTTCAAGTTTTTTAGTTTTCTTATAAAATCTTTAGCTTATTTTACAAGTTCAAGGGCTCCTTGAGGTACATAAACTGATTCAGTGTTATAGATTGTAAGTCCTCCAAGGTCAACTTCCTTGCCATCAACTAGGGCGAAAGATTTAGAAATTGGTAAAGTAATTGTCTTGTCACCTTTCTTAACGATTAGTTGGTGGTTAGTGTCTTTGTCATAAACAAATTCTATTTCAGCACCTTCTTTTTCGAAAGCTGCTCTAGCTGGTAGATAAAGTTCAGAAGTTAGCTTGTCTAGATCTAGGTCCATGATGCTTTCCATATATCTTCCAATTTCGTTGTTGTGAACTGTACCAGAAAGTTTTTTAACATTCTTGTCGTTAGTGTAAACATATAGGCCTACATCTCCACCAACGTGGCCGCCAGTTGTCCAACCGATGTTAGATCTGTTTGAAATTATATGACCAATATCCATTGGAACATATTCAGATTCTTTAATAACTTGTAGTTCTTCGTCAGTAAGGTCGATGTTGTAGTATTCTTTTGCTAATTCTTTAGCGTTAGAAAAGTCATCTTTTAATTCTTCAGCATATTTTACTCCACTGTATTTTGCGTTCTTAATAATATGAGTGAAAGATTCTAGTGGAGCCTTGTCATAGCCTGAAGCTATGTTGTTGTTTCCAAAAGTCATTCCACCAGTTCCGTGGTCAGATGCTACTATAACTACAGTGTCAGCATTCTTGTCTGCAAATTCTTTTGCAACTGCAACAGCCTTATCAAAGGCAATAACTTCACTTCTAATACC
>JAUNLQ010000015.1 GCA_030532225.1 Bacillota bacterium
AAAAACGACCAAAGAACCTATGACTATACCCTAGCCCTAAGAGCAGTAAAAACCAATGACTTTATGGTAGCAGATTGGGTGAAAATCCCTTACGAAGTCTTAGAAAAAGTATCAGCAAGAATTACCAGCGAAGTTAACAACATAAACAGAGTAGTTTATGATATAACATCAAAACCACCTGCAACAATTGAATGGGAATAAAAGTTAAAATTTTTTTAAAGTGGTAATTACTTTTTATAGAAAACATGTAAGCCAGCAGAGGGACATATTCTGCTGGCTTTTATATTATAATAATATTCTTTTTAGCTCTCATGATTTTATAAACGATTCTTTGCTGCTATTAAATATATTTCTTTTATATCATTGTTGTCTAAGTTATAAAAGCCAGCTGTCTTTCCATTGCCTAGATGGTTCATTTCCACCAGGCTATCAATCTCATCAGCTCTTATGCCCAACTCTTTAAAGTTTATCGGCATTTTCAATGCAATAAGAAAGTCTTCAAAGGCTGTAATACCTCTTAGGGCTGTTGTCTTTGGGTTTTCAAAATCCATTTCAAATCCAAATACCCTATTGGCAAATTGGGCGAATTTCATAACTCCATGTCTTTCAACGACAAATCTCATCCAGGCTGGAAACATAACAGCAATTCCTGCACCGTGAACACAATTATACTTAGCACTTAATACATGTTCAAGATGGTGGGTATTCCAATCCTGGTCTCTGCCAACTCCAAGTATATCATTGTGTGCAAGTGTAGCTGCCCACATAATATTAGCTCTAGCTCCATAGTCATCTGGATTTTCAATTAGACTTAGTCCATCATCTACCAGGCTTTTCATTAGCCCTTCTAACATTCTATCTGTCAACTTAATGTCTTCTGTGTTGGAAAAATATCTTTCTAGACAATGGGAAAAAATATCTGTTATTCCACAAGCTGTTTGATAAGGGTTTAAAGTCATAGTTAGTTCAGGATTCATTATTGCAAACTTAGGTCTTATTAGATCACTTTCAGCAGCATTTTTGTCTAAGGTTTTAACATTTGTGATTATAGCATTAGGTGAACCTTCGCTACCTGAAGCTGAAATAGTTGCTATAACTCCTATTGGAAGGGCATCTGTAGGATTTTTCCCAGAAAAGAAATCCCAAAAATCTCCATGGTACTTAACTCCCATTGCTATTGCCTTTGCTGTATCCATAGCACTTCCACCACCTACAGCTAATATAAAATCAACATTTTTTTCTTTACAAAGGTCTATTCCTTCATAGACCATTGTAGAAGTGGGATTTTCTTTAACCTTACCAAACTCTACAAAGTCAATACTTTCATTGACGAGAGATTTTTCAACTCTATCGATTAGGCCACTTCTCTTTGCAAAAGGTGAAAAAACTATTAATACATTTCCCCCTCCTAGTTCTTTTATACACTTGCCAACTTCTTCTTCTCTTTTTTTCCCAAAAATAAATTTAGTTGGGCTATAGTAATTAAATGACTTCATTAGCTTAGCTCCCTTTTTACTTGTCCATAACTTTTAAAACCTTCTGAAACTTCGTCCATCTCATCTCTTGTAAGGACAAATGGTCTACCTACACTCATTGCCCTAACTTGAATTTCAGCTACATATTCCATCTCTTTGGCAAGACCATAGGCAGCTTTAATATTATTTCCGCAAGCAACTATACCATGATTGGCAAGTAAAACAGCATTACATTTGCCAGCAGCTTCTACTGCTACCTTTGCCAAGGCTTCAGTTCCATATCTTCTATATGGGGCACAAGGAACCTCATAGGCCTCAGTATCTGCAACTACATAATGAACAGCCTTTATTGGCATTCTCAAACTAGCCAAGGTGCTACAGAATACTGAGTGAGTGTGTACTACAGCTCTTGCGTGTCCTTTGTTTTTATAAAATAGAGTATGTAGATGCCACTCACTTGAAGGTTTTCTCTTTCCCTCAATAACCTTGCCATCTAAGTCTATTACAACAATATCTTCAACTTCTATATCAAAATATCCAATTCCAGAAGGAGTAATCAATACAACTTTCTCATCAGGAATAAAAATCGATAAATTTCCACTTGTACCAGTAGACAAACCTTCTTCAGACATCTTCCTACCGTATTCTATTAACAATTTCTTTTCTTCTAAATACATATTCCTACCTCTAATAAAAGTCCCCAGATTTTTTTGTAAAATAGTTTTTTAACTCCTCTGGCCTAAAATTTCCCTTGTCAGTTACAATTTTAGAAACTAAGTCATAAGGAGTTTTATCAAAAGATGGATAGTAACCCTTAACCCCAATTTGAGTGTGTTTCACTCCTCCTAAGGTCAAAGCCTCTTCTGGATCTCTCATTTCTATTTTTACATCATCTAAACTTCTCTTTCCCAAGTCTGGAATACCAGTTACATAGTAAGGTATGTTAAAGTGTTTGCACAACAAGGCTATTTGCAAGGTTCCAACTTTGTTTACAACAGATCCATCTTCTGTAATAGTATCAGCAGCAGAAGTAAATACATCTACCATATTTTTAGAAAGTATATCTCCTATCATATTATCTGTTACTACTGTAGTATCAAATCCTTCTTCTGCAAAACAGGAAGCTGTCAGTCTTGCCCCTTGTAAAAATGGTCTGGTTTCAGCACAAATTACCTTGAAAACTTTATTTTCTCTTTTGGCTCCACGAATCAAAGCTCCAATAATTGTTTCTCCATAACATTGGGTTAGTAGGGTCCCTCCCTCTGGAATTAATTTCAATAAATTATCCCCAACTTTTTGCATAGTTAAGTATCTTCTGTTGAGAGAAGTTACTGTGTCCTCTACAATTAATTGGATAGGGTCTTGTCCCCTTTCAATTGCATCTTTTCCAATTTTTAAACATCTTGTTGTTATTATTCCATACCTTGATGCAGTTGTAAGCCTTGAATTTCTCAATTCATATTCTGCCTTTTCTAAAAACCTAATGCGTTCCTCTTTTTCTAAATCTTTAGACTCATAGGCTGCCAAGGCCATTCCCATACCTACAGCAGTATAAGGACCTGCACTTTGGGTTACTAGATTTTTTATGGCAGAAACCACCTCTTTGTAAGACTTGCAAACTACAAATTTTACTTCCCTTGGATAAAGTCTTCTATCTAAAATCTTTACCTGTCCATTTTCATACCAGGCTACATTTTCATATCTAAGTAAAAAAGGCATACCCTTATCTTCTCTAATCATTTTATCACCTCAAATTCTTTTATAATTAAGTCAAAATAGTCCTAAGCCTTGTGATAATCATCTTTGCTTTTCATTAATCTTATCCCGATTCCTATAAGCAGAAGGACCATTTCTCTAGTCTTAAATTTAGTAGTGAAACTTACTTACACTAGCTTTGAGTCTTCAACTGATCTAGCTATTATTTCAGTCCCACCTAAGAAAAATTTTCTTTTACAAATTTTCTATTTCTTCTACAATCAAAACAAAAGAAACTGATATTTTTACCTAGTTAGCCAGCCTTCCTTCTATTTCTGTTTCCAAAAATTGCCAAGGCAACTATAGTAGCTATATAAGGAATAGCCATAGTCAATTGACTTGGAATAGTGTTTTGAATAGCAACACCAAAAGCCTGACAAGCTCCAAAGAAGAGACTTGATGCAATAGAAAATATTGGATGATTTTGTGCCATTGATGCAGCTGCCATAGCTATAAAACCTCTACCTGCTGTCATATTTTCTGTAAACAGTGTTACCTGACCAAGACTTAGTGACACTCCACCAAGTCCACAAAGTGCACCAGAAATTATTACCATAAGCATTTGAGTTCTTAAGGAATTTATGCCTAAAGAATCTGCTGCCTGCATATTTATTCCTACAGATAAGGTTCTGAAACCTCTAACTGTTTTATACAAGTAAACATATATTAAAAAGGCGATTAAATATGAAGAATAGTCTAGTATAGTCAAGTTTTCAAATATTCTACCAATAAAGGGAATATCTTTGATAATAGGTAGGTTTATTTTTGTAAGTGAAATTAATTCGTGTGAAGAAAAACTACCCTTTACGCCTAAAATTATATATAGGAAAATTGCAGTCAGTCCACCTACTAATAGGTTTATAGAAGTACCAATTACCATATCAGCTGCCTTGTACTTTACTTGTAAGATAGCTACTACGAGCCCTACAACACTGCCAGCTATCATACCAGCAAGAATCGAAAGGAAAACACTATGAGTGAAATAATTTACAACTATAGCTACAAAGGAGGCTATTAACATTTGACCTTCAAGAGCAATATTAAAAATACCAACCTTCGAGCAAATTCCAGAACCTAAAGCAGCAAATAAAACAGGAGTTGTTGACCTTAGAGTTGAATTTATTATACTGGCCAAATAATTCATATCCATTATTTATCATCTCCTTCCAAAACTTGAGGCCCTTTAAGCTTGGCCTTTCTTTTATTTTTTAAATACTTATAGGTTATTTTTACTGATACAAAAAGAGTAATAGAGGATTGAATAATTGTTGACATTTGCAAGGGTATATCTGCTGACCTTTGAATAGCTTGTCCTCCTACCTGTAATCCAGCTAAAAATATAGATGAAAACATCATTCCAAGTGGATTAAGGTTAGCTATTAAAGCTGCCATTAATCCTGTCCAAGCATAAGAAGTAGAAGTAAACATACCATCTAAGTATCTATACTTAACTCCAAAAATTTCGCAAATACCTGCCATAGCAGCAATAGCTCCAGACAGTCCCATAGTCATTAACATAACTCTTTTTTCATTTACCCCACCATACTTAGAAAAGTTTTTGTTTAGTCCAGTCATTTTTGATTCATAGCCAAAGGTAGTTTTTTTAGAAATAAAAATTAAAAAAATCATACAGAAGACAGCTATAAAAAACCCAATATTAAAGGTGGCAGTTGGGAAAATTCTCATAAACTTTAGCCCATCTCCTATGGCTTCTGTTTGGATAGAAAATCCATCTCCAGAAGTAGCTTTTAGTGGAAAATTTACAAAATATGAAACCACATTGTTGGCTATATAATTCATCATAAGAGTGCATATTACAATTGTTACATTAAATTTTATATTTAAAACTGCTGCAATTAGGCCATAAAGTCCACCTGCCAAAAGTCCCACTATTATAGCTAAGGCTAAAACAAGTTTAGCAGGCCCTGGCACTAAGAGAGCAACTACTAAGGCAGAAAATCCTCCAACAATCATTTGTCCTTCAACACCTATATTAATATAACCTGCCCTCCAAGCCATAGCTGTTGCAAAAGCACAAATGGATATTGGCGTTGCACGAGTTAGTGTTTGTAAAAAATAATATGATGAGAAGAAGGACTTGTTAAACATTTCTTGATAAATGTGTATAGGGTCTTCTTTTGATATTAAAATTACAATTACTCCCATAAGAAGGCCAAAAATAACTGCAAGGGCTGTTTGAGCCAGGGAAGCCAATAAATTTTTTGTCTTATAATTTATTTTAATCAACTTTTTTACCTCCCATCATTAGCAAACCAATTTTTTCAGAGTCTGCCTCTTGTCTTGTAAACTCTCCATTAAACTTTCCTTCATAAATAGTATAAATCCTATCTGATAAAGTCAGTATCTCTGTTAACTCAGAAGAAATCAAAAGCACTGCATCTCCCTTAGCTCTCTTTTCTAAAAGCTTCTTATGAATTTCCTCCATAGCACCTATATCAACTCCCCTAGTTGGTTCAGCTGCCAATAAAAACTTGGAATTCTGTTCTAACTCCCTACCAACTATAAGTTTTTGTATATTTCCACCTGAAAGTTGTCCTGCCCTTTGGTCAAGAGATCCGTGTCTTACATCATATTTTTCTAACAAGTCTACAACAAAAGCTTCGATCTCCTTGTTTTTTAAAAGACCATTTTTAGAAAATCTTTCCATTTTGTGGTGATTCATTATAGACGTTTCCCTTAAATCGGCGTCCTTTGCACATCCCCAAAAATATCTATCCTCTGGAATAACTGCTAGACCTGCACTTCTTATTTCATCTACAGACTTATTGAGAACATCCTTGCCTAAAATTGAAACCTTACCTGAGCTAGCATTTTTTAGTCCAGTTAATACTTCAATAAGTTCAGATTGTCCATTTCCTGAAACACCAGCAATTCCAACAATTTCGCCACCATAGATTTTCATTGAAAGGCCATCTAAAAACACTTCTTCTTTATGCTTTAGTTTAAGGTCTTCAACATCTAAAACCAGGGGGCCTCTTTCTATTTCAGGAATTTCTTTTTCAGAAAGCTTCTTGCCTACCATTAAATAAGAAATTTCTTCAATTGATGTATCTTCTTTGTTAAAGGTTGCTATATGCTTTCCCTGCCTCATAATAAAAATTCTATCTGAAACAGCCATAACTTCATTTAGTTTGTGGGTTATTAAAATGATACTTTTCCCAGCCTTAGAAAGTTCCTTTATAGTTATTAAAAGTTCGTCAACTTCTTGAGGCGTCAAAACTGCTGAAGGTTCATCAAATATAATTATTTCAGCATTTTGATATAAGACCTTTAAAATTTCAATTCTCTGTTGTATACCAACAGGACAGTCTTCAACTTTTTGATTAGGATTAATTTTTAGTCCGTATTTTTCAGATAGGGCTTCTACTTCCTTTTTCGCCTTTTGTCTATCAAAAAATATTCCCTTGTTTGGCTCTTCTCCAAATACAATATTTTCAAAAACTTTAAAGGGATTAAATAACATAAAATGTTGTTGAACCATTCCTATGCCATTTTTTATTGCATCTCTAGGATTTTTAATATTGACTTCCTTCCCTCTAATTAGGATTTGGCCACTGTCTTTACTTTCCATTCCATAGAGGATCTTCATAATTGTAGACTTTCCTGCTCCATTTTCACCTACTATAGAAAGTATTTCTCCCTCTTTCAAGTCTAAACTTATATTGTCATTGGCAAGTACATTAGCATAGGACTTGCTAATATTTTTCATTTCAAGTAACATCTTCTCACCTTCTTAAAAAAAATGTTGAAGGCCTGTTAGCCTTCAACATTTTAAAATTTACTTATATGTTTCTTCGTCAGGTAATGTTTTAAGGTCTAAGTCTCCTGATTTAATTTTTTCTGCTGCTTCTTTTAATTGTGCCACTTCTTCATCAGAAAGCTTTTCACTTCTTGGGTTTTCACTTTCGTGAGTTACATAAACTGCACCGATAGTTCCTTCTTCAAGTCCCCATTCTTCGTTATCAACTGTCCAAGCATCACCTTGATCCATATATTGTTTTACTAAGTATTGAATTGTAGCATAAGTGTCCTTAATTTGAGATGAAACTATATATGGGTTATCAGGACTAGTTAAGTCAACATCTTGTCCTGAAGTATAGAAGTTCTTTTCTAATGCTGCTTCAAATACCCCTTTATCTCCACCAGCTGCTGCTGCATTAATAAATCTTGCCCCTTGTTCATATTGTTGAATAGCAAATTCTTTTGCCTTAGCTGGGTCATTAAATGAGCCAGTATAGTTAAATACAAATGATGAATCTGGTTTTAGTGACTTAACACCTTCCATAAAACCATATCTCCATTTCCAAGAACCAATACCTTCGTTAACGTGTACTCCACCAAAGGTATTTTCATTATCTTCTGTTGTCATTGCAGCTATCATACCAATTAGGTAGGCGCCTTCTTGTTCTCTAAATGAAATACATTTTACGTTTTCAGCTTCAACTTCTGAGTCAATTAATGCATATTTAGCTGCATCAGGAAATTCTGTAGCTATTTTATTTATAGCTTCACCAGATGTCCATCCACCACCGATAATAAAGTCTACTTTTTCTTCAATAAGAGCTCTTGTATTTTCTTCAAAGGATGCTGCATCAGGACATTCTACTACAATTGGCTCAAATCCAAGTTCTTCAGCTGCGTCTTTTAGGCCATCAATCATAGCAAGTACAAAAACTTGAGTACCAGCTTGGTCAGTTACTAAGGCAATTTTTTTCTTAGCTTCACCTTCAGTATTTTCACTGGCTCCTTCATTAGCAGTCTTGCTTCCACAAGCTGTAAAAGTAAGTAACAGCATTACTACAGCTAACAACAAAACAAATTTTTTCTTCATGTCTTCCTCCATTTTTTAAATTTCTTTTAATATATTTTTCAACAAAACCTTGAACTTTTCAGCTGATTTCTCAGCAGTTTTGTCTACTTCATCAGTAGTAAGTGGAACTTCTAAAATACCAGCAGCCATATTGGTCATTAGAGACAGGCCTAAGACCTTCATTCCACAATGAGCAGCCACAATAGCCTCTGTTACAGTGGACATGCCAACAGCATCTCCCCCAAGAACCCTAATAGCCCTTATTTCTGCTGGAGTTTCAAACTGGGGCCCTGGCATATAAAAATAAACTCCCTCTTTAATGTCTAGCTTAGACACTTGTGCTGCCTTTTTAGCTAGCTTTATATAGTCCTTGTTATAAGTATTTGACATATCGAAAAATCTTGGTCCAAACTCTTCAAGATTCTTCCCTCTTACAGGACTAGCCCCATTTAGCTTAATGTGATCCTTGATAATCATAATGTCTCCTGCTAGGAAATCTTTGTTAACAGCTCCTGCAGCATTAGTAAGAATAACAGACTTGCAGCCTAAAAGATGCATAACTCTCATAGGAATAGTTAACTCTTCGAAATCATAGCCTTCATAGTAGTGAAACCTTCCAGACATACAAACTACCTTTTTCCCACTTAAATCTCCTAAGATCAATTTGCCAGCGTGAGATTCTACAGTAGCATCTAAAAAATTTGGTATGTCTTTGTAATCAATAATTATTTTGTTCTCAATTTCATCGGCCAAATTTCCAAGACAAGAACCTAATACAATGGCAATTTCAGGCATAAATTCTATTTTAGAAAGTATGTAGTCTGCACTTTCCTTGAAATAATTAAAGTCTAAGTGTTTTTTCAAAATCAACCTCCAATAAGTAAATCATAAGTTATTTAACTTTTCAGCAGTAATATTATCTGTAATTAAAACATCTAGAAAACCGCCGCGCAAGGCAGCTAAAATAGCCTCAAATTTCCTATTACCACCAGCAACGCCAATGATTTTCGCTTTATTTTTATTGATCAAAACATTATAGCCTACAGTTCTACTATCATACTTATGATCTACAATGTTTCCATCCTTATCAAACCACCTAAAGCCAATATCTCCAACACAACCACTTTTTAATAAGGTTGAAACATACTCATCATTAAAGGCCTTAGAATTAAAAAGTAAGGTATCTTCTTTAATTTCACCAATTCCAGCAATTATAGTAGTACACTTATCAATTGTTTCCATAGTACTTACCATATTAATATCTTTACAAAAAGCGTCCTTTAGCTCCTTATCCTCAAAGATTGCAGGAGCAAAAAACACAAAGGATTCTCCACCTAACTTATTGCCTAAAGCTCTAGTTATTTGGTCAGGCTGTTGGTCAGTATAAATAATATTAGAACCACCTAAAAGTTGTACAACATTCACTCCTAGGCCCTTATTTTCCTCTATGTGTTCAGAAATCTTAGATAAGGTCCTTCCTTGAGTAAGGCCTAAAAAACTATTTTTTTCAAGGTTTTTTGAAAGATATTCTGCTGCTACTGAAGCAATATCGTTAATAATTGTAGATTCGTCAATAGAATTTACTACTAAAACCTGGTCTAAAGAAAATTTGTCTTCTAGTTTTTCCTCTAATTCAAAATTATAATTTTCTAAACTTGCAATTTGTATGCTTACAATATTTTCATCGATAGCCTTTTTTAACAAGCGGTTTACCCTTTGTCTAGAAGTCTTTAGCTTTTCAGCAATTTCACCTTGAGTCATATTTTTTTTATAATACATATATGAAATTTTAATAAGCTCTTTTAAGTCTTCCAAAACAGCCTCCTGTTACATTTGTAATGGCTAAAGAATATTTGTAATCTTAAAGCAAGTATAGCACTTTTTTTGGCTAACATCAATAAAATAAACTTAACATATATTAAAATTTTCAAGTTATTTTTTAATTTTTCTATTGTCTCATTTATTCAAATTTAATATCATAGCTATAAATTATAAGATGGTCCATAAATTAAATTTATTCACATAAAAAAATAAAAAAAAGAATGCTAGCTACACAAGATAGGCTAGCATCCATAAGTTTAGATAATTTTTTCCTCTTTATGGCTTACATATCAGAGTCAATTGTCAATCTAAAAAGGTATTTTAACTATAGTAGTTAAATACTTACTTTCTGAAAATAAATAAATATTCATGAGCGATCAATAAAAAGTTGTACTTAATACTATTTGTTTTCCAATAACCTGTAGCTCTACAATTATGCTGTTCTTTAATTATCAATTCTTTCAATTTAAACCCTGAATTTTCAAATATTTTCATCACATCAAAAGCCATAGTAACCATATGACCTTTCTGGCGAGTATCTCCCATAAGAACTGCACAAAATTTGTCCTTTTTTAGCACTCGGTAGCTTTCAGCAGCAACTAGTTTCATTTCTTCAAGAAAATCACTAATCTTTAGGTGAGAAAGATCTTCTTCTATGTCTTCACTATATTGAATAATATTAGCGTAAGGTGGATGAGTACAAATTAAATCTATACTATCATCTTTAATAAAATTTAAATTACGTGCATCACCTTTTCGAATATAGACCTTGCCTTTAGCGTTTTCGTATTCAAAATCAACTTTCTCATGGCATCTAGAAAGTGCATGTTCATTTACATCGACCCCAATAATATCTCTATTAAGTAATTTTGCTTCCACAAGAGTTGTTCCACCACCAGCAAATTGATCTAAAACTAAATCACCCTCTTGAGAGTATCTAAGTATAATATTTCTAGGTATATAGGGAGACCAATTACCTCGCCATTTGGCATCATGAGTTGCCCAGTCGCCACGTTTTGGAAAAGACCAATGTGTAGTCATCTCTAATTCAAAATCTTCCGGTTCCCATTTTTTTATTTTTTTCATAATTATTTAAAAACCTCATTTATTATTCCATTCTCCAAATCTTTAATGTTATAAATGTTTTTCATTATATCAAATGTTTCTTCAAGATTATTTCTTGCTTTGGTCCATCCCTTTCCATCTGTAAACCATACAAAAGTAAAATTATCAATAGTATTGGCTTCCAAAGCCAGAGTTTTGTAACTTCGAGCAGTTTCATTAAGTTTACTGCCACCACTACCATAAAAATTAGTTTCAATTGCGTAAATCATAGATGGTGTTTTTATAACAAAATCAAAACGTTTTTCCATTTTCCCTTGATTTGAAATAGCAGAGAGATCAACGTCCCATTTGTCAGTGATTTGATGAATATACATTTCTTTAAAATAATTTATATTTTTTATGAATCCTGATTTAATTATAAAACTTTCAACTAAATCTTCCATTAAATGGCCACCTCGATTTTTTCTTCCATTTGAATCAAGTCCTGTTTCAACACCTGTTGCATAATCAACAAGATTATTGATTAAATGTTTTTCCATTAAATCAAAAAGCCCAGTCTTTCTCATAAATATTTTATATTGTTCTAAAGGTAAATTCTTTTTTTTAAAATTATATGTAAACGCTCCATCACTGTCCATAGCATAAATTTCATTTGCTCGAACAGCCAATAATAAAGGAATACATTTTAATGTTTCAGGATATTTTTTAATCAAATCCTCGAACATATTTTCAATATTGTCACTTCCAATAAGAGAATTTAAAATGTTAAGTTCGATTTTGATTTTATTAACATTTCTATGGACTTTTTCAAAGTCTACATAATAATCATAATCTGCAATACTGTCTCTAAAACTGTTTAACCATGAGTTGAAATTTCTCATACATTAATCTCCTTAATATAATTTTATTATCTATTTAAAATTTACATAAACTTTTCCAGAATTAACATTCTGTTTATTAATTTAATCCCAAAAAAGTTTATGCTCTATTAATTTAAATTCATTAAGTTTAGTTCAGGTGGTAAAGTTGGTCATTTAAAAATTGCTAATGAGTAACTCTTTAATCTTTCCTCTAGAGTTGCTATTACGGTTAATCATACGAGAAGCTTTTACACGTTTTATATTGAAAGAGGAATAAATATTTTCAAAGAAATTATCTTCTTTATCAGTATTTTTGGGATCTGAATTGCTAAGGAGAATTTTTGCTCCTTTTCTATTCATATCATTTACAAAATTAGAGAGCTTAATTTGATCTTCATCATTAAATGAATTCTCGGTATAGGCTGTAAAACTTGCCGTATCTGTGATTGGTCGATAGGGCGGATCAAAATAAACAAATGTATTTTTATCAATAAAATCTCCTGATTCCCTGTAATCACCACACTTGATAATAACATTCTCCAAACTTTTTGATACTGCTAATAGGTTTTTATCATCACATATCATAGGGTTTTTGTAAGAACCCATTGGAACATTAAATAACCCTTTTTTGTTTACACGATACAATCCGTTAAAGCATGTTTTATTTAAAAAAATCATAAGCGCTGCTTTTTCAATATTTAAAACCTCATCTTCTTTGACTTTTAATTCATTAAAACGAGAGCGTTTATCTAAATAGTATAATTTTCTACGACCAGTATCTAATGGAATATATTCTTCTTGAAAAACTTTGAGGATACAAATAAGCTTATCAACATTATCTCTAACGTTAATGTAGGTATTGATAAGTTCCGCGTTGATATCATTAATATATACTTCTTCGATTTTATACTTACTAAGTATATCAAAAAGGACTGCACCACCACCAACAAATGGTTCTGCGTACTTCGTAATTCTTTCATTTTCGAAAGGGTAGAATTTTTCAATTTCAGAAAGAAGTTGTCCTTTACCTCCTGCCCATTTTAAAAATGGCTTTATTTTCTTTTCATCATTTTGAAAATATCTAATACTTCTAGCGTCCCTAGGTTTTTCAGCAGATGATGGGATAATCCACATATTGCCAACCATAGTTGCATTTTTAATTCTTTGTTCAGAACAAAGAGTTGCCACTCTTCTTTGAGAAATTCCCCATTTTTCAGCAGCTTCTCTTGCAGACATAAACTCCATATAGTCACCTCCGATTCTACATTGTAAAAGTATATTCTATTTCTAGAATAATAGCAATATCATTTGAATATAAACTAAAGAACAAATTAATTGATCTTCAATAAGAAACATCAATTCTTTATCAAGTTAATATATAGAGAAGTCTCTAATTCAATATCTTAATAAATTAAAACTCTATTGGTCTTAATGTTTAAAACTTCTAAATAGTTTTTTAGACTATTGTTGTATACTTGTTCTTTGTTTTATCTTTCTATTTTTCTTTTCTGTTATCCTTAATTTTTACTACAATTCTAAATTGTCTTTCTGGGTGACTGTCTTTGCTAACTGTTTGTATCCTTGCTTCAAATAAATTTTCATAGCCATAATAAAGGAAGGTAGATAGGGGTTTTGTATGTATGGCTGGTACATAACCTATTTTCTTGCCTTTATAATAAATAGCAACTGCATCTTGGTCATAGGGGTTATCTTCTTCTCGAACTAAATCTACTCTTTGCCCTAATTCTAGCTCTTCTATAACATCTAAGCCGTCATAATAAGCAAAGCCTGCTAAATGGAAATCAGCAAAGTGTCTTGAAGGTTCGTATTTTGATACTGTTTTGTCCATGTTGTTTTCCTCCTCTATTCTTATATTTTAATTATAACAGAAGATTTACCTTTATTCTATTTTAAGCCTATCTTCTACTTTCTATTTGTGCCCTTTAGATTTTTAGCTTATAATTAATACATAATTTTTAAATTAAAGGAGTGGTTTTATGTGGTTATTATTTGGCTTAGGAGCTATTGCTTTTGCCTTTCTAAATCTTTTAAACTTTAATAAGAGAAAAAATTCTCAAAAATTTGCCTTTATAAGTCTGTCCCTAACCTGCCTAACTTTAGTAGCCTTTTATTGGGACGGGGCTCAAAGAGTTGTAAGTGAAGATTGGGCTGGTCTAATGGATACTATGCCAACAATGTCCAAAGCTTTGTTGGTCTGTACCCTTGCTTCTATTCTTCTTAATGGCCTTCCACTTTTTAGAAAGGAGAATAATAAATTTTAAGGGGTTATGTTTTGAAATCCTTTTATATTCAAATGATTGACAATAAAGTTAATAGTGACTGCTGGGACAAATTGGTATCTCATTTTATTAAGCTTGGAGATTCTTTGGAAATTCGTTGTTGGAAAGATGAATTAGAAGAGAGTCAAATGGCCAAGTCTTTTGATTTCTTAGAAAGAGATTCTGGAAACCCCTATGAACTTTCCTTTATCGGAAAAGTAAATGAAGCTGTATTAAAAAATCTTTTTCACAATAAACCTTTTGATAAAGAAATTTATAATAAGATGACAAGATTTTTTACCTTGAATTTTAAAAATGAGAGCTGTAATTTGTCTAGCTCTCACTATGGAACAGAAATCTATATAGAAGTTTTTTCAAATGAAGATGCCTTGTTCCTAGAAAATTTAATGGCCAAGAACCAAGAAAATTTTTCCTTTCATCAACTTTAATTCACCCCTTGTTAACTGCCCCTCCTTACAAAAGCCTAAGGAGGGTTTTATAATCTTTTTACAAAAACGAATTTTCTGTCTTCAGACAAGTCAGCTCTATAGCTATAAGAGTCTAAATTAAAGGACTTAATTTTTTCCAAGTCAGTAATTTGATTAAGGGCCAGATACCTTAACATTAAACCTCTGGCTTTTTTGGAAATTGTAGAATGACTTTTAAGCTTTCCCTTGCCTTCTTCAAAAAATTCAAAATCATAAAAGATAAAATCTTTTCTATTTAAAAGGGAGGAAAATTCATTTGAAGCCAAATTTATTATGACCTCTCCTTTTTCAAAAGATTTTCCATAGTCTTCCTTCCAAAAATTTTTTAAGGACTTGTTGTCTATTTTTAAACTTGTATTGAAATCCAGTCTATAAGGTCTTATTAAGGTTTCAGGACTAAGAGGTCCATAAAGGGCTGACAAAATTTTTACTTGGTCTTCTAAGTACAACCTAGCCTCTTTATCTAGACTCCATACATCTAGCCACCTAAAGCTAAGGCCATTATACATTTCTATAGCCTTGAAACTTTCTTCTTTGTAGAAATCTTTTATATATTCTTCAACTTCTTCAAGGACCTTAGCTGATA
The DNA here is from genome assembly GCA_030532225.1 of Bacillota bacterium. Classification (GTDB taxonomy): domain Bacteria; phylum Bacillota; class Clostridia; order Tissierellales; family Peptoniphilaceae; genus Neofamilia. Next base: position 15,161 of record JAUNLQ010000015.1, read on the forward strand.
TTTTAAAACTAGATTTTAGCTCATTTATATCTAAAGTTCTTAAGACATTAATAATTTGGGATGTTTTTTCTAAAAAGTTTACTTGTTCCTTATAAGAATTTTTAAAAATCATTTCTTTACTTGGGGAAAAAATTATTTTCATAGCTACCTCCAAAATTATTATAGCAAAATTTTTTAAGCTAGACCTTGAAATTTTCTTTTTTATCTTGTAAAATGGACTTATGTTGTAAAAAGGACATTTGTTAATTGGAAAGGAGCTAGTTTTTGAACATTAATGAAAAAGCTGTCTTAGACTTAATTAAAGCTGATCCTTATATTTCTCAAAAAGATATTGGTTCTGAGCTAAAACTTACCAGGTCTACAGTAGCTAGTATTATTTCAAACCTTACAAGAAAAAAGATTATAAAAGGCCGTGGCTACATTTTAAATGAAATTGATTCTGGAGTCTTTTGTATAGGCGGTATGAATGTTGACAGAAAATTTTATTTAATGGAAGACTTAATTTTAAAAACATCAAACCCTGCCAGGTCAGAAACTTTTGTTGGTGGCGTTGGCAGAAATGTTTGCGAAAATTTAGGTAGACTAGGCTTTGTCCCTTCTCTTATAAGTGTAGCTGGTACAGACTCAGATTTTGAATTTATAAAGAAAGAAAGTGGAAGTTTTGTTAATTTTGACAGCGTAAAAACTTTTGAAGATGCCAGCACTGGCTCTTATTCTGCCCTCTTAGACCCAAAGGGCGATATGGTCTTGGCCATAGCAGACATGAATGTTTATGAGAAAATGGACCTGGACTGGATTAGGTCTTATATAGAAGTTTTAAAAAATGCTCGTCTTATAATCTTAGACTTAAATACTCCAAAGGATGTAGTTCAGTGGACCATTGATTTTGCAAAGACCAATGAAATTGATTTAGTTGTAATAACTGTATCTAGTCCTAAGATGAAAAGACTAACAAAAGATCTTGATGGAGTTAAGTGGTTAGTCACCAACCAAGACGAATCTGAAGCCTTTTTCCAAAGAAAAGTTTCTAGGGAAGAAGATTTTTTAGCCTTAGCTGATGCCTGGCTGGAAACTGGCTTAGAAAATATAATAATAACTAGGGGAACTAAGTCTTGTCTTTATAAGAATAAATTTGGCCAAGAAATGTTATTCAAAACTCCCCTAGCCCAAGAAGTTGTAGATGTTACTGGAGCTGGAGATTCTTTTACGGCAGCTATAATCTATGGGCTTTTAATGGAATATGATAAGAAAATGACTGTTGAGTTGGCCCTTACAAATGCCTACTACACTGTCCAAAGAAAAGAAACTGTTAGAAAAGATTTAACTAATATAAAACTAGAAGAAGAAAGAGAAAATTTGATTAAGGGAGGATTATTATAATGAATTTAGAAAATATTATTGTTTATAGCAAGGAAGTACAAGAAGCCAAGGAAAAAAATCTACCAATAGTGGCCCTAGAGTCTACTATAATTTCTCATGGTATGCCTTATCCCCAAAATGTTAAAATGGCCAAGGCTACTGAAAGTATTATAAGAGAAAATGGTGCAGTCCCAGCTACAATTGCAATAATACATGGGAAAATTAAAATCGGTCTTGAAGAGGAAGACCTAGAACTTTTAGCTACGGCAAAAGATGTAAAAAAAGTGTCTAGAAGAGATATGGCAGAAGTCCTAGCAAAAAACCAAATTGGAGCAACTACAGTTGCTGCCACTATGATTGCAGCCAAGCTAGCAGGCATAAAAGTATTTGTAACTGGTGGTATAGGCGGAGTTCACAGAGGCTTTGAAGAAACTATGGATGTTTCAGCAGACCTAGAAGAACTTGCCCAAAGTCCTGTTGCTGTTGTTTGTGCAGGCGCTAAGGCAATACTTGATATTCCTAGAACTTTAGAATATTTAGAAACAAAAGGAGTTCCAGTAATAGGCTACCAAACAGACTATATGCCAGCCTTCTACTCTGCTCAATCAGAATATAAGTTAGTAAGTAGAGATGATAATGTTGAAGATTTGGCAAAGAGAATTTACTACTCTGACCTTTTAGGTCTAAAAGCTGGTTTTGTTGTTGCCAACCCAGTTCCAAAAGAACACGAAATTCCTCATGAAGAAATTGATAAGATTATTAATCAAGCCCTTATAGAAGAAAAAGAAGCTGGAATAAAAGGAAAAGACTCTACTCCATTTCTACTGGCAAAAATTGTAGAACTAAGTGGAGGCAAGAGCCTGGAAACCAATATTGAATTAGTTTATAACAATGCCAGACTAGGATCTCAACTTGCCCTAGCCTACAACAAATTAACAAAATAAGATTTTCTTATGCCTTGGATTTTGTCCAAGGTTTTTTTTGGACTTTTTTTAATTTTAGAAAATTTTTTAATAATTCCTTTATCTAACTTTTATAAATCCATATTATGCTATAATATGATTGTATGAAAATCTTTAGAATTTAAAAAATAGAGGTAGCTATGATTAAAATTGATAATTTAAAAAAAGTTTATGATAATGGCTTTGAGGCCTTAAAAAGTATTAATTTGGAAATTGAAGAAGGATCCTTGGTTTGTTTATTAGGTCCAAGTGGTTGTGGCAAGACTACCATGCTAAATTTAATAGCTGGACTTTTAGATCCAACAGCTGGAGAAATATATTTTGCTGGCAAGCCAGTTTCTAGTCTTCACCCTAAGGATAGAAACATAGGTATGGTTTTCCAAAACTATGCCCTTTATCCTCACATGAACGTCTTAGACAATGTTACCTTCCCTTTAAGGGTTGGAAAAAATAAGATTCCAAAAGAAGAAGCTAACAAAATTGCTAGGGAATATTTAAAGCTAACAGATATATCTGAATTAGAAGAAAAGAAACCTAGTGCCCTTTCTGGTGGCCAACAACAAAGAGTTGCTATTACCAGAGCCCTAGTTCAAAAACCCCAAATCTTGTTATTAGACGAACCTCTAAGTAACCTAGATGCAAGATTAAGACTAAAAATTAGAGAAGAAATCAGAACCTTAGTTAAGAAAATTGGTCTAACTACTATTTTTGTAACCCATGACCAAGAAGAAGCTCTGTCTATTTCTGACAAAATTGCCCTTATGAACCAAGGGGTTATTATGCAATATGACCTGCCTCAAAATTTATATCTTGAGCCCGCCAACCTTTTTGTAGCTCAATTTATAGGAAACCCTATTATTAACACCTATGATGTAAGTTATGAAAACTCTACTATTAGTTTTAATAATTTAAAATTAAAGGAAGCAGATTTCGTAAAAGAAAGGTTTAAAGAAAATCTCTCTGACAAAGACTACACCTTAGGTATTAGACCTGAGCATTTCTTCTTAGATGAAAATGGACCTGTTGAAGTCCAAGTTCAATCTGTTGAAATGATAGGTAGGTATATGATAATTCACTTTGATTTACAAGGCCAAGCTTCTAGGGCTGTTGTTGATTCTAGAAATAAAATTTCTATAGGACAAAATATAAGATTTTCCATTGATTACAATTCAATTTACTTGTTTGCTAAAGATGGAAGGAGAATTTATTAATGAAAAAGTTGTTCGCCTATAGGGCTGAAAAAAATCCAAAGGCCTGGCTATTTCTAATTCCTGCCTTGGTTTTTATTATAACCTTTAATGTATTCCCCCTTCTTAGGACCTTTATTATGTCTGTTCGTTCTAACAGCATCTTAAATCCTGAATTTGTGGCCTTAGAAAATTTTTCTTTCGTTTTGAAAGATCCTTTATTTCATAGAGCCTTAAAAAACACTGCTATTTATGCAGTCTTTGTAGTACCTGTTGCTATGATTATATCTATGCTAATAGCCCTAGTAATAAACAAAGAAATTAAAGGAGCTAAATTTTTTGAATCTACCTTCTTTATACCTTATTTGACTTCAATTATTGCTATTGGTATAGTATTTAGGTATTTGTTTAATGGTCACTATGGCTTAATAAACTATATTCTTGGTCTTATTAATATTGGACCTTTTGAATTTTTAGAAAATCCAAAGCTAAATATGACAACTCTTATAATTTTTGGAGTTTGGTCATCTTTGGCCTTTAATATAATAATTTTACTTTCTGGACTAAGGTCTATTGATAAGTCCTTTTATAAGGTGGCAGATATGTTTGGAGCAAGTTCTATGGAACAGTTTTGGAAGATTACTATGCCTTCCTTAATTCCAATTATTACTTTTTTGTCTATAACAAATTTTATCTCTGCCTTTAAAGTTTATGGTCAGGTTTATTCCCTGTTTAATGGGAAGGCCGGTGTTGGTAACTCAGCTGTTACTGCAGTTTTTTATATTTTTAATAAATTCTATGTTGAAAACAGATATGGTCAAGGTATGGCAGCTGCAGTATTGCTCTTTATATTTTTGCTTTTGATAACAATATTACAAAGAGCTATATTAAAGAAAGTTTCTGAATAGGAGTTCAAATGAAAAAAACAATATCTTATATTTTTGTAATATTTATGGCAGTAATTACCTTATTCCCATTTGTGTATATGATTTCTTCTAGTCTAATGACTTTTCAAGAGGCTACAAGTATTCCACCAACCCTACTGCCAGCTAGTCCGCAATTGCAAAACTATAGCCAGGCCTTAAAAATTGCTCCCTTTAATAGGTATTTTGTAAATACTATATTTGTAGCTGGTATAAATACCCTGGGAACAATTTTAACCACCTTGCTTGCAGCTTTCTCTATAAACTTCATGGATTTTCGCTTTAAAAAGACCCTTCAAATGTTTTTTATAGCCTTGCTTATGATTCCTTTTGAAGTTGTTATTTTTACTAACTACAACACTATAGCCAGACTAGGACTTTTAGACACTTATGCAGCCCTAATCCTACCTTTTATGGCTTCAGTATTTTATATATTTTATCTGAAAGAATATATGACCTCAATTCCTGAGGCCTATTACAAGGCAGCTAAAGTTGATGGCTGTGGAGATTTGGAATTTATTAGAAAAATTTTATTCCCACTTTCTAAGTCTGCCCTATTTACTATAGGCCTATTAAACTTTATTTCTGGATGGAATTCCTTCCTTTGGCCAATTTTAGTTACAAATTCAAAGGAAATGAGAATGATCTCCAACGGACTTTCTTCCTTTACAACAGAAGCAGGAACCCAAGTCCATCTTTTAATGGCTGCATCAACAATTACAATTTTACCAATATTAATTTTATATCTAATATTTAGAAAGCAAATTATCAAAGGAGTTTCACGAAGTGGAATTAAAGGATAAAAGTACAATAACATTTCACGAAGGCACCCAGTCTATTGGTGGTACCCTTGTGGAAATTTCTTACAAAGATTCTAGGGTGTTTTTTGACGCTGGTGGATTGTATTTGCCAGAACTAGAAAATCAACCTAAAAATTTCTCAGAACTTTTTGACCATGGACTTGTAGTTAAGCTTCCAGGTCTTTATGATCCAAAGCTTGGCAAAGAAATAGTGGACCAAGACTTTTATAAGAACCAAGGGGTTTTTGTTTCCCATGTTCACCTGGACCATTCTAATATGATTAATTATATTAACCCTAAAATTAAAGTCTATATGTCCAATGACTCAAAAATTCTTTTACAAGCCTTAAACTATAACAATGATTTTATTTTGCCCTTTGAAGAAAATCAAAAAGACTACAAAATCTCAACAACTAGACCCTTAATTGGACTTGACTACAACCAAGAAGTTTCAATAGGACAAATAAAAGTGAAACTTGTTAAAGTTGACCACGATGCCTATGGGGCTTGTGGATTAATTATTAGCTGTCCTGATAAAGTTTATGCTTATAGTGGTGATATTAGACTTCATGGGTATAATAAAAATGCCAGCCTAAACTTCTGCAAGGAAGCCAAGGCTTGTGATTATTTAATAACTGAAGGTGTTTCTGTTTCCTTTAATGAAGTTGGTTCGCCTTTAGAAGATACTACTATGACTGAAGAAATTCTTGCAAATGAATTTCTAAAACTTGTAAAAGAGTCAGATGGTAGAATTATTTCTTTTAACTACTACCCTGCTAATATAGAAAGGTTAGTAAACCTAAAAAAAATTCTGGCTCCATATAGAGAATTGGTCTTAGATGCTCACAACTCACATATATTAAAAGAGCTTACAGGTATTGAAAGCAAATACTATTTATTAGACCAAACCAACTATGGACTAAAGCCTGAAAATGAAGTAAAGATAGACACTTTGCTAAGTGATCCTAGCTTTTTTTGGCAACTTAATAAAGCTGCCTTAAAATATATTAAGTCAATGCAACCTGGAAGCCTATACATTCATTCCAATGCATGGCCTCTAGGTCCATTTGATCCAGCCTATGATCCTTTTTTCAAACTATTTGAAGAAAATAATATTGAAACTAGGATTATATCTTGTAGTGGCCATGGATACAGCTTAGACTTGATTAAAATTATTGATCAAATTAGGCCTAAAATCCTGTGCCCTATTCATTCTTTCCAACCACAAAGGCTATTTAACCTTTATGGCGAAAGATTATTGCCAGAAAAAGGACAAGTTTATATTTAATAAGGAGGAAATTAAAAAAATGAACTTGAAAAAACTTATGTTACTAATGGTAATTGGACTATTAGTATTCACTGGTTGTGGAAAAGATTCTACAAAAACTGAAGAACCAGCAGCAGGAGAAACAACTGCTCAAACAGAAGAAAAAGAAGAACTTGCAATGCCTGAAGGTCAAGTAGAAGTTACTTTTTGGCATGGAATGTCAGGTAGACAAGAAGAAACTTTAACAGAAATCACCAATGAGTTTATGGAAGCAAATCCTAACATTAAAGTTAACCTACAAAACCAAGGTAACTATGGAGACCTTTCACAAAAACTTATTGCAACAATGCAAAGTCCTAACAATCTACCAACTATTACCCAAGCATATCCTGACTGGGTATATCCAATGCTAAATGAAGGCCTATTAGTAAGCTATGACAAATTCATTAACTCTTCTAATGCTGAAATAGCCTTTGATAACTGGGATGATATTATACCAGGCCTAAGAAATGGTGTAGTAGTAGAAGGACAAATCTACGGAATTCCTTTCAATAAATCAACAGAAGTTCTTTGGTACAACAAGACTATGTTTGAAGAACTAGGTTTAGAAGTTCCAACTAGCTTTGAAGAACTAAAAGAAGTTTCTCAAAAAGTATATGAAGCAAAAAATATTCCAGGAGTTGGCTTTGACTCTTTATCAAACTTCTATGTATCTTATTTAGAAAACAAGGATATAGTATTTGATTCTTCATTAGATGTAACAAGACCAGAATCTATTGAAGCAGCAAACTATTATCTTGACGGAATAAAGGGAGGATATTTCAGAATAGCTGGTACTGACAAATATATGTCTGGACCATTCTCAAGTGAGCAAGTAGCCATGTATGTAGGTTCAAATGCTGGAGAATCTTATATTAAAGATGGTGTTGGCGACTCATTTGAATATGCTGCAGCCCCTTATCCAGCTGAAAAATCAGTTCAACAAGGAACAGATATTTATATGTTTGCATCAGCTAGCGATGACCAACAAATTGCTGCCTACACATATTTAAAATATCTAACTACCAAGGATTCCCAAATCAAATGGGCCCTAAATACTGGATATATGCCAATTAGAACTTCAGCAGTTTCTGATCCAGCCTACAAAGACTCTGATTCAAAAATTGCTCCAGTTCTAGCAGAAGCAACAGCTAACCTTTATACAAAACCTGTATCAAATGGTTCACAACAAGCCTATAACGATATTGGAACAACCTTAGAAGGCTTACTTGCATCTCCAGAAAATTCAGCAGAACAAGTCCTAACAGACTACAAGGCAACCTTTGATTCAACTTGGCAATAAAGCTAAGTTAGCCCTTCTCTTATGAAGGGCTTTTTTTGTGAAAACTATTTAAAATTTCAGCAAAATACACAAGTGATTTTTTCTATGTGGTATAATTATATAAGCAATTTTTTAACCAAAGGATTGGATATGAAAAAAGTATTAATAATTTATAACCCTGTAGCAGGAAGTGAAAAGGGCGAAGAAATTAATTTTTTATTAAGAAAAAAATTAGTTGAAGAATTTGATTATATAATTTCAAAAAAAACAGTAGAGGCTGAGGATGCCTATAATTTTGCAAAAAATGCTTGTAGCCAAGATTTTCACGCTATATTTGTAGTAGGTGGAGATGGTACAATTAACCAAGTTACTAAGGCTTTATTAGAAAATTATCCTAATAATAGGCCTGTTCTTGGAGTTTTCCCAGGAGGAACCTTTAATGGTGTATCTAGAATCCTTGGATATCCACAAAATATCAGGGCTGCAATAAGAAAATTAAAATTTGATAAAACAATAAAAATGGATGTAGGAAAGTTTAATGAAAACTATTTTAACATGATCTTTTCTATTGGAGATATTCCAGAATCTATTCATAATGTTAGCAATGAAGAAAAATCTGTTTTTTCTGGTTGGGCCTACGCCTATAATATAGCTAAAGACGCAATTAAAAATAACCACTATCTTATGGAAGTCAATGTAGATGGCCAAATTATTAAAGGAGACTTTAGTCACCTTATAGTAATGCTGTCTTCAGCCTTATATGGAACTCCTTTAATAAACGATATAGAAAAAAACGATGGCTACCTACATTTGTTTATAGTAAAAGAATCTACCCTTTTTGATAAGATGTCTATTATACCAGATTTAATTTCTGGCAAGATAAAAAACAATGAACACATTAAATATTTCAAATGCAAAAATATCCAAATCAAATCTCTAGATAAGCTTATTGAAACTGATATTGATGGAGAAAAATCTGATCATTTACCTGCTAATATTGAAATAATTAGTCAGGCAATAGAAATGTATGTTTTGAACTAAGGTCTATTTATAGGCCTTTTTTCTTTCCACAAAAAACATCTACATGGGTAGACTTATCTTCAATGGAAATTTTATAATTTTCTAAGTCTAAAGAAAAATTTAATAATGAGGAATTTAAATCTATTACTCTTAAAAAATGAATGGTTCCTAGTTTTATATCTATTCTTAATGAGTGCCTTATTAAAATACTTTTTACTTCTGTCAGCTGAAATCTTGACACTGGAAAATTTTCTACATCTTTAAAAATGAGATTAACAACCCTAGACTGTAAATTTATAATTAAGTCCTGGTCTTCAGCAAAGTTATTTAAAATTTTAATTGGAAAATCACTTTCCAAGTCTAAAAAGTTTTTCTTAAAATTTTTCATCTTATTCCTTCTTATGTAAAAAGCAGGTCCCTAAAACCTGCTTTGTATTTTATCTATTTTCTCTTAATTTTTTTAGAATAAAAACTAATAAAACAATTAACCCAATTCCTACTGCAGCCCCAATAACATTTCCCAAAACTTTGAAAGCCATTTTTATAATCCAAAAGGCTACAACAAGTGAAATAATTGAGGTAATTATTTTACCTAATGAATTCATAAATATCCTCCTTATTTATTAGTATAATTTGGAGATTCTCTTGTAATTGTAATATCGTGTGGATGATTTTCTTTTAGGGTTGCATTTGTAATTCTTATGAAAGTAGCCTTGTCTTGTAGATCAGGTATATCCTTGGCACCAACATAGCCCATACCTGATTTTAGTCCACCCATAAGTTGATAAATTACATCTTCTGCTCTACCCTTATAAACTACTCTACCTTCTACTCCTTCAGGAACATACTTTTTGCTCTTTTCTTGGAAGTATCTATCTGAAGATCCTGAGTCCATTGCTCCTAGAGATCCCATGCCTCTATATGTTTTATATCTTCTGCCTTCTACAATAATATCTTCTCCTGGAGCTTCATCAGTACCAGCAAGTAGGGAACCTACCATTACAACATCGGCACCAGCACCTAGGGCTTTAGTTAAGTCTCCAGAGTACTTGATTCCTCCATCTGCTATTATAGGAACACCGTATTTTTTTGCAACTTCAGCACATTGGATTACTGCTGTTAATTGTGGTGAACCAATTCCTGTTACTACCCTAGTTGTACAAATTGATCCAGGTCCAATACCAACTTTTACACAGTCAGCGCCAGCTTGTATTAAGGCTTCTGTTGCTTCAGCTGTAGCCACATTACCTGCAATTAGTTGAACATCTGGGAAATGTTCTTTTACAAGCTTAACATGGTTTATAACGTTTTTAGAATGGCCATGAGCTGTATCTATAACCAATACGTCAACTTTAGCATCTACTAAAGCTTTTACTCTTTCTAATATATCTGCTGTTACACCAATGGCAGCTCCAACTAGAAGCCTACCACTAGAGTCTCTAGCAGAGTTAGGGAATTCCTTAGTTTTTGAAATATCTTTAATTGTAATTAGGCCTTTAAGGATAAAATTTTCATCAACTAAAGGTAACTTTTCGATTTTGTGAGCCTTCATTTCTTCTAAGGCTTCTTCCATTGTAATATGAATATGACCAGTAATTAGATTTTCTTTTGTCATTACATCATCAATCTTCTTACTAAGATCTGTTTCAAACCTTATATCTCTGTTAGTTAGAATACCTTCCAACTTCATGTTCTCATCAACAATTGGCACACCTGAAATTTTAAAGTGGCTCATTAGCTTGTCAGCATCTAAGAGGCTATCTTCTTTGTGTAAATAAAATGGATCTGTTATAACTCCATGTTCAGATCTTTTTACTCTATCTACTTGTCTAGCTTGTTCTTCGATGGACATGTTCTTGTGGATTATACCAATTCCACCTTGTCTAGCAATTGAAATAGCCATTTCACTTTCAGTTACTGTGTCCATTCCAGCAGACATTAGAGGAATATTCAATCCAATTTTTTTTGTTAGTTTAGTTTTTAAAACAGCATCTCTTGGCATTACTTCTGATGGTCCTGGTAAAAGCAAGACGTCATCAAAAGTTAAACCCTCTCCTACGAATTTCATTAATTACCTCCGAAAAATTGTTATTATTCTTATTCTATTCCCTATTTCTATATTTATCAAGGCTTATTTATATTTAAAAGCCTAATAAATGCTAATTATTTTCTGACCCAGGCTTGTTTATTAATTCTTCTGGTTCAACTGGTTCTTCACCATTTGTAATTCTAATCATTAAAGCCGTTGGCTCTGTGTTTTTGATTTTTATATCTTCAGATAGGTTTCCTTGAATATCTATTAAATGGTCACCTGCTTCAAGGCCACTTACATTTAAGAACAGACTAATATCATCATCTACAAGCTTTGTAAGCAGGTCTTCTCTGCCAAGTAAATTAACTGTAAGTTCTTCTAAATCGTACAGGATTTCATAAGTGTAAGTTGGATTTTGTCCTATAAGATCAATTTTTTCTAAAGGAATCTTTCTACTTTCTTCTATTTCTATTATATGATCATAAGATACCTTAATATCTATATTTTCATGTAGGCTTATTCCCTCTGGCAACTTAAGTTTTACCTTGAAGTTATTATCTTCTACTAACTTAGAAATATTTATACTTTCACTTTCGATTTCTTTTATCTTGTCTACATTTGCTGAAGAACCGCGAATTACAATATTTTCTGGAAGAGGCTTAATATTTTCTAATCTTTCATTAGGTTTTAAAGAACCATATGTTTTTAGTCTTATTGGTACAGACTTAATCTTGTAAATAGGAACCTCAACTTCCACACTTGTTGCAGAGGCTTTTATATTATTCAACTCTAAATCATTTTTGTCTAAAAATACCAGCTTAGATTTAACCATAAAAGACTCAGTCTTGCTAGATACATCTGCATAGCTTACAACCCTGGCTATTTGAGCAAGGTCAGAAGAAGGTCCAGTTACCCTAACAAAAGAATTTAAGGCCCTAACTTCTCCAACTGTATAGGAATCAGGCAAGTCTCCAAGTATTTCTATGTCGATTTTTTTATTTTCACTAATAATCTCATCTAATTTAACTAAAATCGTAGAAGGCTCTACATTTACAATTCTAATATTACCTGTTTGGCCTTGGAGTGAATATTCTACGGGAACCTTATTTTCTCCTGCCTTAAGGCCTTGCAAGTCTAAACTAGCCTTTAGGTTATGGCTGTCTATATTATTTAAATCTGATTTGTTACCTCTAATAGAAATATTTACCTTAGGATTTTTGGGAGAAATAATTGAGAGTCCTTCTTTATTTAAATAAGTTTCTCCTTCATAGGCTACGTCTATGCCTCTATATGGTATTTCAATTTCAGGGTTCTCAACACCTATAACCCAAGACCATAAAAATATAGCCATTACCAAAGATAAGAGGATTTTATAAAATTTATTTTTGTTTATTTTGTCCTTTAGATCCATTTATATTTCTCCATAAGTTCATAACGTTATTTTGTTCATTTTTTTCTGGCAAATAAATTCCTTCTAAAATCGTTCTTAAAGTTTCTATGTCCACATATCTAGATAACTGAGCATTTTGAGCTATTGAAATAACTCCTGTTTCTTCAGAAACTACTATTGAAAGGGAATCTGACTTTTCAGAAATACCTAAAGCCGCCCTATGCCTAGTTCCCAACTCTTTGCTAATTGTCATGTTTTCAGAAAGAGGAAGAAAACACGCTGCAGCTACTATTTCATTTTTTCTAATAATTACTGCACCATCATGAAGAGGAGTGTTAGGAATAAAAATGTTAATTAAAAGTTCTGGAGAAACAATGCCATTGATTTCAGTTCCAGTTTCTATTAAATCCCTAAGGCCTACACTTTGTTCTATTACTATTATGGCCCCTATTTTTTGTCTTGACAAGGAACCTACAGCAGAAGTTATTCCATCAATGGTCTTTCTAGCTTCTGTGTTTTGATAATCAGCAATATTAACAGGAAATATTCTAGACCTTCCTAAATATTCCAAGCCCCTTCTAAGTTCAGGCTGAAATACTACAATAATTGCAAAGGCACCTACAGTTAAAAAATTTGAAAGTAAATAGTTTACTGTAAATAATTGTAGCCACTCACTTAATTTTGTAAGTACTAATAAAATTCCAATACCCTTAATTAATTGCTCTGCCCTTGTTTCTTTTAAAAATTCTAGGGCCTTATATATAAAAAAACTAATAACTAATATATCAATTATATCTTGGACCCTAACTTGGGACATAGCTCTCATAAAGCCTGTCATAAAACTTCCTCCATCACTTATATAAAATACTATCTATCTTTGATTTTGCATCTAACAATTTCATCTGAAGATTCTCATCTACTTCCAGTCCTTGAACCTGGCCATTTAAAGCCTCATTAATTGGAATGATTTCATAATACCATCTGTCTGTAAAATATTTGTTAACCCAGGTTGGTATTAGTTCCAATTCTTTAAGACTAACAATATTTGTCTTTAAATCTTTTTCCAGTTTAAATCTTACAAAAAGCCCTTGTTCAGTGTGCTGGTTATGGAGAATTTCCTTTCTTTGATTAGATAAAAAATTTCCCATTGAATAAACAATAAATTTTCCATTATCAAAGGTCTCTACTGGCATGACCACATGGGGATGGGATCCTAATATATAATCAACACCTAAATCTAGAATATCATGGCCTAGATTTTGTAAGTCTTCATAAAGATCGGTCCTATACTCTACTCCCCAATGAACAAATAAAATTATTTTATCAGCCCCTTGGGCCTTAAGATGATTTACATCAGCAGCCATACTATCTAAATTAATAATATTTACTAGATAGTCTTCTTCTGCAGTAAAACCATTTAGGCCGTAGCTATAAGACATTAGTCCAATTTTTATGCCATCAAAATCATATAATCTAGTTCTGTCTTCTTCTGCTGAAGCATTAGTACCAACATTATCAAGGCCAGCATTTTTTATATGACTAATAGTATCTAAAACACCTTGTTTGCCTTGGTCATAAGAATGGTTGTTAGCAGTAGACAAGACATTAAAGCCTCCATACCTGGCTCCGTATATAATTGGATAAGGAGCATTAAAAGTTGGAAAGCCTTGGACTGGTGCATCGTCTCTTACAACAGTTTCTAAATTAGCAAGCCTTAGGTCTGCACCTTCATTTAAGGCTCTAACATACTTAAAAGGATTTGAAAAATCATAGCCAAGCCCCTCTTGAAAGTGGGCTTTTATAATAGGAAGATGGGTCATAATATCCCCAGCTCCAGTAATTGTTATTTCTTTAAAAGTTTCTTCTACAGGCTCAACTTCTTCAACAGCCTTTTCATCTTCTTTACTTTCAGAATCTGAAACTTCCTCAGCATAAACTAAGTCATTGTGTTTTTCTTCATAGGTTAAATAAGAAAACCCTAAATAAGAAGCAAGGAGAATAAGAGCCAGTAAAAGAATTCCGTAAACTTTATTTAGCAAAACTTCTACCTCCTGTCATATAATGACTGATAAAAAGTGCCAGTCCTAAGGCAATAAAAACATCGCCAAGGGAAATTACTTTTGGAATAAAAAAATTCAAAGGAAAAATATCAGCCAAGGCCTTAAATCTTGTAGTGTCGTTTATTAAACTATGAGTCAAAACACTATCCTTAAGCAAAATTTCTATTTGGTCAAATTTGTTTATTTTTTCTAAGGCCTCTTTCAAAACTGGCATTTTGCCATTATTTAAAAGCATAGGCAGAAAATTTAAAACAAAGCCTCCTTGAACTATTCTTAAATACTTTAAATTTTTGTTGATTTCTAAAATAATAATAACTAAAAAATAAACTAGCAAATTAAAAAAAGGATAATATGAAAAAAGAATAGAAGCTAGGTTGTTATTAGTTTTCACAATAAAAAATCTTAATAACAAGTCAAAAATAAATAGAGCCAATAAAGCTTTTGTCCCTTTAAATTTTATATGTTCAAGGCTAGAAATATTTCCAGACCTTAATTTTCCTATAATAAGTCCTAAAACAATAGCTTCAATAACCAATTTTTCACCTCTTTATAATTTTAACACAAATCAGTTTTATTATAAAGTTGCTAATAAAAAATGAACTTAATAAAATCAATTTCTCTAAAAATATGTATAAAAAAACCAAGATTTTTCTCTTGGTTTTAGTGATTTTTATTTTATAAAAACTAGTCTGCACTGTATGGTAAAAGTGCAATTTGTCTAGCTCTTTTAATAGCTGTAGTTACTTCTCTTTGGTGCTTAGCACAAGTTCCAGTAACTCTTCTTGGTAAAATCTTACCTCTATCAGAAACTAGTCTTTTTAATTGATCAACATTTTTGTAATCAATTACATTGTTTTTATCTGCACAGAAAGCACAGACCTTTTTTCTAGGTCTAAATCTTCTTCCCATTTTTATCCTCCTATTCCTTAAAATGGAATATCTTCATTGTCTATAGCAAAGAAACCTTCAATTTCAGACACATCATCTGAAGGATTAGAGTCATTATAATTATTATTGTCTAAATTATCATAACTATCGTTTCTAGAAGATCTGTTAGGGTTGTCTGCCCATTCTAAAAATTGGACACTGTCAGCAACTACGTCAGTGGTATAAATTCTTCTGCCATCTTTTTCATATGAGCCAGTTTGAATTCTTCCACTTACTGCTACTAATCTACCTTTTGCAGTATAATTAGCAACAGTTTCTGCAAGTTTACCCCAAACTACTATACTTATAAAATCAGCAGTAGGCTGATTTCTTGATTCCATTTCTAACTTTTTTTCCTTAGATAATTGTTTATCTACAGCCAAAGTAAATCTTGCAACTGCAGCATTATTACCTGTTGCTAAGTATCTTAACTCTGGATCTCTCGTTAATCTTCCAATTAGAACTACTTTATTCATATTATTCTCCTAATTCTACTTATCAAGATTAATTGTCATGAATCTAATAATAGATTCTGAAATTCTAGCAATCCTATTAAATTCCTTTTCTGTTTCTGATTCAGCTTGGAATTTAAAAAGTGTATAGTAGCCGTGGTTGTGGTATTGAATTGGGTAAGCAAATTTTCTATCTCCCCAGTGATCAACTTCCTCAACTTTTCCATTAGTTTCAATAATGCCAGTTAGTCTATCTATAGTAGCTTGTCTAACCTCTTCTTCAACGTCTGGATAAAAAATTACTATCGCTTCATAATTTTTCATGTTGTCACCTCCTTGTGGTCTTGTGGCCCTAAACGGGCAAGGAATGTTTTTCCAATGTGAAATTATAACAAATCTTTGACTTAATTGCAAGCTTTAAAATTATTTAATTTCACCAAAGCCTACTTCTTAGGCTTACCTTTATAGTATATCATTAAAAACTTTTAATTTAAAGAAAAAGACGACCTAAAATTAATA
>JAUNLQ010000029.1 GCA_030532225.1 Bacillota bacterium
ATTTTTTAATAAAAACTTACTAATATAATAAATTTATGGACCTAAAAATTTTTATAGACGAAAAGCCTGTGACAATTTGCTAAAAGCTGAAAAAAGTCCTTAATCACTTTTCAAATTATGATATAATCATAAGTATGAAAAAGTACCAGCTTTCAAGGGGGGCAGACTTTGTCCTAAGAAGGCTAAGGGAAAAGGGCTATGAAGGCTACCTAGTAGGCGGCTGTCTTAGGGACTTTCTCCTAGGCCTTGAACCTAAAGATTTTGATATAACTACATCAGCTAGACCAGAAGAACTTGAAAGAATTTTTGCAGACCAAAAATTAGTAAAACTAGGCAAGGCCTTTGGCACCATTGGCATTCTTTATGAAGACCAGCTTGTAGAAACAACCACCTTTCGCTGTGACGGAGTATACAAGGACGGCAGAAGACCTGAAGCAGTTAGCTTTTCCTCAAGTTTACAAGAAGACCTAAAGAGAAGGGACTTCACCATAAATGCCATGGCCATGGACTTAGATGGAAAAATTTATGACCCTTTCCAAGGCCAAGAAGACTTGCACAAGGGCCTACTTAGAGCTGTAGGAGATCCCTTTATTCGCTTTGAAGAAGACAAGCTTAGAATGCTTAGGGCAGTGCGTTTTGCATCAACTTATGACTTTACTATAGAAGAAAGAACTTTGGCAGCCATAAAGGCCAAGGCCAAGGACCTAAGACAAGTATCTGCAGAGAGAATTAGAACAGAAGTGGACAAAATTCTCCTTGGTCATCAACCATCAAGGGGCCTAAGGATCCTAGCTGAAACTGGCCTTTTGGGACAAATCTTTCCAGACCTGGTTGCTACTCTTGGCTTTGTTCAGTGTTCACCCTACCATGACAAGGACCTGTTTGGTCACATTATAGAAACAGTAGACAGAAGTCCTAGGGTCCTTCACCTTAGACTGGCAGCCTTGCTCCACGACATTGGCAAGGTAGACACCCTAACTATTGATGAAAATGGACTAGGCCACTTTTATGGCCACGACCAGCTTGGGGCCCAAAGGGCTGGAGAAATTTTAAAAGACCTAAGATATGACAAGAAGACCATAGACAAGGTCCAAAAACTTATAGACAGACACATGAAGGCCAGTCCACAAATGGGGACCAAGGGCCTGAAAAGACTAATTGGAAAAGTTGGAGAAGATTTGATCTTCGACCTTCTAGACCTAATGATAGCCGACCTTTTGGCCACAAGGCCAGACAGGGACCCAGGCTTTTTAATAGAAAGAAAAAAACAAGTCCAAGAAATCCTAGACTGTAAAAGTTTAATAGACAAAAGAAGCCTAGCAATTTCTGGACATGACTTAATAGACCTTGGCTACCAAGAAGGCAGAAAAATTGGCCTGGTTTTAGACTATTTAACTGACCAGGTATTAGATGAAAAAATTGCAAATAACAAGGAAGACCTTCTTGTAGAAGCGAAAAAATTACAGGAGAAATTTAATGACTAGATTATTTGGAACAGATGGAGTTAGGGGGCTGGCTAATACAGACCTAAGTCCAGAGTTGGCCTTTAACTTAGGCTTTTATGGCGGAGAAATTTTTAAAAAGACAGGCAATGGAGATTTTTTAGTAGGCAGGGACACTAGACACTCAGGCCAAATGCTAAAATCAGCCTTAGTTGCAGGTCTTATGGCAGCAGGTTTAAATGTTATAGACCTGGGCATAGTTTCTACTCCCCTAGTAGCCTACCTAGTAAAAGAAGGCTCTTATGCAGGAGGAGCAGTGATTTCTGCCTCCCACAACCCTTATGAATACAACGGCATAAAGTTTTTTGATACAGACGGTTTTAAACTTACAGACCAAGAAGAAGACCTAATACAAAAGATGATTGAAGATCAAGTCCAAGTTGAGAGAAAGACCTTTGACCAAATTGGGACCCTAAGACCAGGCCAAGACTTGATTCCCATTTACCAGGCCTATATAAAAAGCCTGGCCAGATTCGACTTTAAGGGCCTAAAAATTGGAGTAGACTGTGGCAATGGAGCCTTGTACAAGTTGGGACCAGCTATTTTAGAAGACTTAGGAGCCCAAGTCATAGCCATAAACACCCAGCCAGATGGCAAGAACATTAACAAGGCCTGTGGATCTACAAACCCTGACCTTATATCCAAGCTAGTTGTGGACCAAGGCTGTGACCTAGGCTTTTCCTTTGACGGAGATGCAGACAGACTTATAGCTGTAGACGAAAAAGGCAGGGTCATAGACGGAGACCATATGCTGGCCATCTTTGCCAAGGACCTTAAGGACAAGGGCAGCCTATCATCATCAAGGCTTGTAGGAACAGTTATGACCAACATGGGCCTAGATGCCTATCTTGAAGGCTTGGACATGGAAGTAGTTCGTAGCCAGGTTGGAGACAGGTATGTCCTAGAAGAAATGCTAAAGGGCCACGACTCTATTGGTGGAGAACAGTCAGGCCATATAATCTTCTTGGACCACAACACAACAGGAGACGGACTGGCTACAGGAGTCCACCTAGTTAATGCCATCTTAGAGTCAGGAGAAAAACCATCTGTCTTAAATGACAGGGTAAAAAACTACCCTCAAGTCCTAGTAAATGCCCATGTAGACAACTCAAAAAAACATTCCTATATGGACAATGACCTAATAAGAAGGGAAATAGAAAAAATCCAAGAAGACTTTGGCAAAACTGGCAGGGTAGTAATTCGCCCTTCAGGAACAGAGCCTTTAGTAAGAGTAATGATAGAAGGAAAAGACCAAGACCAAATTGACCAAGTGGCCAGGGACTTGGCAGCCATAATCGAGGACCAATTAAAATAATAGAGGAGGTCTTATTATGAGAAAATATGCAGTAATTGCAAACTCATCTTGTGAAGTAGACAGACAAATGGCCAAGGACTTTGGAATAAGCTTTGTACCATTTAAAATTGACGTTGACCATCTTAGCTTTGTTGACGACCAAAATTTAGATGTAGACAATTTTATAGACACTATGTTAGCATCTCCTAACCCAATAAAAACAGCCTGTCCCTCACCAGGAGACTACCAAAAAGCCATGGAAGACAACCAAGATGCAGAGGAGATTTTTGTAATAACCATATCTTCAAAACTATCTGGCTCCTATCATGCAGCTTGTTTGGGCAGAGACTTGTTTCTAGGAGACCATCCAGACAAAAAGGTTCATGTAATAGACACTAAGTCAGCAGTAGCAGGAGAGACCCTAGTCTATTTGAAACTAGTAGACTATTTTAAAGAAAATATTTCCTTTGACCAAATAGTAGAAAAAATTACAGACTTTACTAACAACATCCAAACTCTCTTTGTCTTAGATAATCTTTCTAACCTAATAAAAAACGGCAGAATGAGCAAGCCATCAGGAATGATAGCCAACATTCTTCACATAAAACCAGTAATGAGGTCTAATGATGGGGAAATCGAGCTCCACGAAATAGCCAGAGGCATGAATTCTTCCTTAAACAAGCTGGTAAAATCCATAGGAGACTTTGTAACAGACACTAGCAACAAGAGCCTAGTAATATCAGCAGTAAGGGCACCAGAAAGTGTAGAAAAAGTTCTAAATGGAGTGAAAAAGCTTTATGATTTTGCCAGAATAGAAGTAACAGGAACCAAGGGCCTATCATCAGCCTATGCCTCAGACAAGGGCCTAGTAATAGCCTTTGAAAAATAAATAAGAATCAAAAAAGCCAGCTCTCAAGCTCGTTGAATTAGAGATTTTAACAAGGACTGATTTAGGGAGCATTTAGATGGCAAGATAAAAGGCTATGAGTCTAATCCCTCATAGCCTTTTTCCTACATATTATTCAAAATCAATTTAAATTTTCATTTACAGATTTAAGACCGCTTTTTATTGAA
>JAUNLQ010000030.1 GCA_030532225.1 Bacillota bacterium
CGAAACCAACTTTCTAGTCTCACAGCCCCACGCAGTGGCCGAAGTGGGTGTAGGAAGGGGTGGGGTGTCGGGGAGGGGAACGTGACGGGGGTTTGAAGCCCTAGTCGAAATCTTCGATTTCGCAACAGGTCTCATGCAAGAAATTCCCAAGAGAGCGACTGCAAGGAAGCTCGATTGGCAGAATTTCACTGCCTAGGTCTCCTTAGTTCCCCTTCCGACGTTGAGAATATGTTAATTTAAGAAGAAAATTATGCGTCGCAAAAAGTAGGAATATGGCGAAGCTGGAACAAAAGTAGAAGTAAGGCTAAATTCGACTGCCTTGCCTCCCCTTAGTTTCCCTCCTGACGTTGCCGTTATGTGAAAAAAAGAAATAAAATAAAGTGTCGAAGTAAAGTATAGAAGTCGGCGAAGCTGGAACAAAAGTAAATCAAACAAAGAAAAAACATTGATTAAAAAAATTTTTGAAATCGGCGAAGCAAAAAGCTTGTTAAAACTATAATGTTTTTTGTCATAAAGTCGTTACTTTTTCTCCCTATCCCTATGTTATACTGGAAAAAAACTCAGGAGGATTGTTATGAAGAGATTTGTGTCTTTGTTTTTAGGTCTTGTTATTCTTTTTTCTAGTAGCCTAGCTTATGCTAATATTAATGGAAAGATTTCTTTCTTACAAGAAAAAGAGATTGTTCAAGGTAGAATTTTGGAAGATGGAAGCATTGATTTGGCTTTAGATCAGCCTATTACTAGGGCTGAGTTTTCTAAGATTATGGCTGTAGCCATAAGTTTGTCTGAGGAAATTCCAGATTTTACTTTTATTGATATTCAAGACCACTGGGCTAGGGCCTATATTGATAAATTGTCTAATGATCCTAGGGGAATTATTGTTGGTTATGAGGACGGTTATTTTAGACCTGACAATCCTATTAGCAATGCTGAACTTGCTGCTATGATGGTAAAGGCTAGCAAAAAGGACTTGACTGACCAAGATAAATTAGATGCTGTTTGGCCTGATTCTTATGTCCTTTGGGCAGATGAAGAAAATCTTTTTCAAGGCTTAGACATTGCAGATATTAATGCTAAGGCTAGCAGACAAACTGCCTTTGAAATGCTTTATAACACTATGGCTGTTTTGGCTTTAGAAAATCCAGCTTCTGCTGAAGAATTTTCTGAGTTCGACCCAGCTCTTAGAGGCCAATCTTTTGATTGGATTTATAATGCCATGGACAGGTTGGGAAAAGTAGATCCTGAAGATTCTAAACTTAAAGAAGAACTTGGCCAGATTTTTGGATCTCCTTCTTTGAAAAAGGGAGACAAAGCCAAACTAAATATTAAAATTGTCGGCAAATGGCTTGACGGAGATTTTATTGCTGATTCAAAGATTTCAGGTTCAAGGTCTTTGTTGAAGCCTGAGTCTATGACTTTAAATGGCGATTTTTCTCAGTTAACTTTAAGCTATTCTAGGACCAAGACTGATAAATTTGTAGGATCATATTTGCAGGCTTATTTCAATGGCCAAAGTCTTGAAACTAAAATTGATTTAGAAAAAGGACAAATAATAATTTCAACTGCTGACTTATATGATATTTTAGCAAAAGGCCAAGAATATTCATTAGAATTAGTTCTAGAAGCAGGAAGAGATATAGAGTAAAAATTTGGTAGAAGATTAGAAGAAAAATTCTGATCTTCTATCTTTTTTGTTTTCTAGTTTCGCTGATTGGAACGTCTATCGCCGTTTAGCTTCGCCGATTTCTATACTTTTATTTCGACACAATATTTTATTTCTTCGTTTTAACATAACGGCAACGTCGGAAGGGGAACTAAGGGGAGCCGAACCCCCTCACGTTCCCCTCCCCGACACCCCACCCCTTCCTACACCCACTTCGGCCATTGCATGGAGCTGTGAGAGGAAGGACTTGGTTTCGACAATTAGTTGTTACTTTGTTTCTAGGGCGGAAGTCCTTGTAAATAAATTGCTTTGCAATTTTTGCTATCGCCGTTTGCAAATGAGACTTTAGTAAATAATGTATCTTTTTATCCTAAATAATTTGAAATTTTTTAAATCACTAGGCTTCAAACCCCGAATTCTTTCCCTCTTTAACAGTCCTCTTTTTCTCCTGGTAGTGTAAATATTTTGTTATTTAGATTTTCTTAATTATTTATAATAAATACCTTACTATTAGCCAGTCTACTATGTTATACTAAAATCAATAGAGGAGGTGTCCTATGAGGAGAGTTTTATTTTTAGTCTTAATTTTTGTTGTGATTTTTTCGTCTAAACCTGCCTTTGCCACTACAAATAAAAAGCTTAGCTACTTACAAGATAAAAAAATTATTGATGGAAAAGTTTTAGGTGATGCTAGTATTGACCTGGCTTTAGACCAGCCTATTACTAGGGCTGACTTTGCAAAGCTTATGGCTACAGCTATTAGTCTTTCTGATGAGCTTCCTAAGTTTACTTTTTTTGATGTTCGAGACCATTGGGCTAGGACTTACATCGATAAATTGTCCAATGATCCTAGGGCCATTATTACTCTTACACAAGATGGCTATTTTAGACCTGACGACTACCTTACTAATGCAGAACTAATTGCCATGGTAGTTAGAGCCAGTAAAAAAGACCTAAGTGAACAAGACAGGCTCTTTGCTCTGTGGCCTGACTCTTATTTACTTTGGGCTAATGAAGAAAATCTTTTCCAAGGTCTGGACATAAAAGATCCTGAAGCCCAAGCTTCTAGACAAACTGCCTATGAAATGCTTTATAATGCTATGACTGTTTTGGCCTTAGAAAATCCAGCTTCTGCTGAAGAATTTTCTGAATTTGACCCTACTGCTAAAAGTCCGTCCTTTGACTGGCTTGACAAGGCTAGAGAAAAGGTGGAAGAAGCCAAGGAAGCTTATGCTCAAGTAGAAGACAAGGGCAACATTGTCTTTGCTTATAAGCCTATAAAAAAAGGAGACTTGCTTCGTTTGCACATTGAAATTTCTGCCAAGAGCATTGACCAAGAACACCTTGTAGAAGCTAAAATCTTTTCTTTAAATTCCATGTTAAATCCAGAAGACATAGTTGTGGACCAAGAATTTTCTAAACTAACCCTAAACTATTCTGGAAGGAGATCTGATAGTTTTTTGGCTTCCACCCTCCTTGCCTATTATAAGGGCCAAGCCTTGGACCTTGTTTATAATCCTGAAATAGAAACAATTACAATAACCACACCTGGTCTAGAAGAGGTTCTATCTGCTGGTGACAACTATGGACTTGATTTTGTTATAAAAGCAAATAGAGATATTAAATTTATTAGAAATTAAAAAACTTGGGGAAAAATCCTCAAGTTTTTTAATTTTTTCAGCTTCGCCGATTTCAAAAAATTTTTTAATCAATGTTTTTTTCTTCGTTTGATTTACTTTTGTTCCAGCTTCGCCGATTTCTATACTTTTATTTCGACACAATATTTTATTTCTTCGTTTTAACATAACGGCAACGTCGGAAGGGGAACTAAGGGGAGCCGAACCCCCTCACGTTCCCCTCCCCGACACCCCACCCCTTCCTACACCCACTTCGGCCATTGCATGGAGCTGTGAGA
>JAUNLQ010000031.1 GCA_030532225.1 Bacillota bacterium
ACTTTATAGCAGACCAAACTATAGAGTCATCTTATGAAGATATTTATACCTATTCTAGGGACAGGTTAAAATTCCACCAAGACCAAGGTCATTTAATATTTTTCATTTCAGGTTCTCCAGACTTTTTAGTCTCTAGGATGGCAAAAAAATATAAGGCTACAGACTATAGGGGGACAGTATATATAGCAGATGAAAACAACAATTTCTCTGGCCAAATTTCTAAAATGTGGAATTCAGAAAACAAGTATTTGGCAGTCCAAGAACTCCTAGAAAAATACCAACTAGACCTAGACCAGTCTTATGCCTATGGCGACACTATTGGAGACTTGTCTATGTTAAGCCTAGTAGGGAAACCAATAGCCATAAATCCTACTAAGGAGCTATTAAAGGCCATAAATTCTGATAACAAGTTAAGAGAAAAAACAAATATAATTGTAGAGAGAAAAAATATAGTATACAGCTTAGATGCAGGAGTTGAAATTTTAAACCTTTAAAGACCTTGCTTAAGGCCAGTTCCTTAGTCCTTGTTTTAATAAAAAATTATTAGGGTATTATCTTAATATATTCTTATTAGAAACAAGTAAGGAGGACTTATGATAAAAATAGTTTATGAAGAAGAAAAAAACAGGTCTGTTGCCTATGATGAAGATAAAGAAGTAGGAGAGTGTTCTTATAGAATTTCACCTAAGGCTAAACTATGGATTGTAGATCATACCTTTGTGGAACCTACCTATAGGGGGCAACAAATAGCCCAAAGACTTTTTGCTGAAATTGTAGAAAGAGCCAGGGAGAAGGGATTTAAAATCTATCCTCTTTGTCCTTTTGCAATTAGGGAAATGGAAAGAAAACCTGAATATACAGATGTATCTAGAAACAAAGATAAAATTAACTAAGAAAACTTGCTTTATTTAAACAAAATGTTATAATAATACTATCTCATTGAGAGTGATGGAGGGAATGGGCCCTGTGAAATCCAGCAACCTATAAGTGGTGCTAAATCCCACAGACAGTAGTCTGAAAGATGAGTTATTAGTTTGTTTTTGAAACTACTCTTCTTTCAGAGTAGTTTTTTTAATTTTAAGGAGGAAAAATGACAAAATGGTTGTTTTCATCTGAATCAGTAACAGAAGGTCATCCAGACAAGGTTTGTGATCAAATTTCTGATGCGATTTTAGATGCAATTTTAGAACAAGACGAAAATGCTAGAGTAGCTTGTGAAACTATGGTATCTACAGGTATGGTAGTTATAACTGGAGAAATTTCTACCTCAGCCTATGTAGATTTTCAAACTTTAGTAAGAGATACCGTTAAAGAAATTGGTTATACTAGGGCAAAATATGGATTTGATGGAGACACTTGTGCTGTACTTTCATCAATAAAGGAACAATCTCCAGACATAGCCATGGGTGTAGATAGAAATGGTGCAGAAGACGAACTAGATTCAATTGGAGCTGGAGACCAAGGTATAATGTTTGGTTATGCTTGTAATGAAACTGAAGAGCTAATGCCCTTACCAATATCCCTAGCCCATAGGCTTTCTAAGAGACTGGCTCAAGTTAGAAAAGAGGGAATTGTAGACTACCTAAGACCAGACGGCAAAAGCCAAGTTACAGTAGAATATGAAGATGGAGTAGCAAAAAGACTAGAAAATATTGTTATCTCAACTCAACACGAAAACACAATTGACCTAGACCAATTAAGAGAAGATATAAAAGAACATGTTATCCTTCCAGTAGTAGGCCAAGACCTTATTGATGAAAATACTAAAATCTATATTAACCCTACAGGCAGATTTGTAGTTGGTGGTCCAATGGGAGATGCTGGACTTACAGGTAGGAAGATTATCGTAGACACCTATGGTGGCTATGCCCGTCATGGTGGTGGAGCCTTCTCAGGCAAGGACCCAACAAAGGTAGACAGATCGGCCTGTTATGCTGCCAGATATGTGGCCAAAAATATTGTAGCAGCAGGCCTTGCTGACAAGTGTGAAGTTGGTTTATCTTATGCAATAGGAGTAGCCAAACCACTTTCTATTTATGTAGATAGCTTTGGAACTTCTAAGTTTTCTAACGAAGAAATAGAAAGCTTTGTTAACCAAGTATTTGACCTAAGACCAGCAGCTATAATTAGAGACTTGGACCTAAGAAAACCAATCTATAAAAAATTAGCAGCCTATGGACACTTTGGAAGAGAAGACCTAGGAGTTAAATGGGAAGAAACTGACAAAGTTCAAGAACTAAAGAAAATAGCAGGATTGTAAATTAGGCAGAGGATTTAAAAGTCCTCTGTTTTTTCTTTATAAGTGGGTAAATATAAGCTAGATAATTTAAAAAAACATAGAAAGAGAAATTAAAATGAACAAAGAAAAAGTATACGCTATGTCCTTTGCTAAAACTTATCCCATGCTAATAGCCAAGGCTGAAAGAAAGAATCGAACAAGGGCTGAAGTTTTGGAAATAACTTCTTGGCTAACAGGCTACACTAATGAAGAAATTGAAGACCTTATGAAATCTGATATAAGTTATGGAGACTTTTTCTTGCAGGCTCCAAGCTTAAATCCCAACCGCAAGCTTATTACAGGTTCAATTTGTGGCATCAAAGTAGAAGAAATTGAAGAGGCCTTAATGCAAGAAATTCGCTACCTAGACAAGTTAGTAGACGAACTGGCCAAAGGCAAGGCCATGGAAAAAATTCTAAGAAAATAAAGTAAAAATATTTTAAGGAGAAAAGCTTATGTGGACCTGTCAAGAATGTGGAAAGACTTTTAAAAACACCAACCAAAGCCATTACTGTGTACAAAAACCTCAGACAATAGAAGAATATATCCTAAATCAAAGGGAAGAAATTCAAGCCTACTTAATCCAAGTCCATAAGACCATAAAGGCTGTTTTGCCTGATGTTACAGAAAAAATATCCTGGTCTATGCCAACTTATTGGAAAGGAAAAAATATTATTCACTTTGCAGCCCATAAAAATCATTTAGGTCTTTATCCAGGCCCTGAAGGAGTTGAACACTTTGCTGATAAACTGTCAGACTATTCAAGGACCAAGGGGGCAATTCAATTTCCCTATAATAAGCCTATACCCTTAGACTTAATTGCTGAAATTGCAAAATGGTGCTATGAGGAATATGCCAAGTAAAACTTAAAATAATTGGAAGAAGACCATGATTTTTTAGAAAAGATGGTCTTTTTTAATACTTTTCTATAAAAATTTAAAAGTTAATATTAGTTTAAACATTTCTAAATATTTTGGAGTATAATAAATTTGTTGGTAAAGAATAAAGCTACTTCTAGTTAAGATTAAAAGTTTTTTGGTAAAAGGAGAAAATAAGAATGAACAAGTTAAAGAAAATTTCTAATATAGGCTTAA
>JAUNLQ010000004.1 GCA_030532225.1 Bacillota bacterium
AACACCCCAGCCCTTTAAAACATTTAGGACAGCAGAACCTGCTTTAATTTTTCCAGCCATAATTTTCAACTCCTTAAAATTCAAATATCTAAAGCATAAAATTACATTTTAATGGTCCTTACAATCTTCCAAGACCATTTTTTCTTATATCTATAAACATTCATACCCAAAACTTAAATAATTTACATCAAAAAAAGATTTGAACCTTACTCTTAAATATTTTCAATAACTAAAAAAGTGCTGATGAATTTTCGTCATCAACACTATTTTGTGTAGCATTTTTATTTTTCTATATATTGGTTTACAATTTGGGCTCCCTTATTGTAGATTTCAATCATAGGATTTTTTTCTAGGTCTTGCTTGTTTATATAGGCTGTGATTTCTTCTACCAAGGCTCCCAGGGCTGGGTCATCCTTGCCTGAGTCTATCAAGTCTTGGGCAAATTTTCTTAAAGAATATAGTTTGTGCAGTAGGGGCATTAGTTCTGCCTCTTCTTGGTTTTCCTTTAATAGGTCTTGTAAAATCCAAGTCTTGTTGGTCTCTGTTGAAACACATTTGTTGGGAAGTTTTAAGTCTAAGTCTCTAAAGTCCTTTAAGAGCTGATTTAAGTCTTCATCTGCAAAACCATGGATCATTAAAAAGTTAATGTCTATATGGTTCAGGTCCTGGCTACTTACTTGGTCTGAAAAATTTTCTTCTAAAAGATTTCCTACCTTGTGGCCCAAATGGTTTTCTTTTGTTTCAATTAGGTCAAATTGGTACTTGTCCTTTAGGGACATAATTTTTTCTAATTTTTCTGCTGGCATATTATAAACTAATAATTTTCTAGTCATAGGTCCTCCTAAATTTTCTCTTAAGAGACTTTTACCCATTATAAAATTTTTAAATTTTTTCTAGCCTTTATCTTTCGTCCCTAGCCATATTTATATATCTATAAACTGAAGCCTGGGACATATCTAAAACATTGGATAGAATACTTACTGCACCCTTAAGCATAAAAAATCCCTTTGAATCTAAGTTCTTTACTATTTGGACCTTTTCATCTGGAGTCAGTCTTTCTACTGGAATTAAGGCTGCCTTTATTTCCACATCTATCATAGACATAATAGAGTCTTCCATAGTCAGCTTTTCCCCTTGGTTAATATATTCAAGGCCTTCCTCTACATTGTCAATTTCTTGGACAGAAGAAATTCTCTCTTCTATATATTCGTCTGGATGGCAGAGGTACATAATCTGTTTGCCTAGTTCTTCATATCTAGAGTCATCAAAGTTTATGCACATTATACCTTCCAGGTCTCCCTTGTCTGATTTTATAAAATACATTGAGGTCCTAAGGGCCTTGCCAGTTTTGGAATAAGTTGTCCTGTTGACTATATAGTCTGTATGCTCATATTCTTTCATGGCCAAGGTGGATTTTATAGCAGGAGGCAGGTCGTCTCCTAGGTTTTTGTCAGAAATTTCCCCATATTCCAGGGATATTTTTTTATACTTAACTCCTCTAGTGTCTAGGAGATAAAGTTCGTAGTCTGGGCCAATGGCCTTAGAAATAAAACTCATAAAGCCAATATAATTTTCTAATTTGGAATTCATTTTTATCCTCTCTTATAATATATACAATCTCTATACTATATCATATTGGCAACAAGTTCAATTTATTTTAAGAAAATATATTCTCCCTAATAAGGTCTTGCAGGCCATATACAAAAATAACTTCTATAAATCCAATAATCAATAACCAAGGTCCTAGGTTTAAGTCCATAAAAGACATGAGACCATAGGCAAAACCTATAAAAAGACCACTTAAAAGGGCTGATTTAGAATAATATCTTAAAAACAAAGAAAAGGAAGATAAACCTATGACAAAAACAGAAAAATAAGCAAAGACATTAGGGTCTATAGGTGATCCCTCTAACAAAGTCAAGGGCAAAAATGTCAAACTTTTAAAGAGCCCAATTATTACTATACTTTTAAATAGGCCTTTTTCTTCCAAGTACCTTTGAAATACCAGGTCTATCCAACCTATTTCTTGGAGGCCAAAGGCAAATGTACAAACTACAAGGGCAAAAATAAATTTTCCTAGATCATCTATTCTTCTTGTCTGACCAAAAAAGGAAAAAACAAGCATATGTACAAGGAGCAAACCTATAAAAAATAAAATAGATAGCAAGTTAATATTTTTAAGGTCCATCCACTTCCTATTGTCTACTAAGATTATGCCTATAAGTCCAGGAACAAGGGTTGCTAAAATAAATAAGATTATTGCAAAAGGGTTTTTTGTTATATTGTTAAATTCTACATTTAAAAATCCTATGCCAAAAAATCCTAAATAAGAAAGGGCTATTGTAGAAATAAGAAAAATTTTGTTTTTTGTTTTCATCCTAACCTCCAGTAATAAAAAAAGGCGAGATAGATATTACCTCGCCTCAATAAAATCTAAATTAGAAAGCTATTTTCATACTTAGTGCAATTATACATAAGATAGCTGCAAATGGAACATATATGAATTTTCCAATATTATACCAAGTATCACCTTGTTGTTTTTTAGCTCCCTTGTTAATTTCATCCATAAGATCTTCTTTCTTCATAATCCAGAACCAAGAAATAGATCCGATTGTTGCACCTATTGGGATAATGTAGATAGATACTAGGTCCATCCAAGGTCCCCAACCGCCCATAATAGCTCCTTCTGTTTCAGCTATAGGTTCCATAAATACGCCTATACCAAAGCAGATAATACCCATGGCGATTATACCAGGAATTCTCTTAATATTAGGGAATCTGTGCATTATAGATTCTAGAACTACTTCGAACATGTTTTGGATTGAAGAAATACCACCAAAGATTACTGCTGTGTACATGATTATAGCAAATAGTCTACCTAATGGCATGTCTTGGAAGATTGTAGGTAGGGTTACGAATAGTAGACCAGGTCCACCACCACTTTCAACCATTCCATAAGCAAATACTGCTGGAATCATTACAAGAGCTGCTATCATGGCTGCCATTGTATCGAATATAGCTGTGTTCTTAGCTCCGTCAACAATGTCTTCAGAATCAGAAAGATAGGCACCATATACGATCATACCTGAACCAGTAATTGATAGGGAGAAGAAAGCTTGTCCCATAGCTGCTACCCATACCATTGGGTCTTTTAGTTCTGCCCATTTTGGAGTGAATAGGAACTTGTATCCTTCTAAGGCTCCTGGTAATAAGGCTACTCTTATGGCCATTATAATAAATAAGATAAAGAATAATGGCATCATAATCTTGTTAGTTTTTTCAATTGATTCAGCACCAAGTAATAGGGTTAATAGGGCTACTACAACAACTACTATGTGATAAGGAACTACTGAAAAGTTCTTAAAGGCAAAAGATGCAAACCATGTAGATGTATCAAGGGTCATCATTTCACCAGTTACAGATGCTGTTAAACCTTTAAGTACGTAGGAGATTATAACTGCATAACCAATTGCTATGGTCATAGAACCCATTAGTGGAATCCAACCAGCAATTCTTCCTGCTGTTCCTAGACTATCACTTCTAGATCTCCAAGCCATCTCATAGGAACCAAGTGTTCCTGTTTTTGATCTTCTACCAACTGCATACTCTGCAGATAATCCTACATAAGAGAATAATACAATAAATATAAAATATGGTACTAGGAAAGCAAAGCCTCCATTATCAACAACCTTGTATGGAAATCCCCATACATTGGCCATACCTACAGCCGACCCAACACAGGCTAATATAAAGCCCCACTTGCTCTTAAATTTCGCTTCACTCATAAATTAACTCCTTGTTTGTTTACATACGAGTATGTAAGTTCTTTGGGAAAACCTTTCGATTGTTTTTAGAAAAATAGCTATGCCTATAAGGCATAGCTATTAAGTTTTAAAGGTCTTCTACTATTTAAATATGTTCAAATCTGGCAGTAAAGAATCTTAATTGTTTTGGTTCATAAACAAATTTAAGTCCTCTAATGTCTTCTTTATGGTTGTAAAGTTTTATAACAGCGTCAGCTACTATATCCATGTGTTTGTAAGTGTAAACTCTTCTTGGAATAGTAAGTCTAACTGTTTCTAGTTTTGGAACGTGGTTTTCGCCAGTCTTAGGATCTCTACCTGCAGAAACGATACCTCTTTCCATTGATCTAACTCCTGCTTCAACATATAAAGCTGCTGCTAATGCTTGAGCTGGGAATTGGTCTTGAGGAATGTGTGGGCAGAATCTTTTAGCGTCTAGGAATACTGCGTGTCCACCAACTGGTTCGATTATAGGAACGCCAGCTTCAAGAAGTCTGTCGCCTAGGTATCTAATTTGTTTAATTCTGTGTTCGATATAAGAGTCTTGTAGAGATTCTTTTAAACCGATAGATAATGCTTGCATGTCTCTACCAGCCATACCACCGTAAGATGGCATACCTTCAAATACTACTACAAATTCTTTAGCTTTTCCGAATAATTCTTCGTCGTTCATAGCTAAGAATCCACCGATGTTTACGATACCGTCTTTTTTACCAGACATTGTAGCACCGTCAGCATAGCTGAACATTTCTCTAACGATTTCAGCTATTGATTTATCTTGGTAGCCTTCTTCTTGTTCTTGGATGAAGTAAGCATTTTCTGCAAATCTTGTACAGTCATACATAACTTTAATTCCAAGTGGTCTACAAAGTTCGCTAACTGCTCTCATGTTAGCCATAGATACTGGTTGTCCACCTGCTAGGTTAACAGTTACTGCTAAACAAACGTAAGCTATATTTTCAGCGCCTTTTTCGTCAATAAGTTTCTTAAGTTTATCTAAATCGATGTCACCTTTGAATTGAACGTTTAAGCCAGCGTCGTGAGCTTCGTCTCTAATTATGTCTACGAAAATACCACCGTTAGCTTCTTGGTGATATCTAGTTGTAGTAAAGTACATGTTACCTGGAACATATTGGCCTGGTTTGATAGCTATTCTAGAAAGTAGGTTTTCAGCTCCTCTACCTTGGTGAGTAGGAACTACATGTTCGAAACCAAAAACTTCTTGAACAGTTTTTTCAAGGTCTAACCAGTTTCTTGATCCAGCATATGCTTCGTCTCCGATCATCATACCAGCCCATTGTTTGTCAGACATAGCATTTGTACCAGAGTCAGTAAGTAAGTCGATATAGCAGTCTTCGCTCTTTAGTAAGAAAGTGTTATATCCAGCTTCTACAATAGCTTTTTCCCTGTCTTCTTTAGTAATAGTCTTTACAGTTTCTACAACCTTAATTTTGTAAGGTTCTGCAGGGTACTTCTTTAAATCAAAAACATCAACCATTAAAATATCCTCCTTAGTTTTCTTTGCAAATGTTTTCTTTTCTTACAAATTCATCTTACCAAAAATAAAAGAGGGTGTCAATAGTTTTTTATTATAATAATAATTTTTTCTTATATGAAAATTTTTATAAGTATATTTTCACCTAAGCCAGTTATATCCAGGTCTAGCCAGGGATTTTTGAAGTATTTCCTTGCTTTCTTTTTCATTTTTTAAAAAAATTTATTTTTATTTTACAAAAATTTATTCTTTTTTACTTAAAAATTAAGGGTTCCCTAGCCTTGTGGCAAAGAACCCTTGATCTTTATTTTTATTTTATTTTTAAGTTATTATTTGTCTAATAAATAAGCTCTTACTAGGTCTGCTGATGCAAGGATAGCATCCTTGTGAGTTCTTTCATAGTGGTGGGTGGCATCAACACCAGGTCCTATACAGGCTGTTCTTACGTCTTTGCCTTGTCTTAGGGCTGCAGATGCATCTGATCCATACCTACGGGCTATGTCTACTTTATAAGGAATATTATTTTCTTTGGCAAGTTTTATCATTGTCTTTTTAAGGTCATAGTCATAAGGAGTTGATGAATCTTTAGCAAAAATTGTTACTGCTTTTTCGCTAGATGTGTTGTCTCCTCCTACTGTTCCAATATCTACAGCAATTACTTCTATACAGTTGTCTGGTATGTGATATAGGCCATGGCCAATTTCTTCATAGTCAGCTATATAAAAGTAGGTCTTATACTTTGGTTTTTCCTTGTTTTCTATTATAGACTTGGCAACTCCAAGTTGGATGGCAACACAGCCCTTGTCGTCAATGTGTCTAGACTTAATGTAGCCATTTTCAGTTATTTTAAATCTTGGATCAAAGCTAACAAAGTCTCCAACTTCAATGCCTAGTCCCCTAGTTTCCTTGTCAGTGTTCACATCTTGGTCTAGTCTAATTTCCATTGTGGATTCAGATCTTTCTCCATTTCTAGCTTCTTCAAAGATATGAACTGAGGCTTTTTCTGGAAGCAAAGTTCCTGTATAAGTCTTGCCAGAGTCTGTATGAATAAGAGCATTTTCTCCTTCAATAGATCCCCAAGCAAAGCCTCCAACGCCAGTTAATCTTAGTCTACCATTGGATTTTATGTCCAAAACCATGGCCCCTAAGGTATCAACATGAGAGGTTAACAAAACTGAATGGTCATTGTCTTCTCCATCAATAACCCCATAAATTGCTCCCTTGTTAGTTGTAAATACATTTACACCAAGTTTTTCAAATTCTTTTTTTACATAAGCTATGGCTGCTTCTGTATAGCCACTTGGGCTAGGAATATTTACTAAATCTTCTAATTTTTCTAAAATATAATTTAAATCTACTTTCATTATAGCCTCCATTCATTTTTATTTATTTTATTATAACATAAGATACTAGGATTTCTCTTCTTACTTTTCTTGGTAAATTAAATTAGGCTGTAAAAAAAGAGCCAGTTTTCCAGCTCTTTCTCTCTTAATTCCTTTATTAAAAGTAGGCAAAATTAATAGCCTTTTCCAAAATCTTAATTTTTATTTCCTTGGCCTTGAAAATTTCTCCGTCTATATTAGCTGTAAGAAGTTTTTCAGACCTTATGGTCCCTTCTTTGATTAAATATTCTTTAACCTTAGGGTGATTAATGTGGGTCCCCTTTTTATATTTTAAGACTAGGGGCAAGACCCTTAGTAAGGGCATTTTGT
The DNA here is from genome assembly GCA_030532225.1 of Bacillota bacterium. Classification (GTDB taxonomy): domain Bacteria; phylum Bacillota; class Clostridia; order Tissierellales; family Peptoniphilaceae; genus Neofamilia. Next base: position 7,011 of record JAUNLQ010000004.1, read on the forward strand.
CCACTAAAATTAAATTTAATAAGCCATCATCAATTTTACTACTTGGAGCAGGATTAAAGCCTGAACCATAAAAGCCTCCATTACAAATAGCAGATATTAAAAACTGGCCCTTTATAGTTTTCTTTTCATTATTAGAATCTAATATGTCTAATTCTAAGTCTTCTGCCTCAAGTTTAAATATAGATTGTCTTACTGCCTTAGTAAAGGCCTTTTCCTTTAGTTTAGGATCTTCTTCTAACAATTCATAAGTCTTTTCTAAAATGTGAGTATCAAAACCTAGAGACAAAACATTTATGCAAAGGGAATCATTTACTTTTATAAGGTCAATTGGACTAATCCTTGGCTCAAAGCTGTCTTCAATTTTAAAATTAGAATAATCAAAGTTCTTTGAAAAGTCATTGCCAGTGCCCATAGGTATTAGGCCTAGGCTCGCCTTAGTTCCTGCTAGTACATTTGCAAGCTCGTTTAAGGTTCCATCTCCTCCACAAGCTATTAGCAGCTTGTTTTCAGGATTTTCCTTTATAAATTCTCTAGCTGCGTCTTTTGCGTGGTCTTTATATTCAGTCATAAGTACATGAACTTCATCTTGTCTATTATGGTCTTTATAAACCTTTAATATTTCTTTTGAAAATTCGTCAAATTCTCCATTTCCTGCCTTAGTACTTAATATAAATAGTTTGTCCATCCTTGTCTCCTGCTTTTATTCTTTGGTCCTTATTTTAGAAAAAAATATTTTTTCTGTGGATAAGTCTAAATTTTATGAAATAAAAATTTCTTTGATTTTTTCATAGTTAATACTTAAATTATTTTATATTATTTTCTTTTGTACCAGGCTTAATCCTGTATTTATCAAGGTTTTCAGCCTTTTATCCCTTTGAAAATAATCGTAAAAAGTTTTCAATTTTATCTTTAGCTCTATAGCTGGATTTGCTGGGTTTTCCACATTATCCACAGCTGACCTGTTTTATCCACAAGCTGTCTATAAAGCCCATTAGTCCTAGCTTTTATAATTAATAGTTAAGATATTTTATCTAGGTCCTTTTAGAAAAATGAAATATTTGTTTTGTTTGTGTTGGCAAATATTTTCTCTTAGTAAAGTTTGTAAAGTATTTTTATTTTTCTGCCCTATCTATTATACAAGATAAAAGCAATTAACTGTATATAATTCTCTAAACTTTCCTAGTAAAAAAGCACTAGGTTAATAGTGCTTTTAAAAAATTTTATTTATTTGCTAGTATATCTTTTCTTATGGCTTCTACAGCAACTTTAATAGCATTGTCTGAGTCGTGGTTTTCTGGATTTGACATGCCTGCCTTGGCCCTTTCTTGGTTCCATACTACTGAAAGAACACAGGCTGTCCTGGCTCTTAAGACAGAGCCAAGAGTAAACAAGGTGGCTGATTCCATTTCTGATGCCAGGCAGTTAGCCATCTTATAGGCCTCCCACTTGTTCTTAAGCATATAGCCTACTGGCATTCTGTCAGGATCATGTTGGCCATAAAAGGAATCCTTACATTCAACTACTCCTGCATGAGTTGTATAATTTAAGTCCCTACTTGATCTTACTAGCTTTTCTGTTAGATCAAAGTCTGCTACAGCTGGAAATTCTTTTGGCACATATTCATCAGCAGTTCCGTCTAATTTTATAGCTGCTGTTGCTATTACAATGTCTCCTCCAACTATGTCTAGCTGCATGGCCCCACAGGTTCCAACTCTAATAAAGTTCCTAACTCCAGTCATATATAATTCTTCTACTCCAATGGCTGTTGAAGGACCTCCCATGCCTGTTGACATTACAAGGACTTTCTCTCCTTCAAGGCTGCCTAGGTAGCTTAAATATTCTCTATTATGACCAATTTCCTTAGCATCGTCTAAGTATTTTGCAATTAGGGGAACCCTGGCAGGGTCTCCTGGCAAAATTGCATACTTGGCACCATGGCTGTCATCAAGGTCAATATGGTACAATTTTTCCATTTATTTATCTTCCTTTCTCTATGCTTGGCCCTTGAAATATGGCTTACTTAAAGCCTTTGGTGGGTCTGATTTCTTAACAAAGATTAAAATAAACAAGGTTAAGACATAAGGTAGCATGGCTAGGATTTGAGATGGAATTGCTGATCCAGCTAAAAGTATAATTAAAGCTTGGGCAAAACCAAATAGCAAGCAACCCATAGCTGCCCCAATTGGCTTCCAGTTACCAAAAATTACTGCTGCCAGGGCAATAAAGCCTTGGCCTGAAATTACTGTAGTAGTAAAGTTGGAAATTATAGCTAGAGTATAGGAAGCTCCTCCTAGACCTGCCAAAAATCCTGAAGCCAAAACACAAAGATATCTTGTTAAAGTAACATTAATACCAACAGTGTCTGCTGCAGCTGGATGTTCTCCACAGGCCCTAATTCTAAGTCCTGGCTTAGTATAGTAAAGGAAGTACCATAGGAAAAGCACAACTAAAAGGGCAATGAAAACTGTTATGTCTACATCAGCTGACCTGAAAGTTGGATTGTCAATTCCCAGAGAAGCAAATAATTTTGGCATTTTTCTAGCTACGTTTTTAGTTTGAGTTGCTCCATCAAAAAGTAGTCTTGATAAAAATATTGCTGCTCCAGGTCCAATAAAGTTTATGGCTATACCTGAAATAATTTGGTTACCATTAAAGCTAATAGATACTATGGCATGTAACAAGGCAAGGACTATACCAGATAGACCACCAGCAAAAAATCCTAACCAAGGATTGCCAGAAAAGTAGCCTACAGCTGCTCCAGTAAAGGCACCTATAGTCATCATGCCTTCAATACCAATGTTGTCTACCCCTGATCTCATAGAAATAACTCCACTCATGGCACCTAAAACTATAGGAGCAGAATACATCAAAGTTAAGGATATTGTTAATAAAATAAGTCTACTCATGTTTTTTCTCCTCCTTTAAGGCCTTGTCCATAGAACGTCTGTTTAAGTTATCGGCTATTCTTGGTAATAAAGTTGCAATAGCAATGGCAAGGACAATAACACCAATAATTATTTTTATAATTTCTGTTGGCGCCCCAATTTGTGATTGAACCATGGTTCCACCATGGCTTAGACCTGCAAACAACAAGGCTGCTGGTAAGACTCCCAAAGGTGATGTATTTCCAATTAAGGCAACACTCATACCATCCCAACCATAACCTTCTTGGCCTGCTAAAACTGAAACAGAACCAGTAGATGTCATAACTAAAATTGCTCCACCTAAGGCTGCCAGTCCACCAGATACAAACATGGTGAAGATTATGTTTTTGTCTACAGAAATACCTGAAAATTCTGCTGCATACTTGTTAAGACCTACTGCCCTAACTTCATAACCCCTCTTAGTATGGTTAAGTATAAACCAGAATAAAATTGCAAAAATAATTGCTAGGACTATACCCCAACCTACATCTGTTTTTATAATATTTCCTAAAAATGGGTTGGCCTTTATATATTCTCTACCAGCCTCACTTCTTCTCCATTCAGTAGATACAAATTTTATAACAGCTGTATCTAAAATCTCTCTAGAGTGAAGGGTGTTAGGTTCTTTTACTACTTCTAGGTTTACAATGAAGTTGTTTAGGTAGTAGGCTATCCAGTTTAACATTATAGTTGAAATAACTTCATGAATAGCAAACTTAGCCTTAAGGAAGCCTGAAAAGGCACCCCAAATTCCTCCAATAACAAAGGCAACAATTAGTATTACTATAGGGTGGATTACCATTGGTAAGGCTATAAAATAACCAATTAAGGCTGCACTTATAGCGCCTAGCATAAATTGGCCTTCTATACCAATGTTAAAAAGACCAGCCCTTGAAGTAAAGGAGAAGGCAAGACCTGTAAATATAATTGGCACTGCATTAACTACAACTTGGGAGAAATTTTTTGGTTTAGTGAAAATTTCCCTAATCATTATTCCGTAAGCCTGGCCTGGATTAAAACCTGCCATGGCAAAAATTAAAGCTCCTACTAATAAACCTAAAAGTAAGGCAAACAAAATGGCAACAACAGGTTTTTTTAGTAGACTGGCAAATTTATTATTATTCATTTTTACCTCCTGCCATTAATAAGCCTATTTCCTTGTCATCAGTCTTTCTAGGATCTAGTTCTGCTACATTTTTTCCGTCATACATTACAATTATTCTATCTGCCAAGGCAAATACCTCTTCTAGTTCTAAAGAAACTAATAAGATGGCCTTGCCCTTGGATCTTTCTCTTAACAGGGCTTCATAAACAGAGTGAATAGCTCCAACATCTAGGCCTCTAGTAGGCTGACAGGCTATTAATAACTCTGGATTTTGGTCAATTTCTCTGGCTATAATAACCTTTTGTTGGTTACCTCCAGAAAGATTAGAAGCCATAATTTTTGTAGCTCCCCTTGGCCTAATATCAAACTCTTCTATTTTTTCATCTGAGTATTTGAAAATTTCTGGCCATTTCAAAATTCCATTTTTGGAAAAAGGTTCTTGGTCATAGGATTCTAGAATAAAGTTTTCTGCTACAGAAAAGTCTAAAACTAAGCCTCTCTTGTGCCTGTCTTCATGAATTGTAGCTATGCCTGCCTGCCTAACTTGGGCTGGCCTTTGGTTGGCTACGTCTACTCCCTTTATAAGTACCTGACCTGACTCAGACTGAGCCAATCCAGTTATAGCTTCAATAAGTTCGTCTTGGCCGTTGCCTGATATTCCTGCTATAGCTAGAATTTCTCCCTTTTTTACATTAAAGGAGAAGTCTTTAACCTTTTCTACTCCTCTAAAGTCTTTGACAGTAAGATTTTCTACCTTTAGAACTTCTTCTGTTACTGGAATTTCTTCCTTGTCTACATTTAGGTCTATGTCATAGCCTACCATCATAGATGCTAGGTCGTTTTCAGTAACGTCTTTTACATCTACTGTGCCAACTAGTTTGCCTAATCTTAGGACAGTACACTTGTCAGCTATGGCCTTAATTTCTTTAAGTTTGTGGGTAATTATAATTATAGTTTTTCCTGCTTCCACCAAGGATTTTAAGGTCACAAAAAATGATTCGATTTCTTGGGGAGTTAATACTGCAGTAGGTTCGTCTAAGATTAATATGTCCACCCCTCTATATAGGGCCTTTAAAATTTCTGTTCTTTGTTGAATAGCAACTGGTATGTCTTGAATGTAGTCTTTAGGATTAACTTCTAGTCCAAACTGTTTGCCAAGGGCAGTAATCTGTTTGTTGGTTTCTGCCATGTTAAGCTTGGCAAATCCCTTGGTAATTTCTTGGCCCAAGGCTATGTTTTCTCCTATAGTAAAGTTTTCCACTAGCATAAAATGCTGGTGAACCATACCAATACCATTGTTTAAGGCATCTTTAGGGTCTGAAATTATGGTCTCCTTACCATTTATTTTTATTTGTCCTCCATCTTGGTTATAAAGGCCATATAGTATCTTCATCAAGGTAGACTTTCCAGCTCCATTTTCTCCTAGTAGGGCATGAACTGTGCCTTTTTCTACCTTCAAGTCTACATTGTCTAAGGCTGTAACTCTTGGGAAGATTTTTGTAATGCCAGTCATTTCAACTGCATAATTGTTTGGTGAATTGTTCATTTCTATCCTCTCAATTTCTCATACATTCAATGGTTATAAGTAAGAAGAGACCATGCGATCACTTAAAAGTAAAGGCATGATCTCATTTTTTTAGTAATTAGTAGCTGAAGTTATTGTATTCTTCTTCATTTATTGGAATTACAAGTTCTCCATCTTTAATCTTTTGTTCTAGTTCTTGAGTTTTTTCTAAAACGTCAGCTGGAACAAGTTTGTCAGATGTTGGAGCAATACCTACAGCATCTTCTTCTAGGCCATAGTAGAATGTTTTTCCACCGATTTCTTCGCCGTTTAAGAATCTAGCTGAAAGGTCTTCTGTTGCTACGTGTACGTTCTTCATTGCTGAAGTGATTACATGGTCTGGAGCCAGGTGGTTTTGGTCAAGGTCTACACCTATTACCCATTTGTCAGCTTCAACAGCTGCTTCTATAACTCCTACGCCAACATTTCCTGCTGCGTGGAAGATTACATCTGCTCCATCAGAATACATTTTTGTTGCTGTAGCCTTTCCTAAAGCTGCATCATCAAATGATTCTACAGTAATACTCATAATTTCAATATCTTTGCCTTGTTCTTTAGCACCATAGTTTACACCTGTATAGTAACCATATTTAAAAGTATCCATTACAGGGCCTTCCATACCAAGGATAAAGCCAACTTTGTTGCTTTCAGTCATATAAGAAGCTATATAACCTACTAGGAATGAAGATTGTTCTGAGTGGAACATAACTCCTGCTGCATTTGGAAGTTCTCCATCTTCCCAGAAATCGTCAACTAGGGCAAAAGTTTGTTCAGGATTGTCTAGGGCTGAGTCTTTAACAGCGCCTTTCATTAAGAAGCCAATTCCCCAAATAAGGTCGTTACCTTCGTTAACTTTTGCTTCCATGTTTGGAGCATAGTCAGCATCCTTATGGGATTCAATATAAGAAACATCTGCTCCTCTTTCGCCAAGTTTTTGTAGACCTGCCCAGGCAGATTGGTTAAATGATTCGTCATTAACTCCACCTGTGTCTGTAATCATGGCAACTTTACCTGATACTGGTTCTTTTGCTTCTTCTACTGGGGCTTCTGTTGGAGCCTTGCCAGTTTCTTCTGCTGGCTTGTCTGTGTTACAAGCAGTGAATACCAATACTAAAACCATTAGTAAGGCTAACACTCTAAATTTTTTCATAATATCCTCCATAATATTTGTTTTTATATTACTTATACTTCTACCTTTAAATCTTCAGGGCCAAAGGAGTGAGGCAGGATTTCATCATGGAAAGAAAACTTTTTGTAGTCTTCTACTGATGTTCCTACAAGGACAAGCATATCCTTACTTGCAAACTCTCTTAAAAACTGCCTGCAAATTCCACAAGGAAAAGCATATTGTAACCCATCTTCTTTTGCGTCTTTAAAAGATCCAAAAATTGCTACTGCTAAAAATTTTCTCTCCCCTTGGGAAACAGCTGTAACAGCAGCAGATCTTTCTGCACAAATTCCTCCACCATAAGAGGCGTTTTCTACATTAGTTCCTGTAAATATTTTCCCACTATCACAAAGAATAGCAGCCCCTACTTGAAAATTTGAGTAAGGTGAATAGGACTTTTGGCTAGCTCCTATGGCTAGAGACATTAGTTCCTGCTCTTTTTCTAAATCTATCAAGTTTATCAGCCTCCTTACAGTTTACTTAATTATAACATACTTATAGCCTAAATCATGGGCTAGATCTTTAAATTTTTCCATTTCTTTTAATTCAGTAGATGGAAGATCTTTCATAAAAAGCTTGCCATTGTGATTTCTATAAGCTATTAGTTTTATTCTTATATTCTCATAGTCCTTAGGGAAAAACTCTTTTATTCCCCTAAGGGCAGCTTCAGTGTCTACATAGTCTTTTTGGTGGACAATTCTAAGCTCATAAAGCTTGTTATTTTCTATTAAATACTTTAAGTTAGCTACAAGGTCTGTGTCCCTATGGCCTCCTGTTAGTCTATGAAACTTTTCTGGATCCCAGGCCTTAAGGTCTATCATAACTCCGTCAACATATTCCATTAAATCAGGATGTTTAGAAAGGTCCACCTTGCCATTAAAATCCATAAAGCAAGTAAGATTTTCTTTTTTAGCCAGCTTAAACAAGGCTGTGAGAAAGTCTGGATAAAGACTAGATTCTCCTCCTGACAAGCTTATGCCCCTAATAAAGGGAATGTTCTTTTTTATTTCATCCATTAAATCTTCAGGACTATATCCTAGAGTCTTTGGAGATGATAAATAAGGACAAGTTGCTAGACACTGGTCACAGTTGATGCAAATATTTTCATCCCAGACCACTTTTTTGTCTTCCATCTTTAAGGCTGCAACTGGGCAAGTTTCTATGCACTTGCCACAGTGGATGCACATATTTATTGTTTCTGGATTGTGACAGTAACCACATTTAAGATTACAGCCTTGGACATAAATCGATGTTCTAGCCCCAGGTCCATCTACAGTAGATAGGGGTATAATCCTATTTATTAAAATTTTTTCTGGTCCCATGGCTAGTCTGCCATTCTAACTTTTCTATCTTTTAGATTATTTATATCGTAGTTAGGGGCTCCTAATTGAGTTGTATTTTGTAAAACTACTTGGTCATTCTTGTATTTTTCCATTTCAGAGCGTTTTACTAAATAACCAGTAATCCTAACTAAGTCAGTATCTGCTGCATAAAAGCTCATATAGTGGACTCCAGCTTGGAAGGCTCCCTTAACAACATCAAGAAGGGAATCAGTATTAGCCTCTACATTGGAAGCTATAGGGAAAATGTCCCCTACACCAGCTGGAAAATACTTGTGATACCTGGCTGAATGTTTCAGATGGTCTACAAAGCTGTCAGGCTCGTCACCAACTGGAATCCTAACGCCTGAAGTAACACCAAGGTCAGAATCAAGGCCAACTTGAGCATGGAGTAAGAACTTTCCTCCTGTTATTGGAGAATAAGGAGCCTGGAAGCCATTTACAATTTCTTCAACTTTCCTTAAAATTTCTTCTCCTAGGTCATCTGCCTCTTGGTCTCTGCCATATTGAAGGTCCTGGTCTTTCAATAGGGTATTTACAGCTTCAGCCAGACCTGTAACTCCAAACATGCCTAAAAATCTGTCCTTGTCTATAAGGCCTTCCTTTACTAAGAAAGAAGATTGGAAAAATCCAGATTTTTCTACAATAAACTTTATTCTTTGGCTCATATAATCAGCAATAAGGGCCAAAACTTCTGGCAACAATACTTGCATAAATTCATCAACAGTGTCAGCTAGCTGAGCAAGTTTTGTAAGAGTTATCCTAGTTAGGGTATAGGCTCCTCCTATAGTTGGCAAAATATTGTAGCAAGAGGAGATGCCATAGTCTAAGCCAAAGGGTTCAAGGTTGGCCTTGTGGTTACAAATAGCTGGATTTGAACACTTTAGAGAAGTTTTTATGGCCTTTTTCATAAAGTCATCTGAAGTTAATTCAGGATCATATTTAATAGTAAAGTTTGGAACAGGATTATTTAAAGGTCCAATAGCATCTAGGATTAAGTTGCCTGCCCTAGTTTCTTCTGGTCCAAGGTTAGCATGGCAGAAGGAATCTGTTATAGTCCTGTCTAAATAATTAAAGAACAAAGTAAGTTTTTTTATAACTTCTTGGTCTGAAAGGTCTCCTATAAAAGGTTCAATCATAGTATCTAAATTTCCCAAATAAACTGGGAAAGAAGTTATAGAAGGTACATGGTGATAAAGGGTCATAAGGGCGAATAACAATTCATCAAAGTCCTTTGGAGGCTGAATTTGTAAAAACTTAGACCCATTTTCTATAAATTTTTGGTAGTCTGGAAGAATATACCTTGGTCTATATGGAGCATGACCTTCAAACAAGTCATTAATAGACCCATTTTCAAAGTAAGAGGCCATCTTATCTGAAATATTTAAAACATCTAGGCCATTTTCTGCCAAACGAGCAAGATTAATAACCTTTTGTTCATAGCTTAATTTTTGAGAAGTCAAAACTTCATAAACATCATCTTTCTTAAACATCTTTATCTCCCTTTGCTAATGAATAAATTTGTAAGACTATAATTATAAACTATTAAAGACAAAATTTCCATGATTTTAAAATCTATCTAATCTTTTCTGCCTTAGCTTCTAGATTTATTTGTCCATTCATCTCTAAGTATTTCATATTTTAGGCTATCATAATAAAAATCTTTCCAATATCTAACCTTTCTTATTTGGCCTTCCTTAAGAAATCCTAATTTTTCTGCTGCCTTGGTCATCCTAATATTGCCACTCCAAGTAGTAAGGCCAATATGCTCAAGTTCCGGAAAATCATTAAAAGTTTTACTTGTCCATAGGCTTAGAGCCTGGCTGCCTAATCCCTTAGACCAACAGTTTTCATCATAAATTATAAGCCCAATTTCAAGCCATCTGGTCTTCTTATCAATCCAGCCTCTAGACACCATTCCAATAGGTCTGCCATCAAATAAAATACAGCGGCAAGAATCTTTTTTTAGAAAAGAATAGTCTTCTGATTCTTTAAAGTCTTCAAAGCTTTCATAACTTTTATATTCTTCAAAATATGGTCCATCCCAGTTTGCCCATTGAGGATTCTTTTCAAAGTAGGCAATTTCCCAAATTTTTTTAAATATTCTTCTGTAAAATTTTTGATTTCTATTTTAGCCATTAAATCTACCTCTAACTTAAGCTTAGATAATTTTCTTAAACAAAAACTTTTCTATTGTCCAATCTTACCAACAAATTGAATTTCATAAGACTGAGAAACTTCTGGAATTAGCATTAGAATTTCTTTTATAGCTTCCTTGGCCTTAGTTTCAGACTTAGATAGAAGGCCCTTGTTTAAGGCTTCTTTCTCCCTGGCTTCCTTTTGGTCCTGCCTAAAGGCTGCATAGTCTTCTACCTTTATTGGGTTAAAGATTGAAGATTTCTCGTCATAAATCTTTATAGAATTTTCGTCTATTTCATGGGACAAAATTTCTGCCTTAGGTAGGCTTATAAGTATTTTATCTCCTTCAACTTCTATTTCCATATTTTCTAAGTTTACTCCTGCATTTATTTGTCCTTCAAAGGAAATAATAAAGCGTTTTAAGGTTAGAGGAATCTTAAGACCATAAAAATCATTTTGGTTTTCAAAGCTTCCCATAGAAGTATAAAAATATTTTGTAGTAGTTAGTTCTTCTACAGCTACTAGGCTTTCCTTTAAACTTGTAGATGTAATTGTAGGCTCAGGATCTTTTGCTCCTTTGTAATTGATGAAAAGAATAAGTGTTGTAATTACAAAAAAGCCAAGGAGTATTTTTACTAATAAATTTTTTATGTTTTTCATTTGGTCTCCTTCCTAAAAGCAAAATAAAATTATATATTTATATTCCTTTATATTTATACCCAAAAGAAAAAGGCCTCAAAAATATTAAGGCCCTTCTACTTATAAGTTTGAAATTTTTAGCTTTTTATTTTCCACTAGCTTTTGAGAATATTCTCTGTCGGCTTGGACATTTTCTCTAGCCCTAGCCATCATAAGCTTCAGTCTATTTTCTTGGTTGGTCATTGAAGCTGAAGCATCATAGTCAATGGCAACTATATTAGCATTGGCATAAGTTTCTCTAATGGATTTCATAACTCCCTTGCCAGTAATATGGTTAGGCAAACAACCAAAAGGTTGAACACAAACAATGTTGTTGGCTCCATGGTGGATTAATTCTATCATCTCACCAGTTAAGAGCCAGCCCTCTCCATATTGGTTGCCTAGGGATACAAATTCTTGGGCAAAGTCCATTAGGTCTTCTATTTTGGCCAGTTGTCCAAAGCGAGTCCCTTCAAGGGCCTGCCTAATAGGCTTTCTAAATCCTTCAATATAGTTAATAATCATCTCTGCCCCTAAGGATCCAAAATATCCCTTAGACAGACTTTGGTACTTAATAGTTGCGTTTTTCATTGAATAGTAAATAAAGTCTATTAAGTCATTTACCACTACTTCTGCCCCTTCTGCTTCTAAAAGTTTTTGGACATTGTTGTTAGCTGATGGCAAATATTTTACTAGGATTTCTCCAACTATGCCTACCCTTGGCTTTAAGTCTCCTGTTAACTGAACTTTTTCATAGTCTTTTACACATTCTTTTACTAATCTTTGGTGGTCTTTCTTTTTGTAATTGTTGACTAGGTCTTTAAAGATTTCCATCCACTTTCTATCAAGCTTGTCAGTGCTGCCTTTTATTTTTTCATAAGGTCTAGTTCTATTTGATAGTCTCATTAGCAAGTCGCCATAAATTGTTCCTAGGGTCATTTGTCTAAAAATCTTTATAATAGACTTGTCTGCAAAAAGTCCTGGATGAAATTCTATAGACTGGAAGGACAGACCAATTACTGGCACATGGCCAAAGCCCGCTTCTTTTAAGGCCTTTCTTATAAAGCCAACATAGTTAGATGCCCTACAGGCTCCACCAGTTTGGCTCATTAAAACTGCCAGCTTGTCTGTGTCATACTTGCCTGATTTTATGGCGTCAATAATCTGACCTACTACAAACATTGATGGATAACATGCATCGTTGTTAACGTATTTTAGGCCTTGGTCTATAACCCTAGAATTTGTAGACTCTAATACTTCTAAATTTATGCCAGAATCTCTCATTCCTGCTTCTATAAGCTCAAAGTGAATAGGAGCCATTTGTGGCATTAATATTGTATAGCCAGCCTTGGCCATTTCTTTTGTAAAGATTAGAGGCTTTTCATTAAATTCTACTACAGGTTTTTCTTCCTTAAGCTTTCTTCTTTCTGTAGCTTCAATTAAGGACCTAAGTCTAATTTTTACTGCACCAAGGTTAGAAACTTCGTCTATTTTTATAACAGTATAGGTCTTGTTGTAGCCATGGAGAATTTCATTTACCTGGTCTGTAGTTATTGCATCTATTCCACAACCAAAGGAGTTAAGCTGAACAATTTCCAGGTTTTCTTCTTGGCCTACAATTTGGGCCGCCCTATAAAGTCTAGAATGATAGGTCCATTGGTCTAGGACCCTAAGTTTTCCTTGGACGTCTTCTCTTTTGGCTAGGGCATCTTCTGAAATAAGAGCCAGGCCCATAGAGTTTATTAGCTCTGGTATACCATGGTTGATTTCTGGGTCTACATGATAAGGCCTACCACAAAGAACTATGCCTTTAATGTTTTTTTCTTTTACATAGGCTAAGGCCCTTCTACCTTCTTCTAAGACGTCTTGACTGTATCTGTCTTGTTCTTCATAGGCTGCCCTTACTGCCTTTTTCACTTGGTCACTAGGAAGGTCTGGGAAAATTTCAACCATCCTCTTCTCAAGTTTCTTTCTATTGTCAAAGGAAATAAAGGGATTTAAAAACCTAATGTTTTTTTCTTCTAGGCTTTCTACATTGTTTTTTAAAACTTCTGAATAACCAGCTACAACTGGACAGTTTAAGGTGTTGTCTGCCTTGGAAAATTCTTTTTCTTCATAAAATACTGAAGGATAGAAAATAAAGTCTAGGCCCTTGTCTATTAAGTCTTCTAGGTGGCCATGGCTAATCTTGGCTGGATAGCAGGCAGTTTCACTGGTTATAGACTCTATACCTTTTTCATAAATTTCTCTACTTGACCTTGAAGATAGGACAACAGAATATCCTAGGCTAGTAAAGAAGGTGTGCCAGAAGGGATAGTTTTCGTACATATTCAAGACCCTAAGCAGACCAACCCTACCTCTAGGGGCCTTTTCTGGGTCCAGGGAGTCATAATCAAAGACTCTCTTGTATTTATATTCATAAAGGTTTGGAAGGGTGTTTTCTTGGCTTCTACTTATTCCAGCTCCCCTTTCACACCTGTTTCCTGTAATGTATCTTTGGCCATTGGAAAATTTATTAATTGTAAGTCTGCAATAATTTGTACACTGGCGACAAGTTGCGTTTTGGCTTGTATAAGAAAATTCTTCCAAGTCTTCTTTAGATAGGATTGTGGATTTTTCTCCTGCCTTTTCCTTGGAAATCAAGGCCATACCAAAGGCTCCCATAAGACCAGCAATCCTAGGTCTAATAACTTCCTTGCCAGTTATAAGTTCAAAGGCCCTAAGAATAGCATCGCCGTAAAAAGTTCCCCCTTGGACTACAATATTTTGGCCTAGACTTTCAGGGTCACGAATCTTTATAACCTTTTGGATGGCGTTTTTTATTATAGAATAAGATAGGCCAGCTGCTATATCTCCAACTTCAGCCCCTTCTTTTTGAGCTTGTTTTACCATTGAGTTCATAAAGACAGTACACCTAGATCCTAGGTCAACGGGATTTTTTGCTAAAAGGGCTTTTTCTGTAAAGTCACTTACTGACATGCCTATAGAGTTGGCAAAAGTTTCTAAGAATGATCCACAGCCAGAAGAACAAGCTTCATTTAAGAGGATTGAGGATATAACCTCGTCTTCTATTTTCATGGCCTTCATATCTTGGCCGCCAATATCTACTATAAAGTCAACCTTTGGATTGTAGTACATGGCAGCCTTTAGGTGGGCTATAGTCTCAACTTCGCCATAGTCTATGTTTAGGGCTGTTTTTATAAATTCTTCTCCATAACCTGTTATACCTGAAGAAGCTATATAGGCTCCGTCTTCTAATTTGTCATAAATAGTTTTTACTTGGTCGGCTATAACTTCAAGGGGTTTGCCCTTGTTGTTGCCATAAAAAGAGTATCTAATATTATTATCTGAGTCTAAAAGCACTAGCTTTGAAGTTGTAGACCCTGCATCTATACCTAAATATAAGGGACCTACATAATCCTTCAAGTCTAGGTCTTTGACCTTGTGACTTTCATGTCTTTTCCTAAATTGGTCTAGGTCTTCTTGGCAAGCAAATAAGGGATCTAAAAATTCCTTGCTAGAAAGATCCTTGTCTTCATTGCTTTTTATTTTATTGTATAAGTCTTGGAAGGATACATATTTGCCGTCTTTTGATAAAAGGGCTGCTCCATAGGCCACAAAAAGTTGAGGATTTTCTGGAACTATTATTTCATCTTCTTTTAAGTCTAAAGTTAGGGCAAATCTTTTTCTAAGTTCAGGTAAAAAATGAAGAGGGCCACCTAAAAAGGCAACCTTGCCACGAATTGGTCTACCACAGGCTAGGTTGGATATAGTTTGGTTTACTACTGATTGGAAGACTGAAACAGAAATATCTTCCTTGCTAGCTCCTTGGTTTATAAGGGCTTGAATGTCAGTTTTTGCAAAAACTCCACATCTTGAGGCGATTGGGTAGGTCTTTTGGAAATTTTCTGCATAAGAATTAAGACCACTTGCATCAGTTTCTAAAAGTGATGCCATTTGGTCTATAAAAGCTCCAGTTCCTCCTGCACATATGGAGTTCATTCTTTGTTCAATTGAACCTTTTAAATAAGTAATCTTTGAGTCTTCGCCCCCTAGCTCTATGGCCACATCTGTTTGGGGAATTTGGGTTTTAATAGCCTTTGTTGAAGCTACTACTTCTTGAACAAAGGGTAAGTCTAAAAGTTTATGAATTATTAGGCCACCTGACCCAGTAATGTTTATAGTAGTAAGGTCGTCTTTAAAAATGTTAAGACAGTCTTCTAAAATTTCCTCTACTGTTTTCCTAACATCTGAAAAGTGCCTTTTGTATTGTGAATATAAAATTTTTTCATTTTGGTCCATTACCACAATCTTACAAGTAGTTGAACCAATGTCCAATCCTGTATGAAGTTTCATTTTTCCTCCACTTGCATTAAATTAAAACTGTTCTAATTTTATATGAATAACAATTAATGTTAATTATACCATATAGGATTGAAGATTTTCCTAATTTAATTTATAACTAGATGATTTTACAAAACTTTCATAATCCTAAAATATTTTCACAAAAAAAGGACCTATTAAAGTCTAATAAGTCCTTACTTCATATCTTAAATTTTTAAGCCTAGAAGCTTACATAGTCCTTGTCTCTTTTTGCTATAAGCATGTCAGCCATTTCATTTCCTAGGGCTGCACATTTTTCAAAATCTTCCATACTTGGAGTTCCTTTGGCTTCTACTGTATTTTCTACCTTGTCGTAACAAGAGTTTTCAGCAAAGGCTTGAAGTTTTCTTAAGGCTCCTCCGCCCCAGCTATAAGATCCGAAGACTCCTATTGTGTGGTTCTTCATTTTTTGGTTGCCTAGAGTTGTAACTAAGGTATCCATTGGTGGGAAAAGGGCGTTGTTGTAGGTACATGAACCTAGAACTAGACCTTCATATCTCCAAATATCAGCTAGCAAGTAAGAAAGATGGGTCTTGGAAACGTCATAGATCTTAACATTCTTTATGCCCCTTACTGCCAAGGCTCTGGCTATAGTCTCAGCCATTTTTTCTGTATTTCCATACATTGAGCCATAAACAATTACTACCCCTTCTTCTGTTCCTTGGTCAGCTAAGGTTTGGTATAGCTTTACAATTCTACCAGGATTTGTTCTCCATACTGGTCCATGAACTGGACAAATCATTTTTATATCTAGGGGAGCAAGTTTGTTAAGGGCGTTTTTAACTTGAGAAGAAAACTTTCCAATAATATTAGTATAGTATCTAATAGTGTCGTCTAGGTAAAATTCCCAGTTAATTTCGTCATCAAAAATCGCTCCAGAAAGAGATCCAAAGGCACCGAAAGCATCTTGAGAAAATAGCCTGCCTGTAGATTCTTCAAAGGAAACCATAGATTCTGGCCAGTGAACCATTGGAGTTAAATAGAAGGTAAGTTCAGTATCTCCTAGACTTAGCTTTTCTCCATCTGCAACTTCAACAAAGTTCTTGTCATAAGAAAATCCATTATAGCCATCTAGTTGATAATAGTTTTCTAAAAATTCCTTGGTCTTTTTGTTACCAACTATCTTTATATCAGGATACATATCAAGAACAGTTGTAATTGATCCAGAATGGTCTGGTTCCATATGGTGGATAATTAAATAATCAATTGGTCTACCATTTAAGGCTGCTTCAAGTTTTTCCACAAAAACTCCAGACTTATTTATTTTTACTGTATCTAATAAGGCTGTTTTTTCTCCAGTATAAAGATAAGAGTTGTAAGAAACTCCATTTTCCAGCGGCCACATATTTTCAAATAGTCTAGTTTCTCTGTCATTTACACCTATATAATGCCAGTTTTTGTCAATTTCTACTGATAAATATTCCATATTCTTCCTCCTAATATTTTTAAAATCCTAAGCTTACTTATATTTTACTCCAAGATAAAAAATAAGCAAATAAAATATAATTATTTTAATATTAAAGTCTTTCTATTCATTGTAATGGTCTAAGAAGCTTTTTTTCTCTCCTGAGTCCTTCCAGCCTAAAATCGCACCTAAATCTACATTTTCTGCTGACATAAAGATAGACTGTCTAACATTGTAAAAGGAAGCTTCTAGGCTTTTTATTAGTTCTTTTATTTCTGCTCTTTTGCCATCTTCTTTTTCTGCTATTCTACAAGAACAATTTAAGGCTTGGATGCCAGCATTTTCTATAAATCTAATAATGGATTTTTCTTCTATTAGATACATAGGTCTAATTAGTTCCATGTTTTCAAAGTTTTGGGCCTTTAGTTTAGGCATCATAGTCTTGTAATTTGCTGAACAAAGAACATTTAATAAAATAGTTTCAATTACATCGTCATAGTGGTGACCAAGGGCCAGCTTATTACAGCCAAGTTCTTGGGCCTTGGCATAGAGATTTCCCCTTCTCATTCTAGCACACATATAACAAGGCTTGTCAGAGTCTAAAAAGTCTGCAACTTCAAATACATCTGACTTATAAATCTTGGCTGGTATATTCAAATAAGCTAAAATATCCTCAAGATGGGCCCTAACTGAGTCATTGTAGCCAGGGTCCATGGCTATAAACTCTAAATCAAAATCAAAGATAGAGTGTTTGTGTAGTTCTTGAAAAAGCTTGGCTAAAAGCAGGGAATCCTTGCCACCAGAAATTGCCACTGCTACTTTATCTCCTTCTTCAATTAGCTTATACTCTTTTATTGCCTTTATAAATTTTATCCATATATGTTTTCTATAAGATTTTACTATGGATCTTTCTATTATTTCTAAGGGCTTTCTTTTTTTGCTTTGGTCTAAAACAAAGTTAGAATCTGACAAAGATCCCTTTTTTACTCCATCAACTATTACTTCTTCCATAATCCTCCAAATCCTTCATGTCTCCATGAAAATAATTCAAATCTATATACTGGCTGGCTCCTGGTCCTCCATAACCATCTAGCCTGCCCTTGTCATCATATTGCCAAAAGACCCAGCTTCTATTTTTAGGAAGCCTTGGAAAGTCGCTGGAAATAGACCTGTACCAAATATCCACGTCCTCATAACCTTCATACAAATATTTTTCATAAACATATTTGTTACAATAAATTATAACCTTTTTCCCATAGGCTTGATAAAGTCTGTCTACTAGCCTTCTAAGGTCTGGATCAACTTGGTCCTTAGAAAGAGGGTCATTTATATATGATCCATAAAATTCCAAGTCAATTACAGGTCCAAGGTCTCCCTCCCTTAAGTCTACATGAGAAATGAAATTGTCAGCCTGGTCATCTCCACTGACAGAAAAAGTATAAAAGTGATAGGCAGATATTTTCATCTTAGTCTCTCTAGCCTTGGCCCAATTTGTAGAAAAATTTTCGTCTTGGTGGTTTTTTCCTTCTGTAGCCTTTATAAAGGCAAAGCGAATAGACTGGTCATAAAGCTTATTAAAGTCCACTTCTCCTTGGTAGCGAGAAACATCTACCCCTCTAACAAAGGTTAGCTTTTCTACTTGGTCTTCTAGCTTTCCTCTCTTAAAAAGAAAAGAAAAAATGACCACAAAAATACTAAGGAGAAAAAGTCCAAAAACCAATCTCCTAATTTTAAAAGTTCTCTTTTTATTTCTTCTCTTCGGTCTCTTTTTAGTAGCCATAGCTTATAAAATAGTCTTCTAGCTGGCCAACTCTTTCCACACTTTTTTCTGTAAGAGCCTTTATCTGGTCTATGTGGTCCTTGGAGGCCTGGGCCAGAACTCCTAAGGCTGTCATACCAAGTTTTGTTGCTGTTTTTATAGAATAAAGGGCATCTTCTATTACAACACAGTCTTTTATATCTACCTTAAAGTGGTCTGCTATATATTGAAAATACCTAGGATCATCTTTGTGAAAATCCATTTCGTCAGATACACATTCAAGGTCAAAGCAAGAATTTAGTGAAAATCTGTCTAAGACAATATCTACTAAATCTCTTTGGGTTGCAGTGGCCAAGACTATTTTGTCTCCTTTGTTTTTTATCCTTTGAAAGATGGAAAGAATTTTATCATCCATTTCAAAGGTATTTTTGTAATTATAGGCCATAAGATCTCTTAAGTCTTTGGTAATTTCTTCTAGGCTTTGAGGAAGAGCATATTTTTTTTTAATATATTTTATCCCATCTTCCAAGGTCATATGCAATAATTCGCCAGACAAATTTTGTCCAGGGTCTATTTTCTGACTTCTTAAATAATTGGCCATCAAATTATTCCAATAATCCATAGAATAAATAAAGGTTCCATCCATATCAAAAATAAAAACTTTCATCTTTCCTCCAAATCCGTTTTCTACTTATAGTTTATAGGAGCAATTTTTCCTTGTCAAACTAAATATACTAGGTCCCTATAAATTTTAAAAGTCTAAAAAAACTTTTTACAAAAACTTAATACAAAGAAATTTCCAAATCTTTTCAATAAAAAAGTAGCCTAGTTTCTAGACTACTTTCCTTTGGCTTATTTTACTTTTGCCTTGCCCATATAGACACTGCCAGCTTCTGAATCTACTGTAACAATGTCTCCGTCTTTCAAAATTTTTGTAGCATCTTTGGCTCCAATTATTGTTGGAATGCCTAGGTGAAGTCCAACTATAGCTGCATGGGAGGTAAAGCCTCCTTCTTCAACTATAATAGCTCCTGCATCTTCAATAAATTTCACCATGTCCTTGTCAGTTGATCTACAAACAAGTATGTCTCCATTTTTAAATTTAGCAAGAAGTTCTTCTTCTGTATTTCCAACTACAACTCTACCTACGGCGTTTTTGTTGCCTACGCCAAAGCCTGTTAGCATTATAGTTGCAACTGTTTGAACTTTTAGAAGATTTGTTGACCCTGCTAGGCCTAAAGGGATTCCTGCAGTTACAATAGTCAAGTCTCCTTGGTTAAGCTTGCCATTTTCAACTAAAAGGTCCAAGGACCCACTAATAAGTTCATCAGTAGAGGTAAAGTCTGGTACTAATAAAGGATCTACTCCCCAAGACAGGGCCATTTTTCTTACTGTCTTTTCATCTGGTGTTACTGCCAAAATTTTTGTTTTTGGTCTGTATTTTGATAGGGCCCTAGCTGTACTTCCTGATGTTGTTGCTGCTACTATAGCTGCTGCTTCTAAGTCTCTGGCTACTACACAGGCTGATTTTGAAATTGAGTTAGTTGTAGTGTTTTCAAGTAGGCTAACTGATTCATCTAGCATCTTGTCATAGTCCAAGGACTCTTCTATCCTTTGGGCAATAGAGGTCATCATCTTTACAGCTTCTTCTGGATACTTGCCTGCTGCAGTTTCTCCAGATAGCATAATGGCAGATGTTCCGTCTATAATTGCATTGGCAACGTCTGTTACTTCAGCCCTAGTTGGTCTAGGATTTCTAATCATAGAGTCTAGCATTTGAGTTGCTGTAATTACTGGTTTGCCAGCTATATAACATTTTTTTATAAGCATTTTTTGGACCAAAGGTATTTCTTGTGATGGAACTTCTACACCTAGGTCCCCTCTAGCTACCATTAGACCATCTGATGCACTTAAAATCTCTTCAATATTGTCAATACCTTCTTGGTTTTCGATTTTTGGAATGATTTGTATAAATTCTCCATGGTTGTCTTCTAGGATTCTTCTAATTTCAAAGACGTCTTCTTTTTTTCTAACAAAAGACGCTGCCAAAAAGTCAACTTGGTTTTCGATTCCAAATAAAATATCTTCCTTGTCCTTTTCTGTTACTGCTGGCAGGGAAATTCTAACATTAGGTACATTAACTCCCTTGTGGTTAGAAAGTTGGCCAGAGTTTTTCACCAAACAAACTATGTCTGTGCCATCTACAATTTCCTTTACTTCTAGTTCTATTAGGCCATCATCAATTAATATGGCTGAACCTACTTGGACATCTCCTGCCAAGCCTTTGTGGGAAACTGCCACTATATTTTGGTCTCCAAGTATGTCCCTAGTAGTTAAGGTGAATGTATCTCCTTCTTCTACTTCAATTGGTCCTTCTTTGAAGTTTCCTAATCTTATTTCTGGTCCCTTAGTATCTAGCATTATGGCTATAGGTAGATTTAGTTTTTTGGCTACTTTTTTTATCCTATCAATTCTCATTTGATGTTCTTCATGGTTGCCATGGGAAAAATTTAGTCTAGCTACGTTCATGCCTGCTAGCATTAATTTTTCAAGCATTTGTTCAGATTCAGATGCTGGACCAATGGTACAAACCACCTTGGTTTTTTTTAACATATGCTCCCCCCCTATATTGATAAAATGTTTATTGTATCGTAAATACTATAATTAAAATCTCTTTTTACTTGTAGTGCTTGAGATATATCCATATCTATAATTTTATTTTCTTTGACTCCAATTGCTATAGATGAGTTGCCTGCCATTAGAAGTTCCACTGCATGTCTGCCCATTAAAGAGCCTAAAATTCTATCAACAGCACTTGGTGATCCTCCTCTTTGGACATGGCCTAGAACTGTAACCTTAGTGTCGATTCCAGTTTTGTCTATGATTTGGTCGGCTATATCAAAGGCCTTGCCTGCACCTTCTGCAACTATTATAAGATTGTGTTTTTTTCCTCTCATTCTTCCACTTAGGGCCTTTTTACAAATGGCATCAATGTCTACGTCTTCTTCTGGCACAATTATAGACTCTCCTCCACCTGCTAAGGCTGAATAAAGAGCTAGTTGGCCTGAGTTTCTGCCCATAACCTCAATTACATTGGCCCTGCCATGGGATGAAGATGTATCCCTTAACTTGCCAATAGCATCTGTTACTGTTTCTATAGCAGTCCAAAAACCAATTGTATAGTCAGTATAGGCCATGTCGTTGTCTATGGTACAAGGGATACAAACTGTTTTTATGCCTGCCTTGGCCAAGTGTTCTGCCCCCTTAAAGGACCCGTCTCCTCCTAGAACTATTAGACCGTCTATGTTATAAACGTCTAATACATTCAAGGCCTTAAGCCTACCCTCTTCTGTTTCAAATTCAGGGCTTCTAGCTGTTCCTAGCATTGTTCCGCCCCTTTGGATAATATCTCCTACAGAGTTAACACTAAGCTCTACTAGGTCTCCCTTTATAAGGCCCTTGTAGCCAGATCTAACTCCATATACTTTTACGTCATTAAAAGCAGCAGTCCTAACAATTGCCCTAATTCCAGGGTTCATGCCAGGAGCATCTCCACCACTTGTAAGTACAGCAATTTTCAAAATGTCCCTCCTATTTTAAAATAATATCTTTTTCTTCAACTATATTTAAAAGCTCGCTTGTAATTTGCGAAAGCCTTTCTTGGTCAATTTTTATAGTTCTACTGGTCATTGAAGCTTTTTCTTGGGCAAAGTAGAAAATAATGGGAGTTTGGCCAGGATAAGCTGATAAAATATTACAAACTTTTCTAAGGTCCTCTTTGTTTTCTTGGCTCTTAAGTCTAATAAAAAGCTTCTTTGCAGAAATATAATCTTCAATTGGACTAATCTTTTCTACTAAAAGTTTAGGGTCCTCAGATTCTGAAGTCTGAATCTTGCCCATTATAACCACAACCCTACCTTCTTCTAAATAGCTAGAATACTGGTCATAACTCTTAGGAAAAACTACACATTCTAAAGAATCATAAATATCTTCTAAATCTACAAAGGCCATAAGGTCATTTCTCTTAGTCAGCATTTTCTTTACATTTATAATCATTCCTGCCAGCCTAACAACTTTGCCATCAAAGTCAATTTGGTCAGCTTCTTCTGAATCCTTGACTTTGATGTCGGCTATAGTATAGGTGTTTATCTGCTTTATTAGGTCTGTGTACTCTTCTAAAGGATGGCCAGTAATGTAGATACCTGTAGATTCTTTTTCCATTTCATAAAGTTCTTTTTTGCTAAATTCCTTTACATCTGGATAAGATACTTTGTAGTCTTCTACACTTTCATTTATACCCTCAGAAAATAAGTTAAATTGGCCTGAAAGATTTCTTTTTTGTTCCTGTAAGTGGGAAGAAAGTATGTCTTCATAAACACTTAAGGCCTTGGCCCTAGATGGAATTATAGAGTCCATAGACCCAGATCTTATAAAGCCTTCTAAGGCTCTTTTGTTAAGAGTATTTGCCTTTTGGTCTGAAACCCTAACTATAAAATCACTAAGGTCTGTAAATTTCCCTGCCTGTCTAGCTGCCACCAAGGAGTCAATAACACTAGAACCTATGCCCTTAATGGCCAAAAGTCCAAAGCGAATAGCCTGGTCCTCAACAGAAAACTTCTTAAAGGAATAATTAACATCTGGCCTTAAAACTTCCAGACCTAGTCTCTTACACTCTTCTAGGTACAAGACTACCTGGGAGGTGTTAGAAACTATAGAAGAAATTAAGGCTGCCATATATTCTGCAGGATAATAGCGTTTCAAATAGGCTGTTTGGAAGGCGACAACTGCATAAGAAACAGAGTGAGACTTGTTAAAGGCATAGTTGGCAAAGGTGATCATTAAGTCGTAAATTTTGTTGGCAGTTTCTTCGTCAACTCCATTTCTAATGGCTCCAGCAATTACAACCTTGCCTTCTTCATCTACTTCTCCATGGATAAAGACCCTTCTCTCCCTTTCCATTTCAGCCATTTTCTTCTTAGACATGGCTCGGCGAACTAGGTCTGCCCTTCCAAAAGAGTAGCCACCAATTTTTCTAACAATTTGCATAACCTGTTCTTGGTAAACTATGGTGCCATAAGTTGGCCTTAGGATTTCTTCTAGCTTTGGATGCAAGTAAGTTATTTTAGAATGGTCGTGCTTGGCTTCTATAAATTGGGGAATTTGGTCCATAGGGCCTGGCCTAAAAAGGGAGTTGGCAGCAACTAAGTCCTCGAACACGTCTGCCTTTAGGTCCTTTAAGAACCTTCTCATACCAGGAGATTCAAATTGGAAAATCCCAATGGTTTCTGCAGACCCAAAAAGTTTCAAAACTTCTGGATCTTCATAGTCTATATTGTTTATATCTATGTCTATGCCTCTGTTTTCCTTGATAGCTTCTAAGGCATCCTTTATAACTGTTAAAGTTCTAAGGCCTAAAAAGTCCATTTTCAAAAGGCCTAGCTCTTCTAGCTCTATCATATTGTACTGGGTACAAAGGACCTGGTCATTTCTAGTTAAAGGCACATAGTCTGTTACTTCAGAACCAGTTATTAAAACTCCTGCTGCATGGGTAGAAGTGTGCCTAGAAAGTCCCTCAACTGCCCTAGAAATATCTATTAGCCTTTTCACCTCATAGTCTGAGTCATAGGCATTTTTTAGGTCTTTGGAAATTTCCAAGGCCTTGTCCAATGTTATGTTCAAAACATTAGGAACCATCTTGGCTATAGAGTCGCACTTGCCATAGGGAATGTCTAAGGCCCTGCCTACATCTCTTATGGATCCCTTGGCTGCCATAGTACCAAAGGTTACTATTTGGGCCACCTTGTCATGGCCGTATTTCTTGTTTACATAATCTATTACTTCTTCTCTTCTTTCGTAACAAAAGTCTATGTCTATATCAGGCATAGAAATTCTTTCAGGATTTAAAAATCTTTCAAATAGTAACTTGTGTTGCAAAGGATCAATATTGGTAATTTCTAAGGCATAGGAAATAATAGACCCTGCTGCAGATCCTCTACCTGGTCCTACTGGAATGTCTTGAGACTTGGCAAATCTTACAAAGTCCCAAACAATAAGGAAATAATCAATGAAACCCATGTTTTTAATGGTTTCAAATTCATAAATATATCTATCTTGTATAGTCTGATCAATTAGGCCATATCTTTTTATTAGGCCCTCTTCTATTAACTTTCTTAAATATTCTTCGTTAGTATAGCCTGCAGGTGTATCAAAGTGTGGAAGTTTAGTCTTGTGAAATTCAATTTCTACCTGGCACCTGTCTGCAATTTTCTGGGTGTTTTCTAAGGCTTGGGGAGCATAGGAAAAAAGCTCATGCATTTCTTCAGGAGACTTTAAATAAAACTCATCAGAAGGAAACTTCATCCTATTTTCGTCATTAATAGTCTTGCCTGTTTGGATACAAAGAAGAACATCATGGGCAATAGCATCTTCTTTTTTTAAGTAGTGAGAGTCGTTGGCTGCTATTAGTTCAATGCCTGTATCCTCTGCTAATTGCAAAAGTCCCTTGTTGATAATTTTTTGTTCTTCCATACCATGGTCTTGAAGCTCTAAAAAGAAATTATCCTTACCAAATATATCTTGATAAAAATAGGCCTTTTCCTTGGCCATTTGGTAGTCGCCTTTTAGGAGATAGTCTTGGACTTCACCTGAAATACAGGCTGATGTAGCAATAAGACCTTGAGCATATTGTTTCAAAACATCATAATCAACCCTTGGCTTATAATAATAGCCTTGGGAATAGCCAAGAGAAACAATCTTCATTAAATTTTCGTAGCCCTTATTATTTTCAGCCAAAAGAACTAGGTGGTAGTACTTTCTGTTAGTAGGCGACTTGTCTTTCATGTCCTTGTCTGTAACATAAACTTCTGATCCTAAAATTGGTTTTATGCCAGCTTCATGGGCTGCCTTATAAAATTGTATAATCCCATACATAGATCCATGGTCAGTTAAGGCAACTGCATTCATGCCTAGGTCCTTGGTCCTTGTTACCAGGTCCTTGATCCTAGTTGACCCATCTAACAAGCTATATTCAGAGTGAACATGTAAGTGTACAAAATTTCCCATAAAAACCCCTTTCAAAAATATTATATCACAAAGACAAAGGCTTTTAGTTTTCTAATTGGCTTTGGAAAAATTTTTAAAGACTCTTTAGTAAATTTTTGTATTTATTTTGTCAGCCCTTATAAACAAAAGAGACGCCTTAGCTGCGTCCCTTTTGTCTAAACTTTTTTTAGTCTTCTATAACAATCCATCTTTGGTCTTTCGGTACTTCTATATACTCTGTTTGTAAAAAGTATTCCTTTAAAAAGTCACGGCTACTTGATGTTATTAGCCTAGACCTCTTACTAATTTCTTCATGAGGCAAATTTAAAAAGTTATCTGAATTATTATAGTGGAACTTGTATAAACCAATTTTATATTCCCTGTCTAAGTCTATTGGTTGATTTTCAAATTCTAACTTTAAAATTTTGTCCTCTTTGCGAGAGTATACTACTTGGAATCCCTTAGAGTATTGATAAAACTCTGGGTCGATTCCATCATAGGCTTCCTTACGGTGGACTCTTTCCATAGCCTTTACTAGTTGTCGGCCTGTCAATGTTACATTATAAATTTCTTCATCGTAAGGCAGGGCCTCTATTAGGTCCTTGTACAAAATAATTGGTCCTAAATCCCTTCTAATACTACCTGAGCCTATAAACATTATATCTAACATCATGTTTTCTTTAAAAATATCAGTTAAAATTTTTCCCAGGTCTGTTTCCCTATCTCGTCTAGGATGAGTATATTCTTCTAGGAACCTTGTTAGATATCTATTGTACTTGTTATCTGTCTTATCTTTATAAGAATTTATCATCTCTTCTAAAGCCTTGTCCCTAGGACAGTTTTCGCTGTTGATTTCAATTAACTTCCAATCATAATTTTCAATGCAATTATTGTCTGTATCTACTACAATATCAAACCTGCCAATTTGGTTAGTGCCAACAGCTGCTTGAACTATAGGAATGTTGTTGACTACAACAGGTGCGTCTAACTTTGTATGACTGTGACCGCCAATAATTATATCAACACCCCATCTAGGGTCCAAAATTTCAGCTAGCTTCTTATCTTCTTCTATGCCTATGTGGGTTAGTAAAACAGTAAAATCAATATCTACTGTTTTATAGGAGTTACAAATTTTTCCTACTTGTTCAGCTGCCTCCCATATATCAACTAAAGATCCAACTAGTAAATCAGCCTTAGTGTGGGTTAAAACTTCCTCAGTTAAAATACCAATAAATAAAACAGACATACCGCCAATTTTAATAAGTTCGTGAGACTTAAAAAGTCTAACATCCTTGTTGGCTATGTGCATGTTAGCATTAATAATTGGAAACCTGGCACACTTTTCCAAAAATAGCAGATGGGCAACACCATAGTCTACCTCATGGTTACCAAGAGATACCACATCTGGTCCTATCATGTTCATTATTTCTATAGTGGAAATTCCCTTGTACTCGCTGTCTATAACAGATCCTGTAAACATATCTCCTGCAATAGCATAGATTACATTTTCTTCCTCAAGTCTGGCTCTGTTTATGTAGCCTGATAACATAGAAACTCCGCCAACAAGTTTTTGGTCAATGTCTTCTGCATAAAAATCACCATGCAAATCGTTAGAATGCAAAATTGTAAGTTTCTTATATCTATCCATAAAGATCCTCCCTTCTTTTTTTCTTTAAAAATAAGTTTTTTTAGTGCTATAAAATCTTTTTAGTGTATATTTATATTATATCAAATTTTATAGTATAAGTAAAAACATTATATGTTTTCTTATTAAATTCTTTCTAGAGGAAAGTAGAACAATTAACTAATTAGAATTTTTCTAATATTTGTTTATTTTATAAATGCCAGGGTATTTATTAGTATATCCAATACCAAATATCAAATATAAATTAGGGAGTGATTTTTTTGGAAATAAAATTAAATGATTTGGCTGTTGAGGAACTAAAGAAATTTGATGTTCCTGAAGGACAAGCCATCAGAGTAACTATAACAGGCTTTGGCTGATCAGGTCCATCTTTTGGAATGGCTCTGGATGAGTCAAATGATGATGACACTGTTATAGAAGTGGAAGGATTAAAGTTTTTAGTAGAAAATGATCTTGCAAGTAATTATGGCGGATTTAACATTGAATACGTTGATGATTATCGTGGCAAAGGCTTTTTAATTAGCCTATTAGGAGTTGGACAATCTGATTGTTCTTCATGTAGCTCTTGTGGTTGATTTTAAGCCAATAAAACTTTAAGATGGAAAGTAGCCTGACTTAGGCTACTTTTTTTATGTCAAGGAGAAAATGCTAATTTAAAAACCAGCCCAAAGGCTGGTTTCTAAATTTCTAATAACAAAATTAATATTTGTAAATCTTAGTAATGTTTCCTCTATAGTCTAGTTCAACTCTTACTGTTTTTC
Source organism: Bacillota bacterium (assembly GCA_030532225.1). Taxonomy (GTDB): domain Bacteria; phylum Bacillota; class Clostridia; order Tissierellales; family Peptoniphilaceae; genus Neofamilia. The sequence goes on from JAUNLQ010000004.1 coordinate 34,923, forward strand.
CTTCTTTTAAGTTATTATACTCTACTTCATAATTTGACATTTCAAAAGCTTTGTTTTCGCCATTTACTTTAATAAGAAGTGTAGATGTATAATCATTTGAATAATAACCCTTGGCAATTGCCAATATTTCTCCAAGTTTTGTAACATTATAATCATTTGTGTCTATATAAATTGACTTAACTTTGCCATATACAAAGCTAACTTCTCCATTTATAGCGTAGTTGTTTCTTGATATTGTTGTAAATGCATCATTAAAGTCTGCTTTTCTGCCATTAATATAATAGTCAACTGAGTCATTCTTCTCTAAAACAAAACTTCCGTAGCTACTTTTATTTATAGATAATGAATTATCAAAGGTATGGGAAGTAATAGTAACAATTTCTCTATTCCTGTCAATATAATCTGCTGTAAAGATTTCAACAATCCTATCATATCTATCAAATCTTAGGTCTACTTTATCATTATATCTTAAGTTTACATCATTTAAAGAAATATATTCTCTGCCATTAAAGTTAAACCTACTTGCAGTTTTGAACTGATGGATTTTGTCGTAAGAGTCTTTTACTATTAAATCTGTGGCACTGAATCTATCAACAGTATATTGGGCATCCTTGTTAAGATAAAATACTATCTTTTCTACTCTATTAAAGAAGCCATCTAATCTTACATCAACAGAATAATTTATTAAACTGTTAGTCAAATTAAGTCTATTGCCATTTTGATCTTCTACAATAACTCTTAATGGATCATAAGAAAAGTCTTCTTCTTCAATACGGCCATATTTGTTAGTTTTTGCAAGAGTTATTATTTCTTTTCTGTTGTCTACATACTTAAATGTATATTCTCCAGATTTTTCTTTAGCAATAGTAGCTTCTTTTACTAGGTTAAGGGTGAATTTAATTTCAAGTTCTGTGCCTCTTGACATAAATGCAAAATTACGTTCGTTATTCCCTTCTTTTGCATAGTCATATACACTTTGTACTTCCATTTCTCTACCCTTAGAGTCTTTGATTGTTAGATAATTTTTGTTGTTAGCTTTTCTAAAGCTTACAAAGGTAAATATTCCATCAACAAAGCTTCCATCAGAAGTAAACTTAATTTCTTTTGCAAGTTTGTCTGGAAGTTTTCCTGTATATACAACAGTTAAATCGGCACCCTTAAATTTTTCTAGGTCCTTAATTGCTACAGCTTTTCCGTTTTTATCTGTAATCTTAGTGTTCTTATCTACTTCTACAGATGTGTTAGTTGTAGAATTCTTTGTGCTATAAACTAATTTTGTAGCCTTGTTTATTGTTAAAACTTCAAAAACTTGACCACTTTCAGTTTTTCTTTCTTCCATTAGGTCGTTTTTGGCTTTCCAGTCATAGGATACCTTAACCATTTTGGCTATTTGGGCCCTAGTTACGTTTTGTTCTGGTAAGAAATATCCGTCAACTCCATCTTTATGAAGAACGCCAGTATCAATTAAGGCTGCAATAAGAGGTCTGAAGTTTTCTGGAATAGCTTTATAATCCTTATAAGTTAAGGTATAAATTGTTTTTTCTTTTAAGCCTAAGGCTCTTGCCATCATCATTGAAACAGTGATTCTTGATGCATATACTTTTGTTCCATCTTTTAGCATGCCATTTTTGTGAGCTTTTTCCAGGTCAGTTTTTGTAACAACACCTCTTTCCAAGGCATAGGCTACTCTTTCTTCTCCCCAACTTATGTCAGGTAATGTAGTATTTATATAAGCCTTGTGTTTAGCAAGGGCAGCGTTTACATCACTTGGGTCTGGAGCCATAATTCCATGTAAAAGGGAAATTGTTTCTAAAGTTGTAACATTTCCATTAGGTCTATAGGTCCCGTCAGGATATCCATTAATAATGCCTTTATTGGCTAAATCCAAAATATAATCATTAGCCCAAGCTGTGTTTTCAGTTTTTGAAAGGTCTGTAAAGCTTACAGCCATTACTCCACTTGCTTGTGCTAACATTACAAGACAAAGTAGTAAGACTAATATTTTTTTATTCTTTAACATTTTTTTCCTCCTTAATCTTTAGGAAAATTATAACACAGCCCTTAATGCTAATAATTACAAAAGAGTTTCATTTTTCTAAAATTTTTCTTATAATTTTGTGTAAATTTCTTGTGATTTGGCTAAAACTATTGAAAATTAGCCAGTTTAGGGTATAATAGTTATGATATGGGTATGCTAAGCCCTTTAATATAGATATCTTTTTGAAAATGGAGTGTAAATCATGAAATATTTTCCAATTAGCATTGATACTAAAGATAAAACTATTTTAGTTTTAGGCGGTGGTAGTCTTGCTACATCAAAAATAAAAATTCTTTTAAATTCTCAGTTTAAAATTTATTGTATTTCTGACGACTTTACAAAAGAATTATTAGAATTAAAGGACCAATATCAAGATAGAATCCTTTTAAAGGGAAGAATTCTTACTGAAGATTTTGTTTTCTTCGGTTATGATTATTGTGTAATTGCAACTGGAGATTCTAAACTTAACCAAGCTCTAGCTGATAGGGCTAAAAGATCTCAAATCGAATTTTATAGGGCAGATAATATTGGTGAGTCTACTTTTAAATTTAATGATATAGTAGAAAATGGCGGTCTTAGCGTTTCCATCTTATCAGAAGGTTTAAGTGAACCAGTTCAAAAACAAATTGCAACAGATATAGAAAATGTACTTTTTAAATATGATGTTGAAAAACTTAGCCTGTTAAATTCTATTAAGACAATTTTAGTTTTAAGAAATCATCCAAACATTGGAGAAGAAATCGAAAAACTTTCCAAGTCCAATGTTGCAGTTATAAAAAACTACCTAGACACCTTAAACAAAACTAATCCTGATATAGTAGAAGAATTTATAAATGACGGAAAAGAAAGTCTAGAAGAAAAAAATAAAAGTCCAGAAGACCAAGAAGAAAACCTAAGTCCAGAAGATGAAAAAAGTTCAGACAAGGAAGAAAGTATAAAAGAAGACCAAGAAGAAACAAAAGAAAATTAAGCATAAAAATAGACGGATTATGGTAATCCGTCTTTTTCTATGCCTTAATCTATTAAAACCTCATCTACTCCATCTACTTCTGCCAGTCTTAAGATTACTTGTTCGTCTCTAGATGTTGGAATGTTTTTTCCTATATAGTCAGGGCGAATTGGAAATTCTCTGTGGCCCCTGTCTACTAGGGCTACTAGCTGAACCCTAGATGGTCTGCCTAGTTCTACTATGGCGTCTAAGGCTGCCCTTGTAGTCCTGCCTGTAAAAATTACGTCATCTACAATAATTACATTTTTTTCGTCTACGTCTACATCTGGCAAGTCGATTTCTTCAACTCTTTGGTCTAAATGTTTTAAGTCGTCTCTATAATTTGAGATATCTAGTTTGTATACTGGGATTTGAATTTTTTCTATTTCAAAAATCCTCTTTTGTAATCTTTCAGCAATTTCAAAGCCCCTAGTTACTAATCCTAAAAACACTATTTGTTTATAGTCTTCATTTCTTTCTAAAATTTCGTGGGATATTCTAGATATAGCCCTTCTCATTTCATCTTGGTTTAAAATTTTCTTCATTTTTAATCCTTTCAATAAAGTCTTTCATATAGGAGGGTTGGTCTGTTTTTATTTTTACTAAGTTGCCAGCTATAGGGTGTACAAATTCTAAGTAATAGGAATGTAGCATTTGGCTTTGGATGCCATAGGAATTTTGTCTTCCATAGACTAAGTCTCCCACAACTGGATAACCAATTGAAGCTAAGTGGACACGAATTTGGTGGGTCCTGCCTGTTTTTAGTTCTACTTCTAAAAGGCTAAATTTTCCAAAACTTTCTATTGGTCTTACTATTGATATGGCCCTTTTGCCGTTTTTTTCGTTGACTGCCATTTTTATTCTGTCTTTTTCGTTTCTGCCAATTTTTTTGTCTATTATTATTTCTTTGTTAAGTCTTCCATGGACTAGGGCCAAGTATTTTCTTATTACTGATCCTTTGGAAAACTGGTCTATTAGTTTCTTTTCTGCTTCTTTATTTTTTGCTACTAGCAAGGCTCCACTTGTATCCTTGTCTAGCCTGTGGACTATGCCAGGCCTAACAGGGTCTAGGTCTTTTAGCTTTGGATAGGCATATATTAGTCCATTTACTAGGGTGTCTTGTTGGTCCTTGTTAGCTGGGTGGACTATGGTGTTCTTAGCCTTGTTTATTACTAAAATATCTGTGTCTTCATAGACTATTTCTAAGTCCATCTTTTTTTCTTCAAGTATAAACTCTTCTTCTATATATGAAAAAACGACTAAATCGTCTATATTCACTTTATAGCTTGATTTAATCGCCTGTCCATTTACTAATACATGACCTTGGTCTATGATTTTTTGGATTATAGACCTGGAATAGTCTAAGTGTTGTGAAAGATACTTGTCTATTCTTTGTCCTGATTTTTCTACTTTAAATTTATAGTCCATTTTTCTTCCCTTCAAAAAAGATAATATAAATCATTAGGAAAAAAGCACCTAAAACTATAAAGGCATCAGCAAGATTAAAGACTGCAAAATCGTATTTGTCAAAAAATCTCATAGACACAAAGTCCACTACATAGCCTAGACGAATTCTGTCAATAAAGTTTCCAATAGTTCCTCCAAGTATTGCTCCTAGAGATATTATTATAGTTTTTGGAAGTTTTTTGTAATTAAAAATTAAAATATAAGATATTATTGCTACTGAGATTAATGTTATTATTATAAAAAAGATTTTTCTCCCTTGTAGGATTCCAAAGGCCGCTCCCCTGTTTTCTACGTAGGCAAAGGAAAGAAAGTTGTCAATAATAATAACAGGAGGTCTTCCCTTAAGTTGACCAAGTACAATGTATTTAGTAAGTTGGTCTAAAAAAATGCATACAAGCATAAAAATTACTGCTAACATATTTTCCTCATCTATTTCTAAACATCCCTTGTGGGATAAAAAATTGTCGTTTTAATTCTTCCTTTTTTAGTAAGACCATTTATTTTTTTTATTTTAAATCTTCCCTTTTTTCTTACTGATACTAGGTCCCCTTCTTCTAAGTTTTTGTGGCCCTTTTCTTCAGTGGAAAAATTCACCTTAACTAGGCCAGATGCTACTAGTTTTTGGGCTTGGCTTCTAGATAAATTGTAGGCTTCTGCCACTAGCTGATCTAGTCTTAAACTAGATACTATTAGGTCTTTGTCTATGCCTGCGACCTGAATTTCCCCAAGGTCAGCAAGGGGGATTTCTTGTACTTTTATATTTTCGTGTTTAACTTTGTTTAGGTTGTATAAAATAAAAGTTGAGATGTCAGTTGAGACTACAAGTTTGATTGAATCTGGAAAAAATCCTATGTCTCCAATTTTTTCTCTAACGATTCCAAGGCCTAGTAGGCTACCTAAAACATCTCTATGGTCTAAGTTTTCAATATTACCCTTAAGCTCTAAGGCTTTTAAGGGCAGGTCTTTTTCTTCATAAAAATAATACCAACTGTAAATACTTATAATATTTCTTTCAGCATTTTCAAAGCCGCCGTCTATAGAATAGGAAATTTGGTCAAATCTATTTAAGATAGACTTGGCCGCCTCAACTAAATTAGGTTCTAAAAAATCTGTATAAGTAATACTGTGTCGGTTTATGGTTATTTCAACTAAGTCGAGTACCCTCTTCATGGCCTTCTTTTCTTTTTCGTCATGAAGATGAAGTAGGTACTCGTCTTTATTAATTTTCATTTTTTACCAAGGAAATACTCCCTTTTCTTGTAATTCAGCTTTTAGGCCATCAATTTCAATATTTGATGGAGCTAAAATAAAGATATCCCTATTTACTTTTTGAATTTTTCCGTCTAGGGCATAAAGGGCTCCATTTACAAAGTCGAAGATTTGTCTTTTTACGTTAATGTCTAGTTGTTCAAAATTAAGAACAACTGCCTTTCTAAGTCTTAGATCGTCGACTATTAATGGTGCTTCGTCATAACTTAATGGTTCGTGGATACAAATTTTCATTTGAATATTGCCACTTGAGTGAAGATTTAAAGCTGCCTTTGATTTTGACCTTGTTGTTGGTCTTTCAGCTGCTTGATAGCTAGAAGTACTTTCTTCTTCTCTACTTTCATTTGCTACATTTGTTGGTTCAGCTTCGTAAAGGTCTTCTCCTTCATCAAAATCATCACCTAATCCAAAAAAGTTTTTTATCCTTTCCATATTTCCTCCTAATAATTTCTTTCTCCATAAATTCCAGATCCTACACGAACTATATTAGCCCCTTCTTCTATGGCTATTTCAAAATCATGGGTCATTCCCATTGATAAATATTCCATTTCCAGACCTGGAACTTCTTTATTATATTTATTAAAGGCATCTCTTAGAGATCCAAAATATTTTCTAAGTTCTTCTTCACTTGCATCAAAGGGAGCCATAGTCATAAAGCCCCTGATTTTAATATTGTCTAGTTTTAAAACATTATACACGAATTCTTCTAATTCTTCAAGATATACACCTGATTTACTTTCTTCCTTGGATACATTTACTTGAAGGAGACAAGGCTGGATTAGGTCTGCATTTTTGGCTCTTTTGTCTATTTCTTTGGCTAGTCTTAAGGAGTCAACAGAGTGTATGAGTTCTACTTTGCCAACTATGTCTTTTACTTTGTTTCTTTGTAGACTTCCTATAAAGTGATATTTTAGTCTGTCTCCATAGTGGTCCATTCTCTTAAGTATGTCTTGTACCTTGTTTTCTCCTACATGGCTTACTCCCCAATCTATAGACTGGTCAATAAGGTCATAGTCTATAGTCTTGGTTACTGCTAGTAGGTGAACTTGGTCTGTTCTTCCAGCTCTTTCTTTTGCTTTTTCAATTCTTTGGACAATATCTTCTAAGTTTTTCTTTACATCTATCATAGTATTTCCCCTTCCTCTATGTTTTCCGGTTCAATTATTACTTCTTCAAAAGCTGATAGGGTTCTTACTTGTTCCCCTTTTTTATTTTCAATGTTACCTTTTTGGTCACCTATATTTATTGTTGTGTCTATTTCATTTTGTACAAGTATGTCCACTGGCCTAAATTTTACTAGGCCATTTAATTCTAAGATATAGACTCCTGCTTGGTTATTAACTTCTACTATGGACCTAGTTGGAACAACAAAGCAGTTGGACCTAGATTCAATTATAGAAACATCTAAGACTCTATCATAGCCCAGTTCAGACAGCTTGTCCTTTAATGAAACTATTAGGACTCCCTTGCCAGGCTGGCTAATGTTTACCCTGCTAATCTTCCCTTTTAGAGAAATCTTAGAGTTAATTAAAAGCTCTACTGTCTTATCCTTGCTATAATTTTTTAGGACAGCTGGATCTTCAACAGGTATGGCCATAGCATAGCTAAAGTTGTCTATTATTTTGTAAAGTGGTTCTCCCATTTTTACTGAGTTTTTTTGGCCAGTATAGGAGCTTTTTGGGTTTTCCATTATATATTCATAGTCAATTTTTTCAATGTTTTCTTGGCTATAAACTTCTTCTAGGCCATCAACCTTGTAGGATATTATTCCAGCATTTTCTGATTTATAAATTACATTATTAGTAGAAATCTCTTTTGACAGTTCGTCTCTTCTGTCTTCTAATTCTTGGTTAGATAAATTAATAAGGTCTGAAATTTCTGATATATCTACGTTTTTCTTTGTGTTTAGTTCTAAGGTTTCTATGGCTAGTAAGGTTTCTTGCATGTTTCCTTTTACCAAGGAATCTTGTATGGAATTTATAAGATTTATTTCCTTGTCTGTAATTACAAAGCTAGAGGTTGATGGATTAAGGCTTTGGTTTTTGTATTCTATAGCTGATTGAACCTTAAGAAGTTCAGTTTTTAAATCACTTGCGTCATTCATAAGGTTTAGGTTGGCAACTATATAGTCCTTGGCCACTCTTTGGCCATCTCTAACATTGTAATCTACAACTCCGTCTCCTTGGGAGGTATAGACCTTTTCTTTTAATATTAAATAGCCCTTGCTGTCAACTTTTTCCAAGTACTCTGTTTTTATTGGTAGACTTGTGGCAATGTTTGCTGCTGTCTTCCTATTTGTAAATATGGAAAAAATAGCCAGAAGAACTAAGGGTATTAAAAGCAGGCGAAACCTTTTTAATTTATAGGTGCTTTTTCTTTTCTCTTTGTTCAAAAAAATCTATCCCCTAAAATATCCGTCAATTTCGTGTTTTTTGGACCTAGACATTAGTCTGTAAACTATATCTTTTACATTGGCCCCTTCATATATTACTTCATAAAGAGCTGTGGCTATTGGCATATCTACTCCATACTTCTTGGAAAGCTCCTTAGTTGAGGCAGTGGTCTTTATACCTTCAACTACCATACCAACTTTTTCTATAGCCTCTTCTACAGACATGCCTTGGCCTATATAGACTCCACAAGTTCTGTTTCTAGAGTGTTCAGAAGTACAAGTTACTATTAAGTCTCCCACTCCTGTTAGGCCTAAAAATGTAGCTTCTTGGGCTCCCATAGCCTTGCCTAGTCTGGTTATTTCTGCTAGCCCCCTAGTCATTAAGGCTGCCCTAGAGTTGTCCCCATAGCCAAGGCCAACTAAAATACCATTGGCTAGGGCTATGATATTTTTTAAGGCTCCTGCCAACTCTACGCCTAAAAGGTCGTCATTGGTGTAGACTCTAAGGGTCTCTGACATAAAGAGATTTTGGGTTTTTTCTGCAGCCTCAAGATCTTCTGATGCAGCTACAATTGTAGATGGAAAATCTATGGCAACTTCTTCTGCATGAGTTGGACCTGATAGGGCTACAAATTTATTAGCTGGAAAAAACTCCTGAACAATTTCAGAAATTCTCTTTAGGCTAGAAACTTCAATTCCCTTGGCAACATTAATCAAGATGACATCTTGGGAAATTTTCCCCAGCAAGTCTTCCATAAGGCTTCTTACAGAATTTGTTGGTACAGCCAAAACTAAAAATTCCTTGTTGGCAACAGTTTTATCCAGGTCATTAGACAGCTTTAAGCTTGCTGGCAAGACTACCTGAGGCAGATATCTCTTGTTAATATGGCTTTCAACCATAGCCTTGTATTGGTCTGTGTTTCTTATATAAATTGTAGTATCAACATCCTTGTTGGCAAGTTCTCTAGCCAAGGCTGTGCCCCAGCTTCCTCCTCCAATTACTCCTACTTTCATAAAAAGCTCCTTTAAATAATTTTTTTCTCTGTTCCTTTTAATATTCTATCAATATTAGCGCTGTGTCTATAAATATTAAGAAGTCCTATAAAAATAAAGACCAGTAATCTGCCTGAAAAACCTGCTGTAAAGCCTAAATACAAAGAACTTATAAGCAAGCAAACAAAACCTGTTATTGAGGCCAGGGATACTATTTTTGTAAGGGCCAAAACTATAAAGCCAGGTATAAAACAAAAAACCAAGGTCTTTATAGACAAAAAGCCAACTACTCCAATTGTAGTAGCAACTCCCTTGCCTCCCTTAAATTTTAAAAATATAGGAAAATTGTGACCTAAAACTGCCATTAGGCCAGTATAGGCTCCAAAGTCTGGACTAACAAAGCTAGACCCAAGGAAGGCTGCAAGTATTCCCTTAGATACATCTAAGACCAATGTTACAAGGGCAGCCTTTTTGCCCATAGTTCTAAGGGCGTTAGTAGTTCCTGGATTTCCAGATCCCTTAGACCTTATATCAAAGCCAAAATAATACTTGGCCAGTAGGTAGGCTGGAGAAATGGATCCTATAAAATAAGCCACTAACAAAAGAATTATTTTCTCAGTCATTTTTACATGTCCTTGTCATTTCTATTTCTTATTATTAGGTGAATAGGGGTTCCCTCAAAACCAAAGTTCTTTCTAATTTCATTTTCCAAATATCTTACATAGGAAAAGTGAATAAGGTCCTTGTCATTTACAAAGATTACAAAAGTTGGTGGTCTTACAGACACTTGGGCACCATAGTAGATTTTTCCTTGTCTACCCTTGTCTGCCCTAGGTTGGTTCATTAAAACTGCCTTGTTAATAATGTCGTTTAGGACTCCAGTTTGGATTCTCATGTTGTAGTTTTCATTTACCCCTTCAATTAGGTTAAGAAGATTGTCAAGTCTTTGGCCTGTTTGGGCTGAAATGAAAATTATTGGTGCATAAAGAGCAAAAGGTAGTTCTGCCCTAATTTCTTCTTCAAAGGTTTTTACAGTAGTGTTGTCCTTTTCTATTAGGTCCCACTTGTTAACTGCAATAATTATGGCCTTGCCTTGGTCGTGGGCATAACCTATGATCTTAGAGTCTTGTTCAGTAACTCCCACACTTGCATCTATCATGCCTATACAAACATCGGCTCTTTCAATAGAGGCCAGGGTCCTAACTACAGAATATCTTTCTACATTTTCAAAAATCTTGTTTTTCTTTCTAAGGCCTGCTGTATCTATAAAGAGAAACTTAGAATCTCCCTTGTCTAATTTTGAGTCAATAGAGTCCCTTGTAGTTCCTGGTATGTCTGTAACTATAGACCTATTTTGGCCAATTAGTTTATTTATTGTTGAAGACTTGCCTACATTTGGTCTGCCAATAAAGGCAACCTTGATTCTTTCGTCTTCATAGTCTTCCTCTTCTGGGCTGGCATCAAGGTCTTCTATAACCTTGTCTAAAAGGTCACCAAGGCCTAAGGAATTTTCTGCTGAAATCATATAAGGATGACCAAGGCCCAGCTCATAGTAGTCGTATTCTGTTTCTAGAACTCCCTTGCTATCAGCCTTGTTTACAGCTAGAATAATTTTTTTCTTGGACCTAAAAAGCATTTTCCCAATTTCTATATCTGCTTGAGTTAGGCCAACAAGACCGTCTACCAAGAATATTATTACTTGGGCTGTGTCAATGGCTATGTCCACTTGGGCCCTAATATTTTCCATAAATTCATCTTGGCCACTTGGGTCTAGGCCTCCAGTATCAATTACTGTAAAATCTCTGCCTAGCCAGTTGGCATCAGCATAGATTCTATCTCTTGTAACTCCTGGGGTGTTTTCTGTTATAGCCACCCTAGAGCCTACAATTTTATTAAATAAGGTAGACTTGCCTACATTAGGCCTACCTACAATACATATTGTTTTCATTATACCTCCTGACTTAAGACTTTCAAAAATTCTGCTCCATTAACTTCAGCAACTAAGACCCTTCTATTTAAGGCTGTCTCTAGCTGACCTAGGGTTATGTCATCTAAGAAATAATCTGACTGGGCCCTAAGCATAGACGATGGTAGCATAAGAGTGTCGAAGTCATCTTGTCTAACTTGTTTTATAATGTCTCCCCCTGTAACAAGGCCTGCTACAGTAATGGACCTGCCGAAAAAGTCGTTTTCTATGGCCCTAACATTGATTTTATAATTTGGAAACTTTTGTAAAACTCTTAGTCTTATATCTTCCATAAAGTCCTTGGCCAAGGTTCCTGTTATAAAAGTCACCTGACCTTCCTTTGTTGATTGGTCTAGGTCTTTTAAGGCTAAGTTTATTTCTTCAGAAAAGTTTCTAACTAGGCCTACACCATTTTCCAGCTGAGGATAGCCTTCATAGGCCTCATCCTCTGGTAGGTCCCTCTTAGCCAAAATATAAAATTCATCTGCCAAGAAGGCAAAACGGCTGCCAGAGTCTTCTAAAAATTCTTTTTGTAAGCCTTCAACTTGGTCTATTAGGTCATTGGAAAGTTTATAGTCATAGCCCTTAAGCTGTGGAAGGCCTTCCCTGTGCTTGGTTAGTCCTACTGGCACTATAGCCACTGAGTTGACAGAATTTTCTAGACTATAAAGGTCTCTAAGGGTTCTTTCTAATTCAGCCTTGTCATTTACATCTGGCACAAGAACTATTTGGCAGTTGATTTCCAAATGAGCCTGGTCAAATCTCTTTAATATATCAAAAATTTTGTCTGCATTAATGTTTCTAAGCATTTGTTTTCTAAGCTGAGGGTTAGTTGTGTGGACTGAAACATTTATAGGAGAAATTCTAAGGTCAATTATTCTTTGGATCTCCTCTTCAGACATGTTAGTCAAGGTTATAAAATTTCCCTGCAAAAAAGAAAGCCTAGAGTCATCATCTTTAAAATACAAGGTCTCCCTCATATTCTTAGGCAGTTGGTTTATAAAACAAAATATACAATTGTTTGAACAGGACTTAGCTTCGTCTATTAGCGGGTTAGAAAACACCAGGCCCAAGTCTTCGTCATAGTCTTTTTCTATTTCGTAGACTATTGTTTGGCCATCAGGTTTTTTTATTTCCAAGTCTATATATTCATCTGAAATCAAGTATTTGTAGTCAATAATGTCCTTTATTTTTTCACCGTTAATTGATAAGATTTCATCTCCAACTTGGATATCTAAGTCTTTGGCTATTGAATTTTCAACAAGATCAACAACTATATTTACATCTTTATTTAAACATATTTCCATAGTAATATTATAGCAGAAAAAAGCCTAGTATTCACTTATGGTCAATGAGTTTTTTGTGTTTATTTAAGAAAAACTTTGGTTTGATAAAGATAAAAATCTTTGTTATTATTAATGCGGAGACTGATATGGATAGACAAATAAAAAGTGTAGACGAAATTTATAAGCTCCTTCATATTACAGTTATGGTTGGAAGAATTATCCTCCAATCTGGTGGTGAAGTTTTTAGAGTTGAAGATACAATTGAAAGAATGTGCTCATCTTTTACAAATTTAGATGGCTATGAGGTTTTGGCTATGAAGACCTCTGTTTCTGTTACCCTAATTTATGAAGGTATTCCTTATAATTCTGTTGCTAGAGAAAAATCTCCTTCCTATAAGTTAGAAGTAGTTGATATGATGAATGCTTTTTCTAGAAACTTTATTAATACTGGCATGGACCTTAACCAAGCCTATAGGGTGGTTATGAAAATCGATAGGGTCAAAGACTATCCTAATTGGTTTTTAGGTTTTTGTACTGGAATTATAGGTGCCCTTTTCACCCTTTTGTATGGAGGCCCTACTGTTGATTTTGTTCCTGCTTTTTTTGTAGGCTTTATTACTTATTACATAGTCAACAAGTCTGCAGTGTTTTTTGTTCCTGAGTTTATGGTCCAGCTTCTGGCAGGATTTTTAACTGCTGGTATTGCTGCAGTCTTTTCTAGTATTGGTTTTGCTACAGATCCAAATATGATTATTATTGGTTGTTTAATGCCTTATGTTCCTGGTATGGCCATTACCAATGCTGTTAGAGATATTTTAAGTGGAGACTATATGACAGGGCTAATGACTATAGCCCAAGCAATTTTTATAGCTGTTGGCCTGGCCTTTGGCGTTGGTATGGTTTTGGCCATTTATTTGTAGAAGAATAAGGAGGAAATTTTGATTTATATTTTACAGTTTATTTATTCATTTTTTGCCACCTTGTCTTTTAATGTTTTGCTCCAGGCTCCTAAAAGAGTTTATATTATTAATTCCACTATTGGCGCCTTTTCATGGATTATTTATAAATACATTGTATCCATTTCTCAGCAAACAGTTTTGGCTTCTATGATTTGTGGCCTTTATATAGGGTTTTTTGCTGGAATTTTTGCTATTATAAAAAAGATTCCTGCTATTACAATTTATTTGCCTTCTCTAATTCCCTTAGTTCCTGGCTCTGGTATTTACTACACTATGTATTATTTTATCTCCCAGGATTTTGAAGGAGCTTCTAGCAAGGGAGTTGAGACTATTCTTATGGCTATTTCTTTGGCAGCAGGTATTTTTATAACAACTAATATAGTCAACATCTTTAATAAAATTTATCGCTTAAAAATAAAGCACCAATAGATTTCTCTATTAGTGCTTATTTTTTATAACTTCTTAACCATAAAGTTTATATTTTCTGATCTAACCTTAGATTTTTTGTCTATAAATCTAACTACCATTGCTCCTAAGACCATGGCCACAAGCCCTACTAAAAGGGCTAGAATTTCGTAGTTTTTAGCTTGGATACTTAGAAAGTAAGAGTGGCCTAGACTAAATCCTATTATTAAAAATAATAGGGGTATGCCATAAAGTATTAGCATAAATTTTAATACTCTACTAGAATCTGCCTTTACTTCTACAAAGTCTCCAGGTTGTACTTGTAGGCTGTCTATTACTTTTATTACTTGTGGTGCTTGTTCACAAGCTGCTGAACAAGATGCACAGTTACTGCCACAAGATGAAACTTTCCTAACTTCTAGGTCTGCCATTCCATCTTTTACTGAAATGACTCTTCCAACTCTTTCCATTAGTCCTCCTTCTTTAAAACTTCTATGTGAACTTCTTCTAATTGTTTACTATCAAGACCAATTGGAGCCCCTGTTAATAAGTCAGTGGCTGATTGGGTCTTTGGAAATGCTATTACGTCTTTAATATTATTTGTACCCGCAAACAACATTACTAATCTATCTAAACCATAGGCAATTCCACCATGAGGAGGAGTTCCATACCTAAAGGATTCTAACAAGAAACCAAATTTTTCTTCTTGGGATTTTTCATCAATTCCTAAGGCATTAAACATTCTCTTTTGTAAGTCAGAATTAGAAATTCTAATAGAACCTCCGCCCATTTCGTCTCCATTAATAACTATGTCATAGGCCTTGGCTCTTACCATGTCAGGCTTAGATTCTAACATGTCAAGGTCTTCATCTCTTGGAGAGGTAAATGGATGGTGCTTGGCCACATATCTATTTTCTTCTTCGTCATATTCAAATAATGGGAAGTCTGTAACCCATAAAATATCGTAGCTATCCTTGTCCCTTAGGCCTAAGATACCAGCTATATGGTTTCTAAGATTTCCTAAACTGTCAAAGACTACAGAGTTTTTGTCTGCTACAAATAATAAAAGGTCTCCTTCTTTGGCTGCCATTTTTTCTATAATAGCAGTTACTTCTTCTTCAGCTAAAAACTTGGCCACAGGAGATTGGACTTCTCCATTTTCTTTTAACTTCATCCAAGCAAGACCCTTGGCTCCATAAGTTTTTACAAAGGCTTCTAGCTTGTCTATGTCCTTTCTAGAAAAGTCTTCAGCCTTACCATTAATGTTTATGGCCCTTACTGATCCACCAGAGCTTATGGCTCCTGCAAATACCTTGAAGCTTGAATCCTTTAAAATTTCAGATAGATCTACTAGCTCAAATCCAAATCTTGTGTCTGGCTTGTCTACTCCATATCTTTCCATGGCTTCTTGGTAAGGAAGTCTTTTAAATGGAATTTCAAGATCAATGCCCTTTACTTCTTTAAATACATATTTCATCAAGCCTTCATTCATGGCCAAAACATCTTCAACATCAACAAAGGACATTTCAATATCCACTTGGGTAAATTCTGGTTGACGGTTGGCACGAAGGTCTTCGTCTCTAAAGCACTTGGCAATTTGGAAGTATCTGTCATAGCCTGCAACCATTAGCATTTGTTTGAAAAGCTGTGGTGATTGTGGCAGGGCATAAAACTTGCCTGGATTAACCCTAGATGGTACTAGGTAGTCTCTGGCTCCTTCTGGTGTAGGCTTGCCAAGAACTGGAGTTTCCACTTCTACAAACCTATGACCTGCTAAATAGTCCCTAAAGGCCTTGTAGGTCTTGGCCCTAATTAGAAGATTTTTTTGTACTTCTGCTTTTCTAAGGTCCAAGGTCCTGTATTTTAATCTCATTGTTTCAGAAACATTGTCTCCGTCTTTTACATATATTGGAGGAACTTCTGCTGTGTCTAGGATTTTTAATTCCTTGGCTAGAACTTCAATTTTCCCTGTTGGAATTTCCTCGTTTATTGCAGATCTCATTCTAACTGTGCCCTTAACAGCAATTACAAATTCTGAACGAAGTTTTGCTGCTTTTTCCAAGACTTCAGATCCACTTTCTTCATCAAAGACAACTTGGCTAAAGCCAGAAATATCTCTTATATCTACAAAAACTATTGAACCAAAGGACCTGGCTCCTTGAACCCAGCCCATAAGTACAACTTCTTGGCCTATATTTTCTTCTCTAAGTTCCCCAGCATAGTGGCTTCTTCTTAAGCCTTCCATTTTCTCTATCATATAATCCTCCTAAAAAAATAAATTTTCCCATAAAAAAAACGTCCTCACAAAGGGACGAATAAATCGCGGTGCCACCCTAATTGGATAAAAATATCCCAGCTCATAAAACCTTAGGCGGTTTCAAACCTTTGGCTCCAAGATGTCTTCACCTAGAGTTTTTACAAATTTCCACCATCCATTTGCTCTCTAAAAAAAATCAGCTAGGTTACTCCTTCTCTTCATTGCTAACTAGAGTCATTTTATTATAAGTAAAATCCTTTGTCAATACTTTTGCAAAAAGAAATAGAGTACAGGCTGGGCCCATACTCTTAATCTTTTTCTTAAAAAGCTCTGCCATCTAAAACTTTTAGGATATCAGATCTTTTTTCTTGGTCCATATTTTCTGTAAGTTTTTCCAAAACAATTCTTCCACCTGGATCCATGCCTTGGCAGCCAGCTAGTAAAAGCAAATCTCCATCTTCCACTTGGTCCAAAACATTGTAACAAGCTTGGTCCAGTCTGTCAAAGTGAACGACTTTTATGCCGTTATCTTTCATAACTTGGTCAAAGACTGCCTTTTCTTCAGGGGAAACTTCATCCTTCCAGCTTACTGTTTCACTAGATGAGGAAGAATAAATTGTATCAATGCCCATTTTCTTTAGCCACTTGGCAGATTCTTCTGCTGCTTCTCTATTAAGATTTACTCCCCTGTTGCCTCTAATGCCATAAAGGATATGGAAATTTTTATAGGTCATCATAGAAATAGTTTCCATAGTTACACTAATATTTCTAGCGTTGGCATAGTGGTCATCTACTATCATAAAGTCTTGGTCATAGATAACTTGGAACCTTCTTTCTACTCCCTTAAAGTTCCTTAGGGCCCTTTCTATAGTAGGAAAATCTATGCCCCTAACTAAGGCCACAACTATAGCTGCTACAGAATTCATAACAGATGAATAGCCAGCCAGACCTAGCTGAATCTTGTGGCTACCTTTTTTCAAATTAAGTTGGTCTATGTCTTTGTTTACAAGGAAATCAAAACTAGGATAGCCAGTTGAAAAATCCAAATTAGCAATTCCAAAGTCTTGGTCTTGGTTAACAAAGGAATAAGAAAGAACCTGACCCTTAGTTTCACTTGCCAGATTTTTAATATAGTCTTCATCAAAGTTTAAAATTACATAGGCTTCTTCCTTGGCTTCTTTTATAAGTCTAGATTTTATTTTTGCATAATTTTCAAAAGACCCATGTTGGTCTATGTGTTCCCTTGATAGGTTGTTAAAGGTAACAATGTCAAAGTCCATCTTCCTAGCCCTATACATTTCTTGGGCATGGGATGAAACTTCCATAACCAAGTCAGTAATTCCAATTTCCACCATGTTTTTTGTGTGTTCTTGTAGGTCCCTAGATTCTGGTGTAGTTAAGATTGATGGAATACTTACATCTCCATATCTAACATCAACTGTTCCTGAAACTCCAACCTTTAAGGAGGCTTCTTTAAAAATTGCCTCTACCATATAAGAAGTTGTAGTCTTGCCATTGGTGGCAGTAATTCCCACTACCTTTAATTTTTTAGATGGATGGTCAAAAAAGTTAGCTGACAAATCAGCTAGGGCTATTCTGCCATCTGCAACTTTTATTTGAGGCCTTGTTATATCTTGAAATTCTTCTACAAAAATCAAGGCTGCTCCCCTAGAAATTGCATCTTGGATATACTTGTGGCCATCAGTTTCGTGGCCTTTAATGGCAACAAAAATAGCTCCTTCTTTTACCTTGGCAGAATGAAAGCATACATCTGTAAGGTCTAAATTTTCATCAATAGTTCCCTTTGTTTCTTGAATTTCAACACCCTTTAAAAGGTCCTTTAATTTCATTTATTCACTCCCCAAAAATTTTTATTTTCTTTAATCCACTGGCCTGAGTCTGAGCCAAATAGTCTTTAAGTCTTCTAGGATTCATAAGGCGTTTAAGGCCATGATCCTTGATTATTTTGCTAGAAGCTCCTAGGCCAAAGGCCAAAACTGGGCCTAAATCTTCCATCATAGCTATATTATATAGACCTTCCCTTCCCCTTTTACAAAAACCTATATTTTCTAAATTTAGATAAATGTATTTCTGTCTATAAAGATAATAAGGAAGGTAGGCTGAATTTTCCATAAAATCTTTTCTTACTTGAGCAAAGGCCAGATCGCCAGCTTCTTTATAGGCTCCTTCTTGTAATTCTGATCCCTTTTTTAAGGTCAAGCTGTGAATAGATATGGAAGCTGGATCTAAAATTCTTAGCCTATCTAAACTTTCTTTAAAATCTTCTGGCCCTTCTCCTGGTAGGCCCATAATCAAGTCCATGTTGATATTATCAAAGCCTAAGTCTCTGGCTAACTTATATGTTCTTTCTATATCTACAGCCTGGTGATTTCTTCCAATGTTTTTTAGAGTTTGGTCATTCATAGACTGAGGATTTATAGAAATCCTAGAAACCTGGTGGTCTTTTAACATTAAAAGCAAGTCCCTGTTAATTGTGTCAGGTCTGCCAATTTCCACAGTAAATTCTTCAGGGTCTCTTATATAAGTTTCTAATTTTTTTATTATTTTTTCTAAATTTTCTCTTCCTAAGGCTGAAGGAGTTCCTCCACCAATGTATATAGTTGAGATTTTCTTATTAGTATTTTGGAAAAAAATCTCCAGTTCTTCTATGACTCCTTGAGTGTAGGCTGCCATTTTGTCCTGGTCCATTAAATAAGTTGGATAGGAACAGTAATGGCACTTAGAAGGACAAAAGGGAATGTCTACATAAACATGGGCCTTGGCCCTTAGCTTTTCCACTAAAGGCTCTTGGTTTTTTATTACATCAAGGGCCAAGTTTATTTTTTCCTCAGATAAAAAATAACCCTGACTTAAGATTATTTTCGCCTTATTTAGGCCATGTTCTCTTATTAGCCTTCTTACTAATTTAAGGGGATTGACTCCAACTAAGATTCCCCAAGCCAGGTCTTTTTCTGTGTACTTGCTTAAGAATTTATAAATAAGCCTTTTAAGGTCAGTTTTTTCCTGGCCAAAAAATGGCTCTATTGAAAGCTGGTCCTTAAAGGTCCCTAGTTTTCCATGGACTATATTGTTTTTTCTTTCTAAGGTCAACTTTTCTTCTGATCTTCCAAGGTCTGGAATAAAGGCCTGGGCCAATTCTAAATATTCTTTGTTATAGCTTATGTTAATTAATTCTAACATTTATAGGAAAGGATTCCTTTCTCTTTCTCTACCAATTGTAGTTTCAGGTCCATGGCCTGGATAAACTGCTGTCCTGTCTTCTAAGGTCAAAAGTTTGGTCTTTATTGAATGGATTAATTGGTCTTGGTCACCAAAATAAAAGTCCGACCTGCCTACTGATAGACTAAACAAAGTATCTCCAGAAAAAAGAATATTGTCCACTAAAAAACAAGTTCCTCCTGGTGAGTGGCCAGGTGTGTGAATGGCCTTTATTTCTGTGTCTCCTAAGTTGAAAATTTGTCCATCTTCAAAGGTCTTGTCAGCCTGTATTTTTACTGCTTCCATTTGGGTTAGCTTAGAAAGATTTAGTTCAGGATTGTTGATCATTTCAACTTCAGCCTGGTGGACATAAAGTAGTAAATCTTTGTAATTTTCTTTCAGTTCTTTAGCTGCCCCAATATGGTCTCCATGACTGTGGGTCAAAAGTATAAATTTAGGCTTAATTTCATTTTCTTTTATAGTCTTGTCTATTAAATAAAAATCATAGCCTGGATCTATAATGGCCCCTTCCTTGCTTTCTTGGTCCCAAAGTATATAGGAATTCATTTGGCCAAAGCCAAGCTCTAATTTTTTAAAATCCATAAATTCTCCTTAAAAATTCTTAAAACTGTCTAAAAGTATGGTTACTGGTCCGTCATTTACAAGTTCTACTTCCATATGGGCTCCAAATTCTCCACTTTGGCAATGAAAACCATCTTCTTGGGCTCTTTTTATAAAGGCCTCATAAAGGGGAATGGCCAGTTCAGGCCTGGCTGCATCAATAAAAGATGGCCTTCTGCCCTTTCTAGCATCTCCATAAAGGGTGAATTGGGAAACTACTAGTATTTGGCCTCCTACATCTGCCAAAGATAAGTTCATCTGGTCATTTTCATCTTCAAAAACCCTTAGACCTGTAACTTTTTTATAAATATAGTCTAGGTCTTTTTCTTTATCTTCCTTGTAAATTCCTAAAAGAACTAAGAAACCATTTTTTATTTGTCCTAGGACCTGGCCATCTACTGACACACTGGCCCTAGAAACTCTTTGTACTACTGCTCTCATTTTTTCTCCTTAGCCTGTTACCCTAAATACTTCTAAAACACTTTTGATATTTTTTAGTCTTTCCATAAGTCTGTGTAACTCGTCTATGTCATGGATTTCCAAAATCATATTTATAGTTGTGATTTTATCCTTGCTAGTTTTGGCTTCAATAGAGTTAATCATCAGACCAGAATCAGCTACTCTATTAGTTACAGATGCAATAAGGCCAGTTTTAGCCAGGGCTCTTACAGCTATTTCTGCATTATAGAAGCCTTGGTCTTCGTAGTCCCATTCTGCCTGTAACATTCTTTCTGAATCAATGTTGTTGGCAATATTTAGGCAGTCTGCCCTATGGACAGTAATGCCCCTACCTCTAGTAACAAAGCCTACAATAGAATCTCCAGGTACTGGGTTACAGCACTTGGCCATTCTAGCCTTAAGGCCATGGGAACCTTGGATAATAACTCCAACTCCCCCAGTTTTTTTCTTTTGAGGTTTTTTCACTTCTTTTATTTGTAAGGCTTCTTGGTCACTTAGGTCTTTGTTTTGGTCTTCTTGGTAAAGGTCTGTAAGTTTTCCTGCTACTTGTCTTACTGAAAGACTGCCAAAGCCAATTGAAGAAAATAAATCTTCCACAGTCTTAGTCTTGTATTTTGAAACCATTTGGTCTAGCCAGTCATCAGTCATGACTTCCTTGGCAGAATATCCAGCTCTTCTAATTTCTTCTTCTAGCATTTCTCTGCCAATAACTGTGTTTCTGTCCTTGTCCTTGGCTTTTAAATACTGGCGAATCTTGTTTTTGGCCTTAGAAGATTTTACTATTTTTATCCAGTCTAAGGACGGACCTGAAGACTTGTCTGTAATTATTTCTACTATATTTCCATTTTGTAGTTTAAAATCAAGGGGCACAATTTTTCCATTAACCTTGGCTCCAACACAGTTGTGACCAACTTGGGTATGGATCATATAGGCAAAGTCTATTGGTGTAGACCCTTCTGCCAAAGCAAAGACGTCTCCCTTTGGTGTAAAGACAAAAACTTCATCTGTGAAAAAGTCTACCTTTAAACCTTCCATAAACTCTTCTGGGTCAGATTGTTCTTGTTGCCATTCTAACATTTGGCGAACCCAAACTAGGCTGTCCTTGCCTACATCGTTGGCTACAGATCCACCTGCTTCTTTGTATTTCCAGTGGGCAGCAATACCATATTCTGCAACTTCATGCATTTCATAAGTTCTAATTTGGACCTCAAAGGTTTCTCCTCTGTCGTCTATTACTGTAGTGTGTAAAGACTGGTACATATTAGACTTAGGCATGGCAACATAGTCCTTAAACCTGCCTGGAATTGGCTTAAATAAGTTGTGAACAACTCCAAGGGCTCCGTAACAGTCTTTTAAGTCGTTGACCATAATCCTTACTGCTGAAAGGTCATAAATTTCTTCAAAGGACTTGCCTTGTACGTGCATTTTCTTATAAATTGAGTATAGGCTTTTTGGTCTACCATAAATTTCAGCATCAATGTTAACTGTCTTTAGGCTTTTTTCTATTTTCTTTATAAATTCTTCAATTTCTTTTTCTCTTTCACTTCTTCTCTTAGACACCATGTCTACTAAATTATAGTAGCCACTTGGATCTAAGTAGCGCAAAGCCAGGTCTTCAAGTTCCCATTTTAATTTAGAAATACCTAGCCTGTTGGCAAGGGGAGCATAGATTTCTATAACTTCGCTGGCTTTTTCAATTTTTTTAGCCTCAGTCATATATTCTAGGGTTCTCATGTTATGCAGCCTGTCAGCTAATTTTACAATAATTACCCTAATGTCATTGGCCATGGCTAAGACCATTTTTCTAATGTTTTGGGCCTGTTTTTCTTCTTTGGTCTTATAGCTAATTTTAGTAAGCTTTGTAACTCCATCTACTATACGGGCCACATCTTTGTCGAACATTTCTTCAATTTCTTCTAGACTAAAGTCTGTATCTTCTACAACATCATGAAGTAGGCCTGCTACAATGGTAGATGAGTCCATTTTTAAGTCAGACAAAATCAAGGCTACATTAAAGGGGTGAATAATATAATCTTCACCAGAATTCCTCTTTTGGCCTAGGTGCATTTTGTAGGCTAAATCAAAGGCCAGCAAAATTGTATCAATGTCTGCTTCAGGGTTATTGGATAGGATTTTTTCCCTAAGCTCTAGTTCCATTTCTTTTTTCATTTGTTCTTGTTCCTTACTTGCTTTCTTTGGGTTTTCTGCAGTCATATTATTCACCTCCCTTAATTCTAAAGTTTTTTACTTGTAGTTGTATGCTTTCTTTGTTTTGCCACTTGTTAATAGCAGCAGAATATACAATATCTGCCTTAATGTCTCCTCCACTTACTAAAAGTCTTGGCAGTGAAAGACCTTTTTCTTCCAAGGCATGTTCAAATTCCTCTAATTTAGTAAACATAATTCCATCAAAAAAGCTATCTTTTTCTTTTATTGTCATCTTTAACACATTTTTATTTTTTCCTATGATTTTAAAGTTTCCTAATTTTAGGTCCTTGCCTCCAAATATTGGTCTTGGATTTTTGTTGCCATAGGGACCAATTTTATCTAAAAGATTTATAAGGTCTGAATTTATAAAAGCAAGGGGCAGGCCTAAATCTATCATAACTTTTCTATAAAAATCCTCTTCTGTCAAAGTAGAGTCTTGGTTTATTTGTTTTCTAAAGCCTTGAAGATTTTCTCTTTTGAGAGAAAGTCCTGCAGCAAGCTTGTGGCCACCAAAAGATGTTAGCAGGTCTTTTGTTTTTGCTATGCCATCTGTAATATGGTATTCATCTATGGACCTGGCAGATCCTTTTAAGATGTCTTCTTCTCCATCAGTTAAAATTATAGTTGGCTTGTTGTATTTTTCTTTAATTCTACCAGCAACAATTCCTGCTATAGATTGGTGAACTCCACCTACATAGGAAACTATAATATCGTCCTCAAAAAGCTTCTTAGCTTCAATATCCTTTATAAAAAGTTCCAAGGCTTCTTGAGTCAACTTAGTTCTTTCCACATTTAATTCTTGCAAAAGCTTGGCCTTAGAAACTGCCTTTTCAATATTTTCTTCTAAAAGTAATTCTAAGCCAAGAGTTGCAGAATCTAATCTGCCTGAAGCATTAAATAAAGGGCCTATAATAAAACCTAGGTGATAAGGTTCTAGGTTAATGTTATCTAGTTTTGTTGCTTTTATTAGGCATTTTAGGCCAATGTTAGTTGTGTTATTTAAAAGCTTAAGACCGTTGGCTACAATAACTCTGTTTTCTCCAACTAAGTCCATAACATCACATACAGTTGCTATAGCTGCATATTCTAAATAGTCCCTTACAACCTCTCCTTCTTCATAGCCTAAAACTTGGCTAAGAAAGTCTATGAATTTATAGCTTATTGCTGCTCCACAAAGTCCCTTAAAAGGATAAGGACACTTGTCTTGTTTAGGATTAATTAAGGCTGTTGCTAGAGGAAGAACTTGGCTGCCATTTTCTATTTTAGGTTCATGGTGGTCCAAAACTATAGTCTGGATATTTAAGTCCTTGGCTGCTTGTAAGGGCTCAAAGGCAGAAACTCCGTTATCACATGTTATTATTAAATCCACTCCATCTTCTTTGGCCTTATTAACCATTTCAAGGCTGATTCCATATCCATCTTTTATTCTGTGGGGAATTTGATAATCTGTCTTAGGATTTTCTTTGGAAATAAATTTATAAAGTATATAAGTTGACATAATTCCATCTACGTCATAGTCTCCAATAATCCTAATCTTTTTTCCTTGGTCTATGGCTTGTAGAAGAATATCTATTCCCAGGTCCAAATCTTTCATTAAGCTAGGGTCAGCTAGCAAGGTCAAAGAAGGGTTTAAGAACTCCTTTAACTGGTCTTGGTTTTCTATGCCCCTGTTTGCTATTATTCTATATAAAATTTTTTCATTTGCTGTTTGACCTAATTTTCCAATATTAGAGTCAGCAGATTTTATTAACCATTTTTCCACTTTTGCCACCAATTTTTCTTTAAAAATAATTTGTCATTATAAAATTATATCATATTTTCAAAGTTAATAGAATAGCAAAGACCTTGTTTACTGCTATTTTGTAGGGATTAGAGCCTTTTATACAAAAGAAAAGCACCTAGGTCTCCTAGATGCTTTGTCTATTAGCTTAAATTTAATTTACTTGGGCTGTTTGGTCTGAATCTTCTTCTGCTTCTTCTAGGCTTTCTAGGCTAAGTTTAGATAAGTCTTGGCCTGTTTCCTTGTCATAAATTCCTAGTTTCTTGTATTTTCTAAGTCCTGTACCTGCTGGTATTAGTTGACCTATTATTACATTTTCTTTTAGACCAACTAGGGCATCTGACTTGCCTTTTATTGATGCATCTGTAAGAACCTTAGTTGTTTCTTGGAAAGATGCTGCTGATAGGAAGGATTCTGTTTCTAAGGATGCCTTAGTTATACCCATAAGGGCTGGACTTCCCTTAGCTTCATCTAGGCCTTCTTCTCTAGCAATTTCGTTGGCTTCATTAAAGGCATCTACTTTTACAAAAGATCCTGGTAGAAGGTTAGTTCCTCCTGCCTCTTCAACTTTAATATTGGCTAACATTTGGCGAACAATTACTTCTATGTGTTTGTCGTTAATGTCTACACCTTGAAGTCTATATACCCTTTGTACTTCTTTTAGTATATAGTCTTGAACTCCTTTTACTCCCTTAATGCGAAGCAAGTCTTGTGGATAAACTGATCCACTAGTTAGCTCATCTCCAGCCTCTACTCTGTCACCATCTTTTACTTTTATTATGGCTCCATAGACTATGTTGTACCTTGCAGTATCTCCATTGTCAGCTGTTACTATTACTTCTCTTTTTCTATTTTCACTTTCGATTTTTACTGTACCGTCAATTTCTGAAATAATAGCTAGTCCCTTTGGCTTTCTAGCTTCAAAAAGCTCTTCAACTCTAGGAAGACCTTGGGTAATGTCTGATGCTGATGCAACACCACCTGTGTGGAAGGTTCTCATTGTAAGCTGAGTTCCAGGTTCACCAATTGATTGAGCTGCTATAATACCAACAGCTTCTCCAAGGCCAACCTTAGAACCATTGGCTAGGTTCATGCCATAGCAGTGAGAACAGATTCCTCCCTTAGTCTTACAAGCAAAGGCAGTTCTAACTTTTACTTCATTGATACCAGCTTTTACTATTTTTGATGCAATAGTTGTTGTTATCATTTGGTTTGCACCAATAAGGACTTGGCCAGTTTCTGGATGAAGAATTTCTTCGTGAGTATATCTACCAGTAATTCTGTCTTCTAGAGACTCTATAAGTTCCTTGCCATCTACAAAGGCTCTAACTACTGAATACTCATTACTGCCACAGTCTTCTTCTTTAATAATTACTTCTTGAGATACGTCTACTAATCTTCTAGTTAAATAACCAGAGTCAGCAGTTCTTAAGGCTGTATCTGCAAGACCCTTTCTAGATCCATGGGTAGACATAAAGAACTCTAAAACTGACAAGCCTTCACGGAAGTTAGAAGTAATAGGTACCTCGATAATTCTTCCTGTAGGTGATGCCATAAGTCCACGCATACCTGCTAGCTGAGAAATTTGGTTCTTGGAACCTCTGGCTCCAGAGTCAGCCATAATAAAGATAGAGTTGTCATAATCGAAGGTGGTCATTACTTTTTCGGTAAGTCTGTCAGTAACCTTAGACCAAATTTCAATTACTTTTTCATATCTTTCTTCGTCTGAAATAAGTCCTCTTCTGTAGGCTTTTTCATACTTGTCTACTTCTTTTTCAGCCTGTTCAATCATGTCGTACTTGTCTTCTGGAACGTGAATATCTCCAAAGGAAATTGTAATGGCTCCCTTGGTAGAATATTTATATCCTAAGGCTTTTACAGTATCAACAAATTCAACAGTTTCCATGTTGCCATGGATTTCATAGGTTTTTTCAATGATTTTTCCAAGTAGGGACTTATTAATTACCCTATTTATTTCAAGGCCGTATTTGTCTTCGTCTCTATCTACAAAGCCTAGGTCTTGTTTTATATATTGGTTAATAATAAATCTACCAATAGTACCGTCTATAAGAACAGACTTGTTGTTTTCGTCTTTGATTCTTAATTTTACATGGGCGTGAATATTAACTGAATTTGTGTTGTAGGCTTGAAGAAGCTCTGCCATATCGGCAAATACCATTCCGTCTCCCTTAACAGGTTCTTGGGCTTCCATAGTTAGATAATACATACCTAAAACCATGTCCTGGGTAGGAGTTACTATTGGTTTTCCGTCTTTTAAGCCTAAAACATTGTTAGTTGAAAGCATTAAAAGTCTAGCTTCAGCTTGGGCTTCAGCAGAAAGTGGTAAGTGGACAGCCATTTGGTCCCCGTCAAAGTCTGCGTTATAAGCAGTACAAGCTAGTGGATGTAGCTTTATAGCCTTACCTTCTACTAAGACTGGCTCAAAGGCTTGGATACCAAGTCTGTGTAGGGTCGGTGCCCTGTTTAATAAAACTGGGTGGTCCTTAATAACTCTGTCTAGAATATCCCAAACTTGTGGATTTTGTCTTTCTACCATTCTCTTGGCAGATTTAATGTTGTGAACATAGCCATCTTCTACAAGTTCCTTCATAACATAAGGCTTGAATAATTCAAGGGCCATGGTCTTTGGTAGGCCACATTGGTGGAATTTAAGTTCTGGACCTACAACAATTACTGAACGTCCAGAGTAGTCAACTCTCTTTCCTAGTAAGTTTTGTCTAAACCTACCTTGTTTACCCTTAAGCATTTCAGAAAGAGACTTAAGAGGTCTGTTACCAGCTCCAGTAACAGCTCTTCCACGTCTACCGTTGTCGATTAAGGCGTCAACTGCCTCTTGAAGCATCCTTTTTTCATTTCTAACTATGATTTCTGGTGCTCCTATATCTAATAACTTTTTAAGTCTGTTGTTTCTATTTATAACCCTTCTATAAAGGTCATTTAAATCTGATGTTGCGAACCTGCCACCATCTAGTTGTACCATAGGTCTTAAATCTGGTGGAATAACTGGAAGAACATCTAAGATCATCCATTCAGGTCTGTTTTTAGAGTTTAAAAAGGCTTCAATAATTTCTAGTCTTCTAGAAATTCTTCTCTTCTTTTGGCCCCTTGCATCTTCAAGTTCTGCTCTTAATTCCTGAGATTCTTTTTCTAGGTCTACCTTTTCTAAAAGATATTTTATGGCTTCAGCACCCATCATAGCTTCGAACTTGTCTCCATGTTCAGCCTTTAGGTCCCTGTATTCCATTTCTCCTAGTAATTGCTTGTCAAATAAGCCAGTACCATCTTCATGAATTTCTGTTACAACATAAGAAGCATAGTATAAAACTCTTTCAAGTTCTTTTGGGCTCATATCAAGAAGAAGGCCCATTCTAGATGGAATTCCCTTGAAATACCAAATGTGAGATACTGGTGTTGCCAGTTCAATATGGCCCATTCTCTCTCTACGAACCTTGGCCTTAGTTACTTCAACACCGCATTTTTCACAAACTACGCCCTTGTATCTTACTCTTTTATATTTACCACAATTACATTCCCAGTCCTTAACTGGACCAAAGATTTTTTCACAAAATAGACCTTCTTTTTCAGGTTTTAAGGTTCTATAATTAATGGTCTCTGGTTTTTTTACTTCTCCATAAGACCATTGTCTTATTTTATCAGATGATGCTAATCCAATTTCTATAGAATTTATTACATCTTTATTTTCCAAAAGAGTCGCTCCCTTCATAAAACATTTCTTTCATCTTGCAAAAAGAAATATTAATCTTCGTCGTCTTCGTCGTCGTCTTCATCGTCAGAAAAGTTAAACCCTTCTGGGATCTCGTCTTCTCCAATTTTTCTAATACCTGAAATTACATTCTTATCTTGAGATAAGTCCATGTCGTCATCTTCGTACTTATCTGCATTAGAATCAATTCTGCTTAGGTCATCGTCTATATCGTTGTCTAAGTCCATTTCTCTATCGTCAAGGTCTAGAACTTTTACATCTAGGGCTAGGGATTGAAGCTCCTTAATTAATACCTTAAAGGACTCTGGAATACCTGGCTCTGGAATGTTCTCTCCCTTAACAATAGCTTCGTAAGTCTTCACCCTACCTACTATGTCGTCTGATTTTATAGTTAGCATTTCTTGTAGGGTATGAGAAGCACCATAAGCCTCTAGGGCCCAAACTTCCATTTCTCCAAACCTTTGGCCACCAAATTGTGCCTTACCTCCAAGAGGTTGTTGGGTTACAAGAGAATATGGTCCAGTTGACCTAGCGTGAATTTTTTCGTCTACTAAGTGGTGAAGTTTTAGCATATACATGTAACCTACAGTTACTGGATGGTCAAACTCTTCACCATTTCTACCGTCTCTTAGTTGGATTTTTCCGTCTTCAGAATAGCCAGCTTTTTTCAAGGCTTCTGCAATGTCTTTTTCATTGGCTCCATCAAATACTGGAGTAGCAACATGCCAGCCTAATTTCTTGGCAGCTAGACCTAAGTGAACTTCTAGTACTTGGCCTAGGTTCATTCTTGAAGGTACCCCTAGTGGGTTAAGAACAATTTCCACAGGAGTTCCATCTGGCAAATATGGCATGTCTTCTCTAGGTAAGATTCTAGAAATTACACCCTTGTTTCCATGACGACCACACATCTTGTCACCAACAGAAATCTTTCTCTTAGTAGCAACATAGACCCTAACCATTTCATTTACGCCAGGATTTAGTTCGTCACCATTTTCCCTAGTAAAGGTCTTAACGTCAATTACAATACCAGCTTCTCCATGAGGGACTCTTAAAGAAGTGTCTCTAACTTCCCTAGATTTTTCTCCGAATATAGCCCTTAAAAGTCTTTCTTCAGGGGAAAGTTCAGTTTCTCCCTTTGGAGTAACCTTTCCAACTAATATATCTCCAGACCTAACTTCAGCACCAATTCTAATGATACCTCTTTCATCTAGGTCCTTAAGCATTTCTTCTCCAACATTAGGAATATCTCTGGAAATTTCTTCTGAGCCAAGCTTTGTTTCCCTAGCTTCAGATTCATATTCTTCTATATGAACAGAAGTTAATTTGTCTTTTATAACTAGGTCTTCACTAATTAGCATAGCATCTTCATAGTTATAACCTTCCCAGTTCATAAAGGCAATTCTAATGTTTCTTCCTAGGGCCATTTCCCCTTGGTCAGTTGAAGGTCCGTCAGCTATAACCTGGTCAGCTGCTACCTTGTCGCCTAGACGAACTATTGGTCTTTGGTTAATAGTTGTACCTGCATTGGCCCTTCTAAATTTCTTTAGTTTATATCTTTGGATAGAGCCGTCTGAATCTGCTTTAACTTCAATGTATTCAGCAGAAATCTTAGAAACTACTCCATCTTCTTTGTTTACAATAACAACACCAGAGTCTTTGGCAGCCTTATACTCAATACCTGTTCCAATTATTGGAGCTTCAGTAAAGCATAATGGCACAGCTTGACGCTGCATGTTGGCACCCATTAGGGCACGGTTGGCGTCATCATTTTCTAGGAAAGGAATCATAGCAGTACCAACAGAAACAATTTGTCTTGGTGATACGTCCATGTAGTCAATGTCCTTTACATCATAAACGTCAACTACCCCATTAATTCCTCTAGCTACAACTCTTTCGTTTACAAAATAGCCATTTTCGTCTAAAGGCTCGTTAGATTGGGCAATAATGTGTTTGTCTTCTATATCAGCAGTAATATAATCAATTTCATTGGTTACCTTGCCTTCTGGTTTTACTACCTTTCTAAAAGGTGCTTCAATAAAACCAAAATCGTTAATTCTAGCATAGGTAGCCAGTGATGTAATAAGTCCAATGTTAGGACCTTCTGGAGTTTCAATAGGACACATTCTACCATAGTGGGAGTTGTGAACGTCTCTAACTTCCATTCCTGCTCTATCTCTACTTAGACCACCAGGTCCAAGGGCAGACATTCTTCTCTTATGAGTTAGTTCTGACAGTGGATTAGTTTGGTCCATAAATTGAGATAATTGTGAAGAACCAAAAAATTCTTTTACTGCAGCAGTTAAAGGTCTAATGTTAATTAAGGATTGAGGAGTATTAGATTCCATGTCTTGGATAGTCATTTTTTCTCTAATGGCTCTTTCCATTCTAGAGAAACCTATCCTATATTGGTTTTGTAAAAGTTCACCAACAGATCTAATTCTTCTATTGCCTAGGTGGTCAATATCGTCAACTAGGCCTACTCCCTTGAAAAGTCCTAATTCATAAGAAACAGAAGATAAAATATCATCTGCAATAACGTGTTTTGGACTTAAGGCCTTAATGTTTTGTTCAATTTCAAAATCAAGGTCTTCTCCTTCAAATTCTTGTAAAAGTTTTGTCATTAAAGGATAATATACCTTGTCTTTTAATCCGTATTTGCTTAAGTCAAGATCAAAGGCAGCAACATCTACAAAGTTGTTACCTAAGACTCTAACTTCTTCTCCGTCTTTATTTAGTATATTAACTAGGTTTATACCTGCATATTCAATTTCTTTGGCAATTTCTTCAGTAATTATTGAGCCCTTAGAAACAATAAGTTCACCAGTTTCTTGGTCAACAATGTTTTCTGCTGCCTCAAAACCCTTAATCCTAGTTGCTAGGGCAAGTTTCTTATTGAATTTATACCTACCTACATTGGCCAAGTCATATCTTTTGTGTTCAAAGAACATGTTGTTAAATAAAGATGTGGCTGAATCTAGGGTAGGAGGTTCTCCTGGCCTAAGCTTTTTATAAATTTCTATAATAGCTTCTTCTCTGTTTTGAGTTGTATCTTTTTCTAGGGTTGCAAGTAATTCTTCACTTTCCCCAAATAGCTCTAAAATTTCAGACCTAGTTTCAACTCCTAGGGCTCTAAGTAAAATAGTCATAGGAATTTTTCTATTTCTATCTATTCTAGTATGAACTACATCCTTAGAATCTGACTCTAACTCAATCCATGCTCCTCTATTTGGTATTAAAGTTGAAGAGTACAGAGGTTTACCTGTTTTGTCTCGATCTAATTTATAATAAACACCAGGTGATCTTACTAGCTGGTTAACAACAACTCTTTCTGCTCCATTAATAATAAAGGTACCAGTTTCAGTCATCATAGGCATATCACCCATAAATACTTCCTGTTCCTTGATTTCCATGGTAGACTTATTGTGTAACCTTACCTTAACAGTTAGAGGGGCAGAATAATTTGCGTCATGATCTTTTGCTTCCTCTTCTGTGTATTTTTTGTCTTCGTCAATCTTGTGTTCAACAAATTCCATCACCAGATCTCCAGTATAGTCTTCTATAGGAGATACGTCTTGAAGAACTTCTTTTAAACCTTCGTTTAGAAACCATTTAAAAGAATTAGTTTGAACTTCAATTAAGTTAGGTGGATCTAAAACCTCATTAATTCTAGAATATGAAACCCTAACTCTCTTGCCATAATTTACAGGATTTGTCATGTAAATAACCTCACCTCTCACTTGAACATCTATTCTATAACTACCTTAACAATATAAATAGAGCATATGACCCCAATTTAAATTATATTATTCAATAAGTTATTGTATCACAGTAATATTTATTCGTCAATTTTTTTCTAAAAAAATTTACAAGAAAAAAAAGCTATGTTTCCTTAGTTGGTCTAAGCATAGCTTCCTTCAATATTATATAAACTTATAGCTTTTGGTTTACTAGGTCCACCAAAGATCTTAGGGCTACATTTTCGTCAGGTCCGTCAGTTCTTATTGTTAGTTCTTCTCCACAAAAGGCTCCTAGGGACATTATTCCTATTATGCTTTTTCCATTAACTGAAACTCCATCAGAAACTAATTTTATTTCTGATTCAAATTGTCCTGCTATTCTAACAAAATTTGCTGCTGCTCTACCATGTAGGCCTTCTTCATTTACTAACTTAACCTTCATCTCTTTCATTTTGTACACCCCTGTATTTTTCTGCCAATGCGCTAATTTTTTTTAATCTGTAATTTACTCCTGACCTAGTGTATTTTCCTTGGCTTATCTCTGCAATTTCTTTTAAGGTATAGTATTCATTTTCAAGTCTTATTTCAGCTATTTCTTTTAAATCTGCTGATAGGTCCTTGTACTTGTCTATACTTTTAAGAAAATTTATGTCAGTTATTTGTTTTTGAGCAGCTTCTATCTGCTTGTTTATATTTGCAGTTTCGCAGTTCACTACTCTATTTACATTGTTTCTTAGGTCCTTTAAGACCCTAATATTTTCAAATTTCAAAAGACTTTGGTTGACACCTATTAGGGCCATAAAGTCAGAAATTTGCTCTGCTTCTTTTATATATACTATATATGAATTTTTTCTTTTAGAGACCTTGGCTTTTAATCCTCTCTTATTGATTATAAGTTTTAAATCCTCTGCCAGGTCTTCATTTCTACACACTATTTCTAAGTGATAGGATTTCTCTGGATTGCTTATGGATCCAGATCCTAGAAAAGCTCCTCTAAGATAGGCTCTTTCTTCTAGCTCTGTTTTTAGTTCTGTGGACATTATATAGGATCTTTGGCTAAAGTATTGGCTGTTATAAATAAATTTCGTGTCATATAATAGGTCGTCTATGGCATATTTGTCATTTACTACTATTATATACTGGCCATTTTGTATTAGGCTTGTAGATTTTTTTCTATAGGCTTCAAGCTGGTTTGAATAGCCCTTTAGGTGGGTGAAAATCCTCCTAGCTATAGAAGCATTTTCTGTTATAAATTCTAGTGATATTTTTTGAGATTTTATTTTTATCTCACAACAAGTTCTTATAAAGGCTGATAATTCTGCTAACACAAGCTTTGATGAGTCTAGTTGGATTCTAGCTCCTTCGTTTTTTACGTCATTGGAAAAACTCATCTTAGTTTTTAATATCCTCTTTTATTTTTTTAGCTTTTATTATTATCATTTTTTCGTTGTCGTGGATTAAAATTCTTAATGCTTGTTCAAATTCTACATACTTCGCTTCGTTAAACCCTTCTCTTCTTAGGGGTCTTAGGTTAGTATCATCAGAATACATAGTAAACCAATGGACTGTTTTTGTAGACCTTTGCATCCTTCTAAGATTATAATATTGGTATTCAATCTTGTCTATATAGGATCCTAAATCAGCCTTTATGCCAGTTTCTTCTTTAACTTCCCTAAGGGCTGTTTGGTAATAAGTCTCTCCTCTTCTTACATGTCCCTTGGGAAGGACCCAGCCACCGTTGAGTTTACGAAGTAATAATATCTTGTCAGAATTAAACACAACACCTCCAGCGCTTACTTCTCTCATAATATCACTCCATTTTGTCCATACTACTTACTATTCTAACATCATTAAATAAGTTGTGCAAGCGATTTCTTGGCTATAAAAAAGTTTAACTAAGATTTTAGAATTTTTTCAAGATCTCTACATATATTTATTGAGTTGGACCTTATATAGGAGTCTTTTACGTCTATATAGTCACCTGTAATTAATTTAATGTTTTTTTCTTCCAGAAATTTTTTATCTTCTTCATTAGGAAGAACTTGGACTGAGTCTTTTATGTTATAGCTTTTTAAATACCTATAGTCAATTTCTCTATTATTTACAAGACAATAGTCTAGGATCTGATCATTTGAATGTTTTAAGATGCCTCTTACATGGTCTGCAACTGTATAGTTGTCAGTTTCTCCTGCCTGGGTCATTACATTACAAATGTAGGCTGTCTTGGCTTTGGATTTTACAATTTCTTCTACCATTTGTCCAATTAAAAGATTGGGAATAACTGAGGTGTACAAAGAACCTGGTCCTAGAATTATTAAATCTGCCTCTCTTACTGCCTTTATACAAGAGTCTAATATTTTTACATCTGAGTTTTCTAAAGACAGTTTTTTTATGGGAGATTTTTCTTTTTTTACAAATTTTGGAATAGCTGATTCTCCTAAAAACTTTTTGCCATTTTCCAGTTCTGCTATTAAGTCCATTTTATCTAAGGTTACTGGTAGGACCTTGCCTGTTATGTTTAGGACCTTTGAGGCCTCTTTAACTGCTATGCCAAAGTCTCCATAGATTTCGTTCATAGCTGCCAAAAACAAATTCCCAAAGGACTGACCCTTAAGCTGGCCACTTCCAAAACGAAAACTAAAAAGCTTTTCCATTTGTTCCTGGGTGTTAGACAAGGCTAAGAGACAGGCCCTTATATCTCCTGGAGGTAGCATGCCTAAGTCTGACCTTAGGACTCCAGAGCCTCCTCCGTCATCTGCTACTGTTACTATGGCAGTAATATTATTAGTAAAGTTTTTTAGTCCAGCTAGTAGGATGGAATTTCCAGTACCTCCTCCTATAACTACAACTTTTTTGTCTTTCATAAAATCACCTGTCCAAGTCCCTGTGGTCTACTGCTATTTTTATATTTTCGCCACCAAGTCTTGCTCCTAGCTCTTCACTTATGGCTACAGACCTATGTCTGCCACCTGTACAGCCAATGCCTACAGTTAATTGTAATCTTCCTTCTTTTATATATCTTGGTACAATAAAGTTTATTAGGTCTTGGATTTTATCAATATAGTTTTTTGCATCTTCAAAAGAAAACACATAGTCTTTTACTTCTTGGTCCTTGCCACTTTGTTTTTTTAAATTTTCTATATAGTAGGGATTAGGAATAAATCTTACATCAAAAACATAATCTGCATCTAAGAGGATGCCGTTTTTAAAGCCAAAGGAAACTATAGAAACTTGCATCTTAGAGTCTCCTTGTTCTAAAATGTTATTTATTTCTGCCCTTAGCTTGTAGTTGTTCATTCTAGAGGTATCGATTATATAGTCAGCTAAGTTTTTTATTGCTTGAAGCTTGTCTCTTTCTTCTCTTAGGCCTTCTAAAATATTTCCATCTGCTGCTAAAGGATGAGGTCTTCTCATTTCTTGATATCTTTTAACAACAGTTTGGTCTGAAGCATCTAAAAATATTAGCTTATAATCTACAGCAAAAGTCTTAATTCTTTCTAGCTCTAAGGATATGCCTTGAAAAAATTCCCTAGTTCTTATATCTAGAACTACGGCGATTTTTGATGGTCCTTTTTTGTTTTGTACATAAAGTTGCACAAAGGTAGACAGAAGTTGGGGAGGAATATTGTCCATACAATAATAGCCCAAGTCTTCTACTGCCCTTAGAGCTGTAGTTTTCCCTGCTCCACTTATACCACTTATTACTATTAGCTCTATATCTTTTTTCATAGTAAGCTCCTTTTTATTCTTCTCCTACTATTTTAACTTCTCTTTCTAGAACTACTCCACTTTTGTCATAAACTTCTTTTTGAATAAGTTTAATTAGTTCAATAATGTCTTGGTAGGTCCCGTTGTTGTGGTTAATTACAAAACCTGAGTGCTTTTCAGAAACCATGGCTCCCCTATGAACCAAACCTTTAAGACCGGCTTCTTCTATTAAGGCTCCTGCATAGTATCCTTCAGGTCTTTTAAAGGTTGACCCTGCTGAAGGCCATTCTATTGGCTGTTTGTTCCTTCTTCTAGCAGTATAGTCTGCCATTTTTTCATCTATGTCAGCTTGGATTCCTTTTTCTAAAGAAAAGCTTGCTCCTAAAACTATATAGCCCTGGCTTTTGACTTGAGAGCCTCTATAATGAAAGTCCATGTCAGCATTTTTTATAAGCTTCACTTGGTTGTCCCTTGTTAGGACCTTTACTTCCTTAATTACATCTTTAAATTCTTTTCCGTAGGCTCCTGCGTTCATAAAAACTCCTCCACCTACATCTCCTGGTATGCCAGAAATTTCCTCCATACCTGTAAGACCTTGGTCTTGGGCGAATTTAGCCAGCCTTGGCACAGTAATTCCTGCCCCTGAATATATGCTAGTTTCATCTTCCAAATATAGGTCTGTAAGACAGTCGTGAATTTTTACAACTATGCCTCTAATGCCCTTGTCAGTTACTAAAAGGTTAGAGCCTTGGCCTAAAATAAAGGCTTCTATATTATGATTTCTTAAAAAAGTCATTAGTTTTACTAAACTAGCTTCGTCCTTTGGCATAATTAGAATGTCTGCAGGACCTCCTACCTTAAAGGTAGTGTGGTTTTTCATTGGCTCGTCTAAAAAAATCTTGCCAAGATCTAAGTCTTCTAAGGCTTTTAACAAATTTTCTCTTTCCATTGTGATCCTCTTAATTTTGTCTTATATTTTAAAAAGTTCGCAGCTTATAAACTTATAAAATGCGAACTAAAATTTTTATTTCAAAAACTGGGTTTTATACTGTTAGGCTAAAACCTGTTCTATCCTTTATATATTTTCCCATAGCTTCTTTTTTCAAACCTAGGGCTGCAGCTGTTTCTTCATAAAACATGTCTATAGCCTTTTTTAAGTAAGAGTCGTCTATGGCCCCAAACTTTTTCTTTTCTTCCAAAAGTATTTCTTTTTTCTTGTCTATGGATAAAAGCAAGTCTAATATGTCTTCAGGATTACCTGAATTTAGTTTTTCTTCATAAATTTCTGTCATTTGCTTAACTGCCAAATCCAAAATTGGCTCTGGCTCAATGTCTTTGATTTTGTCTATAAGACTTTCTGCTTCTTCTTTAGAAACAATACTTCTTATATTTTCAACTTCTCCGCCTACTGGAACATAGTTTACTCCGTTTTTATATATACTTCTCATTACATAGTATTTTTGTCTAGGATCCAAGGCAAAATCTAATCTAGTAATACCATCTACCATACAAACGCCAATATTCTTATAAAATACTATTTCACCTTTTTCAAACATAAGTCCACCTCTCTTTATAACTAGATCCAATAAGCCGAAATTTTTAATAGCCTGGTTTGCCAAGTAATTTAAACATGTTAGCCTTGTATTTTTCTACTCCTGGTTGGTTAAAAGGATTAACTCCTAGCATATAAGCTGAATATCCACAGGCCTTTTGGAAAAAGTAAAATAAATATCCTAGATTATAAGCATCTAGTCTTTCTATTTCTACTAAAAGATTAGGCACCCTGCCATCAACATGGGCCTGGTAAGTTCCTTCAAAGGCCTTTTTGTTTATTTCTGATAAGGTTTTTCCAGCCAAATAGTTTAAGCCATCTAAATTATCTTGGTCTTCTTTTATTGTAAGATCCTTGTCAGCCTTAGAAACTAAAACTACTGTTTCAAATAGATTTCTCCTGCCATCTTGGATCATTTGGCCCATAGAGTGAAGGTCTGTTGTAAAAGATCCTGCTGCAGGGAAAAGTCCCTTGCCGTCCTTGCCTTCAGATTCTCCAAAAAGCTGAATCCACCACTGAGAAAAATAAAAAAGTTCTGGTGTATAAGAAACCATTAACTCTATATCCTTGCCTTGTCTGTTAAGGGCATTTCTTATAGCTGCATAAAGAAGGGCATCATTTTCTTCAAATTTAGGATTTGAATATTTTAAAGCTGCTGCCTTTGCTCCCTCCATCATTTGGTCAATGTCAATTCCAGCACAGGCCATAGGAAGTAAGCCTACTGCAGTTAATACAGAATATCTACCTCCAATGTCATCTGGCACTACAAAGGTTTGGTAGCCTTCCTTTACGGCTAAATCTCTAAGAGCTCCCTTTTCTTTGTCAGTTGTGGCATAAATTCTGTCTTTTGCTTGGTCTCCATATTTTTCTTCTAATAGCTCTTTAAAAATCCTAAAGGCTATAGCTGGTTCTGTAGTTGTACCAGATTTTGAAATTACATTTATAGAAAAGTCCTGGTCCTTTAATAGGTTGTACAGGTCAATAAGATAACTTTGTGACAGGTTTTGGCCAGCAAAATAAATTTTCAAATCATCTGAGCCTGACATTTCGTTGTGGAAGTTA
Source organism: Bacillota bacterium (assembly GCA_030532225.1). GTDB lineage: Bacteria > Bacillota > Clostridia > Tissierellales > Peptoniphilaceae > Neofamilia. The sequence goes on from JAUNLQ010000004.1 coordinate 73,034, forward strand.
TTAGTCAAGGCTGAAATAGCCGCCTTGGCTCCTAGGTAGGATCCACCAATACCAATAACCAACAGGGCTTGGGATTGGCCTTTAATTTTTTTGGCTGCTTCCTTTATTCTAGAAAACTCTTCTTGGTCATAGTCTTCTGGCAACTTTGTCCAACCTAGAAAGTCTGCTCCAGCCCCTGATTTTTCTTCTAAAATTTCCTTAGAAGCTAGGGCTAGATGTTTTATATAAGCTAGGTCTTCAACCTTTTCTAAGGCTTTTGAATAGTCTAATGTTAAAGTCATAAAATCTCCTTATTTTACACTCATTAAAATCATTGCTATGTCGTCTTTTTGTTCAATACCTATAAAGTTAGCATGGTTGTCTTCTAGTTCTTCTAAAAGATTGCCTTGGGTATTTAATATAGCTCTTTTAACTCTATCTTCACCAAATTCTTCTCCATACTCGTTTTTCGCCTCGATTAAGCCATCTGTGTACATTAAGATAGAATCTCTAGACTCTAGACGAACAGACTTGTCTGTATAGGTGTTATCTGTATTAAAGCCTAGGATTGGTAGACCATGGTTAACTAACATGGTTATAGAGTCCTTGTTAAACAAAAATGGAATAGAATTGTGGCCTGCGTTGGCGTATTTTAGCTCTTTTTCCCTTAAATTGTAGACTCCATAAAACATAGTAAAATATCTTTCTGGCTCTAATTCTAAGGCCTGAAACTTTTCTTGTAGCTTTAACAAAACTTCAGAAGGAGACTTGGATTCTAGGGCCACTGAATACATAGTCTGTCTAATAAAAACAGTAAGCATTGATGCAGCAATCCCATGACCTGCAACATCAACAATATAAACTCCAATGGTGTGATCGTCTATTTCAAAAATATCAAAAATATCTCCAGACAAGTATTTAGATGGTTTATATTTAAAGTCTATAGATATGTTTTCAAACTTTCCTTTTCTAGGTAGGATTTTTCTTTGAATTTTCTTTGCAAAAAGAAGGTCCTTTTCAATTTCCTTAGAGGCTCTTTTTAAAGCAGTTTCCAGCTCTCTTTCCCTAGTAACATCTCTAAAAACTTCAATTGATGCAATAACTTCCCCATGGTCATTATAAACAGGAGAAGCCTTAATAGAATAATCTCTTCCCTCTATAGTCTCTTCTGTTTGTAGGCTGTTTTTCAAATCATCTAAATCTACAATCCTCTTAGAGTCCTTAGTTGACATATTAAATTTATTGTTAGTAAGAATTTGGTCATTGGTATAAATAATGTTGTTATTCATATCTTTAACCCTAATAAGATCAGCCATATTCTCAAAAATTTCAAAATGGTCGTCTTTGAAGTCTTTAGTTTTAAGCATTCCTACCTCCTTAAAAATCAGGTCTAGGCCCGTAGTATTGGTAATAGTCTACTTTTAATCTTCCATTATATAGTTTTCTTTTTTTGTCAGCCTTTTTACCAAAGTTTTTTTCAAAATCTTCGTTGCTGGTGATTATATACTTGGACCAGGTCTTAAGATTTTTAAATTTTTGGCCTAAGTCTTGTTCAAGGCTTTGTACATTGACAGTTGAAAGTCTCTGACCATAAGGAGGATTAGTAATCATAACTCCATAGTCATCTTCAAGGTCCAAGTTTCTAAAGTCCTTATGGATTATTTTAATGTCATCTTCAAAGCCTAAGTTTTCTACTATTTCTTTGGCTAGGCTAACCATTTCTAGGTCAATATCTGTGCCTATAAGATTTAAAGCTGATTTATTGTCAATTTGTTCCTGGGCAGCCCTCTTGGCAGCCTTTAAAATTTCCTTGTCAACTCCAGTCCAGTTGTTAAAGGCAAAGCCTCTGTCTAGACCTGGAGCAATGTTTCTGCCTATCATAGCAGCCTCTACAAGAATTGTACCACTGCCACAAAATGGGTCATAAAGGAGCCTGTCCTTGTTCCAAAAAGAAAGCAGGACCATGGCAGCTGCTAGAGTTTCTTTTATTGGTGCATCTCCATGCTTGATCCTGTAGCCTCTTTTGTGCAGGCCCTTACCTGTTGTGTCTAGGGTTATTGAAGCGTTGTCTTTTAAAAGAGCCACTTCAATATCATAAAGGGCCCCTGATTTTTCAAACCAGCTTATATTATATTTAGTTTGTAGTTTTTTTATAATTGCCTTTTCAGTAATTCTTTGGCAATCTGAAATAGAGAATAATTTTGATTTAATAGACTTGCCGTTAATTATAAAATTGCCATTGGCTGGTATAATTTGATCCCAAGGCAGGTCATAAACTTGGTCGAAAAGTTCTTCAAAGGTCAGAGCCTTAAAATTTCCCAACTCAATTAGAAGCCTATCTGCTGTCCTTAGCCACAAGTTGGCCTTGGCAACATCTTCCATAGTTCCTTCAAAATATATTCTTCCATCTTGTACTTTTTTTATTTCCATACCTAGGTCTATAAGTTCTCTCTTACAAATAGCCTCAAGACCAAAGGTCGTGGTTGCAATTAATGTGTATTTTTCCATAGTTCTATATATATTTTATCACATAAATAAAAGCTTTTGTTGAATTTGTTTAAAAAGACTTTATAAGGCTATAAATAAAATGAATAACAAATAGGAGGATTGATAGTAATGCTTAGTAATACTGTAATGAGTGGAGATTTTAAAAACGAAAAGCACGTACCTGTAATTCAAGTTCAAAAGGCTGTTAAAGGTGAAGAGGTAAAAGTTAAACTTAGTGTTGGAGAAGAAATTGGACATCCAAACACTTTTGAACACCATATAGCATGGTTCAAACTTTTCTATCAACCAGAAGGCTTCCCAAAACCAGTTGAAGTTTCAACAGTAAACTTCTCTGCCCATGGCGAAGGAGAAATTTTTACTTCTTATGAAGCAGAAGTAAGCTTTAAGGCTGAAAAGAACGGTAAATTATTTGCCCTTAGCTATTGTAACATTCATGGACTATGGGAATCAGAAGTTGAATTAGTATTAGAATAATTTTAAGTCCTAGCAAAAACTTATACAATTTTAAAAAGCTGGTAGATTTTTCTGCCAGCTTCTTTTTTATCCTAATTGAACTAACTTATCAAAGACCTCTAAGGCCCACTTCTCATCAACTATAAAAGTTTCCTCTAGGTCTAATTTTTCCAAGCCTTCTTCCATTAGTCTATACATAGTAGCATCCATATTAATAGCATAATTATCATTATCAGCTTCAAAGACGATTAAGTCCTTGCCTTGGTCATCTACAAAATACACAGCCTGAAGATTAGCATTAGGATTTTCATCTATAAAGATTTTTGTAGAAATAATTTTTACCAGTTCAACAGCCCTGTCGTCTAAGCCCCTATCAAAAATTTGAATCTTTTCCCTTAGACTTTCTAAATTGTCAACAAGTCTTTTTCTATAGCTGTCTAAAATTTTTATAATCTCTTCAGCTTGGTCATGGTGGTCTAGGCTTTCCTTAGAAAAAAGATCCAAGGCTCCTTCCTTCTCTTTTTCTGACATATAATATTGGATTAAAATCTTTTCATCTGGGTCTTGGTAAATCAGCCCATAGTCTATTATGGACTCTGTTCCACAACTAGGACACTTGTAAATAAAAAGCTGACCAGACTTAATTTTTTCTTTCAAATCTGGATAGATCTTTGTATTAATATTTTCATAAACTGAAAACTCTCCCTTGTGACCACAAGCTGGACACTGGATTTCTATTTTCTTTTCTAATTCCATTTCTACCTCCTTGTATATATTTTATTATAACAAAAATTACATGTATATAAAGCAAAAGAGAGCCTAGGGCCCTCTTTAAAATTATTTTTTACTTGTTATTTGGTTCTTAGGATTTTATTTAACATGTCACTTGTCCTCTAGTCCTTAGCTAATATATCCTCTTTTCTTTGAAACCTCTTTGATTATTACATGGGCTGGCTGGTCTATCATATTTAGACCATCTCCATAGTAATTAAAGGTTCCTTCAACAGGGGTGTATCTTGGGTCATCTATGTTTTCCAAATAGGCATCAAGTGAAGTCCCTTCTGGGAAAAAGTGAGTTAGCTCTCCATCATAATAATAAATAAAATAAAATCCATACCCTGGAGTATCTACCATATCATGGTCTAATAAATCAAAATTATAGTCTTCTGGATCATCTTCATCTGGAATAACCCAGCAAATTAAGCCACTACATTCATCTCCATCTTCATCTATTTCTTTGTAAATTTCAATTTCTTTAATCTCTAACTCATATATTCGCCTCCTTTGTATTCACTTTTTTAGTCCCTAGCTAATTTTTTTAAAGCTCTTTAATTATCAACCTTGTTTCATTCTTTCTTTTAAATAATCAGGTGCGTTGGTCTAGAAATCTTTTCCATTTTCTAAACACAGGTCAATGTGTCGTCTATGTCAATATATTCTCGTATCATATCGTCATAATTAAAATCTTGGTACTCAAGTCTGAAATCACAATCTGTTTTATATATATATTCTCTCTTTGAGAATATAGCAAAAATATTATCTTTTAAAATTTTTAAGATATTAAACTTTGGCTTTACAAGAAGTCCCTTATCGTATTTATATTTTTGCAACTTACTCATAAGCTACTCTTCTTCTAGTCCTTGTTCGCTAAACTCGTAAGCTACATTCATTAAATCCCAGCTTTTCTGACTAATTTTACCTAGGTCAAAATCTCCATATATAACAGTCTCTATATTCTTGCTAATCTCAACAGTTCCTAAATGCAAACCAAGGCCTAGTTTTGACATTAAAACTGGTTCAGAGTCCTTTATTTCTGTTTTCCCAGCTCTATATTCAGCTAATGAAATTTTTTTAGGTTTTATTTCTTTGTTTTCCATGGTCTTCACTCCTTATTCTTTAACAAATAATGCTACACGATTTAAAACAACCACATAATCAAGATCCTTAACAAAGTCTACCTTTATGGCGTCATATCCTTGTAAGGCAGCATAAAGACCAATTTTACCAGTTACTCAAGCCCTTGTATAAAGAATCATTTGGAGTTTTGTAATTAATTTTTTTAATATCTTTATTTTTATCTATCATTCTATTTGTACTTGTTATTATTTCATAATTTTGTTGACTTTACAATAATTCTCAATGTTTAATAACTATACATTTATATTAAAATTTCCATCTAATATTGCTCCTAGTATTTACGATATCTATGAACTTTTTTGGCAACGGAAAAGAATAATTGCTAAAATATTAAAACCCAGATATGGAAAGCCTATCCAAAACAATAAAGGCGGGTATAAATCGTGTGATTTTTGGTGGGGTTTCTTAAGAAATAATAAACAACAAGTACAAATATGAGTAAATATGAAAGTAAAGAAAATAGGAGCCCAACTCACTTTCAAACCCTTTTTCAGTTTGATTGGTGAAGTATAGCTCCTCTCTTCTTTAAAAATGTGGATAGTATGAAAAAATTTATCTACTTGCTTGTTCGATTATTATTCTAGGAGACTTTTGTTAAGTCTTCATTAAGCACAAGAAAAACTTTTATTAAAACAAAGCTTTTTAAAGAAAAAAGCCCTAGACTAGGTCTAAGACTTTAAAAAATTCTTTATTCATGGTCCTTTAGCATTTGTTCTGCTGTTCTCCAGCCTAGGACTGCACATTTTACTCTAGCTGGCATGTTAGATACGTCTTCTAAGATAGATGCTTCTTCAAGCATTTCCATTTCTTCTGGGCTGGCTTGTTTTTGGATCATCCTAAGAAATATATCTGCTAGTTCTAAGGCTTGTTCCTTGGACCTGCCTATTATTAAATCTAACATCATGTCAGTAGAGGCTTGGGATATGGCACAGCCTGATCCTTCAAAGGCTCCATCTTCTACTAGGCCTTGGTCGTTGACTTTAAGAGAGACTGTTATTTCGTCTCCACATGAAGGGTTAATGCCTTCTAGTTTCAAGTTGGCTCCTTCTAAGGTTTTTTTATGCAAGGGTCTAATATTGTGTTCAGTTAAGATTTCGTTATAAAAGGTTTTATTGGTCATAGCCCATCTTCCCCCTTAATGATTTTACTGATTTTACAAACTTGTCTACTTCTTCTTCAGTATTATAAAAAGAAATTGACGCCCTAGCTGAGGACCTAACTCCTAAGTGACTAAGAAGAGGTTGGGCACAGTGGTGGCCTGCCCTAATGGCTATACCGTCATGGCTTAAAATCTCTGCTATGTCGTGGGGATGAACTCCTTCAACTGCAAAGGATATGATGCCATGGTGGTTTTCTGCTTCTTTGGCTCCTAGGATTTTTATATATGGATAATCTTTTAGGCCTTCTAAGGCTCGTCTAGTTAGTTCTTCTTCTCTCTTGGCAATATTTTCCATGCCAACTTTTTCAATGTAGTCGATGGCAGCACTTAAGCCTCTAGCTCCACCTGCATTTACTGTTCCTGCTTCAAATTTGTGAGGAACTTCAGCATAAGTTTGGCCTTCTAAGGTCACTGTTTCTATCATTTCTCCACCACGCAAAAATGGAGACATTTTATCTAAAAGTTCATATTTGCCATAAAGGCCACCAATACCCATAGGAGCAAACATCTTGTGGCCAGAAAAGGCTGCAAAATCTGCATCTAAGTCTTGGATATCGATTTTTATGTGAGCCATAGACTGACAAATATCTAGAACGAAAACTGCTCCAACTTGGTGGGCCAGTTCAATAAATCTCTTTACTGGATATTGTCTGCCTATAACATTGGACAAATGGGTCAAGGCTACTAACTTGGTTTTTTCAGATAAAAGCGACTTGAAATAGTCTTCTGAAATCGATCCATCTTCTTGGCATTCAATGTATTTTACCTTGGCTCCAGTTTTTTCTGCAACCATTCTCCATGGTAGCAGGTTAGAATGGTGTTCAGTTATTCCTACTAGGATTTCGTCTCCTTCTTTTATAAAGTCAAGGCCATAGCTATAGGCTATTAGATTTAAGGATTCTGATGCGTTTCTAGTAAAGACAATTTCTTCAGGGCGGCTAGCATTTAGATATTTTGCGGTCTTTCTTCTAGCTTCTTCATATACTTTTGTAGCCCTAACTGAAAGGTCATATAGACCTCTCATAGGGTTAGCATTGTCTTCTTGGTAGTATTTCATCACAGCATCTAAAACACATTGAGGTTTTTGGGATGTTGCTGCATTGTCTAAATAAGCAAGAGCTTCCTTTTCTAATAAGGGAAAATCCTTCCTGTATTCTAAAAGGTCTTTAGTCATTTTCAAAACCCCCAATTTCTTCAATTACCATTTTCTTTGTAAGAGGGTCTTCAATCTTATTAGCTACGAAAAGAAGTCTAGCCTTAGCCATAAGTTCGTATATTTCTTCTTTTTTTATGCCCCTTGACAGTAGATAAAACATTAAATCTTCGTCAAGTCTGCCCATGGTAGCTCCATGGTTACCTTCAACATTTTCTTCGGCACATAGAATAATTGGTACAGATTTGTTGACCACACCTTCATCAAGCATTAAAACATTTTCGTTCTCATTGCCCTTGGCTTGGTCTGCCCCATGTTGGATATCAATAGTTCCCCTAAACATTTTGTAGGCTGTGTCTCTAAGAACTCCTTCTACATCCATGTTAGATAAAGAGTTTACTCCCTTGTGTTCAACTAAATAGTTCATATCTAGTCTGTGGTCTTTTTCAACCATATAGCCTATGTTAGTAGCAAGTTCTGCCCTATCATCTAAAATGAAGTTGGCTCCATCGAAGCTATTGTCTCCTGATAAAATCAGTCTAATGACTTGGACTTTTCCATCTGCTTCTATATGACAGCCTAAATCATTTACAAAATCTAGGTCTTGGCCTATTCTTTGGATTTGAACTAGGTTAATCTTTCCAGCCTTGCCTACTTTTAGTCTAGTTTGGATGGCAGCAAAGCCTGAACCTTGGGACCTGTAGTCCATAATTAGGCTAGCTTCTGCTCCTTGTTCAACTTCTAGTTCTACTACTGTTCCTAGTTTACCTTTTTCTATATTAAAGTCCAGTCTTATTGGGTCTTGGGTTTTTTCTCCAGAGCCTAATTTAAAGTAGTGTCTGTCAACTTGGCTAGCTATTAAAAGATCGCTTATATCTTGGCCAACTCCTGTTTTTATTACTTCATTTCCTAGACTTTGTTTTTCGTACAAAACATTGGCTGGAAATTTTTTATTAAATTCTAAATTTTCAAGTTTGCCAGGGTTAGAAACAGTTTCATAGTTCATTTTTAGTCTATTCCAAGTTAATACTGGAATATGATTTAATATTAGTTGTTCTTTATTTTCCATCTTCTTCCCCCTTAGCCTATGGATCCTATCATTTCAAGTCTAATTAAATTGTTCATTTCAACTGCATATTCTAATGGAAGTTCTTTGGATACATTGTCTGCAAAGCCTGAAACTATCAAGGCCTTGGCTTCTTCTTCATTTAAGCCCCTTGACATTAAATAAAATACTGCATCATCAGAAATAGAACCGATACTTGCTTCATGGCCAATATCAGCATCAGCAGCTCTTATATCCATGGCTGGTATAGTATCTGACCTAGAAATAGGGTCTAGCATTAAAGATTGACAACTTACTGCAGCCTTTGATTCTCTTGCATTAGGGCTAACCTTTATTGAAGATCTAAAGGTAGAGATACCTCCATCTTTTGAAATAGACCTGGTGTTTACAAAGGAGCTAGTCTTTGGAGCATTGTGAACAACCTTGGCTCCAGTGTCTAGGTTTTGGCCTGCACCAGCAAAGGTTACTCCAGTAAATTCTACCTTAGCACCCTCTCCATTTAGGATAGTCATTGGATATAGGCAAGAAACATGAGATCCAAAGGATCCTGAAACCCATTCCATTTGGCCACCTTCGTCAACAATGGCCCTTTTGGTATTTAAGTTGTACATGTTCTTAGACCAGTTTTCTATTGTAGAATATCTAAGCTTGGCATTTTTCTTTACATAAAGTTCAACACAACCAGCGTGAAGGTTGGCTACATTGTATTTTGGTGCAGAACAGCCTTCAATAAAGTGTAGGGATGCTCCCTCATCTACTATTATAAGAGTGTGTTCAAACTGGCCAGCTCCAGGTGCATTAAGTCTAAAATATGATTGTAGGGGAATTTCTACATGAACTCCCTTAGGAACATAAACAAAGGACCCTCCTGACCAAACAGCTCCATGAAGGGCTGCAAACTTGTGGTCAGTTGGTGGAACTAACTTCATAAAATATTCCTTGATCATAGGTCCATATTCACCATGGACAGCTGATTCAATATCAGTATAAACAACACCTTGGGCTGCAACTTCTTCTCTAAGATTGTGGTAAACTAGCTCAGAGTCATATTGGGCTCCTACACCAGCTAGAGAATCAATTTCAGCTTGAGGTATGCCTAGTTTTTCAAAAGTTTCTTTTATATTGTCTGGAACATCGTCCCAGTTGGCTTTCATATTAGTATTTGGTCTTACATAAGTTACGATTTCGTCCATATTAAGGCCAGAAATATCTGGTCCCCAGTTTTGGACAGGCTTTTCATTATATATTCTTAAAGATCTTAATCTTAGGTCTCTCATCCAGTCTGGGTCTTTTTTTTCCTTGGAAATTTCTTCAACAATTTCTTCAGTCAAACCACCCTCAACCTTGTAGTTGTCCTTGTCTTCATAGCGGAAGTCATACATGCTACGATTAATATCTTCTACATGTGCCTTTTCTCTTGCCACAGTTTCACCTCCTAGTATCTTTAAATGTATTTTTCGAAACCGTGTTGGTTAATTTCATCAATAAGGCTCTTGTCTCCTGAGGCTACAATATTTCCTCTTACTAAAACATTAGTGTGGTCTACATCTAAAGCATCTAAAATTCTAGTTGAGTGCGTAATAATTATTAAAGTACCATTCATTTGTTCCTTATAAATCTTAACACCTTCAGAAACAATTCTAACAGCATCAACATCTAGGCCTGAGTCAGTTTCGTCTAAGATGGCTAGTTTTGGTTTAAGCATTAATAGTTGGAAAATTTCTGCCTTTTTCTTTTCTCCACCTGAAAAACCAACATTAAGGTCCCTGTCAGCATAAGATGGATCCATGTCTAGCATTTCTAAAACTTTTTTTGCTTCCTTTTTAAAGTCCCAAAGTCTTAGTCTCTCACCTGTGTGTGCTTCCAAAGCTGTTTTTGTGAAGTTGCCTAGGGTAATGCCAGGAACTTCAATTGGATTTTGGAAAGAAATGAATAGTCCCTTGTTGGCTCTCTTGTCTGGAGATAAATCTGTAATATCTTCTCCGTCAAAAATTATTTTCCCTGAGTCAATTCTGTATTGTGGGTTGCCCATAACAGCATTACCAAGAGTAGACTTTCCAGCTCCATTAGGTCCCATAATTACGTGGGTTTCTCCTTCCTTCACTTGAAGATCTAGCTTGTGTAGAATTTCCTTGTCATCAACAGAAACAATAAGGTCTTCTATATTTAATAAAGATTTTGTCATTTTAAACCTCCCTAAAATTATTAGAAATCTTTTATATTTATTAGCATATAAGTGGTCAAACTATATGATATTTATCCTCTTTGCCTATTATAATACAATTCATATTATTTTACTAGGATATAAATTACTTGATTGATAAATATTTTGAAAAGTTAAAAATTTCTAAATAATTTATAGGTTTTTAGCACTCACCTGTTTAGACTGCTAACAAGAGGGTAAAATAATAACGTAGAAGTTAAACTATAATTTAAAATTAAATTTAGGAGGAAACATAGATGACAAATATTAGAAGAGACAAGGACTTAATGAATTTCACAGACAGTTTATTTGATTCTTTCTTTTCAAATAACATTAGCCCAAGACAATTTAATGTAGATATAATAGAAAAAGACGGAGGCTACATGCTAAAGGCAGACCTACCAGGCTTTGAAAAAGGGGATATAAACATAACCTATTCTGACAACATCCTATCTATTGGAGCAGAATCCAAAAAAGAAAGTGAAGAAAAATCAGAAAATGGTCGCTATTTAAGAAGAGAAAGATCAACAGCCTCAATAAAGAGACAATTTATAGTAAAGGATTTAGACAGAGAAGCTATTAAAGCCTCCTTTGAAAATGGAGTTCTTAACCTAGACCTACCATTGAAAAAGGAAGAAGAAGCTGAAAGCACTAGAATAGAAATTGAATAAACTTTAAAGGAGCCAGTTTTTTTAAGCTGACTCCTTTTTCTTTGCTATAAAAATTTAAAAATAAGACTTAAAAGTCCAAGTAGGACAGGCTGGTGGGCCAAATAAATAAAAAATGAATGGCGTCCAATTTTTCCTAAAATATTTTCTTTAAGATCAATTTTTTCCAAGAAGGGATTCCTATACTTGTGATAAGAACCTATAAAAAATCCACTTAAATAAAGAAAAAACCAAGGCAAGAGGCCAAAATAGTCTATGGACACAAAGCCAGGTCCAATAAAACCTAAAGGATAAAAAATCTCCTTGGCAGCTAGACTTTCATAAAAAGGCAAAACTTCCAAACCAAAATTCCAAATTATAAAGAAGACTACAAAGCTTAAAAGGCCATAAGTCAGCTGGAATTTTTTCTTAGTATAAATAAATAATTCTAAAATCAAAACTAAAGCCATGGCAGAGCCAATTAGGTGCAAGACTCCAAACCTAATATAGGCAGAAGGATTAGCTAGCCTAGTTACTAAAGTTAAAATTAAGGCTGTTATTAAAATCTTTATGGCATTTCTACTTGGCTTTCTTGAATACTTGTGAGAAAAACCAGCTAAAAAAATAAAAGACCAGCTAGTAAATTGTTGAAAGCCGTACCAAGAAGGAATAGAAAAAAATTCCAAGTCCCTTGAAAAAATAAATTCAATATCATAAAGGAGATGATAAATAACCATACATATTATGGCCAGCCCCCTCCAAGTATCAACTATATTAATCCTCTTCCTTGCCATTTTAATCCCTCAAAAGTTTGTACCTTTGTTTTGGTCTGCCAATTTTTCCGTAATTTACCATTACTTCTATAATTTCTTCACTTTCTAAAAATTGTAAGTAGCGATAAGTAGTTTGGTAGGATAGGCCTGTTAGCTCAGAAATCTCCTCTACTGTTAAATAGTCTGCCTGACCTTGTAGGCTTTCTAAAAGAGAGTTTAAAGTCGACCTGCCAATGCCCTTAGGAAGGAGAATATCATCTGAAAGAAAATCATTGTTAGCTTCAAAATTTTCTCCCAGTAACTTAATATGTAAGTTAATTCTGGAAATTAGATCAGGCGCCTTTATAGGCTTTGTAGCAAAATCTGTGGCTCCAGCTTCCATAAATTCTTCAGCTAGCTTTAGGTCTGAATCTATAGTAAAAACAATTATAGGAACATCTTCGTCATGGCCCCTGATTATTTTTACCCCTTCAAGGCCATTTATTTCTGGCATATGGTAGTCAATTAAAATCAAAGTTGGCATTTTCTTCTTTATAATTCTTTCTGCTTCTCTAATGTTTTTTGCAGTTATGGCCTGCCAACCTTGGCTTTTAATAACTGCCTCTAGGGCAAATCTAATTTTATCTTCATCATCAATACACAGTACTGAAATTTTTTCAGCCATTTAACTCTTCCTCTCCTAATATTATTGTAACTGTTGTGCCTTCGTTTTTCTTGCTGTAGAAAAACACCTCTCCATTTAGTTTTTCCACAGTTCTTTTTACAAAATTTAAACCTAAACCATAGGACTCATTTCTAGTAAAGCCACTTTCCCAAACCTTGTTATTATACTTTTGGTCAATGCCTACTCCATTGTCAATTATAGAAATTTCTATAGACTTTTCTCCTGCCAGGTCTACAGCATCTACAACTATTTCTATTTTACCATAGTCTAGATCTTTTATTGCCCTAAATGAGTTTTCTAAAATATTTACTATGGCCCTGGTAAAGGTGATTTTGTTTACTTTAACACATTTTTCAGGAACATTATTAATAGTGTGGATTACTTTGGCCATTGGGTTTTTAGAAATATTGGCCAAGGCACCATTTATAAGTTCTTCTGTTGAGATCAAAAATTTTGCATCTTCACTTAAAATTTCTGAAATCATCTTAGACAAAGAATCTATAGAGTCTTCTACAATATTTAAGTATTCCTCTTCTTCAGCCATTTCTTTTTGTTGGCAAGAAAATTTAACCAGGCCAATTAAGGCTTGGGCACTAGTCAAGGGAGACTTAAGATCATGAACCAGGGCCTTAACTTCTTGGTTAGACCTATTTTCTATATCCTTAATCTTAGCTTCACTTTCTAGCATAATATTTTCTTTCCTAAGTTGGTCTACAAGCCTTAGTTGGTTTTCGTCTTTAATCAACAAAAACAAAAGGCTGCCAAAGAAAATAAAAATAAAGAAGAAAATCAAGGTAATTAAGTCTAACTCCCTGTTAATTCCTAAAAAATGAGAAACTAACTTAATTTCACTTGAAGTCTCTCCCCTACCAAAAGGTAGAAAAGAAAGAGATGGAGTTAAGTCTAAGAATTGAACTGATGCTATGAAAAATATAATTAAAAAAGTTTTTTTCCATTCAGATACATAGTTGTACTCCCTAGAGCCTAACAAACTTATTAAAATAATCAAGGTAATAGCAGGAAGACCAAAGTGGTAGGTTACAGTAGGATATAGGTACTGGATCAAAATATAGACTATAGGAACAAGGACAGCTACTGTAATTTGTTTTATATACTTATTTAAAAAGCTTTCCTTCTTAAAGCTTATAGATTCAGAAATATAAAAGGCTCCAATATAGTGAGGCAAGGCCCTAATTGTGTTTACAAAAACCAAGGTAATAGCAGCAAAGACCAAATTAAGCTCCTTGTTTTTCTCAATGGCATAGACGATTTTTTCTTGTATATGAAAAAATGATATATCTAAAATCATAGGCATTATTATTCCTAAAAGCACTAAAAATACACCTAGGAAAAATTTTTTCTTTCTAGTTATTTTTATCATCTTTATACCTGTCCTTTGCAATAAAAATTAAATACAGTGCAGAAAATCCTAAACTAATAAAGGCTGGATAAGTTTTATAAGTTTTTTCATAATATATTATAGACTGACCTGGCTCAGGCCATCTTATAGGATCAAAGGGCAAACCGTAATCACTTACAATTTTCTTTAAATTTAAAAGGTGAATAGTAGGAATATCTTTTTCTAAAAAATAATCTAAGATTCCATAATCATAAGTATAGCTTTGTCTCCTAAGTCTAGGGGTGGTTAAAATCCCCTGTTTTGTAACAAAATCTTTTTCATAGATTCCTAAAAAACTAATATTTCCTCCTACAGCTATATAAGCATCCACCTTCTTTTTTTCATAAAAATCTACCTTGTCCTTAACATTGTTCTTAAAATCTTCTTGGATATATAAATTAAAAGCCAAGGATTCATACTGGTCTACAATGGATTTTACAAGGTCTGCTGGCTTTTCTTTTAGTACATCATCGTCACCACCAAGGCTTACTAAATCGTTCTTATATTTACTATAGCCATCTTGGTAAAGTCTATTTAAAATAATAGGAAAACTAAAGCCTTCTTGGTTGGCCCCATAGGTAGAAGATCCAAAGCTAGAAATAATAGTTAAGTCCAAATCCATAGCCTCAGCAGCAGCAAGAACTGCCAGATTAAGACCTGGAAAGGACCCTGAAAATCCTACTGCAAGATGGTCCTTGGCTTTAAGACCTACTTGATGAAACATTTTTACTAAAAGGGCTGCCATATCTGGATTGGCTGATGTTCTCTTGGCTTCAAGGCTGCCTAAAGATGTGGTTAGCTCATTATATTCCTCTCCTAAAAGTCCAGTATTAAAATAATCATAGTCATAAATCAAAAGACCTGCCTCTTCCTTGTAGGCTTTTACAGCCTTCATTGATTCTTCCATTAAATTTCTAGCCTGTATTTGTTCATTGTAATAGGGATTTCTCTCTAGTTGGCCAGTAAAATATACAAAGCCAATAGTAATTACTAAAATTATAGCCAGAGGCAGAAGCTTTAAAATTCTTAAGTCTTTTACCTTCATAAAATCACCTAAAAATTGGAATTTTTAAAATTACCATAAACAAAACTACTATAGAACTTACAATAAGAAGAGAAAGGCTAGATTGAAAAATCCCTTCCTTTAGCCAGTTGTTGCAAATAAGACCTGCAATAATATTTCCTATTACACCAAAATTAAAGGGCAAAATCCCTGTAAGTAAAATATTTAATAAAATAGAAAGACCTATAGCTAAAGAAAACTGCCTTTTGCCATAAATAATAGCAAAATTTGAAAGAACTTTAATACATATATAAGTTAAAAGAGAAAGGCAAAATGTATAAAGAATTCTTTCAGGGTTGTTTAAATTTATTGCAAGATAGCCTGGCACAACAAGGCCTGAGCTGGAAAAACCTGTTAATTCAGAATAAATCAAGCTTACAAAAATTCCAATAATAATTACCTTATCAAACATACTCCCTAGCTTCCTTTCTTACTTTTTCCAAAATTTCATCACCATGGTTAGCAATGTTGCCAACAGCATAAATAAGCTGGTCCTTGCCATAAAGAGAAAAATCCAAATCCTTTATATCTTTAATTATCCTTGTGTCAAAGCCTTGCAAATGTCTAAGTAGGTATTTTGAAAATGAACCACAAAGCAAAATCTGGTCTGGCCTTAACTCTTTGGTCAAGTCTATCATATGCTGGGCCCTGTAGCCTCTGTCAGGCCTATTATTAATTAATAAAACTAGGCTTTTGTCTGTCCAGGCGTATTTTTCTATAAGCCTTTTATAAACAAGCTTAGAAGAGTCAGGATCGTTTATAGAAAGACCGTTAATAAAAATCCCTCCACTGTCAAATTCAAAGACTCTTAAATCATAAGGGTCTCTAACAAAGGTCTCCATAGCCTTTAGGGCTGAGTCTTCATCTATATTAAATAGCTTACAAACTTCTACAGCACAAGCTACATTTTCAGGAAAATTTATATAGGCATAGGCTTCCTTGGCCTTGGCTTTAATTATTTTTGTATTTACTTTTTTGCAATATTGTTCTAACATGGGATAATATTTTTCTTCTGAAGTTACTAAGATTCCATTTTTGGGGATAAAAGAACTTAAAGACTGGCCGATTTCCAAAAGACTTTGGCCCATTTCTTCTGTATGGTCTAGTCTAATATTAGTCAAGACTCCAATGTCTCCATAGAGAATTTTTTCTTGGGAAACTTTTTGCAAAATAGGGTTTACAGCCATACATTCAACAACAAGATAGTCTGCCTGATCCTTTACAGCTCCTTCAATAATTTTTATCTGCTCTTTAATATTGGACCTGGCTTTTCTTATAATAAGGTCTTCTTCCTTGTTATTGTTAATAGTCATAGGCAAGGTTCCTGTTGTCTTTGCAAAGACTCTGGCTCCCTTAGCTTTTAGGCCACTATGTATAAGTCTAGTTACAGTTGACTTGCCACGAATGCCATTAACATGTATAAGAGCCTTAAGCTTTTTTCTATTTCTTTTGTTTTTATAATCTTCATATATTAAATAGCCTATTTCAATTAGAACTAAGGCTAAAATTACTGGCTCTAACATTTTCGCTCCCTTCTATGTTTATTATACTTTTATATATTTCTTATGTAAACTTTAAAAGAGCGTAAAACTAATTACGCCCTTTTAAAAATTGAATGGAGGAAAATCTATTTCAATTTAAGAAATAAATCCAACTTGTTTTATTTAAAAGCCGACAGCCTTGCCGTCAGTCCAATTGTCTGCTGCACCTTTAAGTTTTCCGTCTTCATATTTTATAGCTTGAACAAAGCCGAAACTGTCGTTTACCATGTGTGAGGTCTTGTGTCCCAGGTCCTCTAATTTTTTTACTTCTCCAGGATCAGTTCCATCCATATAGGTTAATACATTTGACATACTGTCCCAAACTCTAGGTAAATCCACTGCTTCTTGTAGGTCCATTTCATTGTCAATTACATTTACAATTACTTGGGCTAGTTGTGCAAATATGGTCATACCACCTGGACAACCTAAGACCATATATGGGTCCTTGTTTTCATCAAGAATCAAGGTTGGACTCATTGAGCTTAAAGGTTTTTTCTTGGCTGCTACAGAATTTGCTTCGCCAGGATATGGTGAAAAGTCATCCATTTCGTTGTTAAGTATAAAGCCATAACCATCTACTGCAAGGCCTGAACCATAATAGTAGTTTATGGTTTTTGTAATGGCTACCATGTTGCCGTCTTTGTCAGCTACAGATAAATGTGTAGTAGAGTTGCCTTCATATTTCCAAGGATCATCAGCTTCATATTCTTGAGATTGGTCTAATTTTATTTTGTCTGCTAATTTCTTTGCATAGTCCTTGGACATTATTCCATTTAGAGGAACATCTACATAGTTTGGGTCTCCCATGTATTGGGCCCTGTCTGCATAGGTCATTTTAAAGGCTTCTGAGAACATATGCATATATTCTGCACTTAAAGGCTCATAGGCTGACATATCAAAATTTTCTAAAATATTTAGAATTTGTACTAAGTGGGCTCCTCCTGATGATGGAGGTGGACTTGAAATAATTTCGTATCCTCTATAAGTTCCACTTACAGCTTGGCCAACTTCGATTTCGTAAGTTTGTAAATCTTCTAAGGTCAAAATTCCATCGTATTTTTCTGCTGCTTTTACTATAGCTTGAGCAACTTCACCTTCATAAAAGCCCTTTTCCCCTTTTTCTGCTATAAGCTTTAGGGTCTTAGCTAAGTCTGGATTTTTCACAATCATTCCAGCTTCAACTGGAAGTCCATCTCTTAAATAAAGTTTTCCAATTTCTGGGTATTTTGCCATTACGTCATAGGCATCTGCCACTGTAATAGCAAATTTTGGTGTTACTAAAAAGCCTTCTTCGGCTAGTTCAATAGCTGGAGCTAGTACTTCTTCTCTAGACATAGTTCCATATTTTTCTAAAATATATAGTAGTCCCTTTACTTCTCCAGGAACAGCTACAGATAGGCCTCCTCTTTGTTTGATGCCTTCTATCTCTTCCCCATTTTCATCTATATACATGTCATCTGTTGCAGCTAGTGGTGCCACTTCTCTAAAGTCTACAAAAACAGTTTCACCTGTTTGTCCATCTCTAAGGGTCATAAAGCCACCGCCACCAAGACCTGATGCATTAGGTTCACAAACTCCAAGGGCAAAGGCAGATGCAACTGCAGCATCTACTGCATTTCCACCTTTGGCAATTATGTCTGCTCCAATTTTTGAAGCTTCGTATTTTTGTGTAGAAACAATACCATTTTCAGATACAGCGTCTCTACCATCTGGAATTAAATCTAAATTTTCATCAAAAGGGATAAATTCATTGTACTTATAATTTTTTAAAGTATCTTGCATCTGATCCCACAGTTTTGATGTGGTTTTTTCTTCTTCTTTGCCTTCTTCTTTTTCTTCTTCATTTGTAGGCTTTTCTTCTGTTACCTTTGTTTCTGTGTTGGCAGTTTTCTTGTCTTCATCGGTGTTTCCTTGGCCACAAGATGTTAAAAGCATAATAAATGCTAACATTAAGGCAAGTTTCTTTAGTTTCTTCATAAAATCCTCCTTCTTTAGTTAATATAAGCGGCAATATTTTTTATATAAGCTTAGTAGAAAAGTATTTTATTTGGATTTAAGTTGGTAAATATAGGTCAATAAAGCTGTTTTTTTGAAATTTTTTTGTTCTGAAAAATATGTATAGAGGGCAAATTATGCCCTCTTTAATTTTTTAGAAACCTAAAGCTTTTCCGTCTCTTCTAGGGTCTCCAGCACCTTCAAGCTTGCCGTCTTCTGTAAATAGTACGGCATTAACTGAACCAAAACTTCTGTCCCAGTCATCACTAGGATTCATAGTATGTCCTTTTTCAGCTAAAGCATTGATAGTTTCTTCTGGGAACCTATTTTCAAAGGTAATCTTTCCATCTTTAAAGCCCTTGATACGTGGAGCATCTACAGCTTCTTGCATGCCCATATTATGGTCAATAATATTTGAAATAACTTGGGCTACAGTAGAAATTATTGTTGTTCCTCCTGGAGATCCTAAGGCTGCAACAGGTTTTCCGTCTTTTAATATAATTGTTGGTGACATTGAAGATAGTGGGGTTTTTCCACCAGCTATTGAGTTTGGATGGTCGTGTTTTGCAACAAAGTCATCCATTTCGTTGTTCATTACAAATCCATAACCAGGAACTCCAACCTTTGATCCAAAGTAGTAGTTTACTGTTGATGTTAAGGCTACCATGTTACCTTCTATATCTACTACTGAGAAGTGAGTAGTATCTTCATGTTCAAACATCCAAGGATCATCTGGCATTGGTTCTGTTATAGCTACATCTGTTTGGATTTTATCTGCTAATTTCTTTGCATAATCTTTGTTTAATAAACCATTTATAGGAACGTCAACGAACTTAACATCTCCCATATATTCTCCCCTGTCAGCATAGGCTAAAGAGAAAGCATCAGCAAAAATGTGTAGTCTTTCTGGATCGTCTTGAGCCATACTTGGAAGGTCAAAGTTTTCTACAATATTTAAGATTTCTCCTACAATTGTTCCACCTGATGATGGTGATGGAGATGAGTAAATGTCATAGCCTCTATAAGTGAAGTGTACTGGTTCCATTACTTCTACTTCATAGTTCTTAAGGTCTTCTTCTGTGAAAAGTCCACCATATTTATTAACTACATCTACTATTTCTTTGGCTACAGGGCCTTCATAGAAACCTGCATCACCTTTTTCTGCTATAATTCTTAAAGTTTTTGCAAAATCCTTGTTTACAAATATTTCGCCTACTTCATAAGGAAGTTTCATTCCATCTACATCTTTTAAGAAAATATCTCCAGATTCAGAGTATTTCATTAGATTGTCATATTCACCACTCATATCAGCAGCCAAAGTTGGAGTTACTGTAATTCCCTTTTCTGCTAAATCAATAACTGGTTGTAAAACTTCTTCTCTAGACATAGTTCCGTATTTTTCAAGGGCATATAATAAACCTTTTACAAAACCTGGAACGCCAACTGATTTACCACCTAAGATTTTTTGGTTACCAATAACTATTTCTTTGCCTTCTTCATTAGTAACAGTTTGCCACATATCTGGAGTAGCAGCAGCTGGAGCTTTTTCTCTAAAGTTTATAAAGATATTTTCACCAGTTTCAGCAGAGTGAATTGTCATAAATCCTCCTCCACCAATACCAGTAGCATTGGCTTCAGTAAGAGCTAAGGCAAAGGCTGTAGCTACAGCAGCATCTATAGCATTTCCGCCCTTTTCAATTATTCCCTTACCAATCTTAGAAGCTTCATATTTACCTGAAGAAACTACACCATTTTCTCCAATGTCATCTCTACCTGTTCTAAGTAATTGATTGTTTTCATCAAATAGCTTAAAGTCATCAAGAGATGTATAGTTATCCTCTGGCTTTGCTTCTTCTTTTTCTGGCTCTTTTTCGTCTACTTTTGCTTCTTCTTTAGTTTCTGTTGGAGCAGGTTCTTCTGCTGGTTTTTGTGCTGGCTGTGCACACGCTGATAATAACAAAATCATCGCAAGCATCAAGGCCAATAGTTTAGATTTTTTCATTTCTAACTCCTTTTTAATTTTTTTACTTTAGCAAATATTGTCCTAACCTTTTACCACCTAAGTCGCTACCATCTGAAGAGCTAAATAGTTCTTCGTAAGTAGGAACATTTTCAAAAACAATTTTCTTATCAGGATGTTCTTCATTGTAGGCTAAATCAAATTCGATTATACCTTGAAGATGTCTACCAACTCTTTCTTCTATTGGATGTCCTTTTTCGTCATAAGGTACATATAAGAAGCCAAGTTTTTGGGAATAAACATAGGCCTTGTCTTGGCCTGTTAATGCCAATCTCTCACTTGTTTCTCCCCTTAGTCGTCCTTGAGATGCATTAGCTGTTTCCATTAATAGAGGAATAGTATCTGTATAGTCTCCCAGTTCTCTATGAGTAAGACCTCTTAAATTCACTGGTGATGGCTCTAAAGTCATATCAATTCCAGAAAATTGTAGATTCATTACTCCTACAGCTGCTATAGACATTCCTTTTTCATGAGAAACTGTAGCATTGATAACTGGATATTCTGGAGAAGCTTCATGTAAGTCAAAGGTCAAATTTATGTCTTCTTTTTTTATTAGCTCAACAATTCCATTAGTAACTTTTTCTGTAAAAGTTCCATCTGGTCTACCTGGATAGGCTCTGTTAATATTTCTAGTTTCAGATCCTGACAGTCTTTGGCCAGAAGCTGCATGGACATATACATCTGGGTCAGGCCACTGATCTATAGGGTTAGTAGCACGAGAACCATATCTAAACATTGCTTCTTGTCCATCTTTAGTTGTGAAATAAAGAGCTTGAGGGGAACCTTCTTGAGGGTCGTTATGAGTAAAAGCAGACCTGTTAGTATATGGCAATATATAAACAGTTCCTTCTGATACTCTAGCATTTTGTATAAAGGCTACAGCTGCCAAATGACCTGAAGGTTCATTAGGGTGAGTTCCTCCAAGTACTAGCATCTTTCCTCCAGGTTTTTCTCCCTGTAAAATATAAACAGGTGTATCACCATTGGATCCTTCTAGACCACTAAAATACTCTGAAAGCATTTTTATTTCTGTAACACCTGGTCCTGGTGTTATTTCTGGCAGATCGTGCATGGCTAAAAAGTTTTTGCCTGAAATTACTGCAACCACCAAGGCCACAAGTAAAAACACAGCGCCAGTAATATATTTCTTTTTCATACTTAACTCCTTCTTATTTAATCATCAATATTCTCAGTATAAGAGGAATAACTAACATAGCAGCGTTGGCTTGTTTAAAAATTTCCTCTTCATCGAATAGATTCCAAACAACAAAGAATAAGATTATTACTAATAATAGCCTGTAAATTAAAGTAATCATTATATTCCTCCATTCCTATTTAAATACTATTATTGAGGATAGTTGAGGAGAGAAAATAATAAATAAAATTGCCCAAACTATCATAACAATAATTGGCACTCTACACTTCTTTAATACTGGAGTATAATTTTCCATATTTAATACTTGAGCTGCAAATATACCTGCTAGGGCTGTTGGCGGAACCATGTCCCCAACACCAGCTATTAAGGAAATTGCTGCTGCTGTAATAATTTGGTCCTTGGCCATAAAAGATAGTAAGAATGGAACACCTAATACAGATGCTGCTCCAAAGGATGAAACTGCACCGAACAAAGGAACTGACACTGCCATAGCCAAGTATCTTAAAGCATCAGGCAAACTTATACAAGCTGTTACTATAAGGCCTCTAACACCTGTTAGGGTCATTATTTGTATAAACATACCAACACCCATTAAAATACCTAGTACTGGTAGAACAGTGTTAATAGCTGCCTTAGTTTCTTTTAGAATATCTATTTTATAACCAGTAAATAAACCAGCTGTAGCTGAAATAATAAATACTAAAGGCATACCTAAATCAGGAACAGCAGGGATAACTTTATTTACTATCATAAGGACAACTGCCAAAATTATAGGCAAATAAATCCTAAAACCAAACTTTTCAATAGGTTCAAAGTTTAACTTGTCCTTAACTTCTTCAAAGTCAAGATTTTTTACATGCTTGTAACCAAAAAACAAAACTGTGAATATGGCAACTGGGAAAGTTAATAAGGCCAAAGGAACTTCAAAACCTACATAAGGAATATCTATTCCTCCTCCAATAATCATAGCTGGTATGTTTACTGGCGGAGCTATCATACCTAAAATCCCACCCATGGCTAAAATTGATGCTGTCTCAACAGTTGGGATCCCCATCATAAGTAGTACTGGAGCCATAATTGATCCTGCTGAAAGTACTGCAGCAGTAGATGATCCAGTTATCATACCTGGAAACATTATAACCAACATTACTAAACACAATAGTAGGGCTGGCTTTTTGTGAAATCTTCTAATAATAGTTGCAGAAATTGCATCTAGGGCACCAGATTTTTCTACAACCTTCATAAAAATCATTGCACAGGCAATTACCAAAATAGTATCTATGTAGGAAAAAGTTCCTTCAACTAGATGACGAATAGGCAAACCTTTGCCAGCAACTAAACCGCCAACAATAGATGCTAACATCATAGAAATACTAACTGGAAGTTTTAAAGCAAATGCACAAACTAAAAATGTGGCTATCATTGCTAGAAAAATTATTAATTCTATGCTCATTTTTACCTCCTTTACTTTTATGTAAAAGGTGAAGCAAGTTTACTTCACCTTTTATCATTAATCTTATTTGGCAAAAGCATTTTCAATTGCTGTAGTAGTATCAGTTATTGATTCAATATATTCAATACCAATTCCATTATCAGCAGCTAGACCTTCCATAAAACCGTCAGAATCTCCACCTTTTACTACTATTGAGTAGTCAGCAGCTTCAAAACTTGGTTTTATAAATTTGTCTGATAATTCTCCACGTCTTGCTTCTCCACCAATATGAAGAGCTAAAATCTTCACACCATTTTCTTTTGCAGCGTCCATTAGTTCTTGTACTCTAGCTAATTCTCCATCAGCATCGATTCCAGCTGCACCTAGGCCCTTAGAGGAACCACCTATAGCTAGGATTAAAGTCTTTGCATCTCCAAGATCTGCAGATGTTGCAAGATTGTTGGCTGTAAAGTCAAGGCCAACTCTGTCTATAATAGACTTAACCATTTCAACATCGGCACTTTGGCCTACTGAAGTTAGAAGAACTGGTTCTTCAAAGCTTACTTCAGCTACTGGTGCTTTTTCTTCATTACTTGTTCCTGTTTCTGTGTTTTCAGTTGCAGGAGCTTCTGGCTTTTCTTCAGCTGCTTTGTTGGAATTTCCACAAGCTGTTAGGCCAAGAATTAGTGCAAACGCTAACACAATCTTCAAATATTTTTTCATTGTTTTCCTCCTAATAATTCTTTTTTATTTCTCTCTTGCCTTAATTATAAAACTAGATGAAAGTATCTTTCAATTTATTATCATATTTATCACAATTTTTTTATATTTGATAATAAGTTAATACTTGTAAATAATTTTTCTTCCCAATAAAAAAAGCCTAGTTTATTCTAGACTTTTTTAATTTTATAAGCTTTTTTCTCTATAAAGGCTGGCTAGGTCATCTAGGGACAGGTCCTTGGTTTTTTGGTCCACATATATTTTTCCTTCTTTTAACATAACCACCCTATCTGCATAATCAAGGGCGTCTTCTAACTTATGGGTTATCATTATGGTAGTGGTGGATTTTTCTTTTATTAATTCTTTGGTCTTTGCCATTACTAATTGGGAGGTTTTTGGGTCTAAGGCTGCTGTGTGTTCGTCTAACAATAAGACTTTTGGGTCCTTCATCGCTGCCATTATCAAGGATAGGGACTGTCTTTGGCCTCCTGATAGAAGATAGACTTTCTTGTCTAAAATATTTTCTAGACCTAGGTCCAAACTTTTTAGTAGGTCCTTGTAGTAGCCAATCTTGTCTTTTTTTATTAGGGGACTTAGGTTATAAGCCTTATTTTTGTTATCAGCTAAGGCCATATTTTCTAAAATACTAAGGGAGGGACATACGCCCATTGATGGATTCTGGTAGACCCTGCCTATATACTTGGATCTTTTGCTTTCTTTTACTTGACTAAGGTCCTTGCCGTCTAAGGAAATGCTTCCAGCATCTGGCAAAATATTTCCCCCTATTAAGTTCATTAAGGTAGACTTGCCACAGCCATTTGTTCCAATTAAGGCTAGGACACTATTTTCTTCTATGCTTAAATCTAAGTCCTTGAATATTTGTCTTTCCATGTCTGTACCCTTGTTAAAGGTCTTAGATAAGTTTTTAATTTCTAACATAAGAGGCTCCTTTTTCAAATAAAGTTCTTAAGATTTTCTTTTCTGTCTTGTTGTAGGCTATAAATATTATTAATATTAAAGCGTTTATAAGTTTTAAGTCTACAGGGTTCAGACCAGCTTCTATGGCTAGGCTACCAATAAGCTTATAGATCAAAGCACCAAGTATGGCTCTTAAACTGCCCTTTAACGGAATTTTTTTCAACATACTGTCGCCAATTATTATTGATGCTAAAGCTATTACTAGGATGCCTGCGCCCATTTGGCTGTCAGCAACTTTCATAGACTGGCTGAACAAGGATCCTGCAAGGGCCACTAAACCATTGGCTAGACCTAGGCCAATTAACTTGTACTTGTCTGGATCTTCTCCTAGGGACTTAACTAGGCTTTGGTTGTCGCCACTACTAATTAACATGTAGCCCATTTTCGTATTTAAAAATAAGTCTATGGCTATTTTTATTAAAATTACAAGGATAGCTAAAATTATTATCCTGTCTACATAGGCATTTCCACTTAAATTTATATCGAAGATTTTTTCACTTCCATTCATTGGCACATTAGGTAGGCCGTTGACCCTTAGGTTTATGGAATATAACATGGTCATAGTTAAAATCCCTGCTAGTATAGGCTTGATTTTTAATTTTATAGCCAAGGCTTGGGACACAAGCCCTGGTAGAAGGCCTATGAAAAACACAAGAACTATTACCAAAAAAGGATTCAGTCCCCTTAATAACAAGTTGGCAGTAACCATGGCTCCCAAGGGGAAGGTCCCTTCAACTGTCATATCTGGAATTTTTAAAATCTTAAAGGACAAATAAACTCCCATGGCTAGGATAGCATAAATCAGTCCTTGTTCTATGGTTATTAATAGTAAGTTCATCTTAGTCTCCTATATATTCTGCATCTTTAAATATTTCTAGATCCTTTGACAGGCCTAGAGCCTTTAAGGTATTTTCATTAACAATCATCTGGGCCTCTTGAGGAAATTCCACTGGCAAGTTTGCTGGCTTAACCTTGTCCACTAAGATTTGCTCTGCCATTCTCCCAGCTTGTTGGCCTAGGGACTTGTACTTCATTCCCCTGGTTAAAAGGCCGCCGCCTTGGACTTGAGATTCTTCTGCACAAATGGAAATCATCTTGTTTTCCAAAAGCAAGTCGCTTAAAAGGCCAATGGAAGAAGCAATTTTGTTGTCAGATAAAATATAAAAGCCGTCAACTTCTTTTATTAAAGAGCTGGCACTTGGTCCCAAGTCAGAAATAGTCATTATGCCCTTGGTCTTAACTTCTATTCCTAAGTCCTTGGCAACTTGGTCAACTTCATCTACTTGGACCTTAGAATTTATTTCATCTAGGGAATAAACTAGGCCTAGAGTTTTTATACTAGGGTCTAAGTCCTTGTACAAGGAAAGTTGGCCCCTTACGTCTGCCCTGTCTGAAACTCCACTAATGTTTCCACCAGGTTCTTCTTCACTGACAACTAAGCCTGCTCCTACAGGGTCAGTTACTGCTGCAAAGATAATTGGAATTTCTTCTGTGGCTCCTTGGGCCCCTTGGGCTGCAGGTGTGGCTATGGCATAAATTAAATCTACACCGTCAGAGACAAACTTTTCGCTAATACTTCTAGCTGTGGCCATGTCTCCTTGGGCATTTTTGTAATCTACATTATAAGCAAGACCTAGCTTGTCTAGCTCTTCAATAAAACCTAACCTTGAATCGTCTAAGGCCTTGTGGTCCATATACTGAACAATGCCAATAGTAAAGCCATCTTTGTTTTCCTTAACTTGATCTTCCTTACAGCCTACAAGTAAAAGACCTAAGGCTACTAATAAAATACTAATTCTCTTCATTTTCTCCTCCAAAATAAAAAAACCTCCGTCTCAGCTACAAGAACTGGGACGAAGGATAAACTTCGCGGTACCACCCAAATTATGGTTACAAAAAACCATCACTTCAGAGTCTAACAACTCCTAAGTCTATAACGGCGACTGAACCGGAAAAATCTACTAACTTCAATTCTCTGCTAGGGAGTGAATATTCTATACCTACCACCTATCCCCTTCCACCAACCAGGGACTCTCTATAAGGTTTCTTGTATTTTTGTCTCCTTCAAAGCATTTTAGTATAGTATAAATTCATCAGTATATTTTGTCAATAGTAAAATTTGATATTTTTAAAAATCTGCTGAAAATTTTTCTCTAGGTAAAATTAATCTTCCTCAAGATCTCTATAAAGGTCCGCTCCTACTTGGGCCTTGGAAAACTTTATAGGACCAAACTCAAGAACAAGATGGTCTTCTTTTATATCTGTAGGAGGATGATTCTCACTTGCATAAAGATCTAAACCTGCAAAAACTTCCTTAAAGTCCTTGGCTCCCTTAGTGAAAACTATATACTGAACAAAGGGATAGACCAAGTCCTTCTCTTCATCTAAATATGGCAAGGCAAGTTCAAAAAATTTTCTACTATCGATCCCTAAAGACAACAAATAAGTGTGAAGACTAGAAAAATCTTCTTTAAAATAAGTCCTAAAAAACTCACAAAAAGAACACTTACAGTCATGAGAAAAATCATTTGTTTCATAATAACTTAAAGTTTTTTCCACATCAATAGCCATTGATTCTCCTTAAAAAAGGCAGCAAAATCCAAAAGTCTGCTGCCAAAAAAATTATTTTATTGATTCTGCCAATATTTTCTTAACTACTGGATCTGCCCCAACTTTTCTCATAAAGTTTTTAATATTAGGATATTTTGTCCAAGATTTTGGAGTAAAGGCCAGCCATCTACTTAGAATATAGGCATAAACATCTAAGACTGTCTTCTTGTCCTTATAGATATGGTCCTTGCCTTCTAACATGGAGTCCAAAAGACTTGCTGCTTCATCGATTTTAACATAGGCAGCTTCCTTGGCCTTTTGCAGATCAGCTTCATCTTTCCCACTTGTATATTCCTCTGGAGAGAAAAATGGCCAGAAACTTGGGTGATAATCGGCAGATAGAAAATATGAGATTCTATCAAATTCATAGCTTTCTTCAAGGCCAGGATCTGGACCTAGGTCAGCCTCTGGAAATTTATTAACTAAATAAGTTAGGATTGCTCCTGCTTGGTTTTTAATAGGACCCTCCCCTGTGTCTAGGGCTGGAACAGCTCCTGATGGATTTATTTTCCTATATTCTTCAGAACCTAGATCAACTTTTTCAACTTCATAGTCGGCTCCCATCATTTCTAGGGCTATCCACACTGCAACTGCACAAGTTCCTGGACCGTAATATAATTTCATTTTGAATTTCCTCCTCTTTTTTAATTATTAAACCTATACCCGAAAATTTTTCTAAAAAAACTAGGTATTTTTAATAACTTACTTAGGCCCATAATTGGCTAAGCTTCTTGAGTCCCAAAAAACTTTCAGTTATAATCAAAGATAGAAAGAGAGGAAACTATGGTTGATATAAAATTAATTGAAGACTTAACAACTGCCTTTGGCCCTTCAGGCTTTGAAGACCAGTTAGTTGAAATTTTAAAAAATTACTTACAAGACTTCCAGCTGGAAGTGGACCCAATGTCCAACCTTTATGCAAGTTTTAAAGACCAGGCTAAGAAAGAATTTACCATCCAGCTTGATGCCCATACAGATGAAGTTGGCTTTATGGTCCAAAGTATAAATGACAATGGAACCATGAATTTCGTTGGCCTAGGAGGCTGGCTGCCAACAAATATTCCTGCCCACTTAGTAGCCATTAAAAAGAAAAATGGAGACCTGGTAGAAGGAATTACAGGGTCGACTCCACCTCACTTTATGGCCAAGGAAGACAGAGACAAGGCCCTGACCATAGAGTCTATGTTTATAGATGTAGGAGCCAGGTCTAGACAAGAGCTAATAGAAGACTTTGGAATTGAAGTCGGTGCTCCAATTAGTCCCCTAGTAGACTTTAATTTTAATGAAGAAAAGGGCCTACTTAGAGGTAAGGCCTTTGACAACAGGTTGGGCTGTGCCTGTATAGTAGAAACAATGAAAAGACTTAAAGACTCTACAGACCTAAATCTAAATGTAGTAGGCGCCTTTGCCAGCCAAGAGGAAGTAGGCATGAGAGGAGCAAAAATTACCAGCCAAAGAATAAAGCCTGACCTGGCCATAGTCTTTGAAGGCTCTCCAGCAGACGACCTTTATTTTCCAAAAAACTTGGCCCAAGGAGCCCTAGGCCAGGGAGTCCAAATCCGTCATTTGGACCAGTCCTACATTGGCAACGTAGACTTTATTAACCTGGCAAAAACCATAGCCTGCGACCAAGGCATCAAATACCAATCTGCAGTAAGACGAGCAGGATCAACAAACGCTGGAGCCATCCACCTGTCAGAAAAAGGAGTTCCAGTTTTAGTCCTAGGCATCCCATCTCGTTATGTACACAGCCACTACAACTTCGCCTTAGTAGAAGACTTTGAAGCTACAGTCAACCTGGCAGTAAAAGTAATAGAAGCCTTAGACCAGGCAGCTATAAAGAAGATATTGAAAAAATAAAAATAATTTTATAGAAACTATCTCTTTTTTTCAGAGATAGTTTTTTGATACTTAAAAAAAGCACTGAACCTAAATCCAATGCTTTGTAAAAATTTTATCTCTTTGAGAATTGAGGAGACTTACGAGCCTTTTTAAGACCGTATTATTTAATCTATAGTTTTAATAAGTTGTAAAGAGTATTAAATAAGGCTCGAAAATAGCCATTGTTTATAGCTTAAACAGCAATGAGTTTCATTGAGTTTAAAAGAGATTTTTTCTAGTAAGCGTGAAAGTTGCGTAAATTTTTAAAATTTATATGTTGAAAAATACCTATTTACGCAACACTAAATTTAGATATCTGTTAATTTTTGGTACATCTTCATTAACTCTGCTACGCATTCAGACTCTGTCATAGTTCTCCAATCAAAACCATAAGCCTCCATTACAGCCTTATCATTTGCTTGGTGGGCCTTTCTAAGTTCAATAGGCATAGTCAATTCATCATAAAGGTCAGCTAAAGATGCTTCTGGATATAGTTTTCTAGCTGTTAAAATCATTTTTGCTGTTTCTTCAATTTTTTCCTTCTGTTTTGAACTTGGTTTCGGCCAAGGGAAGTTATTATAGACCAATCCCGAGTATCTATAATCACTTTTTAATCTCCCAGATACAACTCTCATCCATCCATTGTGAACATTTGAAGTCAAGATACCAAAATCATAAATTGTAGCATCAGCAATTATCTGCACAGAATCATTAGCTATAGTTTGGCTATCTAAAAACCCAATAGGTACATATTTTCTATTTTCTGAAGATACTCTTGGAATAAGAATAGAGTTTTTTTCTACATACCTGTTTCCTTCCCATTCCATAGGAGTTTCAGCTCTTTCTCTTGTCGCTGCCTTTTTGCTGGATTTTCTAAATTCTACAACATTTTCTATTCTAGCTATTAAATCTGGACTTTTTCTAATCTCTTGTGGAGTAATGCCTTCTAACCAGATACAATACCTTGGGATTCTATTTATAAATTCTCTCGCTCCAATATATTTTCTTATATATTTTTTTAAATGAGGATTTCGCTTTATAAATTCTTGAACTTCTTCTTTATTAAAACTGTAATTTCCATTATCACAAGGTGAGCTCCCCCTTGTCATTATAGGAACATCGCAAATTGGTTTTGCTCTTCTTTCAATGAAAAGATTTTCTGCTTCTAACAAATATCCATTTATCCAACTTACTTTTTTCGCCAAACTATTTTCAATTATTGTTTTGTTTGTTCTGTTAAAATTACTAAATCCAATAATTACACAATGTACTTGAGCTTTATT
Source organism: Bacillota bacterium (assembly GCA_030532225.1). Lineage (GTDB taxonomy): Bacteria > Bacillota > Clostridia > Tissierellales > Peptoniphilaceae > Neofamilia. Next base: position 103,634 of record JAUNLQ010000004.1, read on the forward strand.
TGTTGCTTCGCTATTCCAAATAAAAGTCCTATATGCAAAGTTAATTATTATGTCATTAGAAAATAAATCTTTCCAAAGTATGCCAGGCTGTTCTCCTTGAACTATTGAGTTAGTCGATACAAATGCAACTTCAATTTTAGTGTTTCTAATATAGTTAGTAGCTACTTTATACCAAGCTGAAACGTAGTCAAGAGATTTTGCCCCCCTAAGATTGTTAAATATATTTACAAGCTCCTGCTTTTGATTATTGTTCATAATTGCAGCCCCAACAAATGGAGGGTTGCCCATTATATAATTTAGTTCATTTTTAGGAACAACTTCTTCCCAGTCTATTTGTAAGGCATTGGCTTCAACTATATTGGCATAGGCTTTAAGGGGGAAAAAGTCTATGTTAAGATTAATAATATCTTCTGTCTTTCTCAACATTTGAGATTCTGCAATCCAAAGAGCCGTCCTAGCTACTGAAACTGCAAAGTCATTTATTTCTATACCATAAAATTGACTTATAGATACTTTTACGGGATTGTGAATTTGGCCCATTACTATTTGCTTACCTTGAAGCTCTTTTATTATTTTATTTTCTAATTTTCTTAGGGAAATATAGGTTTCAGTTAAAAAATTTCCAGAGCCTGCTGCTGGGTCCAGGAATTTCAAAGAGGCTATTTTGTCATGAAGGTTTTCTAGCTTTTTCTTTCTAGTATTAAGTGTGTTAATAGTCAATATTTCTTCAAACTCTCTATTAAGGTCATCTAAAAATAAAGGGTCTATAACCTTATGAATATTCTCCATAGAAGTGTAGTGCATTCCTCCAGACCTTCTAGTCTCAGGATTTAAAGTAGATTCAAATACACTACCAAAAATAGTCGGACTTATATTAGACCAATCAAAATTTTCTGAAGCCTTGTTAAGAATAATATCTATTATTTCTTCATTAATTCTAGGAATAACAACTTCTTCATTTTCAAATAGTCCTCCATTTACATATGGGAAGGCCAATAAATCTTCTGATAGATAAGGGTCTCTATCTGCTTCTTTCTGGTCTAGAACTTTAAATAATCTAATTAAGGAGTCTCTAAAGCTGGCAGGATTGTCCTTGAACTTGTACATATAATCATGGAACATCTTGTTTTTGCCAAATAAGCCTGCATCTTCTGCATAAAAACAAAATACAAGGCGAACACATAAAACATTTAAGTCTTTTAAAGTCTTCTCATCTTCTTTATTTATATATTGATTTAAAAGTGCATCATAAAGAATTCCTACTAGCTCTCCAGCTTGTATGGAAACTTCTATGGCCTTTTTTATATTTTCATCTTCTTGGTCTACTAAAAAATTTAGCCTATAATAGTCTTCTTCTAAATCTTTTAAATAAATAATTTCTGCCTCTCCTTGAGGCTTATTCATATCATAAATATGAAATTCTTTAAAATTAGATAGGACAATCCATCTTGGTCTGTCATCGTATGGAAGTTCTATAGAGTATCTTTTAGCCTGCTGAAAAGGTGAAAGTAAAGATCCATCTGATTGTTTTATTGCCTTTTTTAAATCCTTACTAATAGATTTTTGTTCAATCAAAACATGGGTTGATGGAATATAGCCATCAATATAAGAGGTTCGGTCTAACATGACTTGGTCTTCAAATCTTATGTAGTCTGCTGGATGTTCTATTCCATAAACATCTTGCAAAAGAGACATCCAAAATCTTTGAGAGTCTCCTTTTTCATAGCCCGTTCCTTCCCATTTTTTTGCAAATTCTCTTGCAGCTTTTCTTTGTTCCATTTGACTTAACATTTTAATCCCCTTTTTTATTTACTCATTTAATTATAACAAATATTTAAGCCTATAACTACAGAGAAAGATTGTAGTAAGTTTTTCTATCTTCTTTTTCAACAAAAAAAGCACTGGACATAAATCCAATGCTTTGTAAAAATTCTATCTCTTTGAGAATTGAGGAGACTTACGAGCCTTTTTAAGGCCGTATTTCTTTCTTTCCTTCATTCTTGGGTCTCTTGTAAGCATGCCTGCTTTTT